>NZ_AP022673.1:462500-1100000 GCF_013374115.1 Sphingomonas sp. HMP9 | reverse complement strand
GGGGCTGACGGATTATGACCTTGGCGGCTATTCGCTGGGTGCGCGGACCACGTCGCGGATGCTGGCGACGGGGGCGACACCGCGGCGGGTGATCTTCTCCGGCATGGGTCTCGAAGGGCTGACCCAGACGTCGCGGCGCGCCGGCCATTTTCGGAATATCCTGACCAAGCTCGGACAGCATGTGCAGGGCACGCCGGAGTGGCTTGCCGAGGCGTTCCTGAAAACCACCGGGGGCGATCCCGTCGCGTTGCTCGGCATCCTCGAGACCTTCGTCGACACGCCGCTGGAGTCCGTGAAGGCGATCCAGCAGCCGACCTTGGTGGTGTGCGGCGGGGAGGATCGGGACAATGGTTCGGCACCGGACCTGGCCGCGATCCTGCCGCATGGGACGTATGTCGAGACTCCCGGCGGCCATATGAGTGCTGTGGTGAAGCCGGAGCTCGGCCAGGCGATCGCGGACTTCCTCGCGCGCTGAGGTTTGCTCCCTTTGGGTTCACCTGCGAAGGCGAGGGGGCGGGGTTTACGTCATGGCCGTGGTTTGAGCTGGGCCCCCGCCTCCGCGGGGGAACGGGAGAGGGCGGTACTCCCCATTTTTCACCACCCCGGCGAAGGCCGGGGTCTAGTTGGGGGACGGCGGTAAAGACGCGATGCGATTACCCACCCAAGACGTTCCAACTGGCCCCCGGCCTTTGCAGGGTGGTGAGGTAGAAGCGGTTTACTCGGGGACCGTCCCCGGATCGGCGATGCCGGCGTCGAACGACTTCGAAGAGTCCGTCCCGTCGGCCTGATGCGCATGCTTGCCTTTCGGCTTGAGCGGAGCCCTGGGCGTACTGCCCCGCAACGTCAGGAGCGCGCCCACTGCCGCGCTCGCGACGGCAACGGTGCTGAAAATCGCGGCGGCACCCCATCTGCCGCGAGTCTTTTCCGGCGGCTTGGCAGCCACGACCGGCGCGGTCGCCTTGCGCGCCGGAACCGGGCGGGGGGTAGCGCGCTTGGTCGAGCGTGGCTTTGGCGTAGGCTTGGCTGCGGGCTTTAGCGTCGCGGCAGCCACAGGTTTGTCCGAGAGCGGTTTCGCAGCCGGCACGGACTTGGAAGCAACCGGCTTCGTCGACGACGTCGCCGCCGGAGCCGCCTTCGGCGCGCTGGTCTTGCGCGGCGCGCGGCGGCGCGTGATGGGCTTCTTTGCTTCCGTATCGGGCGTGTCGGTGTCGGCCACGGCTATATTCCCTCAGCAATGATTCCGGAAGCGTAACGCATTCCCGCACGATCCGCTCCGGTTTTTACCGGAACGCCTTATCGGAATGGCGGCTCGTCGAACGCACGCAGCTTGCGGCTATGCAGCTTGGCACCCTCGAGGCGGAGCTGTTCGCACGTCTCGATCCCAATCCGCAGATGCTCGCTGATCGCGCGCTCGTAGAAGCGGTTGGCCTGGCCCGGCAGCTTCAGCTCGCCGTGGAGCGGCTTGTCCGAGACGCACAGCAGCGTGCCGTAGGGCACGCGGAAGCGATAGCCCTGCGCGGCGATCGTCGCCGATTCCATGTCGATGCCGACCGCGCGCGACAGCGAGAAACGGAGTGCGGACTTCGAATAGCGCAGTTCCCAGTTGCGATCGTCGGTGGTGACGATCGTGCCGGTGCGCAGGCGGCGCTTGAGTTCTTCGCCCGACTGGCCGGAGACGATCTCGGCGGCCTTGGCCATCGCGACCTGGACTTCGGCGATCGCCGGCACGGGGATTTCGGGCGGCAGGACGTCGTCGAGGACGTGGTCGTCGCGCAGATAGGCGTGCGCAAGGACGTAGTCGCCGATCCGCTGGCTGGGGCGCAGACCGCCGCAATGGCCGATCATCAGCCACGCCTCGGGGCGGAGCACCGCGAGATGGTCGCAGATCGTCTTCGCGTTCGACGGGCCGACGCCGATGTTGACCAGCGTAATGCCGGTGCGGTCGTCCGCCATCAGGTGATAGGCGGGCATCTGGTGGCGGCGCCAGGCGCTGTCGGAGATGATCTTGTCGATGTCGTCGCCCGACGAGATCGTGATCCCGCCCGCGCCCGACAGGCTGGTGAAGCGGCTAGGCGTTCCATCAGCTTTGGGCCCAAGCTGTGTCCCGGCCCAGCGGACGAACTCGTCGACATAGCGGTGATAGTTGGTGAACAGCACGAAGCGCTGCGCGTGCTCGGCGGGCGTGCCCATGTAATGGCGCAGGCGCGCGAGACTGAAATCGGTGCGCAGGCCGTCGAACAGCGCGAGCGGGCGCGTATCGTCCTGCGCGACCCAAATACCGTCGGCGATCTCATCGCCGATATGCGCGAGCTCGGTGGCGGGGAAGTGGCGCGACAATTCGGTGGCGGATACTTCGTCGAGGCTCAGCGCGTGACCGGGTTCGATCACATAGGGAAACGGGATTTCCTGGCGGCCTTCGACGGCTTCGACGGTGACGTCGTAATCCTCGATCAGCAAGGTGAGCTGTTCGATCAGATATTCGGCGAAGATCGCAGGTTTGGTGACGCTGATCTTGTACTCGCCGGGCGTGACCATGCGGCCGAACGAGCGCAGCGGGGTGGGACGGTCGACGCCGCCCTTATAGGTCAGCCGGATCTCGGGATAGGCGAACGAGCCATCGGTGCGGCTGACCGGATCGGGGACGGTGCCGTCCGCGATATAGGCGCTCATGGCCTGTTGGAGGCGGTCGACGGAGGCGCGGTAGAGGCGGTCGAGGTCGGCGACGAGGTCGGATGCGAGTGTCATCGCGCAGTGTTAGGTGGCGGAGGTTACGGTGGCAAGACTGCGGCTTTTTCAAATCCTCCCCCGCCAGGGGGAGGTGTCGCCGAAGGTGACGGAGGGGGCGGACACGGAACCGAGGTTTCCTTTTCCTCCCCCTCCGTCTGGCGAAGGCCAGCCACCTCCCCCTGGCGGGGGAGGATTCAAAGAGGTCAGATCTCGCTGAGCAGGTGCTCGGCCGAGCTCACCTTGAACTCACCGGGGGCCTCGACGTTGAGCTGCTCGACGACGCCGTCGTTGACGAGCATCGAGTAACGCTGGCTGCGCGTGCCCATGCCGAAGCCCGAGCCGTCCATCGTCAGCCCGACAGCCTTGGCGAAATCGCCGTTGCCGTCCGCGAGCATCGTGATGTCGCCGGCGCCCGCCGACTTGCCCCAGGCGCCCATCACGAACGCGTCGTTGACCGAGACGCAGGCGATCTCGTCGATGCCCTTGGCCTTCAGCTCGGCTTCCTTCTCTACGAAGCCGGGAAGGTGCTTGGCCGAGCAGGTCGGCGTGAACGCGCCGGGAACCGCGAACAGCGCGACCTTGCGGCCCTTGAAGAAGCTGTCGGTATCGACCTGGTCGGGGCCGTCTGCCGTTGCCTTGACGAGGGTGGTGGTGGGAAGCCGGTCGCCGACGCTGATCGTCATCTGAAATCTCCTGTCGCCGCGCGGTGGTCGCGCGCGAGCCGTACCTTGGACTCAGGCGTACGTATTTCAAGCGTGGCGGGCGCCCGTCTGCGCCGCTATGTTCCAACGCATGGACAAGACGGCCTTTCTTTCCGGACAATTCCTGCTCGCGATGCCGGGGATGAGCGACCCGCGCTTTGCCCGCGCGGTGATCGCGATGTGCAGCCATGACGAGAATGGCGCGATCGGCATCGGGCTGGGGGCGACGATCGACGGGCTTGGCTTCCACGACCTGCTCGAACAGTTCGGGATCGCGCCCGGCGACGCGCCCAACGCACCGGTGCATTTCGGCGGCCCGGTCGAGCCGCGCCGCGGGTTCGTGGTGCACTCGTCCGACTGGGGCGGCCAGGATAGCGTCGACGTCGCCGGGCGGTGGAAGCTGTCGAGCACGGTCGACGTGCTGCGCGCGATCGCCGAGGGGCGCGGGCCGTCGCAGTGGGTGGTGGCGCTGGGCTATGCCGGCTGGGATGCCGGCCAGTTGGAGGGCGAGCTCTCGCGGCCGGGCTGGTTCAACGTGGTCGGCGACACCGGCCTGCTGTTCGATACCGATGCCGACGACCGCTGGACGCACGCGTTCGCGCAGGCCGGGGTCGATCCTCGGTTGCTGGTGGCGGAGACGGGGCGGGCCTGACGCTTCCGTTCTCCTGCGAATGCAGGAGCCCAGGGTAAAGAACGCTGTCCTGCTTGGTCCTGGGCTCCTGCGTTCGCAGGAGAACACGAGTAAGCAGCGCGCCCAACCCAACATATAAAGATATCTTTATATTTGATTTGAACCCTCCGATCCCCTACAGGGCACGGCATCCGGCACGGGCATGAGGCTCGCCGATCAAAGATTATTCCCAGGAGATATCCTCGTGGCCACCACGCTAGAGCGCGCGAAGACCGATTACGTCGTCGCCGACATCAGCCTCGCCGATTTCGGCCGCGCCGAGATCAACATCGCCGAGACCGAGATGCCCGGCCTCATGTCCTTGCGCACCGAGTTCGGTCCGTCGCAGCCGCTCAAGGGCGCGCGCATCACCGGGTCGCTGCACATGACGATCCAGACCGCGGTGCTGATCGAGACGCTGACCGCGCTCGGCGCCGACGTCCGCTGGGCGACGTGCAACATCTTCTCGACGCAGGACCATGCCGCCGCAGCGATCGCCGCCACCGGCGTGCCGGTGTTCGCGATCAAGGGCGAGAGCCTCGCGGATTACTGGAACTATGTCGGCGACATCTTCTCGTGGGATCGCGACGTAGAGGGCCAGACCGCCAACATCATCCTCGATGACGGTGGCGACGCGACGATGTTCGCGCTCTGGGGCGCCAAGCTCGAAGCCGGCCACACGATGCCCGAGCCCGAGAACGAGGAAGAGGTCGAGATGCAGCGTGCGCTGAAGGCGTATGTCGCGAAGAACCCCGGCTACCTCACCGAGACGGTCAAGAACCTGAAGGGCGTCTCGGAAGAGACCACCACGGGCGTTCACCGCCTCTACGAGATCGCGAAGAAGGGCGAGCTGCCGTTCCCGGCGATCAACGTCAACGACTCGGTCACCAAGTCGAAGTTCGACAATCTGTACGGCTGCAAGGAATCGCTGGTCGACGCGATCCGTCGCGCGACCGACGTCATGCTCGCCGGCAAGGTCGCCTGCGTCGCCGGCTTCGGTGACGTCGGCAAGGGCTCGGCGCAGTCGCTCCGCAACGGCGGCGCGCGCGTGATGGTCACCGAAGTCGATCCGATCTGCGCCTTGCAGGCGGCGATGGAGGGCTTCGAGGTCGTGACGATGGAAGAGGCCGTCAGCCGCGCGGATATCTTCTGCACCGCGACCGGCAACGCCGACGTCATCACCGCCGATCACATGAAGGCGATGAAGCCGATGTCGATCGTCTGCAACATCGGTCACTTCGACTCGGAGATCCAGATCGCCGCGCTGTCGAACTACGACTGGACCGAAGTGAAGCCCGGCACCGACCTGGTGAAGTTCCCGGACGGCAAGCAGATCATCATCCTGGCGAAGGGTCGCCTCGTGAACCTCGGCTGCGCCACCGGCCACCCGTCGTTCGTCATGTCGGCCTCGTTCACCAACCAGACGCTCGCGCAGATCGAACTCTGGACGAAGGGCGAGAACTACAAGAACGAAGTGTACGTCCTGCCAAAGCACCTCGACGAGAAGGTCGCGATGCTCCACCTTGAGAAGCTCGGCGTGAAGCTGTCAAAGCTCTCCGACAAGCAGGCCGGCTACATCGGCGTGCCGGTCGAGGGGCCGTTCAAGCCGGACCATTACCGCTACTGATCGTTCGCACGATCGCTGCGTAAAGGGCCGCGTTCACCATCCGGTGGGCGCGGCCTTTTTGCGTCCGGGCTAGCTAGCTTGCGGATGACCAAGTGGGTGTTCACGCAAATGCGCAAAGCAGGGAAAGGAGGCATGCAGGCAGGCAGCGCTGCAGGCGATACCAACCGAAAGCGAAGCCGCCAGTATGCCAAGGACGAGCGGATCGATTGTCGGCCTCGTCGCCTTCGCGCCTTCGCGTTAATTCCAATTCGTCGAAGTCCACCGGTATTGGCGCGATGACATCGCGGTGGACGCTCGATCGCTACACCGCATTACCCGGTCGGCCGTCCAGAACAAAAAAAAAGGGAGCCGCTTCCGGCTCCCTTCCTAGGATGATCGTGCGGAGGGATCAGAAGTTGATCCGGACACCCGCATAATAGCGACGGCCGAGCGCATCGTACGTGCCGGCATCGGTATCCTGACCTGCCGACGCGCCGATGTCGGCGAGATAGGGGGGCTTATTGTTCAACAGGTTTGACCCACCGATATAGAATTCGAACCCGTCGTTGGTCTGGAAACGGATCTGCGAGTCGAGGTAAAATTGCGGACGCACACGGTAGAGCGGATTGGTACCCGGGCGGGCACCGGTCAGCTGATCGTCCAGGCTGGCCTGGCTGATCCAGGTACCCGTCATCGTGAGGCCGACGCCGTCGATGTCGTAGGACGCATTGGTCGTGAACCGGTCACGCGATGCGCCGATCTCGCCGGCGAAATAATCGCGATCGGCTTCGGGTAGCGGTACGGTGTAGCCCGAGATCAGATGGGTGTATGAACCGCGCAGCCCGAGCGTGCCGGCAAGACCGATATCGGTCAGGTCCTGGCGATAGGTGATGACCGTATCGATGCCTTGAGTCTTCACGCCGCCGCTGTTGAGGAAGCTGTTGGTCAGCTGGTCCAGCGACCCTGCGCTGTTCGGCCCCAATGGACCTGCGCGGCGCGTGATCTGGCTGCAATAGTCCGTGGCACCTTGCTCGTAGCACTGGTTCAGGATGTACTGCAGAGGCGTCTGGACAATCGCATCCTTGATACGGATGTTGAAGTAATCGACCGTGACGACCAGATTGCGCAGAGCCCGGATCGAACGCGGGTTGATGACGACGCCTGCGGTGAAGGAATCGCCCTTCTCTTCATTCAGGTTTGGGTTGCCTCCGCCGAAGCTTGTGACGCCTTGGACGTCGGCTTGGTTCGCGGTGAACTTGCCACCATTGGCGGCAATGTTCGCCAGCACGCCAGGTGCCGCGCGGCAAGAGGCGCCGAGCGTGCCCGCCGTCGTGGCGGTCACGCCGATGCAGGGATCGTTGACGCTCGGGAAGTCCTGCTGCGGCGCCTGGAACAGCTCGTTGATGTTCGGTGCACGGACTGAACGCGCCTGCATCACCCGAAAGCGGATGTCGTCGATCGGTGCCCATTCACCGCCAAAATTATAGCTGTAGGTGGTGCCCACGGTCGAATAGTCGGACACCCGGATCGCGCCGCGGACGCTGAGCGACTGGAAGAATGGACGATCCTGAACGATCGGCGCGACGACTTCGGCGAACCCTTCCCAGAGATGGAAGCGACCGGCGGTGGACGGCAGCGCGTTGTTACCGTTCAGGCCCTGCTGCGTGAGCAGATCGAAGTCGTTGCGGCTGCTCTCGCGACGATATTCGGTGCCGACGCTAAACCCGATTGGGTCCGCACCGAACAACGAGAACAGCTTGCCCGATACGTTGCCGCCGGCAACCGTCTGAGTCACCTTTGTGCTAAGCGTAGTTGGCACGGCGAGATACGACGCCGCCGGCGAGAGCGCGCCTGCGCCATAGATGTTTGCCGGTACGCAGCCTGCGGCGCGTGCCGCGGGGTCAGCACAGACGATCTGGCCGGTTGCCGGATCTTGGTACGAGTTCAGCGCCTGGAAGAAGTTCGCCGTGTTGAACTGACCGCTGCCGATCTGGTCTTCCTTGGTCTGCCCGTAGATGCCGTACACTTCGTAGTTGAAGCGATCGTCCAGGAACTTGCCGTTCGCGCCACCCGCGATGCGGAAGACGTCACGGGTGACGCTGCTGGTGCGCGCGCCGAAATCGGAGAGGCGGCGGTCGAAGTAGATGTCCTTCAGGCCATCGCCGTCAGTGTCAGTCGCCGCGTTGAAGATCGCGGTCGGCACATAGGGGTTGCGATAGGTGATGCCGCCGACGACCGTCTGGATCGGGATCTGACCCGAATTGCGCGGGTTGCTGAAGGTCGAATCGAGCGGGAAGGGCTCGATCACCGTGCTGACCTTGGTCTTCGCGTAATTGCCTTCGAGAAACAGGTTCAGGGCCGGGGCGACTTCGAAATTGGCGCGTCCCGCAGCGACATACCGCTCGACGGGGACGGCGAGGTAGCGGAAGCTCGACCGGTTGAAGCCGTCCGGACCCGCGGCGGTGCCATCGGCGTTGGCGCAACCTGCGGTGCCATTGGTCGAAACGCAGTCACGCAGCGCGCCGTCCTGGCCATAGGTGAAGGTGCTGTCGCCGGCGTAATAGCGGCCCTGCGGTGCAAAGCCCGACAGATACGGCCGCTCGGGGGTGAACAGGTCAGCGTCGTTGCCCGTTACATAGGCGCCGCGGCTGGTGGAGTCGACCGCGCTGGAACCGGCTTCGGTATAGCGGTCGCGCTTCAAGACGGTGCCCTGCTTGGAATAGCCGCCGAATAGCATGATGTTGCCGCGACCGTCGGCGAAGTTCTTGCCGACCAGCCCGTTGAGCTGGCGGTCAAAGCCGTCGCCATATTGCGACATGCCAACTTGACCGTCGAGCTGGACGCCGTCGAACTTGGTTTTGTAGATCATGTTGACGACGCCGGCGACCGCGTCCGAGCCATAGACCGCAGATGCGCCGCCCGTGAGGACGTCGACCCGCTCGAGGAACTGGGTCGGGATGACGTTCAGATCAACCGCGTTGCTGCCAGGCAGGCCCGAAACGAAGCGGCGGCCGTTGACTAGCACCAGTGTGCGGTCATCGCCGAGATTCCGCAGGTTTACCGTCGCAATGCCGGCGCCTTGCGTTGCAAAGCTCGAATTCGTGCGGCTGACGCCGGGCGTGCCGAATGCCGGGTTCTGGAGCAGCACGTCTTGGACGTTGATCACGCCCGACTGCTGGATCTGCGTGATGCCGACGCTCTGCAGCGGCGAGGCGGCGGTCGCGGATGGCGACGCGATGCGCGAACCCGTTACGACGATATCGCCCGCGGGCGCTTCGGTTTGCGGTGCAGCTTGCGGCGCAGCGGTCGCCTGATCGACGGGCGGCTGCGATACCATCGGGTCGGTGGCGGGCGCTTCCGTCGGGGCAACCTGAGCAACTGCAGGAGCGGCGAGGGCAACGGCACCCACGAACAACGTCGTGGCGAGCAAACGGCGGCGATATGTTTGCATTCTAGTGAAGTCCTGGCTTGCGGTTCGGGCGAAACGACAAGGAGGCTGTCGTTCGTCAATGCGAGACTGCCTAGAGCTGGGACATGACTTCTGCCATTATCTTGCGGTAGGCCGCGAACGATTATTGCGTAGTGTTTCTTCCTTGCAACAGTTTGGCAACGTTGGAGACATTGGCGATGGGGGCCGCATGCCGAACGGCTGCGGGGGCAGACAGAAGTCGGAAATACGGGTGCCATTTGCCATCTGTCTTTCCCATCGGCATCGGGGCGCTTAGACGGGGGAGATGATCTCGCTCCGTCTCTTATTCGCTCCACGATGATCACGCTCGGCCTCGGAGCGGCAGTGCTGACGGGCGCGCTTTTGCTGATGCTGGTCGCTACCGGCGGCATTCTCGTTTTCCTTGGCCTGCGCGCGCGTGTTGATGCGGCGGGAGTATTGGAGACCAGCAAGCAGTTGCAGACGGTCCTCGATGGGTCGCCGGCGCTCGTCACAGTGATCCGCTCGGGCGGGCGGATCGAGATGACGCAGCGGATGGCGGACTGGTTGGGGCTGGAGGCGCCGCCGCGGTCGATCGCCGAGCTTGCGGCCGGCGGCACGGGGCTGTCCCCCGACGATGCGGCGCGGCTGATCGCCGACGTCACGGCGGCGCAGCGGTCGGGTCGGGCGTTCGTGCGGTCGGTGCGGTTGCAGGGCTCGACGCGGGCGATCACGTTTCGGGGTGGACGCGCGCCCGGCGAGATGGGGGCGACCGGGGCGGTGCTGCTCTGGGCGTTCGATGCGACCGACAGCGAGGCGGAGATTGCGCGGCTCGGCGCCGAGACCAACCGGTTGGGATCGGCGTATGACTCGCTGACCGGGCTGATCGAGGCGGCACCGATGCCGATGTGGTACCGCGCGACCGACCTGCGGCTGGCAATGGTGAACTCGGCCTATGTCGACGCGGTCGAGGGGCGCGATGCGGCGGATGTCGTCGCGCGCGGCCTGGAACTGGTCGAGGGCTCGGGTCGCGGCGGGCCTCTCGCGGGTGCCGCGCTGGCGCGCGAGCAGGGACGGCCGCATCAGCAGGTCCTGCCGGCGACGATCGACGGCGCGCGGCGGTCGTTGCAGATCTACGACGTGCCGTTGCCGAGCGGCGGGGTCGCCGGGTTCGCGATCGATATCGAGGAACTGGAGCAGGCGCGATCGGGGGCGAAACGCTTTGCCGAGGCGCAGCGCGCGATGCTCGACCGCCTGTCCGCCGGCGTGGCGCAGTTCGGCGGCGATCGCTCGCTCGTGTTCTGCAACCAGCCGTTCCGACGTATGTTCGCGATGCGCAGCGAATGGCTCGCAGACCGGCCCGAGTTCGACCGCGTGCTGGAGCGGATGCGCGAGGCGAACCGGTTGCCCGAGGTGCGGGACTTCCCCAGCTGGAAGGCGGAGCGGCGCGACTGGTTCATGCAGACCGGCGGGGCGCAGGGCGGCTCGCCGGGCGGCGGCGCGATGGAGGAGAACTGGCACCTGCGCGGTGGAACGCACCTCCGCGTGGTCGCGCAGCCGCTGCCCGATGGTGGCCTGTTGCTGATCTTCGAGGATCGCACCGAGCAGGTCCAGCTCGCCAGCGCGCGCGACACGCTGCTGCGGGTGCGCACGGCGACGTTCGACAACCTGTTCGAGGCACTGGGTGTGTTTGCGGCGGATGGCCGGTTGCAGCTTTGGAACAACCGGTTCCGGCTGCTTTGGGGGCTGGAGGAAGAGTTCCTCGCCTCGCACCCGCGTGTCGATGCGTTTGCCGAGGCGGCGGGGGGCAAGTTGCTCACCCCCGGCCGCTCGGCGCTGATCCCCGATCTGGTGCGCTCCGCGACGGTCGAGCGACAGCAGCGCGGCGGGCGCGTCGCGTTTGCCGACGGGCGCCATTTCGAGTTCGCCGGTGTGCCGCTGCCCGATGGGAACGCGCTGTTCACGATGCTCGACATCACCGACAGCCGCCGTGCGGAGCAGGCGCTGCGGGACCGTGCGGATGCGCTGGAGGCGGCCGACAAGGTGAAGACCGCGTTCGTCGCGAACATGAGCTACGAATTGCGCACGCCGCTGACGTCGATCAGCGGGTTCGCGGAGATGCTGCACGGCGGGTATGCGGGCGCGATGACGCCGCAGGCCGAGGGCTATGTCGGGGCGATCCTGGAGTCCGTCGAGCGGCTCGGGTTGCTGGTCGACGACGTGCTCGACCTGACGCGCGCGGAGAGCGACCGCGCGGAGACGGATCGCAGCGACGTCGATCTGGCCACCACGGTGCGTGCGGCGGCGGAGACGATCCTGCCGTCGGCCAAGCGGCGCAAGCTCGACTTCGCGGTCGAGGTGGCGCGGTCGACGGGGCGGGTGAACGGCAATCCGAAGCGGTTGAAGGAGGTCGTCGAGCATCTGCTGCGGCATGCGGTGGCGGCGACGCAGGATGGCGGGCGCGTGCTACTGCACACCGACGGCAATGCGACCTCGGCGCGGATCGTGGTGTCGGACGACGGGGTGGGGATGGATGCGGAGGCGGTGGCGCATGCGTTCGACCGGTTTGCGGAGTCGAAGCCGATGGGGGATCGGGCGCTGGGACTCGGGCTGCCTTTGGCCAAGCAGTTCGTGGAAGCGCATGGCGGGACGATCGAACTGGTGTCGGAGCCTGGGGCGGGCACGCTGATCACCGTCGAATTGCCGCGGCGATGAGCGCGCAACTTCTGCTCCCTCTCCCCTGCGGGGAGAGGGTCGGGGTGAGGGGTTGCCAAGCAGCGCTCCGCTTGGAACAGCCCCTCACCCAACCCTCTCCCCGAGGGGGAGAGGGCTCGTGCACATGATCCTTTTACCCGATCCACAAGCGACCGAAGCATTCGGCGCCCTGCTGGCCGAGCGCGTGCGGCCCGGCGACGTCGTTACGCTCGAAGGCACGCTCGGTGCGGGCAAGACCAGTGTCGCGCGCGGGCTGCTCTCGGCGCTCGGGCTTGCCGGCGAGGCGCCGTCGCCCAGCTTTGCAATCGTCCAGCCCTATGAGCCGCCCGAAGTCCGCTTTCCCGTGATGCACGTCGACCTGTACCGGATCGACGACCCCGCCGAGATCGAGGAACTCGCGCTCGACGATGCGCGCTACGATTCGCTGCTGCTGGTCGAATGGCCCGAGCGCGCAGGGCCGGACTATTGGCCCGATGCGCTTCGGCTGAGCCTGACGATCGAGCCGGATGGCACGCGCGGCTTGACTATCGGCGTGCCGGAAGCTTGGAGGTCGCGATGGCCGACATGACCCCGCCGCCTGGCGCCGCCGCTTTTCTCGACGCTCATGGCTGGGGAGGGGCGAAGATCCTTCCGGTCGCGGGCGACGCTTCGTTCCGGCGCTATTTCCGCGCCGTGGATGGCGCCGAGCAGGGGGGGCGTCGGGCGATCCTGATGGACGCGCCGCCGCCGCATGAAGACCCGCGGCCGTTCATCGCCGTCGCCGAATGGCTGGTCGCGCGCGATTTCGCGGCGCCGGCGATCCTGGCGTGCGATCTCGACCAGGGGCTCGTGCTGATCGAGGATTTTGGCGACGATCGGTTGCGCGAGGCGGTCGACGCCGCGCCGGACGAGGAACTGTCTCTGTACGCGCCGGCGATCGACCTGCTGGTGCGGTTGCGCGCGGAGCCGGCTGGACCCGTCCCCCCTTATGATCGGGCGGTGCTGAAGCGCGAGGCGGGGCTGTTCGTCGAATGGTATTGCCCGGCGGTCGGGATCGCGCCCGATCGCACAGGCTGGGACGCCGCGTGGGAGGCGGTGTTCGACCACGCGATCGCCGACACGCCGGTCACCGTGCTGCGCGATTATCATGCCGAAAATCTGATGCTGGTCGGGCCGGAGCGGTCGCTGGGGTTGCTCGATTTCCAGGACGCGCTCGCGGGACACCCGGCCTATGACCTCGTATCGCTGTTGCAGGATGCGCGGCGGACGGTCGACCCGACGGTCGAGGCGGCGATGCTCGACCGATACCGCGCCGCCACCGATACGGACGAGGGCTTCATGAACGCGTATCACGTGCTCGGCGCGCAAAGGAACGCCAAGATCCTCGGCATCTTCACGCGGTTGTGGAAGCGGGACGGCAAGCCGCATTACGCGACGATGTGCCCGCGGGTGTGGACCTATCTGGAGCGTGATCTGGCGCAGCCGGTGATGGCGCCGGTAAAGGCGTGGTTCGCGGCCAACGTGCCGCCCGCGTTGCGCGGCGATCCGCTGGCGCTCGGCGCGTGACCCGCCAGCAGACGATCCGCCCCGTCCCGCGCGGGACGGTGCCTGAGACGGCGATGGTGATGGCGGCGGGCCTGGGCAAGCGGATGCGGCCGCTCACCGCGACGCGACCCAAGCCCTTGGTCAAGGTCGCAGGCAAGCCGTTGATCGATCACGTGTTCGAGCGGTTACAGGCCGCGGGGATCAAGCGCGCGGTCGTCAACGTGCATTACCTGGCGGATACGCTGGAGGCGCATGTCACCGACCGGTTCGACGGGATCGACGTCGTGATCTCCGACGAGCGGAAGATGCTGATGGAGACGGGCGGCGGGCTCGTCCAGGCGCGCGGGCTGCTCGGCGATGCGCCGGTGCTGGTGGTCAACAGCGACAATCTGTGGATCGACGGGCCGGTCGACGCGATCAAGCTGCTCGCGTCGCGCTGGGACGATGCGACGATGGACGCGCTGCTGCTGATGGTGCCGCTCGCGCGGGCGCATAATCACCGCGGGCCGGGCGACTTCTATCTCGCCGCCGATGGGCGGATCAGCGGGCGGCGCAAATCCGGCCGGCTCGCGCCGTTCGCCTATACCGGCATCCAGATGCTCCACCCGCGGCTGATCGCCGACTGGCCGGAGGGGCCGTTCTCGACCAACGTGTTCTGGGACCGAGCGATCGCGGCGGGCCGCGCGTACGGCCAGGTCCATCAGGGCCTGTGGTTCGACGTTGGTACGCCCGCCGCGATCCCGCGGACCGAGGCGATCCTCGCGGATGGCTGATAGCGCCACGGCGGGTCGTCCGACGCTGTACACGATCCCCGCGCACCGGGCGTTTGCCGATGCGCTGGTCGCCGGGCTGATGCGGCAGGCGGGGCGCGATCCGCTGGCGCTGGCGCGTGCGCTGGTCGTGCTGCCGAACAACCGCGCGGTGAAGGCGGTGACCGAGGCGTTCGTGCGCGCGAGCGGCGGTGGCCTCGTGTTGCCGCGGCTGGTGGCGCTGGGCGATCCCGAGATGGGCGAGGCGGTCGGCGCCGCGCTCGATCCGGCGGACGATATCGATCCGCCGCTGCCCGCGGTGCCGCCCTATCAGCGGCGGATGATCCTCGCGCGGCTGGTGTCCGAAGAACGCGCGCGCGAAGGCCATCCGGTCGATGCCGCCGAAGCCGTGCGGCTCGCGGGCGAACTCGCGCGGACGCTCGACCAGCTGCTTGTCGAGGAGGTGCCGCCGACCAGGTTGCGCGATATCGAGCTGGGCCCCGAGCTGACCGAGCATTGGCGCCGCGCGCTGGCGACGTTCGAGATCGTGCTGCAACGCTGGCCGGGCGAACTCGCGCGGCTGGAGCGGATCGATGCGGCGACGCGGCGCTCGGCGCTGCTCGACCGGCTCGCGCAACGCTGGCGGAACGCGCCGCCAGCCGGGATCGTGTGCGCGGCGGGCGTGACCGATTCCGCGCCGGCGGTGGCACGGCTGCTACGCTGCATCGCCGACATGCCCCACGGGATGGTGGTGTTCGCCGGGCTCGATCTGGCGCTGCCGGACGAGGAATGGGACGCGCTCGGCCCGCATGATCCGCATCCGGTGACCGGGCTTACGCGCCGCTCGATCGAGACGCATCCGCAGTTCGATGCGAAGCTGATGCTCCTGCGCATGAGCGTCGCGCGCGGCGAGGTGCAGACCTGGCGCGAGGGCGGCGGGCACGACGCCGACGCCGCGCGCGGGCGGGCGATCGCCAACGCGCTGGCGCCTGCGGATTTCACGGGCAAATGGACGCAGATCGCAGCCGAGGATCGCCGGTTGAAGGGCGTGACCGCCGCCGAACTCGCGACGCCCGCGGAGGAGGCGCAGGCCATTGCGCTGGTTCTGCGCGAGGCGCTGGAAGTGCCCGAGCGGACCGCGGCTTTGGTCACGCCCGATCGTGCGCTCGCGCGGCGGGTGGCGGCGCATCTCGGGCGGTGGGGAATCGGCATCGACGACAGCGCGGGGCGGCCTTTGTCGATCCTGCCGCCGGGGACACTATTGCTCGCGCTCGCGGAGGCGGCGGCGCAGCGCTTTTCGCCGCTCGCGTTGCTGGCGTTGCTCAAGCATCCGCTGGTGCGCAGCGGTGAGGAT
This sequence comes from Sphingomonas sp. HMP9, assembly GCF_013374115.1. Lineage (NCBI taxonomy): Bacteria > Pseudomonadati > Pseudomonadota > Alphaproteobacteria > Sphingomonadales > Sphingomonadaceae > Sphingomonas > Sphingomonas sp. HMP9. Next base: position 1,084,527 of record NZ_AP022673.1, on the reverse strand, counting down.
CGGTTGCTATGGCTCGACGGCGCGCGTGCGCTCGACCGACGGCTGCGCGGGCCGCGACCCGCGGCCGGGCTCGACGGGATCGCTGGCCATCTCGACGAGCGCAAGGGCACCGCGGCGACGTGGTGGGCGGACGTCCAGCCGCTGCTGACGCCTCTGGCCGGCGCGTTCGATCAGGGGCCGCAGCCCTTGGCGTCGGTGCTCGCCTGCCTGCGCGAGACGGCGCAGACCTTGTGCGGCGACAACCTCTGGTCGGGGCTCGCGGGCCGCGCCGCGGCGGAGTTCCTCGCGGATCTGGAAGCCGAAGCGCCCGCCGGACCGCCCCGCGTCGATCCGCGCGAGGTGCCGCAATTGCTACGCACGCTGCTCGACGAGGTCGCGGTGCGGCCGGCGCCGGGCGGGCATCCGCGGCTGGCGATCTACGGTCTGATCGAGGCGCGGTTGCAGACCGCCGACGTGATGGTGCTGGGCGGTCTGAACGAAGGCGTGTGGCCGGGTCGGCCCGCGCCCGATCCGTGGCTGGCGCCGCGGATCCGCATGGAGCTCGGCCTGCCGGGTCTCGAACGGCGTGTCGGCACGGCAGCACATGATTTCGCGCAGGCGCTCGGCGCGCCGCGTGCCGTCGTCACCCGCGCGCGCCGCGATGCGAAGTCGCCGGCGCTGGCGTCGCGGCTCTGGCTGCGGTTGCAGGCGCTTGCGGGCGATCGGTTCGAGCGCGCGTCGGCGCTGGAAGGCTGGACGCGTGCGCTCGACGATCCGGGCGAGCATCTGCCCGCCGATCGCCCCGCGCCTTCGCCGCCGGCGCTGCTCCGTCCGAAGGCGATTTCCGTCACCGAGGTCGATCGTCTGAAGGCCGACCCCTATGCCTTCTATGCACGCCGCGTGCTCGGGCTGATGCCGCTCGATCCGGTCGATGCCGATCCGAGCGCGGCGTGGCGCGGCACCGCGGTCCACGACATTCTCGAGCAATGGTGGAAGCAGGACGGCTGCACCGTCGACACGCTGCGGCTGCGCGCGAAGGCGATGCTCGACGACGAGCGGACGCATCCGATGATGCGCGCGCTGTGGCAACCACGGCTGCTCGAGGCGATCGACTGGATCGCGGGCGCGATCGTCACGCAGGGCGAGGACGGCCGCACCGTCGCGAGTGCCGAGGGCAAGGGCAAGATCGACATTGCCGGCGTCACGCTGTCGGGCCGCTATGACCGGATCGACCGCCTCCCCGACGGGCGCCTCGCGGTGATCGACTACAAGACCGGCAAGCCGCCGTCGCCGACCGCGGTGCGCGCCGGTTACAGCCTGCAGCTCGGGCTTCTGGGCCTCATCGCCGAGCGCGGCGGGTTCGCCGACGTGTCGGGCACCGCGGGCGCGTTCGAATATTGGTCGCTCGGCAAGAAGCGCGACGCGTTCGGCTATATCGAGAGCCCGGTCGATCCCGAGGGCAAGCGCGACAAGATCCCGACCGCCGAATTCACGTCGATCGCCGCGCACAACTTCACCGAAGTCGTCGGCGAATGGCTGACGGGCAGCGCGGCGTTCACCGCGAAACTCGTCCCCGAATACGCCCCCTATGCCGAGTATGACCAGCTGATGCGCCGCGACGAATGGTATGGCCGTGAGCGGTGATGCGCTCGCCACGCTGCCCCGGCTGAAGGGCGCGCAGGCTGACGCCAGCAACCCCGCGTCGCACGTCTGGCTTTCCGCGTCGGCGGGCACCGGCAAGACGCAGGTGCTGGCGGCGCGCGTGTTCCGCCTGCTGCTGCGCGGTGTCGATCCGGGCGCGATCCTGTGCCTGACCTTCACCAAGGCGGGCGCGGCCGAGATGGCGCAGCGGATCAACGGGCGGCTGGCCGCGTGGGTGCGGATGCCGGGGCCGAAACTGTTCCTGGATTTGCAGGCGTTGGGGGAAGAGGGTAGCCCCGCGCAACAGGATCGCGCGCGCACGCTGTTCGCCAAGGTGCTCGACGCGCCGGGCGGGGGGCTGCGGATCCAGACGATCCACGGCTTCTGCCAGGGGTTGCTCGCCGCGTTCCCGGTCGAGGCTGGCCTCACGCCCGGCTTCCGTCCGCTCGAAGCGCGCGAGGAAGCCGGGCTCGCCCGCGAAGCGCTCGCCGGCATGCTGTCCGACGCCGAGCGCGACGGCCGCGAACGCCCGGTCGAGATCGTCGGCCGCCTGTCGCTGCGGATGGGTGAGGGCGGGGCGGAGGCGTTCCTGCTGGCGTGTGCTCGTGCGCTGCCTGCGCTGGAGGCGCTGCCGGTCGGGATCCAGCCGTGGTTGCGTCGCGAACTCGGCCTGCCGTCGGGCGATATCGACGAGGCGATCGCGGAGTGGTGCGACGCGCTCGATCTCGATGCGATCGCGCGGATCGCGGCGGCCAATCGCGCCTGGGGGACGGCCACGGGGCTCGCGGCGGCGACGACCGTGCAGCGCTGGCTCGACTCCGAGGATCGCGCCGCGACCTTGTCCGATCTCGCCAGCGTCGTGCTGACCGGCACGGGCACGCAGCGCAAGGCGTCGAAGAAGCTGATCGATGCCGATCCCGATTACGAAGTGCTCGCGCGCGATCTGGGTGAGGCGTGCACCGACGTCCTGTCGATGGTCCAGCGCGCGGTGTATTGCGATCTGCTCGCCGACGGACTGGAGGTCGGGCGCGATTACGCGCGCGCCTATGCGCAGGCCAAGCGTCGGGCTGGCGCGGTCGATTTCGACGATCTGATCGCGACGACGGTGGCGTTGCTCGACCAGCCGGGGATCGGCGAATGGGTGCGCTACAAGCTCGACCAGGCGACCGAGCATCTGCTGATCGACGAGGCGCAGGACACGAACGGGCACCAGTGGCGGATCGTGCGCGCGCTGGCGGACGAGTTCTTCGTCGGCCGCGGCATCTACGCGCCGTCGACGCGGACGCTGTTCACGGTCGGCGATTACAAACAGGCGATCTTCGGGTTTCAGGGGACCGACCCGCTCAATTTCCAGGCCGCCGAACAGTATTTCGGCGGTCGGGCGAGCGAAGCGCTGGGCGACGACGACTGGCCCGAGGAGGAGCGCGGGTTGCCCCTCGCGCGGTTGTCGCTGCGGCATTCGTTCCGGTCGACGCGCACCGTGCTGGAGTTCGTCGACGCCGCGATCGACGCGATCGGCGAGCCGGGTCTCGGCATCGCGGGCGAGGTCGAGCGCCACGCGAGCGAAGTCGCCGGCCCCGGCACCGTCACGCTATGGCCGCCAGTCTCGGCAGGCGGCAGCGAGGACGACGAAGAGGGCTGGGTCGACGACGCGGTGCGCAAGCTCGCCAGCGACATCGCGCGCGCGGTGAAGCGCTGGCTCGCGTCCGATACGGGGCTGATGCTGGAGAGCAAGGGGCGCAGGCTTCGGCCCGAGGACGTGATGATCCTCGTCAAGCGGCGCGGCGACCTCGCTTCGCTGATCGTCGCGCGGCTTTATGCCGAGGGCGTGCCGGTGGCGGGTGTCGACCGGCTGCGGCTGAACGCGCCGCTGGCGGTGCAGGATCTGCTCGCGACGATCCGCTTCGTTTTGCAGCCCGAGGACGATCTGAGCGTCGCGGCGCTGCTCGTCTCGCCGTTGATCGGGTGGACGCAGGACGAACTCATGGCGGCGGCACCACGCGAGGCGGGGCCGCTCTGGCGCCACCTGCAACGCACGCAGTCGTCTGCGCGGCTCGCGCCGTTGCTGTCGATGCTCGCGCGCGCCGACATCGCCACGCCGTATCAGTTCCTGGAGGAACTGCTGTCCGGCCCGCTCGACGGTCGCCGGAAACTGATCCGGCGGCTGGGGACCGAGGCGCGCGATCCGATCGAGGAGTTGCTCAACGCCGCGCTGACGTTCGAGAGCACGACGACGCCGTCGTTGCAGCGCTTCCTCGACTGGTTCGATCGCGGCGACGTCGAGATCGTCCGCGATCCGTCCGCGCCGCTCGATGCGGTCCGCGTGATGACCGCGCATGGTGCGAAGGGGTTGCAGGCGCCGTTGGTGATCCTCGCCGATGCGACCGCGGACCCGTCGGCGGCACCGCGGTCGATCCTGAAATGGGCGCCCGAGCCCGGCGCGGCGCCGATCCCCGTGTTCCGCCCGCGCGCAACCGAACGCGGCGGGCCATTGGATGCGGTGGTGTCTGCGGCCGAGCAGCGAGAACTCGAGGAGCATTGGCGGCTCTTCTACGTCGCCGCGACGCGCGCGGAGGAGCGGCTGGTGATCGCGGGGGCGCTCGGGACTCGCGCGAAGGGCGTGCCGCCGGAGAATAGCTGGTACGCGGCGGCCAACCGTGCGCTGACCGCGCTTGATGTGCCGCCTTCCGCGGAGGGTAGCGGCGAGGAACGGCGTTTCGTCGGGGTCGAGCCTCAGCCGGCGGTGAGCGCCAAGGCGTCGGCATTGGCGGAACGTCCGGCGGACGCGCATCTCCCGGCCTGGGCGCACGAACCGGCGCCGGTCGAGGCGCGTCCGCCGCGCCCCTTGTCGCCGTCCGCGCTGGGCGATGACGCCGTCTCCGATCCGCCGCCGACGCCTGCGATGCGAGTCGCGGCGGAGCGGGGCCGGCTGATCCATGCGCTGTTCGAGCGGCTGCCGGCGGTTGCCGCCCCCGATCGCGTCGCCGCGGCCGATCGCTGGTTGGCGAAGGCGGGCGGCGTCGACGATGCGGCGGCGCGCGGGGACATCGTGCGCAGCGTCGTCGCGGTGCTCGACGATCCGCGGTTTGCCGCGCTGTTCGGCGCGGATACGCTGGCCGAGGCGCCGATTGCGGCGACCTTGCCGAACGGCATCGTCGTGTCGGGCACGGTCGATCGCCTGCTGATCGAGGCCGACCGGATCCGGGTCGTCGACTTCAAGACCGGACGGCGCGCGCCGGGCGGACTGGACGACGTGCCCGATTACCATCTGAAGCAGATGGCGGCCTATGCCGAGGCGCTGGGCGTGATCTTTCCGGGGCGGTCGGTCGAGGCGGCGTTGCTGTACACCGCGGGGCCGCGGCTGATCGTGCTGAGCGATGCGACGCTGGCCGCGAACAAGCCCCACTATCGGCCCGCGGAGCAAAGCTAGCGCCTCGGTGGTTGAGCGGACACGCGCGCGACCCTAGATTGCGTTCAACGAAGGAGAATTCACGATGGCGACCAAGCAGATTACCGATGCCAGCTTCGATGCGGACGTCCTGAACGCGGACGGGCCCGTGCTCGTCGATTTCTGGGCGGAGTGGTGCGGCCCGTGCAAGATGATCGGACCCTCGCTCGAGGAAATCTCGGAAGAACTGGGCGAGAAGGTGACGATCGCCAAGCTCAACATCGACGAGAACCCCGACGCGCCGGGCAAGTACGGCGTCCGCGGCATCCCGACGATGATCCTGTTCAAGGCAGGCGCACCGGCAGCGACCAAGGTCGGCGCCGAGCCCAAGGGCCGGCTCAAGGCCTGGCTCGAGGGTGAACTCGCCTAAGGAAAGGCTGCCACGCCGTCACTCAGGCTAGCGCCGGGTGACGGCACGGTAGCGATCAGCTCCGATAATCGGCGTTGATCGCGATGTATCCGTGCGTCAGATCGCACGTCCACACGGTAGCGCGGCCTTCGCCTAGCGCCAAATCCACGCCGATTTCGACCTCGTGGCCCTGGAGGTGCGCAGCGACCGGCGCCTCGTCATAGCCGCTGAGCGCTAGGCCACCTTCCGCGACCTGCGTATCGCCGAACCGGATCGACAGCATGTCGCGATCGGCGGGTTCGCCGGCCTTGCCGACCGCCATGACGACGCGCCCCCAGTTCGCGTCCTCGCCGGCGATCGCGGTCTTCACCAGCGGCGAGTTGGCGATGCTCATCGCGATGCGGTGTGCGCTGCGGTCGCTCTCCGCGCCGGTCACCTGGATCTTGATCAGCTTCTGCGCGCCTTCGCCGTCGCGAACGACGAGCAGGGCCAGCTGGTGGCAGAGGTCCGCCAGTGCCGCACGGAACGCGTCGGCGCCGACGCTGCCATCGTCCGCCAACGCCGCATTCCCTGCCTTGCCGGTCGCAAAGGCCAGCACGGTGTCGCTGGTCGACGTGTCGCTGTCGACCGTGATGCACGAGAAGCTCGGCGCGTTCGCCTTCGACAGCGCGGCCTGCAGGAACTCCGGCTCGACCGCGGCATCGGTGAAGATGAACCCGAGCATCGTCGCCATGTCCGGCGCGATCATCCCAGAGCCCTTGATGATGCCGACCAGCGTCACCGTCCGGTCGCCGATCACCGCGGTCGTCACCGCGCCCTTGGTGAAGGTGTCGGTCGTCATGATCGTCGCGGCGGCATCCTCCCAGCCGCAGGGTTCGGCGGCAAAGGCGGCATCCAGCCCGGCTTCGGCCTTGTCGATCGGCAACGGCACGCCAATCACCCCGGTCGACGACACGAACACGTCCGAAGGCTGACAGCCGAGATGCGCCGCGGTCCGCGCCGCGATCGCCTCGACGGCCGCCCGGCCACGTGACCCGGTAAACGCGTTCGAATTGCCCGCATTCACTACCAGCGCGCGCGCCTGCCCCAGCGTCAGCGCCGCGCGGCACCACTCGACTTCGGGCGACGGGCATTTGCTCGTCGTCAGCACGCCCGCAACAACGGTCCCCGGTTCGAGCGTCACGAACGTCAGGTCGCAGCGGTCCCACGCCTTGTAGCGCGCCCGGGCGACATGCAGCGCGACGCCGTCGATGGCAGGAGCCGAAGGAAAGGGGAGGGCGAGCGGGGAGGTGGACTCGGTCATGTCCGCCATTTGCCGCTTGTGCCGCATCGCCGCAACGGCTTGATTGCGCGCCGGATCATTTGGGGGATTTGTCGGTGCGGGGATATTGGGCGTTTGCCGTCCTGGCGCTGTTCGCAGGCGGACTGCCGGCGGAAGCAGCGCCTGAGCGCGCGGAGCCGAAGCCGCTGTCCGAACTGGCGACGCTGTTCGGGCCGGACGCGTATCCGCCGGCGGCTGCCACCATGCAGGAAGACGGCATGGTGGTAGCGGCCTTGGCGATCGATCCGCAGGGTGCGGTGACAGGCTGCCGGATCGTAACGTCCTCCAAGTCGATGTCGCTCGATGCGGCGACCTGTCGGATTATCACCGGGCGCACGACGTCTTTTTCTCCGGCGCGCGATGCCGCGGGCAGACCGGTTGCCGGCTCATATGACCTGAAGGTTCGATGGGTCCTGCCGGAAGCGCCGATCAGCCCGCTGCAAAACGCGGCACAGAAATTGACATTGCTGCTGTCCAACAAGGCGGCGATCAAAAGTTGCGAACTGCGTGACCTGCCCGCCAACGTCGCGGTCGACGCGACGACGATGTGTGCGGGGTTTCGTGAGATGTTCGCGACCATGTTCGGCGGGGATCCCGCGGTATCGCCACCGGGCGATGTTGAAGTCATGGTCCTGATCGACCGGATCATCGGCCAGGCCGCGCCGCTGTCGGGGCCGATGCCGGAGGGAATGACGGTCTTCCAAGACACGGGTAGCGAGTTCCTGGTACAACCGGACGGCACGCGCACCGCCTGTACGCCGGTGTCCACGCTCGTCGACGCGTCGACCGACGATGCGGATGCGAAAGCGGTCGACCTGTGCGAGGGTAGCGAACGCTTCACCAAGCATCAGGGTGCGCCAATCAAGGTGCAGGACCGCGTGCGCGTCGCGTATCGGCTCTTCGGGAAATGATCACCTGACGACGGATGGACCTTGACGACGTGTTCGCATACAGCCGGTCCCGCATGAACCTGCTGCTTCTCCTTTCCGCCCTCCTGTCCGCGCTGACCGGCGCGGTACCCGGTGTGCGTGGGCAGTCGGCGCAGGCGGTGGCGCAGGGCAGCATCTGCGCGCAGGCCACCGTCGTCGCCGTGGCGAAGGTGGCGGTGCGGCCGGTTGCGGCGCTCGCTTCGCTCGAGGACGTTGCCGTCTCCGCGACGTTGCGCACTATCGACGTCGGCAACACCCCGATCTGGGCGGACCGTCGGCGCGAATAGCGTCGGGCGCGTGACCCTTCGGCCTGCGGGCCGCTCCCTATTTTTCCGCGTGCGGGCGCAAAGCGTGCCGCCGCGTCTCATATCCAGGAATTCTGCCCATGTTCGGTGGCCTCGCCAAATCACTGTTCGGTTCGTCCAACGACCGGTACGTCAAGTCGCTCAACCCGATCCTCGCTAAGATCGCCTCGTTCGAGCCGTCGCTTCATGCGATGTCGGACGACGAACTCTCGGGCCAGACGGTCAAGTTCCGCGCGCGTCTCGCCGAGGGCAAGAAGCTCGACGACCTGCTGCCCGAGGCGTTCGCGACGGTCCGCGAGGCCGCGCACCGCGTGCTGGGGCAGCGCCACTATGACGTGCAGATGGTCGGCGGCATCGTCCTCCACCGCGGTGAGATCGCCGAGATGCGCACGGGCGAGGGCAAGACGCTGGTCGCCACGCTCGCGACCTATCTGAACGCACTGCCCGGCGACGGCGTCCACGTCGTCACCGTCAACGATTACCTCGCGGCGCGCGATGCCGAGTGGATGGGGCAGGTCTATACCTTCCTCGGTATGACGATCGGCGTCATCATCCCCAACCTGTCGGACGAGGAACGTCGCGCCGCCTATGCCGCGGACATCACCTACGGCACCAACAACGAGTTCGGCTTCGACTATCTCCGCGACAACATGAAGTATGAGCGCAGCGCGATGACGCAGCGCGCCTTCAACTTCGCGGTGGTCGACGAGGTCGATTCGGTGCTGATCGACGAGGCGCGTACGCCGCTGATCATCTCCGGCCCGACCGACGACAAGTCCGAGCTGTACATGCAGGTCGACGCGGTCGTGAAGCAGCTCGATCCGATCGACTACGACAAGGACGAGAAGCAGAAGACGATCATCCTCACCGAGGACGGCACCGAGAAGGTCGAGCGGATGCTCGAGGCGGCGGGGCTGCTCGAGGGGCAGAATTTGTACGACTTCGAGAACACGCAGGTCGTGCATCACCTCAATCAGGCGTTGCGCGCGATCGTGATGTTCAAGTCGGACATCGACTACATCGTCAAGGACGGCAAGGTCATCATCATCGACGAGTTCACCGGTCGCATGATGGACGGCCGGCGCTGGTCGGACGGCCTGCACCAGGCGGTCGAGGCCAAGGAGGGCGTCCAGATCGAGCCCGAGAACCAGACGATGGCCTCGATCACGTTTCAGAACTATTTCCGCATGTATCCCAAGATCGGCGGCATGACCGGCACCGCGGCGACCGAGGCGGCCGAGTTCTACGACATCTACAAGATCAACGTCGTCAGCATCCCGACCAACGTCGCGGTCAAGCGCGTCGACGAGGAAGACGAGTTCTACAAGGATACGCGCGACAAGTTCGCGGCGATCGCAAAGAAGATCAAGCATCACGCCGAGCTGGGCCAGCCGGTGCTGGTCGGTACGGTGTCGATCGAGAAGTCGGAGATGCTGAGCGAGTTCCTGGTCGGCGAGAACGTCGATCACAAGGTGCTCAACGCGCGCTTCCACGAGATGGAGGCGCACATCGTCGCGCAGGCCGGGCGCAAGTCGGCGGTGACGATCGCGACCAACATGGCGGGCCGCGGCACCGACATCAAACTCGGCGGCAACCTCGAATTCCGCATGCTCGACGAGCATCCGGAGCTGGTCGAGGGGACGCCCGAATACGAGACCGAAGCGGCGCGGATCACGATCGAGATCGAGGCGGAGAAGCAGGCGGTGCTCGCCGCGGGCGGTCTGTTCGTGCTCGGCACCGAGCGGCACGAGAGCCGGCGCATCGATAACCAGCTGCGCGGGCGTTCGGGGCGTCAGGGCGATCCGGGTCTGTCGCGCTTCTATCTGAGCCTCGACGACGATCTGCTGCGGATATTCGGGCCGGACACGCTGTTCGCCAAGATGATGCGCAACAACATCGAGGATGGCGAGGCGATCGGCAGCAAGTGGCTGTCGAAGGCGATCGAGACTGCGCAGAAGAAGGTCGAGGCGCGCAACTACGACATCCGCAAGCAGGTCGTCGAATATGATGACGTGATGAACGAGCAGCGCAAGGTCATCTACGAGCAGCGTGCCGACATCATGGATGCCGATACGGTCGGCGACGTGGTGACCGACATGCGTGCGGAGACGGTCAACGTGATCGTCGGCGACGCATGCCCGCCCAACTCGTACCCCGAGCAGTGGGACGTCGCGGGGATGAAGACGCGGCTCGCCGAGGTGCTCAACCTCGAGCCGCAGATCGATGCGTGGCTGCTCGAGGAGTCGGTCGATCCCGAGGTTCTGGAAGAGCGTATCCGCACGATGGCCGACGAGGCGGTCGCGCAGAAATCCGCGGATCTCGATACCGAGACGTGGACGTCGGTCGAGAAGTCGATCCTGTTGCAGAATCTCGATCATCACTGGAAGGAGCATCTGGCGACGCTCGATGCGCTGCGCCAGGTGGTCCACCTGCGCGCGTACGCGCAGAAGACGCCGATCAACGAGTATAAGCAGGAGGCGTTCTCGCTGTTCCAGCGGATGCTCGAGACGATCCGCGAGGATGTGACCAAAACGATCGCGCACGCCCAGTTCCAGATGCAGGCGCCGGTCGGGCTGCCCGAGCTGCCGGACTTCATCACGACGCATTTCGACCCGTTCACGGGTGAGGACAATTCGAATGATTTCGATGGGGGCACGCGCGGCCACATCACGTCGACGATGCCGCCATTGCAGATCGCGCAGCCGCAGGAGGCCGATATCGGCGAGGATCCGGCGAACTGGGAAGGCGTGGTCAGCCGCAATGCGCCGTGCCCGTGCGGGTCGGGACGCAAGTATAAGCAGTGCCACGGGGCTGTTTGAGCAAAGCCGAGTGACCGGACGCTCCAACGTCCCAGCTTGCACCACCCCGGCGAAGGCCGGGGCCCAGTTGGGAAGGTCGCAGTAACGAAGCGTACCGGCAGTCAGCGCCGTCCCCCAACTCGGCCCCGGCCTCCGCCGGGGTGGTGAAATATCCGCTGGGGTGGTTAATGTAATGCCAACCTCCCTCCCGTTCTCCCGCGAAGGCGGGAGTCCAGGGTTACGGGCGATGCCGCTCGGGGCTCCTGGACCCCCGCCTTAGCGGGGGAACGGCGGAGCAACCCTCCGGACCGATCGTTAGGACCCCATGCGCCAAGCCACCACGATCCTAACCATCGACACCACCCGCCAAGGCCTTGTCGACGTCACCCAGCAAATCGCCCGCTGGGTCCGCGACCAGAGTCTCACCGAAGGCCTGCTGACGATCTTCTGCCGGCACACCTCGGCGTCGCTTCTCATCCAGGAAAACGCGGCGCCCGAAGTCCGCACCGATCTCGAAGCCTATTTCGCGCGCATCGCCCCCGAGTCCCGCGACTATCTCCACGACGACGAAGGCCCGGACGACATGCCCGCGCATTTGCGCACCGCGCTGACCCAGGTCCAGCTCTCGATCCCGCTGATCGATGGTCGACTCGCGCTGGGCACGTGGCAGGGCATCTACCTGTTCGAGCACCGCCGCCGCCCGCACCTTCGCACGATCGCGCTTCACGTGATCGGCGCCTGACGCGGAACATGAAAAATGCGTCAACGAGATGGCGCATGGGAGCGATGTCGTTCATCAACCGTTCCACAACTGACGGCTAATAAGCGGCGTTTCGCCGCATTCGCCGCGAACGGAGACGACACCATGTTTAAGACACCGGGTCGCAAGGTCGCATTGGCAGCGCTCGCAACGGGCGCGCTGCTGCTGGCCGGATGCGCGACCGAGACCACCTATCGGCCGGCGACTGGCCAGGGGTTCAGCCGCACCGGCTATAGCGATCGCCAGGTCGAACCGGGCCGCTTCCTCGTCAGCTTCGCGGGCAACAGCGTCACGTCGCGCGACACTGTCGAGCGGTACCTGTTCTTCCGCGCCGCCGAGCTGACGCTGCAGAACGGCTTTGATTATTATCTGATGGCCGACCGCGACACCAATCTCCAGTCGCGCACCTACTCGACGCCGGGGATCGGCGGCGGGTTCGGTTACGGCGGCTTCGGCGGCTATTGGGGTCCGTCCTGGCGCTATTACGGCCGCGGCTTCGGCTGGCGTAACTGGAGCCCCTATGGTGGCTTTGGCGGCGGGTTCGGCGGCGGCTATGGCGGCTTCGGTGGCGGACCATGGGGCAACGACTTCGATGTCCGCACGATCGATCGCTACGAGGCGACCGCCGAGATCGTGATGCGCAAGGGTCCGATCCCACGCGACAACATCCGTGCGTTCGATGCGCGCAAGGTGGTGGACAGCATCGGGCCGAGTGTCGTGCTGCCGAAGTAAGCCACTATTCTAGACGGCGAAAAGGGCCGGTTACCTATGAAGGTAGCCGGCTCTTTTCATGTCTACCGTTTTCCTGCGAACGCAGGAATCCAGGATTGCAGACGGCGGCGTGCGTAACCCTGGCTCCTGCGTTCGCAGGAGAACGGGCCGCACCATGCCCGGGCAGGCGTTACCCCGCCGCCTTTGCCAGTCCCTTCGACAATTGCAGCGCACCGTGCAGCCGCGCCTTCGGGTCGCCCCAGGCGCGTTGCAGGACCAGCTTGCTGTCCGGCCGCAACCGCGCGACGCCGTTCAAGCGCTCGACATAGGCCAGCAGCTTGTCGATATTCGGCGGCGTGTCGTTGTGGAACGACACCAGCACGCCGCGCGGGCCGACGTCGATCTTCGCTACGCACGCCTTCTTGGCGTTCAGCTTGATCTCGATGACCTTGATGAGGTTCTCGGTCGCATCCGGCAGCGGGCCGAAGCGATCGATCATCTCGGCGGCGAACGCCTCGATCTCCTGTCCCTCGTCGAGATCGTTCAGCCGGCGATACAGCCCCATCCGCAGGTCGAGATCGGGGACATAGTGCTCCGGGATGAGGATCGGTGCGTCGACCGTGATCTGCGGCGAGAAATCGCGTGGGCGCCCGGACGTCATGCCGCCCGCCTTGGCGTCCATGATCGCCTCCTCCAGCATCGCCTGGTAGAGTTCGAACCCGACCTCCTTGATATGCCCGGTCTGCTCGTCGCCGAGCATGTTGCCCGCGCCGCGGATATCGAGATCGTGGCTGGCGAGCTGGAACCCGGCGCCAAGCGAATCGAGATCGGAAAGTACTTTCAGGCGCTTTTCCGCGGTGACGGTCATCTGCCGCTCGGGCGGCGTCACCAGATACGCATAGGCACGCGTCTTCGACCGGCCGACCCGCCCACGCAGCTGATAGAGCTGGGCGAGGCCGAAGCGGTCGGCACGGTGGACGATCATCGTGTTGGCCGACGCGATGTCGATCCCGCTCTCGATGATCGTGGTCGAGACGAGCACCTCGAACTTCTTGTCGTAGAACGCCGACATGCGCTCCTCGACCTCGGTCGGCGACATCTGGCCGTGCGCGACGACGAAGCGGATCTCGGGCACCTGTTCACGCAGGAACTCCTCGATTTCGGGCAGATCCGCCACGCGCGGCGTGACGACGAAGCTCTGCCCGCCGCGATAATGCTCGCGCAGCAACGCCTCGCGCAGCACGACCGGATCGAACGGCATGATGTACGTCCGCACCGCGAGGCGATCGACCGGCGGGGTCTGGATCACCGACAGCTCGCGGATCCCCGACATCGCCATCTGCAGCGTGCGTGGGATCGGCGTCGCGGTCAGCGTCAGCATGTGGACATCCGCCCGGAGCGCCTTCAGCCGCTCCTTGTGCGTCACGCCGAACCGCTGCTCCTCGTCGACCACGACGAGCCCCAATCGCTTGAAGTCGATCGTCTTCGCGAGCAGCGCGTGCGTGCCGATGACGACGTCGATCGTGCCGTTCGCCAGTCCCTCCTTGGTCGCCTTCGCCTCGCTCGCGGTGACGAGTCGCGACAGGCGGCCCATGTTCATCGGGAAGCCTTCGAAGCGCGCGACGAAATTGTTGTAATGCTGGCGTGCGAGCAGCGTCGTCGGGCAGACGATCGCGACCTGCTTGCCGCCCATCGCCGCGACGAACGCCGCCCGCAGCGCGACCTCGGTCTTGCCGAAGCCGACGTCGCCGACCACCAGACGGTCCATCGGTTTGCCCGCCGCCAGATCGCCCAGCACGTCCTCGATCGCGCGGTCCTGATCCTCGGTTTCCTCGTAAGGGAAGCGGTCGACGAAGCTCGGATAGCCGCTGGCGTCGGGTTCGAGCACGTCGCCCGGATGCAGCGCGCGTTCGGCGGCGGTCGCGATGAGTTCGCCGGCGATCTCGCGGATCCGCTCCTTCATCTTCGACTTGCGACGCTGCCAGCCTTCGCCGCCGAGCTTGTCGAGCGATGCGCCTTCCTCCGACGAGCCGTAGCGCGAGAGGACGTCGATATTCTCGACCGGCACGTACAATTTGTCGCCGCCGGCATAGCTGAGCGCGACGCAATCATGCGGGCTCTGGCCGACGGGAATCGAGGTCAGCCCCTCATAGCGGCCGATGCCGTGGTCCATGTGGACGACGAGATCGCCCGGCGTCAGCGTCGCGAGCTCGGCGAGAAACGCGTCGGCGGATTTCTTGCGCTTCTTGCGGTGGACGAGTCGGTCGCCGAGCATGTCCTGCTCGGTGAGAACCGCGATCCCCGGCGCGGTGAAGCCGTGATCGAGGGGCAGGACGATCAGCGCGACGCCGAAGCTCTTGGCGGTGTCGGCGATGCCGAGCGCGTCCTGCCAGGTCTCGGCGTGCTTGCCGCCCTTCATCCCATGATCGGCGAGTAGGCTTCCCAGGCGTTCGCGCGCGCCGATCGAGTAACTGGCAAGGATCGGCTTGCGACCCTGTTTGCGCAGTTTCTCAACGTGGTCGGCGACGGCTTCGTAGATGTTCGCCTGCGCCGCGCGTTCGGGACCGAAATCGCGCGGGCCGTCGACGTCGAAGTCGAGCACGGTGGCGCTAGTCGGCTCGTGGAAGGGCGAGGTGACGTGCGCGGCGAACGCCTCGGTCGCGCCCGACCATTCCTGCGCGTCGAGATAGAGCGCCTTAGCGGTTAACGGGCGGTAGCTGCCGGGCTGCGCGGCCTCGGCGCGTTTGCGGTTCTCGTAATAGTCGGCGATCGCTTCGAGCCGGCTTTCCGCTGCAGCGGCGACGCCGTTGTCGCGCACCACCACGTCGTCGGCGCCGAGATGGTCGAACAGCGTCGCCATCTTCTCCTCGAACAGCGGCAGCCAATGCTCCATCCCCGCGATCCGCCGGCCTTCGGAGATCGCCTGATACATCGGGTCACCCGTTGCGGTCGCGCCGAACGAGTCGCGGTAGCGCGTGCGGAAGCGCTTGATCGAGTCCTCGTCGAGCAGCGCTTCGGAGGCGGGGAGCAGGACGAAGCCGTCGATCCGCCCCGTGGTGCGCTGGTCGGCGGCATCGAAGGTGCGGACGCTTTCGATCTCGTCGCCGAAGAAGTCGAGGCGCAGCGCGTGGTCCTCGCCCGACGGGTACAGGTCGACGATCCCGCCGCGCACCGCATATTCGCCCTGGTCGTGGACGGTGTCGGTGCGGACATAGCCGTTCGCCTGGAGCAAAGTGGCGAGCGTGTCGCGACCGATCCGCTCGCCGGGCGCGAGCCGCGCGACGAGTTGGCGGATGCGGAACGGGGTCAGCACGCGCTGCGTCGCGGCGTTGGCGGTGGTCAGCAGGAGCTGCGGACCCTTCGGCTTGCCTTGCAGGCGTTGCAGCGCGGCGACTCGCTCGGCCATGACACGCAACGTGGGCGAGGCGCGGTCATAGGGGAGGCAGTCCCAGGCGGGGAAGCCCAGAACCTCGAGATCGGGCGCGAAGAACGCTGCGGTCGAGGCAATCGCGCGCATCGCTGCATCGTCCGGTGCGATGAACACCGCGCGCGTTTTGGCCGCGCGCGCGAGGTCGGCGAGCAGTGACGGCTGGAACCCCGACGGTACGCCCGACAGCGTCAGCGGGGTCGTCGCGGAGAGGATCGTGTTCAGATCTGGCATATTACCTCCCCGGCGAAGGCCGGGGTCCAATTGGAGAGGTGTTCGTAACGGCGGACTGCGGTCAATTACGATCGCCCACCATTTGGGCCCCGGCCTTCGCCGGGGAGGTGCTACTCGGCGTTACTTCACGACGGTGACGTAATTGATGTCGCGCATCGCCTGCATCATCGGGCCGTTCCATTCGGGCGGGCACGCGATCGAGCCGATCGCCCAGCCCATGATGTCGACGTCCTGCTCCTCGAGCAGCGCCTCGAACCAGTCGAGCTGTTCGGGCGTCCAGGTGCGTCCATAGGTTTCGAAGAAGCCACCGATCATCATGTCGGCTTCGCGCGTGCCGCGGTGCGAGCTGCGGAAGCCCAGGCGCTTGAGGCGGGTTTCGTGGTCCATCATATCTCCAACGCCGATTGACCGGCGACCGCTGGCGGCGGGCGTCGGCTGGGCTATAGGGAGCAGATAGTCATGCGACCCGAAATCCTCAATCCGCTGTTCGCCGAAACCCTCGTCCTGAAAGGGGTGGGGCCTGCGCTCGCCAAGCCGCTCGACCGGCTCGGGCTTGCGCGCGTCGTCGACGTCGCCTTCCATTTGCCGACCGGCTATGTCGATCGGGTGCCGCGCACCGAGCTGATGGCGAGCGATGCCGGGCGGATCATCGTGATCACGCTGACCGCGCGCGAGCACCGCGTCAGCGCCGGCCGGGGTCCGACGCGCGTGCAGGCGACCGACGAGCAGGGCAACTATGTCAGCCTCGTCTTCTTCGGCGGCAGTTCTGGCTGGGCGAAGAAGCTGCTGCCGATCGGCGAGGCCAAGCGCGTCTCGGGACGGCTCGACGAATATGGCCAGGAACTCCAGATCGTCCATCCCGACATCGTCGAGCAGGACGAGGAGTTGCGCGAGCGCGAGCCGATCTATCCGCTGTCGGAGGGGCTGACCTCGCGGCGGCTGGCGGCGCTGACGACGCAGGCGGTCGCGCGCGCGCCCGATCTCGCCGAATGGATCGAGCCGGGGCTGAAGGCGAAACGCGAATGGCCGGGCTGGCACGACTCGCTCGCGCGTATCCACGCCGACCCGTCGGACGCCAAGGCGCGCGAGCGGCTGGCCTATGACGAGGTGTTCGCCAACCAACTGGCGATGACGCTCGTCCGCGCCGACACGCGCAAGCGGCGGGGGCGCGCGCTCCACGGCGACGGGCGGCTGCGGGGCATGCTCAAACTGCCCTACACGCTGACCGGCGCGCAATCGCGGACGGTGGGGGAGATCGAGGGCGATCTGGCGCAGACCGCGCCGATGCTCCGGTTGCTGCAGGGCGATGTCGGCTCGGGCAAGACGCTGGTCGCGGCGATGGCGATGCTGATCGCGGTCGAGGCGGGCGCGCAGGCGGCGATGCTCGCGCCGACCGAGATCCTCGCGCGCCAGCATTACGAAACGCTCCGAAAGACGCTCGCCGGCCTGCCGATCGAGGTCGGCGTGCTCACCGGGCGCGACAAGGGCCGCGTGCGCGAGGCGACGTTGATGGCGCTGGCGAGCGGCGAGATCGATATCCTCGTCGGCACGCACGCGATCTTCCAGGATGCGGTCGCCTATAAGGACCTCGCGCTGGTGGTGGTCGACGAGCAACATCGGTTCGGGGTCGCACAGCGGATGACGCTCCAGGCCAAGGGCGTCGCGCCGCCGCATCTGCTGGCGATGACCGCGACGCCGATCCCGCGCACGCTGACGCTCGCGCAATATGGCGAGATGGACGTCAGCCGTCTCGACGAGATGCCGCCAGGCCGCCAGCCGATCGAGACGCGCGTGATCTCCGAGGACCGGCTCGACGACGTGGTCAACGCGCTCGGCCGACATCTGGCGGATGGCGGCCAGGCCTATTGGGTGTGCCCGCTGGTCGAGGAGAGCGAGAAGAGCGACCTCGCCGCCGCCGAGATGCGTGCCGAGGTCCTTCGTGCGCGGTTCGGCGACAAGGTGGCGCTTGTCCATGGCCGGATGAAGCCTGCCGAGAAGGACGCGGTGATGGCGGAATTCTCCGCCGCGCGCACCGCCGTGCTGGTCGCGACGACGGTGATCGAGGTCGGCGTCGACGTGCCCAACGCGACGCTGATCGTGATCGAGCATGCCGACCGCTTTGGCCTTGCCCAGCTTCACCAGCTGCGCGGGCGGGTTGGGCGCGGCACCGGCCGGTCGATCTGCCTGCTGATGCGCGGATCGTCGCTCAGCGAGACGTCGCGCGCACGCCTCGCGCTGATGCGCGAGACCAACGACGGATTCCGGATCGCCGAGGAGGATCTGCGGTTGCGTGGCGCGGGCGAACTGCTCGGCACGAAGCAGTCGGGCGAGATGGCGTTCCGGCTCGCGACGCCCGACATGATGGCCGACCTGTTGCAATGCGCACACGACGACGCGCGCCTGCTGATCGATCGCGACGGCGGGTTGGAGGGACCGCGCGGGCAGGCGGCACGCACCGCCCTCTATCTGTTCGATCGCGACGCCGGCGTGGCGTTGCTCCGCTCTGGCTAAGCCGTCAGCTGTTGCGCATCATCACGGTGAGCATCGTGTAATAGTCGGCGAGCGGGATCGTCCGTTCGAGTTCGCAGCCGATCCGCCCGCCGAGCGACCAGCGGACGACCGCGTCGACATAGCCAAGGATCGGCAGGCGGATCCGCAATCGCTCACCCGCGGCCGGATCGCCGTCGCACCGCGCCATGAGGCCGTTGGCGGACATGTTGACGAGCACGAGCTTCACCGGATGCCCGTCGCCATCCAGCGCATGCGTACGATGCAGGACTTCGTCGCGCGGCTCGCCGCGCGCATCGCGAACGGCCGTTGCGTAGCGTGGCATCGATCGTTCCCCTGGAATAACCATCCCACCCGTGTACGCGGCGCGGCATGAACCCGCTACGAACCGTGATACTTAACGCGGCGTTCTTTGAAACGAGAATGCGTCTATTACGAGGGGGTTAGCATCCCATGTCGTTTCTTGCCGAGACTGAGCCGGACGGGCGCCGCAACGTCGATGCTCGCGGCAGGCTCACGGACGGCCTCGCCATCGACGCGCACGGCACCCTCGGCGATCTTCCGGCGGGCCTCGCCGTTGGAGGCGACGAAGCCCAGGCCGACCAGAGCCTCGACGATACCGATCGAGCCACCAGCGACCGTGTAGCTCGGCAGCGAATCGCCTGACGCGCCCTCCTCGAACGTCTTCCGCGCGGTGTCCGCGGCTTGCTCCGCGGCTTCACGTCCGCGGCACATCGCGGTCGCTTCGTTGGCAAGGACGATCTTGGCGGCGTTGATCTCCGCGCCTTCGAGCGCTTCCAGGCGCGCGATCTCGTCGAGCGGCAGGTCGGTGAACAGCTTCAGGAAGCGGCCGACGTCGCGGTCGTCGGTGTTGCGCCAGAACTGCCAATAGTCGAAGTGCGGCAACTGGTCCTCGTGCAGCCAGACCGCGCCCGACATCGTCTTGCCCATCTTGGCGCCGTCCGCGGTCGTGATCAGCGGCGTGGTGACGCCGTAGACTTCGGTCCCGTCCATCCGGCGCGACAGCTCGATGCCGTTGACGATGTTTCCCCACTGGTCCGATCCGCCCATTTGCAACCGGCACTCGGCGCGGCGCGAGAGTTCGAGAAAGTCGTATGCCTGGAGGATCATGTAGTTGAATTCGAGGAAGCTCAGCGACTGTTCCCGGTCGAGCCGAAGCTTGACCGAGTCGAACGCGAGCATCCGGTTGACCGAGAAATGCTGGCCAACGTCGCGCAGGAACGGGATGTATTCGAGCGCATCGAGCCACTCGGCGTTGTCGAGCATCACCGCGTCGGTGGGGCCGCCCGCTTCACCTTCAGGCGCAAACGTCAGGAAGCGTTCGAAGATGCGCCGGATCGAGGCGACGTTGGCCTTGATCCCGTCCTCGCCGAGCAGCTTGCGTGCTTCGTCCTTGAAGCTCGGATCGCCGATCTTGCCGGTGCCGCCGCCCATCAGGACGATCGGCTTGTGCCCGGTCTGCTGGAGCCGGCGCAGCAGCATGATCTGGACGAGGCTGCCGACGTGGAGCGACGGTGCGGTCGGGTCGAAGCCGATATAGCCGGGCACGACCTGCTTGCCGGCAAGCGCGTCGAGCGCGGTCGCGTCGGTCATCTGGTGGACATAGCCGCGCGAGGTCAGCGTGGTGAGCAGGTCGGACTGGTAGGTCATGGATGCGCGACTAGCATGCGCCTCCCGGTCCGTCATCCCGGCTACGCGGTCATCGTCACGCCCAACCGTCATCGCATCCCAACCGTCATCGCATCCCAACCGTCATCGCATCCCAACCGTCATCCTGACGAAAGTCGGGATCCAGAGCCATCAACGCCGGCGCCTGTAACCCTGGATCCTGACTTCCGTCAGGATGACGGACCTTGGCGAAGTGCGTCGGAAGCAAATTCCGCCCCGCTTAGCTCCGCGGCAGTTGCGACGACGGGTCCACCGGCGTCCGCCCCTTGCGCAGCTCGAAGTGAAGTTCCGGCCGATCCGCGAACCCGGTATCGCCCGACAGCGCAATCGTCTGGCCGCGCTTGACGCTCTGGCCGCGCTGCACCAGCAGCTTGGACGCGTGGCCGTACACACTCGTCCAGCCGCCACCGTGCTTGACGATCACCAGTCCGCCCAGCGCGGCGATGCCGTCGCCGACATAGGCGACCACGCCGTCCGCCGCCGCATGGATCGGGGTCGACACCGGTACGGCGATCTTGATGCCGTCGTTGCGCTCGCCGCTTGCACCATGGCCGAAGCGTTTCACGACCTTGCCGTCGACCGGCCACAGGAATCCGCCGCTCGCCAGACGTGCGGGCGCGGTGACGACGGCGTTGGACGGCAGCACGCGCCGCGGCGTCGCGATCGGTCTTGCCGGCGCCTGGTTGCTGGCGAGTGCGGGTTCGCCGCCCGTCAGGATGTCGTCGATGTCGAGCGTGAACGCCCGCGCGCGCTCCGAGGCGCTGGCCGTGCCGCCGTTCGCCTCGCCGGGGATCTGGATGCGCTGGTCGGCGCGGAGCACGTACGGTTCGACGAGCGCGTTGGCGGCGACGATTCGCGACCATTCGACACCATAGGCGCGGGCGATCGCGATGCCGGTCTCGCCGCGCCGCACCTGATGATAGCGACCGCCGGGGATCTGCAAACGCTGGCCGGCGCGGAGAGCATAGGGCGATTCGAGGTCGTTCGCGCGCGCGATCGTCTCTAGGCTGGCGCCGCTGCGATCGACTACGCGGCTCAGTGTATCGCCGGGCCGGACGACGTAGGTGGTGTCGGGAATAGTCTTCGCATCTGCACTGACCGGCCGTGCTTCCCAGGCGGGGCGCGGGGCGGGCAGGGTGGTGACCTCGCCGGTATCGCGTCCGGGAATGTCCTGCGGCAGCCTGTCGTCGCGCGGCCGATTCTCGCGCGGGGTATCGTCACGCTCGCGGGGCGGATCGTCGCGGCGGGGCGTGGGACCCCGGTAGGGACGTTGCGACGCGGTACCGTAGCCCGCAGGGTGATCGACCTTCGGAATGCATGCGGTCAGCGCGAGCGTCGCCAGAGAAGCCAGGACACCCGCACGCCGCATCAACGATAGGCCTGTGCGAGCATGTCCATCGACTCGACATGCGTCAGGTCGAGGTGCAGCGGCGTTACCGACACATACCCGGCGGCGGTCGCTTCGAGATCGGTCGCAGGCGCGGGCGTCTCGACGGTCCGGCCGAGCGCAAACCAGTGATACTCATAGCCGCGCGGATCGGTGTTGCTGACGATCTGCAA
Organism: Sphingomonas sp. HMP9; assembly: GCF_013374115.1. Lineage (NCBI taxonomy): Bacteria > Pseudomonadati > Pseudomonadota > Alphaproteobacteria > Sphingomonadales > Sphingomonadaceae > Sphingomonas > Sphingomonas sp. HMP9. Next base: position 1,062,868 of record NZ_AP022673.1, on the reverse strand, counting down.
CCGGCCATAATCGCGCAAGCCCTGGCCGACGACGCGCACACCCTTGACCGCATCGGCCGGGCCGGCAGGAAAGTTCACGTTGACCAGCGTCCGTGGCGCCAGCGGCGCGTCGACCAGCGGGCGCAGCACGCGTTCGCCCCACGCCGCGGCGGCTTCGAACGGCACGCTGTCGCCCATGCCTTCGCGGCTGTAGATCTGGCTCAGCGCGATCGACCGGATGCCGCCCAGCGCGCCCTCCATCGCCGCCGAGACGGTACCCGAATAGGTCACGTCCTCGGCCAGGTTCGCGCCGCGGTTGACGCCCGAGAGGATCAGGTCGGGCGGGCTGTCCTTCATGATCTTGGCCAGCGCCATCATCACCGCATCGGTCGGCGTACCCGCGACCGCATAGCGCTTCTCGCCGTGCTTGCGCACGCGGATCGGTCGCGACAGCGTCAGCGAATGGCCGGCGCCCGATTGCTCGTCGGCGGGCGCCACCACCCAGATATCGTCCGACAATGTCCGGGCGATCGTCTCCAGCACCTTGAGCCCGGGCGCATGATAGCCGTCGTCGTTGGTCAGCAGGATCCGCATCAGCGCTTCGGCTCCAACAGGATCAGTCCGCCGAGATACGGCTGCAGCACCGCCGGCACCGCGACCGAACCGTCCTCCTGCTGGTAATTCTCCAGCACCGCGACCAGCGTGCGGCCGACCGCGAGTGCCGAACCGTTGAGCGTGTGGACGAACCGCGTGCCCTTCTCGCCTTCGGGCCGATAGCGCGCGTTCATCCGCCGCGCCTGGAAATCGGTGCAGGTCGAGACGCTGCTGATCTCGCGATAGCGCGCCTGGCCCGGCAGCCAGACTTCGAGATCATAGGTGCGTGCTGCGGTGAAGCCCATATCGCCGGTGCATAGGAGCATCCGCCTGAACGGCAGCTGCAACGCATCGAGCACGCCTTCCGCGCACGCGGTCATCCGCTCATGCTCGGCCTCGGACATGTCGGGGGTGACGATCGAGACCATCTCGACCTTGTCGAACTGATGCTGGCGGATATAGCCGCGTGTATCGCGCCCCGCCGCGCCTGCCTCGGAGCGGAAGCACGGCGTCAGCGCGGTGAAGCGCAGCGGCAGTTCGCCCTCGCTCAATATCTGTTCGCGGACGATGTTGGTGAGGCTGACCTCCGCCGTGGGAATGAGCCAGCGACCATCGGTGGTACGGAACAGGTCCTCGGAGAACTTGGGCAGCTGGCCGGTGCCGAACACCGCTTCGTCGCGGACGAGCAGCGGCGGCGAGACTTGTTCGAACCCGGCGTCCGCGACATGATCGAGCATGAACTGCCCGAGGGCCCGCTGCAACTTGGCGGCAGCACCGCGGACCAGCGTGAAGCGCGCGCCCGACATCGTTGCGCCGGTTTCGAAATCGAGACCGAGGGCAGGGCCGATCGCGTCGTGCTCCCGTGCGGCGAAGGCGTAGGTCTTGGGGGTGCCGCGGGTGTGGACCAGTGCGTTGTCGTCCTCGCCGCCCCCTTGCGGCACGTCGTTCGCGGGAAGGTTCGGGATCGCGGCGAGCATGGCCTGGAGTTCGCCACCCAGCCGCGCTTCTTCCGCTTCCAGTGCAGGCAGCGCGTCCTTCAGGCTGGCGACCTCGGCCATCAGCGCCTGCGCCTTGGCCTCGTCCTTCTGAGCCTTGGCCTGGCCGATCGCCTTCGACAGTTCGTTGCGCCGCGTCTGTGCGGTCTGCGACTCCGCGATCGTCGCGCGGCGCTGCTCATCGAGCGTCACCAACGATGCGGACTGCGGTGCCACACCCCGCTTGGCGAGGGCGGCGTCGAAAGCGGCGGGATCGTCGCGGATCAGGCGTATGTCGTGCATGGCCGGGCTATGGCGAGGCGGGCACGCGTACGCAAGGCGGCGTGCACCCTCGCAATCCTCCCCCGCCAGGGGGAGGTGGCGCCGAAGGCGACGGAGGGGGAGGGCACGGAACACCGGTTGTCATTTACCGCCCCCTCCGTCTGGCAAGAGCCAGCCACCTCCCCCTGGCGGGGTAGGATCAGAAGCGTGGCGCAACCTCCGCGCGGCGCGGCGCGTTCATCCACCATACGCATAGCGAAAAGGAGAAACCCGCATGCATCTTCCCCACAACTCCGTCGTGCTCGTCGCGGACGGCCGGAAAATGCTGTTCCTGCGCAACGAGGGCGACAACGAGTTCCCCAATCTCGTGGTCGAAAAGGCGCAGGAGCAGGACAACCCCGCCACGCGCGATCAGGCGACCGACTCCGCAGGCCGCGCCTCGTCGCCGCAGGGCGGCGTGCAGAGTTCGGTGGAACCGACCGATTTCCACCAGATCGAGGAAGATCGCTTCGCCGCTGACGCCGCCGACTTCCTGAAGACCGGTGCGCTGAAGAACGCCTACGACTCGCTGATCATCGTCGCGCCGCCGAAGACGCTCGGCGAACTGCGCAAGCATTACCACAAGGAAGTCAGCAGCCGTCTCAAGGGCGAGCTCGACAAGGACCTGACCGGGCATCCGATTAAGGACATCGAGAAGGCGCTCCAGAACGCCTGAACTACAGATACGAGAAAGGCCCCGTCGGCGCATGTCCGGCGGGGCCTTTTCTATGCGGTAACCCGGCCTTTAAGCGGCGACCGCCTTATGCTTGGCGAAACGCTTGCGTGCGACCAGCGCCGCCGCTGCCGCACCGAACAGCAACACCATCGGGGGTGCGGGAACGGGCGCAGGTGCGCCGCCACTGGACCCCGTGCTGCCGCCCGAGCTGGCGCTGCTCGCACTCGACGCGCTGCTGGCACTGCTTGCGCTCGAACCGCTCCCGGTCGAGCCGCTGCTTCCCGACGACGCGGAGCTGCCCGACGATCCGTTCGAACTCCAGCCACCGGTCGAGTTCCAGCCGCCGCTCGATCCCCACCCCTTGCTGCTCGATCCATACCCCGACGAACTGCCGCTGCTGGCCGAGGACGCGGAGGATGCCGACGACGCCGACGATGCGCTGCTGGTCGAGGACGAGACGTCGCCGCTCGATCCGCCCGACGCCGACGACACGTTGCCGCTCGATCCGCCGGTCGACGATGTGCTGGAAATCGTCGCGCCGCCCGTGCTGGTCGACGATCCGCCGCTGCTCGTCGAGGATCCGCCGGTGGAGGTCGACCCGCCGCTCGACGTCGATGAGATCACGATGCTCCCGCCCGAGCCGCCGCTTCCCCCGAAGCCGCCGCCAAAGCCACCACCGAAACCGCCGCCAAGGCCGCCAGGCGCACCGAAGAACCCGCCGCTGCCGCCGACAGCGACCGGTGCAGGGCCCGCGCCGCCGCCACCGATATAGCCATCGCCCACCGGCACCGGCACCGGCGCTGCGTTCGCGACCGTCACCACCGTGGGCGCGCACGTCTGGCGAGTCGTGGTGACGACGCGGCGCACGCGCGGTCGAGTCACGGCAGCGACCTGGGGTCGCGCGACTCGCTTGACCAGGACGCGCTTCGTATTCGCGGTTCGCTGCGGGCGCTCGGCGATATGCACGGCACCGCCGCCGATCAGGGCGCCACCACACGCACACGCGCACAATTTCGCCAGGGCCATCCTCACCGACATATCGTCACTCTCTTGTTGCCGGCACCCTTGTGTTGCCGGATCCCCATCCGCAGTATTCGAATCTGCTATCCGACTAACTGCAAGACAAAGTGTTAAGCACAAGTAGCTTAACCACATTCACGTTGGTTAAACGAGGGTTAACTTAGCGTTGAATGCGTCCCTCATGCTTAACGTGCCGGGGTGGGACACAGGCCCGCGGGCCGGGGCCACCGCCGCGACACGCATGATCCGACAACCCGCGTGAAATTGATACCGCCGCGGCCGCAATAAAATGTCGGTTCGCCGGCAGAATGCGCAAGTCCTGTCGCTTGTGGTCCCCAGCGCGTGAGACTATAGGCGCTTTCACCATTTGGGGGCGGTCCCTGGAAATCAGCGAGGCTGATACGACGGGGCCAGAGGGAGAGTGGTATGGCGACCGTAATGAATCGTGTGGACGATACCGGGAAATCCAGTCGAGATGCCGCCAACGACAGCGGCGAAGAGGGCTATCGTCCAGACGCGGACGAGCCGTTCATGAGCTTGAAGCAACAGGCCTATTTCCGCCGCAAGCTTCAGGAGTGGAAGGAGTCGATCCTTCGGGAGTCGCAGGAAACGCTTTCCCAGTTGCAGGTCGATTCCTTGCGCGAGGCCGATCTCACCGATCGCGCATCAAGCGAGACCGATTGGTCGATCGAACTGCGGACGCGGGACCGTCAACGCAAACTCGTTTCCAAGATCGAGGCGGCGATTCGCCGGATCGACGAAGGGGAATACGGCTATTGCGAAGTCACCGGCGAGCCTATCAGCCTAGCGCGGCTCGAGGCGCGTCCGATCGCGACGATGACGGTCGAGGCGCAGGAACGGCACGAGCGTAACGAGAAGGTGTCGCGCGAGGATTGATCGGGCCCACTGACGGGGAAGAGAAGGCATGCTGTGTTCGATCATGGTAAAATCGGTCGCGGCATGAGCGTGGACACCGTGTCGGCCGGCGGTAACGAGAACCGGCGACAGCGCGAGCGCGACAGCCTGTTGCTGGTCGCGCAGGTGCGGATCGGGACCGAGGATATTGTACGCGAGGCCAGGGTCCGTAACCTGTCCGAGACAGGACTGATGGCCGAACTCGCCAAGGTCGTCGACGTCGGGACGCCGGTCACGGTGACGTTGCGCGGGATTGGCGACGTCGCCGGTACTGTCGCATGGTGCACCGAGGGGCGGATGGGCATATCGCTCGATTCGCCGGTAGACCCGCTGCTGGTCCGTAAACCGTCGAGCGGGGCCAAATCCCTGGCGCCGGTCCATATCGCGAAGGCGTCGGACAGCACGTACGCCTTACGCAATCCTAAGCCGCGATAGCATCGGCATGTCGCTCCCCGGATCGACCCGTGCGGATCGACGGGGGAGCGGTATCGCGACCGTTACAGGCTGACGATCTCTTCCTTCAGTCGCAGCTTCTGCTTCTTCAGGCTCGCCAGCAGGTTCGCGTCGGGGAGCGGACGATGCGTTTCGTCGGCGATCCGCTGATCCAGCACGGCATGCTTGGTTTCCAGGGCTGTCTGATGAGTCGTCTGCATGGTGGGTTGCCTCCTGCATTCGGGTTGGGGAGCGGAGTAAACCACTCCGTCATCGAAATGTCTTCATCGGAAATGGACCAAATCGATTGGTCGAACGATTTGGCGCGACGGACCGTTCGAGCGGCAACCGTACGTGGTGCAACGCGGTTGCTTGCCTCAGGCGTTTTCGGCGCAGGCGCGACACGGAAGGGCGGTTTCGTGCTCGCGCGATGCGCTGCGTTTGCTAAGGGCACCAAACACGACGGTAGCGATCGGGGGACCAGTGGACGACGCGCAGACCAGAGTTCGACTTGATTCGATGCGGATCGAGCATCGCGATCTCGACGACGCGATCGCTGCGCTGGCGCTGGCTTCGACGCCTGAACAGTTACAGATGGCGCGGCTCAAGAAGCGGAAATTGCGGCTGCGCGACGAGATTGCGTCGCTGGAAGACCTGCTGATCCCGGATATTATCGCCTGATTGCAACGCGCTGAACTGGGATGTGCACGTACTGGCGCATTTTGGGACAGGTAATGGTTACCGACGCGTTAACTACTCTGGATGGTCTTGGGTCAGTGTGTCATTTGCCGCCGTGATGACCCACGCCGGATATGAATCGCAGATGCAGCGCCGGCTTATCGACGCGCTGTACACCGAAGCGATGGCGCTGGCCGACGAGGCGCGAACCTATTTCGACGAGGCTGGCCGCGTCGAACGCGAGGCACTCGATCCACTGATCCGGGTCAGCTTCAGCTGTGAATCGCTGAAGGTCACGACGCGGTTGATGCACGTCATCGCCTGGTTGCTCACGCAGCGCGCGGTTCAGTCCGGCGAGTTGCGCGCGCGCGATGCGCTCGACCCCGAGCGACGGCTGGGCGATGCGCCGACGACCGACGCTGCCTTGCTGGCGATGCTGCCTGCGCGAGCGCGCGACCTGATCGGGGCCAGCATGGATCTGCATCGGCGCGTGGCGTTGATGGACGAGGCGCAGGGCAGGCCCGCGGTCATCGCAAGCCCGGTTCGGACGCTGCACAAGCGGATCGCAAACGCGTTCTAGACCGTCGAGCGTCGTTCCGGCGACCCGCCGGACCGTAGGCGCTGACGTCTCTAGGTGATCGTAAGGAGAGTTTGGGTTCGGGGAAGGGGCAAACTCACCCCGTAAAATCGGCAATGGTCGGGGCGATAGGATTCGAACCTACGACCCCTGGACCCCGAGACCAGTGCGCTACCAGACTGCGCCACGCCCCGACAACATTGCCGGTGAGCCCCCTAGCCGCGACATCGGTGGCGAGCAAGACAATTATCGCGTGCCGCATGTTGCGTGTCGTGGCGATCTATCCCCCGCGCAGTGTCGCTGCTAGGAGCGCGCCATGACTCCGCTCGACCGCATCCGCAATTTTTCCATCATCGCCCATATCGACCATGGCAAGTCGACGCTCGCCGATCGGCTGATCCAGCAGACCGGCGGCCTGACCGCGCGCGAAATGTCCGAGCAGGTGCTCGACAATATGGACATCGAGAAGGAGCGCGGAATCACGATCAAGGCGCAGACCGTGCGTCTTGCGTACCACGCCAAGGACGGCCTCGATTACGTCCTCAACCTGATGGACACGCCGGGCCACGTCGACTTCGCCTACGAAGTGAGCCGCAGCCTCGCCGCATGCGAGGGCGCGCTGCTCGTGGTCGACGCGGCGCAAGGCGTCGAGGCGCAGACGCTTGCCAACGTCTACCAGTCGATCGAGCATGATCATGAGATCGTGCCGGTCATCAACAAGATCGACCTCCCCGCCGCCGAGCCCGAGAAGGTCCGCAAGGAAATCGAGGACGTGATCGGCATCGACGCGTCCGGCGCGGTGCTTGCGTCGGCAAAGTCGGGGATCGGCATCGAGGACATCCTCGAGGCGATCGTCACCAAGATCCCGCCGCCCAGCGGCGACCCCGAGGCGCCGCTGAAGGCGATGCTGGTCGACAGCTGGTACGATCCGTATCTCGGCGTCGTCATCCTCGTCCGCGTGATCGACGGCGTCCTGAAGACGGGCCAGCAGATCAAGTTCATGCAGACCGGCACGATGCATCTGGTCGACCGGGTCGGGTGTTTCCGCCCCAAGATCGAGCAGCTGACCGAACTCGGCACGGGCGAAATGGGCTTCATCACCGCGCAGATCAAAGAGGTCGCGCAGACTCGTGTCGGCGACACGATTACCGATGCGAAGCGGCCTGCGCTCGAGGCTCTGGCGGGCTTCAAGGAAGTCCAGCCGGTGGTGTTCTGCGGGATGTTCCCGGTCGATGCCGCCGAGTTCGAGAAGCTGCGCGAGAGCATCAGCAAGCTGCGGCTGAACGATGCGAGCTTCTCGTTCGAGATGGAGACGTCGGCGGCTTTGGGCTTCGGCTTCCGCTGCGGGTTCCTCGGGCTGCTGCATCTGGAGATCATCCAGGAGCGACTGACGCGCGAGTACGACCTCGACCTGATCACGACCGCGCCGTCGGTGGTGTACGAGATCGAGCTGACCCACCCCGATCCTGCGGGCACGACGCATATCGAGCTGCACAACCCCGCCGACATGCCCGAGCCGAACAAGATCGCGACGATCAGCGAGCCGTGGATCGAGGCGACGATCTATGTTCCCGACGAATATCTCGGGAGTGTCCTGAAGCTCTGCCAGGATCGTCGCGGCATCCAGAAGAACCTGACCTATGTCGGCGGCCGCGCGCAGGCGACGTATGAACTGCCGCTCAACGAGGTCGTGTTCGATTTCTACGACCGGCTGAAGTCGATGTCCAAGGGCTATGCCAGCTTCGATTATCACCAGATCGGCTACCGCGAGGGTGACCTCGTCAAGATGGGTATCCTGGTCAACGAAGAGCCGGTCGACGCGCTCAGCATGATCGTCCACCGCGGCACCGCCGAAGTGCGCGGACGCGGCATGGTCGAGCGACTGAAGGAACTGATCCCCCGCCATCTGTTCAAGATCCCGATCCAGGCGGCGATCGGCGGCAAGGTGATCGCGCGCGAGACGATCAGCGCGATGCGCAAGGACGTGACCGCCAAATGCTATGGCGGCGACGCGAGCCGCAAGAAGAAGCTCCTCGAAAAGCAGAAGAAGGGGAAGCTCAAGATGCGCGAATACGGCTCGGTCAGCATCCCGCAGGAGGCGTTCATCGCCGCGCTGCGCATGGGCGACGACGCCTGAGGCAAAGCTCTGATTGGACGACGATAAGCGTCTAGCCGGGCGGCGACCGACCGAGCTCGTACTCGGTCGTGTCGTCCAACGACGCGGCTTTGCCGCGGCGCCTCCGCGTTGCAATCCGTGGCGACAGGCCTAAGCTCGGCTTATGGCGCAAGTCTCGTCCAAACCTTCGGAGTCGGAACCCGCTATCTCGGCACAAGCCTATGATCGCTGGCTACGCGAAAAGGTCGCGCGATCCTTGGCGGACCCTCGCCCATCGATCGCGCATGAGGAGGCGGTGGCTGCCATGAAAGCCGCTCTGGCGGCGATCGATCGATCAGGCGGAGATCGCTGAAGCTGCTCTGGCGCCCTGAAGCGATCGAGGATGCCATTACGATTCTGGACTATATCGCGACCCATAATAGGGACGCGGCATTGCGCCTATCGATATCGATCGACGCCTGCGCCACCCGTCTCGTCGACCATCCCTCCATGTACCGCCCAGGCAGGGCTGATGGCACGCGCGAAGCCGTCGTGCATTCCAATTATCTCATGATTTATCGGATTGCGCCGGACACGATCGAGATCGTCAACGTCGTGCATGCACGTCGCGACTACCCGTGATCTTCGTCACCAACTGTCATCATACCAACACAATCCCCGCCTAATCGCCGGCCCGGGGAGTGAGCGTCGCGAGGCGTCGTCGTGCCGTCCGGGGAGGGCGGTCGAGGACACGCTGCGGCGTTGCATATTGGGATGTGCGGCCGGTCGTCAGGGACGGCGCCGCACGATTGGGGAATATCATCGTGAAGATTTCGGTCGTTAAGTCGGCGCTGATGCTCGGCGTCGCGTTTGGTTCGGTTGTGGGTGCATCCGCCGCGTTCGCGCAGGCAGCCCCCGTTCAGGAGCAGGCCGCACCCGAGGAAGGGCTCGGCGAGATCGTGGTGACTGCCGAGCGTCGCTCCGAGAACCTCCAGAAAGTGCCGCTGTCGGTCGGCGTCGCGTCGGGCGACGCCCTGCGCGCCTACACCGCCGGCGGTGACGACACGCTGCTCGCGCTGTCGGGTCGTGTCCCCGGCCTGTACGTCGAATCGACGACCGGCCGCATCTTCCCGCGCTTCTACATCCGCGGTCTCGGCAACATCGATTTCTATCTCGGCGCCTCGCAGCCGGTCACGGTCATCCAGGACGACGTGATCCTCGAGCATGTCGTGCTGAAGTCGAACCCGGTGTTCGACGTCCGGCAGGTAGAAGTGCTGCGCGGGCCGCAGGGCTCGCTGTTCGGGCGCAACACCACCGCCGGCATCATCAAGTTCGATACGAACAAGCCGACCAACGATTTCGAGAGCCGTGCCTCGGCCTCGGTCGGCTCGTACAACAGCGTCAGCCTGGACGCCGGTGTCGGTGGCCCGCTGATCAAGGATCTGCTGTCCATCCGCCTGTCGACGCTGATCCAGCACCGCGAGAACTATGTCGACAACGTCTTCGCAGGCACCAGCCTCGACAACACCGCGACGCCGCGCAAGGACGCGATGGGTGGTTTCGACGATCGCAACGTCCGCGTTCAGCTAGCGCTGACTCCTGGCGAGCGCTTTACGCTCGACCTGTCGGGCCACGCGCGCTGGTATGACGGCACCTCGACGCTGTTTCACCGTGGCGCGCTCAAGAAGGGCTCGAACGACGTGTCGGCCGAGCCGCGCAATACGGTTTCATACGACGAAGCGAACGACAACCCGCAGAGCTACAACACCTATGGCGGCTCGGCGCGCGCGACCTACGACTTCGGTCCGGCCGCGCTGACCTCGATCACTGCATACGAGACGACTTCGGGCTTCAGCCGCGGCGACACCGATGGCGGTGCGGCGGTCAATTTCGCGGGTCGTCCATCCTACGGCCAGAGCCAGGGGCAGATCCGCGACCTCGATCAATGGTCGCAGGAGGTACGGTTGGCCGGAACGCCGGGTGGACGCTTCAACTGGCAGATCGGTGGGCTGTATTTCGACAGCCGCGATATCACCGACTTCTATCAGCGCGCATTTTTCCTAACGGCGCCCGACCTGAACGGCACGCAGCCGAACCCGAACAACTGGGTGCGCCTGCATGACGTCAATACGTCTTGGGCAGGCTTCGGCCAGGTCAGCTACGAGATCGCGCCGAAGCTGACGATCAGTGCTGGTGGACGGATCACCGAGGACAAGAAGCGCACGGAACTGCTCAAGACGGCGAACACGGTGACCAACGGCGTCACTTATAAGGGCCGCACCGACGTGACCCTGAAGGCGACCAAGCCAAGCTGGGATGCGAGCCTGTTGTATCAGGCGAGCCCGGACGTCAGCCTGTACACGCGCGTCGCCGAAGGTTTCCGTGGGCCGACGATCCAGGGCCGGTCGGCGGTGTTCAATTCGGACTTCACCACCGCCAAGTCGGAAACGATCCTGTCTTGGGAGGGTGGCGTCAAGAGCCGCCTGCTGAACAACACGCTCAGCCTGAACGCGACGGTCTTCGCCTACCGCGTCAAGGACATCCAGCTTAACGGCAACGACGTAAACGGCAACGGCGTGCTGTTCAACGCGGACAAGGCGGATGCGTACGGCATGGAGGCCGAGGCGAACTGGAAGCCGGTGCCGAACCTGACGCTGGGCGCAGGCCTCAGCCTGTTGCACAGCAAGATCCGCGACAAGAACGTCTATGCGCAGGTCTGCATTCTGAACAATATCGTAGTCTGCACCGTCCAGGATCCAACAATCAAGGTGGGCGCCAACACGTTCGCGCAGATCGACGGCAACCCGCTGCCGAACGCGCCGGAATACAATGTCGACCTGAATGCGCGCTATGACCAGCCGCTGGGCAATGGCGGTCGCGCGTTCATCGCGGGCGACTTCAATATCCAGGGCTATACGCAGTTCGTGCTCTACAAGACCAAGGAATTTACCGCGAACGGCAACTTCGAGGGTGGTCTGAAGATCGGCTACGCGGCGCCGGACGATGCCTATGAGCTGGCCGTGTTCGCGCGCAACATCACCGGCGAGAAGAACCTGAAGGGCGTGATCGAGAACTACATGGCGGCGGTGTTTAACGAACCGCGCATCATCGGCGTGTCGCTCAGCGGCAAGTTCCGCTGATCTGACGTCTCCCCCCCCGCATGCGGGGGGGCGGGGGTAAGCTCGCGCTATCCCCGGCGGCGGCGTTCGTTCAAGCCGGGCCCACGCCTCGGTCCCCTTCCTGCATGCAGGAGGGGATGGAGCGGGCTCGACATCCGTCTCTAAACTACGCGTGACGCATTATTCAGCAGCGCGCGTGCGAACGACATTGTAGCGCAATGTTGCGGCGAGTTGCCGTTTTCCTTCGGCCGGTTGATACTCGCTCCATGTCGCTCAATCCCATATTCTATGATGCCAGCGGCCGCCGACGTCGGCGGTTCGCCTTTGGCGTGGCCGCCTTCATTGCCCTGCTGCTGCTGTCGATCGCGGTGTTTGCCGTCTCGATCGGCGCAGTGCCGACCGCGCCGCTGCTGCCGATCGAGCCCGAGCACCCAGCGCTCCACAAGCTGCCGGCACCGCGCGGTGGCATCCTTCGCGAGACCCGGCGCGACCTGAATTACTACGCCAAGCAGCTGTTCGGGACGAGCGCGGCCAAGCCGGGCGTCGGCAACGGCGCCAACCCGCAGCTCGCGATCGCCTTCCACGCGCCATGGGACGAGGCGAGTACGGCCAGTCTTGCGCGGCACGTCGAGCAGCTCGACTGGCTGATTCCCGGCTGGGTCTCCATCACCGGCAAGGATCACCGGATCACGGTGTTCCGCGACCAGGCCGGCCGGGATATCCTCAACAAAGCGGTCCACCGTCCGATGATCCTGCCGATGGTGCAGAACGCGGTCGACGGGAATTGGGACGGTACCGGAAGCGCGGCGCTGTTCGCCGATCCAAAGGCGCGCGCGGCGTTCCTCGACAAGCTCGTCCCGTTCCTCAGCGCGAACCGTGCCGGAGGCGTGTTCTACGATTTCGAGGACCTGCCCGCGTCGGCACAACCCAATTACCGCGCCTTCCTCGCCGAGACACGCGCGCGGTTCGCGCCACGCGGCTGGGTCGTCGCGATCGCCGCGCCAGTGGCGAACCCCGACTGGAACCTGCCTGCCTATGGCAAGGTGACCGACAAGATCTTTCTGATGGCGTATGACGAGCACGAGACGAGCGGCGCAGCGGGTCCGATTGCGTCGCAGCGTTGGTTCGCGCGCATGGTCGCCGATGCCGCGCGCGGCATCCCGCCAGCCAAGCTCGTCGTCGCGATCGGCTCCTACGCTTATGACTGGCACGCCGGCGCAGACAGCGGCAACGGCGATGCGCTCGACGTCGAGGAGGCGTGGCAGAACGCCGCGGACTCCGGCACGATGCCGACCTTCGACAAGGCTAGCGGCAACAGCAGCTTCGCTTACTCGGAAGGCGGCGTGCAGCACCAGGTCTGGCTGCTCGATGCGGCGTCGGCGTACAACCAGATCGCCTTCCTGCAGAAGGCCGGCCTGGGCAGCGTCGCGCTGTGGCGGCTCGGCTCCGAGGACCCGGGGCTCTGGTTGATCTGGGGTCGCGATCACCGGAAGCTGCCGGTCCCCGATGCGATCGACGCGATGCCGGCGGGCACCAATGTCGATATCGAGGGTAGCGGCGAGATCTTGAAGATCGCCGCCGAGCCCGTGACCGGCATCCGCGACGCCGTGCCGGCGAAGGACGGGACGATCGCTGACGTTAACTTCACGCGGATGCCATCACCCTATGTCGTGGTGCGAACCGGCTATCGCCCGAAACAGCTCGCGCTGACCTTCGACGACGGGCCCGATCCCGAATGGACGCCGCAGATCCTCGACATCCTCAAGCGCGAACATGCGCCCGCGACGTTCTTCGTGATCGGCGAGAATGCGCTGACCGAGCGGCTGCTGCTCGAGCGGATGGTCCGCGAAGGCCATGAGATCGGCAGCCACACCTATACGCATCCCAACCTCGCCAACGTCTCTCAGCGGCAGGTGAAGTACGAGCTGAACACCACGCAGCGTCTATTCCAGGCGTTTACCGGCCGCTCGCTCCGACTGTTCCGCGCGCCCTATTTCGGCGACGCCGAGCCGAGCACCGCGGACGAGATTGTCCCGGCGCTCGAAGCGCAGCAGCGCGGCTACATCTCGGTCGGCCTCCACGTCGACCCCGACGACTGGAAGCGGCCGGGCGTGCAGGCGATCATCGACCGCACGATCGCGGGCGTCGAGGCGGGCAACCCGGAGCGCAGCGGCAACGTCATCCTGCTCCACGACGCCGGCGGCAATCGTGCGCAAACGGTCGCCGCGTTGCCGATCATCATCGAGCGACTGCGTGCGATGGGCTACAGCTTCGTGCCCGTCTCGACGCTCGCAGGCCTGTCGCGCAATGCGGCAATGCCGGTGATCTCGTCGAGCGATCGCGTCGCAGCCGTCGCCGATCTTGCCCTGTTCAGCGCGCTCGGCGGGATCGTCGTCGCGCTGCGCTGGATCTTCGGCATCGCGATCACGATCGGCATCATCCGCGCCTTGGCCTTGTCGGCGCTCGCGCTGATCCAGGCCCGGCGCGAACTGAAGACGGTGTTCCCGGCGATCGATCCGTCACGGTTCGTGACGGTGATGATCCCGGCGTTCAACGAAGAACGCGTGATCGTCCGCGCGGTACAAGGCGTGCTCGCGTCCGCGGAGGTCGCGATCGAGGTGATCGTGATCGACGACGGATCGAGCGACGGCACCAGCCGCGTCGTGTCCGAGGCGTTCGCGGACGACGATCGTGTCCGCTTGTTGACGCTGGAGAATGGCGGCAAGGCTCGCGCGCTCAACCGCGGCCTCGAACTGGCGCGCGGCGAGATCGTAATCGCGCTCGATGCCGATACCCAGTTCGAGCCGATGACCATCGCGCGTCTGGCCCGCTGGTTCGACGATCCGAAACTGGGTGCGGTCGCCGGCAATGCCAAGGTCGGCAACCGCGTCAACCTGATCACCAAATGGCAGGCGCTCGAATATATCACCGCGCAGAACCTCGAACGGCGTGCGCTCGCGCGGCTGAACGCGATGACGGTTGTTCCGGGCGCGGTCGGCGCGTGGCGGCTGGCGGCGATCCGCAGCGTGGGCGGCTATCCCGACGATACGCTTGCCGAGGATCAGGACCTCACGATCGCAATCCAGCGGCATGGCTGGACGGTGCAATACGACCAGTTCGCAATCGCCTGGACCGAAGCACCCGAGACAATGCGTGCGCTCGCCAAGCAGCGGTTTCGCTGGGCGTTCGGGACGTTGCAATGCCTATACAAGCATCGCTCGGCGATCGGTCGGTCACAGCCGCGCGGGCTCGGCTGGGTCGGGTTGCCGCAGGCGATCGTGTTCCAGATCATCCTCGCCTCGATCTCGCCGATTATCGACCTCGCGCTGCTGGTCAGTTTCGCCTCGACCTATGTCGCGGTGCAGGCGCATGGCTGGGAGCAGACCAGCCACGACGTCTATACGATGCTGGCCTATTGGCTCATCTTCACGGCGATCGACCTGCTCGCCGCGACCATCGCATTCGCGCTGGAGCGCAAGGAACGCTGGCGGCTGCTGTGGCTGCTGATCCCGCAGCGGATCGGTTATCGCCAGGTGATGTACTATGTCGTGCTGAAGGCGATCGCACAGGCGCTGCGGGGGCCGCTGGTCGGCTGGGGGAAGCTCGCGCGAACCGGGCGGGTCACGGCCAACTAGGCGCGCAACATATCGAACCGGCTAGCGTTATGGCCCAGCGCTATATATCGGTATGCGCAGGGATCGAGAGGCAAGCGGTATGCGGTATCTGACGTCGGCACTGATGGTAGCCGTCAGCTTCGGGGCGACGGGAGCGCACGCACAGCGGCGTCCACCGCTGGTGCTCGCGGCCGCATCGTTGCAGGAATCGATGACTGCGGCTGCCGATGCCTGGGCGAAAAAAGGTCATATGAAGCCAACGATCTCGTTCGCGGCGTCGTCGGCGCTCGCCCGGCAGGTCGAGGCCGGCGCGCCGGCGGATTTGTTCGTGTCGGCGGACGAGGATTGGATGAATGAACTTGCCAAGAAGACCCTCATCGTCGCCAGCACCCGCGTCACGTTCCTCGGCAACCGCCTCGTCGTCGCAGCGCCGGTGGGTAGCACGGTACGGATCCCGGTGCGCCCGCCTGCCGCTCTTGTTCGCGTACTGACGGCAGGACCGCTGGCAATGGCCGATACCGCAGTTCCGGCTGGCAAATACGGACAGGCGTCGCTGGAGAAGCTCGGCGTCTGGGCCCAGGTTTCGCCGAAGGTGGTGCGCGCGGAGAATGTCCGCGCGACACTGGCGCTAGTCGAGCGCGGGGCCGCGCCGCTTGCGATCGTCTACGCGACCGATGCCAAGGCGTCCGCCAAGGTCCGGATCGCCGGCGTGTTCCCCGAGGCCACGCATCCCGCGATCACCTATCCAATCGCACGGCTGAAGACGTCGACGAACCCGGACGCCGAGGGTTTTCGCCGCTTCCTCGTCTCGCCCGCGGGCAAGGCGATCTTCGTCCGCTACAGGTTTTCCGCGCGCTAGATGCTCAGTCCGACCGAATGGGGGATCGTCGCGCTGTCGCTAAAGGTTGGCGGCGTCGCGATGGCAGTGACCTTGCCGATCGCGTTCGCGCTGGCATGGCTGCTCGCGCGCGTCCGCTTTCCGGGCAAGTTCGTGGTCGACGCGGCGATCCATTTGCCACTGGTAGTGCCGCCAGTCGTCACGGGGTGGCTTCTGCTCCTCGCCTTCGGACCCAATGGCCCGATCGGCGCGTGGCTACAGGACGGGTTCGGCGTGACCGTGCTGTTTCGCTGGACCGGTGCCGCGATCGCCGCCGGCGTCATGGCTCTGCCGCTGATGGTGCGGGCGATGCGGATCTCGATCGAGGCAGTCGACCGTCGGCTCGAGAATGCTGCGCGAACGCTGGGCGCAGGACCATGGCGCGTATTCTGGACGCTGACCCTGCCGCTCAGCGTCCCAGGCGTCCTGGCCGGCGCCGTACTCGGCTTCGCGCGATCGATCGGCGAGTTCGGCGCGACGATCACTTTCGTCTCCAATGTACCCGGCGAAACGCAGACACTGCCGCTCGCGATATATTCCGCGCTCCAGCAACCCGGCGCCGACGCGCTGGTGTGGCGATTGTCGTGCGTGTCCGTAGGCTTGTCGCTTGTCGCTCTGATCGCGTCGGAACTGTTGACGCGACGTGCCGGGAGGGGTCTGCATGTCCTTTGAGATCGATATCGAGAAGCGTCTCGGCGATGCGCAGGTGGCGCTGACGCTGGAGGCAGGCGAGGGGGCAACCGTGCTGTTCGGCCCGTCGGGCATCGGCAAGTCCAGCGTGCTCAACATGGTCGCCGGACTGCTCCGTCCCGACCGCGGCCGGATCGCGATCGACGGCGACACGCTGTTCGATGCAGCCACGCCCGGTGGCGTCGACGTGCCCCCCGAGCGCCGCCGGGCCGGCTATGTCTTCCAGGACGCGCGCCTGTTCCCACATCTGCGCGTGCGGGCGAACCTGCTCTACGGCGCCGGCCGCGTGCACGGCCCGTTCGAGGAGCGGATCGGCTTCCTCGGCATCGGCCACCTCCTCGATCGCTGGCCCCGCACGTTGTCGGGCGGCGAGGCGCAGCGCGTCGCGATCGGTCGCGCGCTGCTCAGCCGCCCGCGCTTCCTGCTTCTCGACGAACCGCTATCGTCACTGGATCGTGCCCGACGCGAGGAAGTTCTCGTGGCGATCGAACACGTTCGCGACGTGCTGAAGCTGCCGATCCTGATGGTGACGCACGACCCTGCCGAGGCGGAACGGATCGGGACGCGTGTCGTCCGGATGTAGCGCGTACCGTCTCCCCACCGCGCTGGGCGGGGAGACGGTCATCCGCTTACCCGAGCGCCCGCGTGAACAGCCGCGCAAGCCGCGCGGAAAACGCCCGCGCATCGATCGGACGCTCGCCATCGGCGATCTGCGCCTCGTCGAACAGCAGATGCGCCGCGTCCTCGCGCAGCGCCGTCTCGTCCTCGCCGAGCGCTGCCAGCTTGGCGATCAACGCCGAGCGCGGGTTGATCTCGAGCACGGGCTTGGCCGCCGGCATCGCCTGACCGCTTGCCGCCAAGATGCGTTCGAGCTGACGGTCCATTCCGCTGTCCGACGCGACCAGGCAGACCGCGCTGTCGGTCAGCCGCTCGGACGCGCGGACCTCGGACACGGCATCCGCTAGCGTCGTCTTCACGAATGCGATGAAGTCCGCGACCTCAGGCGTGGCATCGGCCGTCGGCTGCTCGCCACCATCGACCAGCGGGATCAGCCCGAGATCGGCGGCACCCTGCGTCACCGACTTGAACGGCTTACCGTCGTGATCGATGCCGGCCGTCACCCAGAACCCGTCGACCGAGTCCGGCAGCAACAGCACTTCAATTCCGCGCGCACGGAATCCTTCGAGCTGCGGCGAGGCTTCGAGGCGGTCGAGATCGGTGCCGACCGCGTAATAGATCGCAGTCTGGTTCTCCTTCATCGCCCCGACATAGTCGGCAACCGAACGCCAGGCACCGGCCGACGTCGTGGTCTTGAAGCGCGCGAGCTTCAGCAGCGCTTCGCGGCGTTCGAAATCCTCGTACAGCCCTTCCTTAAGGACCGCGCCGAAATTCTCCCAGATCTTCGCATACGCCTCGGCATCGCGCGTCGCGAGCTTGTCGAGTTCGCCAAGCACGCGGCCCGTCACGCCCTTGCGGATCGCGGCGAGCATCGGGCTTTCCTGGATCATCTCGCGCGAGACGTTGAGCGGCAGGTCGGACGAGTCGACAAGCCCGCGCATGAAGCGGAGATAACGTGGTAGGACCTCGGCATCGTCGGTGATGAAGACGCGCTTGACGTACAGCTTCATCCGACCGTTGCGATCGGGATCGAACAGGTCGAACGGCTTGGCGCCGGGCACATAGGCCAGCACCGTGTATTCATGCAGCCCCTCCGCGCGGTAATGGAGCGTCAGCGCGGGCTCGTCATACTGGCCGGACACGCTGCGGTAGAAGTCGGCATAGTCCTCTTCCGAGATATCCGCCTTCGGCTTGGTCCATAGTGCGGCGCCGTCGGCGATGTCGACCGGATCCGCGTCGGGCTTTTCGCGCAGCGTGATCGGCACGGGCACGTGGCCCGACTGGTCCTTGATCAGGCGCTCGACGGTGAAGCGGTCGGTGTACGTGGTCGCATCTTCGAGCAAATGGAGCACGACGCGCGTGCCGCGGGCAGGGGCGTCGGCGGTGGCGACATCCGCGATCGTATAGGTGCCGAGGCCGTCCGACGACCAGGTCGAGGCGGTGTCAGCACCAGCACGACGCGAAATCACGTCGACCTTCGATGCGACCATGAACGCGGAATAGAAGCCTACGCCGAACTGACCGATCAGCTGTGCGCCGTCGGAGCCGCTTGACGCCGCGATCCGGTCCATGAATGCCTTGGTGCCCGAGCGCGCGATCGTGCCGAGCGCGTCGCCCATGTCCTCGGCGGTCATGCCGATACCGTTATCCTCGATCGTCAGCGTGCGCGCTTCGGGATCGAGCGTGATCGCGATCGCCAGGCGAGTCTCGTCGCCAAGCAACTCGGGCGCGCGCAACGCCTCGTACCGCAGCTTTTCGCAGGCATCGGCTGCGTTCGAAATCAGTTCACGCAGGAATACGGTCTTATCCGAATAGACCGAGTGCACCATCATGTGGAGCAACCGCGCGACATCGGCCTCGAAGGCATGCGTTCCGGGGATGGACGTCTCGGGCGCTGGAGCGGTTTCGGTGGTCATAGGGTGTGGGAGGTCTCGTGGTGAAAGGATCAGTCCGAGAATTGGCCGGCGGACGACTGGAATTCAAGGCCCGCAGATGGACCGGGCATGACGCGGACGCGGGAAGACCGTTTGGTTCCGTCAACCAAGATTTCATTTGCGTTACATCGCAAAGCAATGTTCAATCCGAATCGTTCAATCAAAAGATGCAACGTGTCGAATTTTGGCGCGGAAAGGAACGATGTGTTCCTTTCGGCTTAAGGTTCGGCGTCCATCGGGATTGAGCGGGGGATGATGTTCCTGCGAGGCCGCTGACGGGTTGGACCCGGCGGTGTTCTGACGTCCGGCAAGCCCTGGGAAGGCTTGCCGTTTCGGGGGGCCTCATGACTACACACACCACGATTACACGCAGGACCATCTTGCGACGACTTGGCCTGATGGGAGGGCTGGGGGCGACGCTCGGCGCGATGCAAGCGCTGGGCTTGACCGAAGGGTTGATCGGAACGTCGCATGCCGAAGCGCTCACGACGCTGACGCCGACATTGGGCAAGGGGACGCACGTCGTCGTGCTGGGTGCGGGTATCGCCGGTCTGACGGCGGCCTACGAACTCGAACAGGTGGGCTTCCAGGTCACGTTGCTGGAAGCACGCGAGCGGGTCGGCGGGCGCGCCTGGACGGTGCGCGACGGCGACAAGATCGAGATGATCGGGGAACAGACGCAGACCGCAAAATTCTCCGACGGGATTTACTTCAACGCAGGACCGGCGCGGATCCCGAGCTTTCACCAGGGCTTGATCGGGTACGCGAAAAAGTTCGATGTCCCGCTGGAGGTGGAGGTCAATTCGAGCCGCTCGGCCTATGTGATGGGCGAGAACGGCAGCAAGATTCGCATGCGGACCGCGATCAACGACATGCGCGGCCACATCGCGGAGTTGTTGGCGAAGGCAATCAACCAGGGTGCGCTCGATCAGTCGGTGACGGCGGCCGATAAGGTCAAATTGCTGCCGTTTCTGAAAGCCTATGGCGATCTCGGCACCGACTATACGTTTGAGGGCACCGAGCGATCGGGGTTCGGGACCGCACCGGGGGCGGGCGTCACCTTCTCGTCGGCGGGCAGCGCGGTACCGATGGATCAGTTGCTGGCGAACGAGCGGTTGCCGATGACGCTGTTCGAGGACAATCTCTACATGCAGGCGACGATGTTCGAGCCGGTCGGCGGCATGGACCGGATCCATGCCGGGTTCGATCGCAACCTGCGTCGCCCTGCGATCCGCGGCGCCGAAGTCACCAAAATCCGTCACACCGCGCGCGGCGTCGACGTGGTCTACCGCGACAAGGCGAGCGACGTGGTCGACACCGTGAAGGCCGATTACGTCATCTGCACGATCCCTTTCCCGGTCCTGGCGACGATCGAT
Organism: Sphingomonas sp. HMP9; assembly: GCF_013374115.1. NCBI lineage: Bacteria > Pseudomonadati > Pseudomonadota > Alphaproteobacteria > Sphingomonadales > Sphingomonadaceae > Sphingomonas > Sphingomonas sp. HMP9. The sequence continues at coordinate 1,042,379 of NZ_AP022673.1, read as the reverse complement.
ACCGACTTCTCGCCCGCCCTGAAGAGGACGATCGCCGGAGTCGTCTACGATCATTCGAACAAGGTCGCGTTCGAAAGCCCGCGCTTTTGGGAACGCGAGCAGATCTATGGCGGCATTTCGTTCGTCGGCGGCCCTACCACGCTGATCTGGTATCCGTCGGCCGGCCTCCATTCTGCACGCGGGATGATCCTGGGCTGTTATTCGTCGGGACCCAATGCCGCCGAGTTCGCCAAGCGCCCGATCGCCGAGCAGATCGCTTTCTCCCGCGGCGTGATCGACCGGCTGCATCCGGGGCATGGCGGCGATCTGGTCAACGGCATCGCGGTGAACTGGCACAAGATTCCGTACAGCCTGGGGCCGTGGCCCGACTGGAATGCGGGCAGCGCGAACGGGCGGCAGGAAGGGCATATCGATACGCCCGAGTTCCGCCTGCTCCAGAAGCCCGACGGCCGCGTCTATTTCGCGTCCGCCGCGCTCAGCCAGACGCCGGGCTGGCAGGAAGGGGGCATCCAGTCCGCCCAAGGCCAGGTCATGGCGCTGGCCAGGCGGGTCGCGGCACAGGGCGCCAACAGGGCCGCAACGGGGTCGGACCGTACGCGGCGTGTCGCCTAAGTCTGAGCAACCTGTGTCGAAACGTTGCATATTGGTGACACAATGAACAATAGTTCATGCTTGGTATGAAGCTATCCCCGAATCAGTTGCCTTGTGATGCGCCACGGACAATCCTTACCAAGCTCGTCAATTCACAGATGTTGATAGAGATACTAAGAAGCCACGTTTCGTGGTGCGGATAGACATGAAGAGATGACGTTAGATCATCCATATTATTAGAGGATGGCTGAAGGCGCTCAACAATAAGGGGGGAAACCTTATGAAGACCGTCACCACCATTTCACGCGGCGCCCTCATCGTGGCGCTCGCCAGCGCCGGACATATGACGGCCTTCGCGCAGACCGCGTCGGTCGCCGTGACCGATCCCCAGACGGGATCGACCGAAATACCCGACGACATCATCGTCACCGGCACGCGCGCGACGGGGATCACCGCGGCCGAGAGTGCCGCACCGATCAAGGTGCTCGACGCCGAACTGATGAGCCATGTCGGCCAGCCCAACCTCAACCAGGTGCTGACTCAGCTCGTACCGTCGTTCACCGCGCAGGCGTTCGGCGGCGACACCGCCAACCTCACGCTGTCCGCGCGGTTGCGCGGGCTCAGCCCGAACCACACGCTCGTCCTGATCAACGGCAAGCGACGACACGGCACCTCGAACCTTGCCGTTCTCGGCGGACCGTATCAGGGCGCGGCGACCGCCGATCTCGACCTCATATCGCCGGCGTCGATCAAGCGCATCGAGGTGCTCGAGGACGGCGCCGCCGCACAATATGGCTCGGACGCGATCGCCGGCGTCATCAACGTCATCCTGAAGGACGACAAGGAAGGCGGCGACGCTTCGGTGACTGCAGGCGAGAATTACGACACCGGCGGCCGCACCTATGGCGGGAGTTTGCACCTTGCGACCAAGGTCGGCGAAAGCGGCTTCATCAACGTTACCGGCTTCTATCGCTATCACGACTTCACGCAGGTCGGCGGGCTCGATCGCCGCGTTACGGACATCAACGGCAAGCTGCTGACGAGCGCGACGACGCCGTCGATCACCGCGCTTCAGCAACAACTCTATCCGGGGATGTCTGACTTCCCCTATGTCAACAAGATCAGCGGCGATGCGCAGTCCCGCCTCATCAACCTCCAGTATAATTCGGCCTATGATTTCGGCGGTATCGAGGCGTACAGCTTCGGCACCTATTCGCGGCGCATCGCCAGCGCGTACGAGAATGTCCGCGTACCGACCCGCGTGTCGCGCACGGTGGCCGGCGTCACGACCTATTTCGATCCCGAAGGCGACAGCCCGGTCAATGGCTTTTCCCCACGCGAGAAGATTCGCGAAGAGGATATGGCGTTCACCGGCGGCCTTCGCGGCGACGCCAGTGGGTTCCATTACGACCTGTCGACGACGTTCGGCCAGGACAAGAACGAGATCTACACTGTCAACTCAGCCAACGCGTCGCTCTATGCGGATACAGGCTTTACCCCGACGACCTTCTACAACGGCTTCTTCAAGTCGACCGAGTTCACCGCCAACGCTGATTTCACGCATGAGATCGAGGCCGGGATGGCGGCCCCGATCAACCTCGCCTTCGGTGGCGAATATCGCAAGAACGTCTATCAGATCGGTGCGGGCGATGCCGCCTCGACCTACAAGGAAGGTGGACAGTCCTATCCCGGCTTCCGCAGTTCGGATGCGGGCGTCAACGGGCGGAATTCTCAGGCGGCCTATGTTGATGTTGCGCTGATGCCGATCGAGGGCTGGAAGGTCGATGTCGCCGGCCGGTACGAGCATTATTCCGATTTCGGCAGCAAGTTCATCTATAAGGGGACGACGCGCTACGACTTCTCCGACGCGTTCGCGCTGCGGGGCACCTTCTCGACGGGGTTCCGCGCACCGACGCTGGCGGAGTCGTTCTACTCCGCGACTAACGTCTCGCCGACGTCCGCGTTCGTGCAGTTGCCGGCCAATTCGGCAGCCGCAAAGCTGCTCGGTTTCGCCAATCTGAAGCCTGAGAAATCGACCAACTACAGCCTCGGTACGGTCATCAGGCCGGTGCCGCGCCTGACGATCACGATCGATGCGTATCAGGTGAAGATCGATGACCGTATTCTCGGCACGGGGTCGCTGTTCGGCGGGGGTGGTGCGACCGCGCCGGTCAACGTCAACTTCCCCGTGGTGACGGCGGCGATCCGCGCGAACGGCAACGTCCTGGATCCGACGGTGACGCAGACCGGCATCAACATCTTCACCAACGGTGCGGATACCCGGACCCGCGGCGTCGATATCGTCGCCAGCTATGCGACCGATTTCGGCGACTATGGCAACGCGACCTGGACCTTGTCGGGCAACTACAACCAGACCAAGATCACCAAGGTCATGGCGGCGCCACCGCTGGTCAACGTCCTCGGGCAGACGATCACGGTGCCGTTGTTCGACGCGGGCGCGCGCGCCAATATCGAGACCGCGTCGCCGCGGGTGAAGGTGATCGGCTCGACCTTCTATTCGATCGACAAATTCTCGATGACGTTGCGTGGTACGGTCTACGGGAAGAGCTCGGCCAGATACAGCCCGGACGGTGGCACGTTCTACAAGCAGACGATCGGGACCGCGTTCATCGGCGACGTCGAACTGAACTTCAAGGCGACAGACGACCTCGAACTGTCGATCGGCGCGAACAACGTCTTCAACAAGAAATCGCCGACGCTCGGCCTGGTGCCGGGTACGACCAATGCGACTCTGGTCGGCGGCGGCAACCAGCTCGACGCGCCGCTGACGTTCAGCCCGTACGGGATCAACGGCGGCTATTATTATGCGCGCATGAACGTCAGCTTCTGAGAGATCGGGCGCGGCGCCACACCCCGCCGCGCCCGAACCATGTGCTTGGATAACCGGGAGAGAGACCTATGACGATAACGACGAAGACCATTGCCTTGGCTGTGGTGACCTGCACGATGCTCGCACTGCCCGGCGCGGCGATGGCTGCGGATGCCAAGTCGGCGATTGTCCGGCACGCCAACACCCCGCCCGGGCTGATCCTCCAGGGCGTGACAGTCCCTGCGGGCGCGAAGATGCTGTACCTGAGCGGGCAGCTGGCAGCGCCGATCGATCCGGCCAGCAAGACGCCGCCCGCCCAACTGACGATCGCCGATTTCGGCGATACCAAGACGCAGACGATTAGCGTCTTTGCGAAGATCAAGACGATCCTGGCGGCGCAGGGCTATGCGATGCGCGACATCATCAAGCTCACCGTGTTCGTCGCCGGCGATCCTAAGCTCGGCGGCAAGATGGATTTTGCGGGCATGAACGACGCCTTCAAGATGTATTTTGGGACGGCCGAGAACCCGAACACCGTCGCGCGGTCGACCGTGCAGGTTGCGGCACTCGCAGGGCCGGCGTTCCTGGTCGAGATCGAGGCGACCGCGGCGAAATAAAACTGCGCGAGGATCGGCTCGTGTTCGCGTTCGATATCAGGCGGTTGTTCCGGTCCTGTTGTAATCGCGGAGACTATGGCGACGGCATCTATGCCAGATCGGATGCGACGCGAATTGACGGTCGTGGCGGTGCGTGGGACGATGTCGGACACACCGGATCGGAGACTGCCATGCTCGTCCCCCCGCTCTTGCACGGGCTGATCCTCGCCGTCGTCATCGGCATCGTCGCGGGGTTGCGCGCGATGATGGCGCCGGCCGCGATCGCCTGGGCCGCGAGCAGGGGGACGCTGCCCTTGCAGGGGACGTGGCTGGCGTTCCTTGGCTACCGGTTCACGCCGTGGATATTTACCCTTTTGGCGGCGATCGAACTCGTCACCGATCAGCTGCCGTCTACGCCGAGCCGCAAGGTGCCGTCGCAGTTCGCCGCGCGGCTGCTCACGGGCGGGTCGTCGGGGGCGGCCGTCGGCTACGGGATCGGTGCGCCGGTGCCGGGGCTCGTGCTCGGATTGGTCGGTGCGGTCGTCGGGATCTATGGCGGGGCGGCGTCGCGCGCGCGACTGGCGTCGGCGTTCGGCAACGATCGGCCAGCCGCACTGATCGAGGATGCGGTCGCGATCATCCTGGCGGTGCTCGTGGTGGTGTCGATCTGATGCGGACGTTCGACGCGATCATCGTCGGTGCCGGGCAGGCCGGACCACCACTGGCAGGGCGCCTTACCGCCGCGGGCATGACGGTCGCGCTGATCGAGCGCAAGCTGGTCGGCGGGACCTGCGTCAATACCGGCTGCATGCCGACCAAGACCCTGGTGGCGAGCGCCTATGCCGCGCATCTGGCGCGGCGCGCGTCGGATTTCGGGATCGCCACCGGCGAGGTCACGGTCGACATGCCCGCGGTCGCAGCCCGCGCGCGCAAGGTCGTGATGGATGCACGATCGGGCAACGAACGCTGGCTCGAGGGCATGGCGGGCCTCACGTTTCTGCGCGGACACGCCCGCTTCACAGGACCGCGGACGATCGCGGTCGACGGCGAGGACATGACCGCGCCGCGTATCTTCCTCAACGTCGGTGGCCGGGCGAGCGTACCGGACATGCCCGGCGTCGGCGACGTGCCGCATCTCGACAACACCGACATGGTTGCGCTCGAGCAGATCCCCCAGCATCTCGTCGTCGTCGGCGGAAGCTATATCGGGCTCGAGTTCGCGCAGATGTACCGGCGGTTCGGCGCAGCGGTGACGGTGGTCGAGCGCGGCGAAAGGCTGATCGCGCACGAGGACGCCGAGGTGTCCGATGCGGTGCGCGAAATCCTGGAGGACGAAGGGATAACGGTGCGCACCGACGCGAACTGCGTCGCGTTCGCGCGCCATCCGGACGGTGTCGCGGTATCGGTCGATTGCCGAGCGGGCGATCCGAAGGTGATCGGCAGCCACGTGCTGCTCGCGGTCGGCCGGCGCCCCAATACCGACGACCTCGGTCTCGACCTCGCCGGGATCGAGACCGACGCCAAGGGCTATGTCACCGTCGACGACATGTTGCAGACCAACGTGCCAGGCGTTTGGGCGCTGGGCGATTGCAACGGTCGCGGCGCGTTCACGCATACCGCCTATAATGATTTCGAGATCGTCGCGGCGAACCTGCTCGACCGTGGCGATCGAACGCTGAGCCAGCGGCTGGTCGGCTATGCGCTCTATATCGATCCGCCGCTTGGCCGGGTGGGCATGACGCAGGCGCAGGCGGCAAAGACCGGGCGACCGATCCTGGTTGCGAAGCGGCCCATGACGCGCGTCGGCCGCGCCGTCGAGAAAGGCGAGACCACGGGGTTCATGACGATCGTTGCAGATGCGGAGACACAGCGGATCCTGGGGGCGGCGATCCTGGGTACGGGCGGCGACGAGGCGATCCACGGGATCCTCGACATGATGAACGCCGATCAGCCGGTGTCAGCGCTGCGCTGGGCGGTGCCGATCCACCCCACCGTGTCCGAACTGATCCCGACGCTGCTGCTCGGACTCGAACCGGTATCGCGCCCATGAGCGATCTGGGCGCGCGCGACCACCAGATGTTTCCCGTGCTCAACGCCGAGCAACTGGAAACGGCGAAGCGCTTCGCGAGCGGCCCGGCGCGCGTGTTCGCATCCGGCGAACAGGTCTATGCGATCGGCGAGCAGGGAGTCGCCGCCTGGCTGGTGCTCGAGGGCACGATCGACGTCGTCCGCCGCGACGGTCTGAGCCACGAGGCGCCGATCACCACGCATGGCCCGGGACAGCTGACGGGCGAGGTCAACCAGCTCGCTGGTCGCCCGACGCTCGCGGGTGGCACCGCCGGCCCTGGGGGATGCACCGCGCTGCCGTTCGATCCGGCGCATCTGCGCGCGCTGATGGTCGGCTCGGCCGATGTCGGCGAGATCGTGATGCGCGCCCTGATCCTGCGCCGCGTCGGGTTGATCGAGCAGGGCAGTGGCGGGACGGTGATCGTCGGCCTGCCGTACAGTCCCGACGTCGTCCGGCTGCAAGGGTTTCTCACCCGGTCGGGCTATCCGAACATCGTCCTCGATGCGGCATCGGACGACGAGGGGCGTGCATTGGTTGAGCGGACCGGGGTCGCACCGCGCGATCTGCCGCTCGTGGTCTGCCCGAATGGTACGGTGCTGAAAAAACCGTCGGATATCGAGGTCGCGGCCTGCCTTGGGATCACGCCCGATCTCGATCCGGACACGGTATACGACGTCGCGATCGTCGGCGCGGGGCCGGCGGGGTTGGCGGCGGCGGTGTATGCCGCGTCGGAAGGATTGTCGGTGATCGTGCTCGACGAGCGCGCGATCGGCGGGCAGGCCGGGGCGTCGGCGCGGATCGAGAATTACCTGGGCTTCCCGACCGGCATATCGGGGCAGGCGCTGGCGGGCCGCGCGTTCAACCAGGCGCTGAAGTTCGGGGCGGAGATCGCGATCCCGCTGACCGTCGCGCATCTCGATTGCGACGAGGATCGGCCGGCGGGCGATCCGCTCGCGCTCGAATTGCCAGGTGATCGGCGGGTCCGGTCGCGGACGGTAATCGTGGCGTCGGGCGCGCGCTATCGGCGGCCGGACATCCCCGACCTGGCGGCGTTCGAGGGCGCCGGCGTGTCCTATTGGGCGTCGCCGATCGAAGCGCGGCTGTGCGAGGGCGAAGAGGTCGCGCTCGTCGGCGGTGGCAACTCGGCGGGGCAGGCGGTGGCGTTCCTCGCGCCGCGCGTGAAGCATCTGCACCTGATCGTGCGCCGGCCGCTGGCCGCGACAATGTCGAAATACCTGATCGACCGGATCGCCGCGCTGCCCAACGTGACGATCCGCGTCGGCACCGAGATCGTCGGGTTGGAGGGGGAGCGCGCGACCGGGCTGACCGCAGCAATCTTCCGCCAACGCAGCGACGGCGCGGAGACGCGGTGCGCGATGCGACACCTGTTCCTGTTCATCGGTGCGGACCCCAATGCAGGCTGGCTCAAGGGCTGCGTCGATACGGACGACAAGGGGTTCATCGTCACCGGCGGCGCCGCGCTGTCGTTGCAGACGAGCCGCACCGGCGTGTTCGCGATCGGCGACGTGCGCGCGGGCTCGACCAAGCGCGTCGCGGCAGCGGTCGGCGAAGGCGCGGCGGTGGTCGCACAGATTCACACGATATTGGCCGACATGGCAGAAAGGCGCGCGGGATGACCGACGGATGCACGCATAGGGAAACGATTCGCCGCGTAACGCCGGGCGCGAAGGGCTGCGAGGCGTGCCTCCGGATGGGCAGCGAATGGGTGCATCTGCGGCTGTGTCGCGCGTGCGGCCATGTCGGCTGCTGCGACGACTCCCCGCACCGCCACGCGACCGCGCACTTCCACGCGACGCAGCATCCGATCATCGAGGGCTACGACCCGCCGGAGGGCTGGGGCTGGTGCTTCGTCGACGAGACGATGGTGGAGCTTCCGGACCAGACGCCGCAGGTCGGGCCGATACCGCGCTATGTTTGAGGATGCGCGAAGATGCTTCAGTTGCAGAGATGCGGCTATAGTGAACGTCGTGAGCAGATTTATCGCCCATGGAAGATGTCGCGACGCACCACTCAACCAGATCGCCTCCCCGGCGGAGGCCGGGGCCCAGTTGGCACGACCGGAGTGACATAGCACAAAACTCCATCAGCGGCGTTTCCCAACTGGACCCCGGCCTCCGCCGGGGAGGCGCTGGCTGGTGGGAGCCTCAACACGCTGCCAAACCGGCAGCGTGTTGAGTCAGCAATTGCCAGTCCGGCCCAATCATCGCACGTCCCATGCGCTTGCCACTCCGCAGACGGACGGCTAGCCGGCCACGATCGGTAAAGGCGTGAGTGATCGAAATGCGACGTTTGATGATAGGCTTCGTGACCGTTGCGGCTTTGGCGACCGCCGGATCGGCAAGCCCGGTAAAACGGTCGGCACAGCGCGTCGAACCGGGACCGAAGCCGGGGTTTGTCCGCGTCCGCATCGTCACGTCGGAGGGGCCGATCCTGCTGGCGCTCGACGCGCGCCACGCGCCGAAGACGACCGCGAATTTCCTGGCGTATGTCGATGACGGACGGTTCGACGGGACCGACTTCTACCGCGCAAGCCGCCAGAAGTCGGCACCGAAGCTCGGCTTCATCCAGGCGGGGATCCGCACCGATGCGCGGCGGATCCTGCCGCCATTCCCGCTCGAGACCACTGCGATGACCGGCATCAAGCATCTCGACGCGACGATATCGATGGCGCGGGGAATGACGCCGGCGTCGGCTGGCGGGAATTTCTTCATCACGGTCGGGCCGGCGCCAGCGATGGACGCGCGCGCAGGCTATCCCGGTTATGCGGCGTTCGGGCATGTCGTCGCCGGAATGGATGTGGTGAAGCGTATCCTCGCCAAGCCGACGGGCGGCGGGATGGATGCGTTCAAGGACCAGATGATCCTGAAGCGGGTCGCTTTGGTCAGTGCGCGACGGCTCGACGGGGGGGCAAAGCCGACGGGGTTGCCGCGCGCATGGTTGATCGAGACAGCGCCGCAGCGGCGGAAGTAAGTATGGGCGGCGGGTCTTCGTTTTAAGGGCGTTGGCAGAGCCAAGGTCGAGGGGCTCGAACGACGTCGCAGCCTTCAAATGTAACCGGCGTAACACTCCTGCGCTTCGCTCGCGGAGGCCGGGGCCCGGTTGCGAAGGCCTAGGTTAGCGGACGCTTCGCGCAGTCACCTCTGTACCCCAACTGGACCCCGGCCTCCGCCGGGGAGGTGCCGTGAGTGTGGTCATGATGATCAGGCCCAAACCTTAGTGTCGCAGCCTTCCGCGTCCGTCTGCGAAGGCGGGAGCTCCGGGTGCGAACGCGAACGTTTGTGGCTCGTGGACCTCGCCCACGCGCGGGAACAAGCAGCGTCCGACTTACGCCGTCAGGCTAAGCGCGACCGCTTCCGCCACCTTAATACCGTCGACCGCGGCGGACAGGATGCCCCCCGCATAACCCGCACCTTCACCCGCCGGGAACAGGCCCGCCGTGTTCAGGCTTACGAAATCGTCGCCGCGCGTGATCCGCACCGGCGACGACGTCCGTGTTTCGACGCCGGTAAGCACTGCGTCGGGGTGGTCATAGCCGGGAATCTCGCGCCCGAATGCTGGCAGAGCCTCGCGCAACGCCGTGATCGCGAACTCGGGCAGGCATTCCGACAGATCGGTCATATGCACGCCCGGCTTGTACGACGGGACCACCGACCCGAGGGCGGTCGACGCGCGCCCCGCGAGCAGGTCGCCGATCCGTTGCGCAGGCGCCTTGTAGTTCGACCCGCCCGCAACATAGGCGCGCGACTCCCAGTGGCGTTGCAACTCGATCCCGGCGAGCGGGTGGCCGGGATAGTCGCGCTCGGGGTCGATGCCGATGACGATGCCGGAGTTCGCGTTGCGTTCGTTGCGCGAATATTGGCTCATGCCGTTGGTGGCGACGCGCCCCTCCTCGGAGGTCGCGGCGACGACGGTGCCACCCGGGCACATGCAGAAGCTGTAAACGGTGCGGCCGTTCTTGCAGTGGTGCGACAGGCTGTACGCCGCCGCACCGAGATCGGGGTGGCCGGCGCAAGGCCCGAACCGCGCTTCGTCGATCCACGACTGCGGATGCTCGATGCGGACGCCGATCGAGAACGGCTTGGCCTCGACGTGCACGCCCTTGGCATGCAGCATCTCGAACGTGTCGCGGGCGCTGTGGCCGACTGCGAAGACGACGTGGTTGGCCTCCAGATAGTCGCCGGTGCTCAGGTGGAGGCCGCGAAGCTGGCGCACGCCTCCCTCTTCGACGACGTCGAGACCGTCGACGCGGGTCGAGAAGCGGTATTCACCGCCGAGCGCCTCGATCGTCTCGCGCATGCTCTCGACCATGGTAACGAGGCGGAACGTGCCGATATGCGGATGCGCTTCGGTCAGGATTTCGGGGGGCGCGCCGGCCTTGACGAACTCGGTCAGGACCTTCCGGCCGAGATGGCGCGGGTCCTTGATCTGGCTCCACAACTTGCCGTCGGAGAAGGTGCCGGCGCCGCCTTCGCCGAACTGGACGTTGGATTCGGGGTTGAGGACGCTCTTGCGCCAGAGGCCCCATGTGTCCTTGGTGCGCTCGCGTACGACCTTGCCGCGGTCGAGGATGATCGGGCGGAACCCCATCTGCGCGAGGATGAGTCCTGCGAACAGGCCGCAGGGCCCTGCGCCAACGACCACCGGGCGCGGGCCGGTATAGCTCGGGCCGCCCTTGGTGACGAAGCGATACCCGGTGTCGGGGGTGCGCTGGACGTGGCGATCCTTGCGGAAGCGGGTGAGGACAGTGTCCTCGTTCTTCAGCGTGACGTCGACCGAATAGACGAGTTGGATGTCCATTTTGTCGCGCGCGTCGTGCGCGCGCCGCGCGATCGTGTAGCGGATCAGGTCGCGCGGCGTCACGCGCAGCCGGTCGCGGATCGCGGCGGGGAGCGCCTCGTCGGCGTGGTTGAGCGGCAGCTTGAGGTCGGTGATGCGGAGCATGAGGCACGCTCTAGCGCCGCGCGGCGCGATCCGCCATCGGGGAGCGGGAGAGGACATGATCATGCGGACCGATGACGAGCAGAATGCCAAGAGCGCCAAGCGCAAGGAGGTCCATGACCGGATCGTCGCGACCAAGACGATCGAGAAGGGGCTGATCATCGTCCACACGGGCAAGGGCAAGGGCAAGTCGACCGCCGCCTTCGGCATGGCGGTGCGGATGATCGGGCACGGCCGGAAAGTCGGCGTCGTCCAGTTCGTCAAGGGCGCGATGGCGACGGGCGAGAAGGCGGTCTTCGACGCGTTTCCCGTGCTGTGCGAATTCAAGCCGATGGGCGAGGGGTTCACCTGGGATACGCAGGATCGCGCGCGCGACATCGCGGTGGCGCGCGAGGCGTGGGACGAGGTCAAGCGCATGATCGCGGATCCGTCGTATGCCATGGTCGTGGCGGACGAGCTGAACATCGTGTTGCGGTATGAGTATCTGCCCGTCGACGAGGTTCTCGCGGTGTTGGCGGCCAAGCCCGAGATGACGCATGTCGTGGTGACTGGGCGGAACGCGCCGGATGCGTTGATCGAGATGGCGGACCTGGTGACCGAGATGACGCAGGTGAAGCATCCGTTCCGGTCGGGCGTGAAGGCGCAGCTGGGGGTGGAGTTCTAGGGGCGCGCCGCGATCGTCGACGTCCGTCATCCGTCCTCCGTCATCCTGACGAAAGTCAGGATCCAGAGCCAAAGAGGGTAGCGCTCGTTACCCTGGATCCTGACTTTCGTCAGGATGACGGGGGTGGGTGGGACATGCTGGCGCGTGTCCTAAGGATACTGCCCGTGTCTTGCGTCGCCTCTTCCGCCCGCGTATCGCTCGACCCGCGACAGGTTTTCCCGAGGCGGCAACGCTGAGGGGAATGAAAATGGGAACGGGAAACACCCGGCTGCCCCTGCAACTGTACGCGGCGAGCCATCGTGCCACATGCCATTGGGATACTCCCGAGAAGGCGGCGCGGACGGCGTTGACCCGCGAGCCAGGAGACCTGCCTGTCGCGGTCGTCTTTCGTCCGGCCAGGGTGCGCCGAACGGACGGGTAACACCCCGAGCGACGACATCGCTTCGTGTCGCGCAAAGGCTGGAGGCGTGCGCCTTTTGCCCTTCGCGTGGTGCGGGACCGACTGTCCGAAGGGGTTCCTATGCCAATAGTGATATGTTTTGAGATCATCCGGGAACGGACATGCTGAAGCCGGTCGAGGACGGCGTCGCGGTGGTCGCGTGCAACACGTGCCGCCATTCCGCCGACGCGCGCGACGACGGTGACGGCGTGCGCGGCGGCGCCCGGCTGGTCAGCGCGTTGAAGGCCGTGCAGGCGACCGATCCGGCATATGCCGGGGTCGCGGTGCAGGAGATGCCGTGCCTGTTCGCGTGCCAGGATTTCTGCACGATCCACCTGCGCGCGCCTGCCAAGGTCGGCTATGTGCTCGGCCGGTTCGAGGCTACCGAGGATGCTGCGCGGGCGATCCTCGATTACGCGAAGCTCTACGGCGAGAGCGCATTCGGCCAGGTGCCGTTCAAGCAATGGCCGCAGGGTGTGAAAGGGCATTTCATCACGCGGACTCCGCCGGAGGGGTTCCTGGTCGAATGACCGCGTTTGCGACACCCGCCGCGTTTCTGGCGGCGTTGCGCGGATTGCCGCGGGCCGACGCGGCGGCGCGGTCCGCCGCGATCGCCCGGCAGGGGGATCTGACGAAGCCGCCGGGGTCGCTCGGGCGGCTGGAGGATATCGCGGTGTTCATGGCTGGCTGGCAGGGCAACCCGCTGCCCCGGCTCGATCGCGGCAGTGCTGTGGTGTTCGCTGGCAATCACGGCATCGTCGCGCGCGGCGTGAGTGCGTTTCCGGCCTCCGTCACAGCCCAGATGGTCGCCAATTTTCAGGCGGGCGGCGCGGCGATCAACGCACTGTCGCGCGCCGCGGGGCTCGACCTCAAGATCGTTTCGCTAGATCTCGACCAGCCGACGGCGGACTTCACGCAAGCCCCGGCGATGTCGGAGGACGAGTGCCTCGCGGCGATCAACGCGGGCGCGGCGGCAGTCGCCGATGCGCCGGATCTGGTCGTCCTCGGCGAAATGGGAATCGGCAACTCGACCACTGCCGCCGCGCTGTGTCTGGCGAGCTTCGGCGGGTCGGCACGCGACTGGGTCGGGCCGGGCACTGGCGTCGATGACGAGGGTATTGCGCGGAAGATCGCGGTCGTCGACGAGGGGCTCGCGCTGCACCGCGACGGGCTGGGCACGCCGTTCGAGATCCTGCGGCGGCTCGGCGGACGCGAGCTGGCGGCGATCGCGGGCGCGGTGCTTGCCGCGCGGTTGGCGGGTGTGCCGGTGATGCTCGACGGGTTCATCTGTTGTGCAGCGGTCGCGCCGTTGGCGGCAGCGTGCCCCGACATCCTCGCGCATTGCCTGGCGGGACACGTCTCGGCCGAGCCGGGACACCAGCGCCTGCTGGAGCACATGGCCCTCGCTCCATTGCTGTCGCTCGGGATGCGGCTGGGCGAGGGTAGCGGCGCTGCGACCGCGACGTTGCTTGTCCGCGCCGCATTGGCGGTGCACGCCGAGATGGCGACCTTCGCCGAGGCAGGCGTTTCCGCGGCGTGAGCGCGCACATGCTGTATCTGATGCGGCACGGTGCGCCGGCGGTGGCGGGGCGGCTCCTCGGGCGAACCGACGATCCGGCGACCGAGGCGGGGATCGCAGCCTGTTTAGCGCGGGCCAGCGGGCTTGAGATCGACCGGATCGAGGCATCCGACCTGATCCGCGCGCGCGGCTGTGCGCAGGCCATCGGCGAGCTGCGAGGCGTTGCGGTCGAGACCGATCCACGTTGGCGGGAACTGGATTTCGGCGCGTGGGACGGGCTGGCCCCGGCGGCAATCGACCCAACCCGACTGGCCGCCTTCTACGACGATCCGGACGCCGCGCCGCCCCCCGACGGCGAGCGCTGGTCCGCGTTGCAGGCCCGTGTCGCGCAGGCCCTTGCCGCTGTGCCGCCAAGATCGACGTTGGTCGTAACGCACGGTGGCACGATCCGCGCGGCACTCGCGGCGTTGTGCGGGTTCGATCGGCGGCAGATATGGGCATTCGACCTCCCTTATGCTGCGCTTGTCTCGCTACGGATCTGGCCGGGCCCGACGCGGACCGTGCAGATCGTCGGGCTGGCGACGTGAGACGGCTGATCGTCGCGTTCGGGTTCCTCACTCGCTTGCCGATGCCGCGCGTCGATAGCGGCGCCGAGGATTTCGCCGCGGCGATCCGTTTCTATCCCGTCGTCGGCCTGGCGATCGGCGCGATCGTCGCAGTCGCCGGCTGGCTGGGCGCGCTGGTCGATCCGTGGACAGGCGCCTGTGCCGCGCTACTGGTGTGGATCGCGGTCACCGGTGCGCTGCATCTCGACGGTCTCGCCGATCTCGCCGACGGGCTCGGCGCGGCACATGGCGATCGGACGCGGCTGCTCGCGGTCATGGCCGATCCGCATATCGGCAGCTTCGGCGTCGTCGCGATCGTAGGGCAGATGCTCGCCAAGCTCGTGCTGTTGCATGCGATCGGACCGCACTGGCCCCTGATCCTCGTACCGTTCGCCGCGAGGATGGGGCCGCTACTCTGGTCGAAGCTGTTGCCGCCACTCCGGCCCGGTGGCCTCGGCGCAGCGGTCGCCGGCGCGGTCCGCCCTCGCGACCTGCTCGGGTGGGGCCTGCTACTCGCGCTCGCTGCCGTCGCAGTACCGGCGCTGCTTGCCCTTCCGCTCGTAGCGGTGGCCGTCGCGGCATGGTTGCGGCGGACGCTCGGTGGGGTGACTGGCGACGCGCATGGTGCCGGGATCGAGATCGTCGAAACCGGGTTGTTAGTCGCGCTCGCGGTGGCCCGCGCGCTCGCTTAGCGCTAGCAGCGCGTCCAAGTCGACATGCCGCTCGAGCGTCGCGGCGATCGCATCCAGCGCGTCATCGATCGAGGCCGCATGATCGGGCCCGCTGCCCGCGACACCCAACCGGGCCAGCCACGCCGCGCGCTGCTCCGCAAGCGCGAGCAGACCGTGGACATAGCTGCCCGACACCAGCCCGTCCGCACTCGTCGCACCCTCGGGACTGCCATCGGCACGGTGCCCGACCGGACGGGCGGTCGCTGGCCCGGTGGTCGCCCCCATGTGCATCTCATAGCCCTCGAAAGACGCGCCCCGTGCCCGGCCGCGAACTCGCTCCAGCGTCTTGTGGCCGGTAAGAACCGTGTCGACATCGAGCAGCCCTAGCCCCTCGACGCGGCTCGCCGGCCCCTCGATCCCGTCCGGGTCGGCGATACTGCGACCGAGCATCTGATACCCGCCGCAAAGCCCGAGCACGGGCTTGCCGCGACGATGATGCGCATGGATGTCGATGTCCCATCCCTGCGCGCGCACGAAGGCGAGATCCGGGATCGTCGCCTTCGATCCCGCGAGCACGATCATGTCGACGTCCGGGATTGGGGTGCCGGGCGGTACCATCACCACCGCGACGCCGCGTTCGAGCCGAAGCGGATCGAGGTCATCAAAATTGGCGATCCGCGGCGTGATCGGACAGGCGATCGTGACCCGGCGCTGCGCACTGGCGGCAGGTCGTTCGAGGATCACCGCATCCTCGCTCGGCAGCCTCACCGCATCGGCTAGCCACGGCACGACGCCATAGCCCCGCCACCCGCTCCGCGCTTCGATCGCGCGATACCCGTCGTCGAACAGCGCGGGGTCGCCGCGAAACTTGTTGATCAGGAAGCCGTGGATCATCGCCGCGTCGGCCGGGTCGATCACCGCGCGCGTGCCGACGATCGCCGCGATCACGCCACCGCGGTCGATATCGCCGACCAGCACCACTGGCACGCTCGCGGCGCGCGCGAAGCCCATGTTGGCAATGTCCCCGGCACGCAGGTTGATCTCCGCCGGGCTGCCTGCGCCTTCGACGACGACGAGATCGCAGCCGGACGACAACCGTTCGAAGCTGTCGAGCACGTTTACCAGCAGCCCTTCGCGCCCCTCGCGCCAGCGCGCTGCGGCCAGCGTGCCGCGCACCTGGCCGCGGACGATCAGCTGCGACGTGCGATCGCCCTGAGGCTTGAGCAGGACCGGGTTCATGTCGACGCTGGGCGCGACGCGGCACGCGATCGCCTGCGTCGCCTGGGCACGACCGATCTCTCCGCCATCGGCCGTGACGGCGGCATTGTTCGACATGTTCTGGGGCTTGAAAGGACGGACCGACAGCCCGCGATTGGCGAACGCGCGGCATAATCCCGCGACCAACACCGATTTGCCGACGTCCGACCCGGTTCCCTGAAGCATCAGAGCGCCCATGCGATCCCCCCGGCAATGACGAGCAAAAGCACGCAGGCGCGGCGATAGATGCCGAGCGCGGCGCGGAGGTCGGCTGCGGTCGCGTCCACGCGGCCGTCGCCAATATAGGGCTTGGCGACGCTGACCCCGTCATAGGCGATCGGCCCGGCAAGACGAAGGCCTAGCAGGCCCGCCATGGCCGCTTCGGGCCAGCCGGCGTTGGGCGAGGCGTGGTTACCCGCATCGCGCAGCATCGTCCGCCACCCTGCAACGCGCCACCCCGCTGTACACAACACTACGCCGCTCACCCGCGCCGGTATCAGGTTGGCAAGATCGTCGGTGCGGGCGGCAGCCCAGCCGAACGCGCGCCATCGTTCCTCGCGGTGCCCGATCAGGCTGTCGGCAGTGTTGATCGCCTTATACGCCCATAGACCCGGCAGTCCGGCGGCCAGCAGCCAGAACAGCGGCGCAACGACGCCGTCGCAAACGCTTTCCGCCAGACTTTCGATCGCGGCGCGCGCGACGCCGGCTTCGTCGAGCGTTGCGACGTCCCGACCAACGATCATCGCGACGCGCGCGCGCGCGGTTTCGAGGTCACCGGTTTCCAGCGCGCGCGCGACCGGTGCGACATGATCGTATAGGCTGCGGATCGCGAGGCCAGGCACCGCCATCGCGCCGATCGCGATCCACGCCACCGGACCGAACACGAGGCGCGCGACTGCGGTCGCACAAAGCGCGACCGCAGTCGCTACGGCGACGAGCGCGACGGTCGTGACGACACCGGCGGCGCGGCGTGTCGCGTCCGATAGCTTGGGACGGTTCCACCGAGTTTCGGCCCAGCCGATCATGCGCGCGAACCCGCCGACCGGATGACCGACCCGCGCATAGAGCGGTGCCGGCCAGCCGATCGCTGCGTCGATGATGATCGCCAGGACCGCGACCGGCTCAGCCATCGCCGAGTGCTTCGTCGAGCCGCGTGAAGGCGGCATCGGTGCCGGGGATCCCCATCCGCAGCCAGCACGGCGCGTGATCGAACGTGCGCGTCAGGATGCCGGCCTGCGCCAGCCGTTCGAACAGCGCTTGCGCCGCGTCGGTCTCGATCAGCCGGAACAGTGGGCATTCGCCGCGGGCTTGCAGGCCATGGCGTGCCAGCATCACGTCCAGCCTGGTGGCACGGTCGAGGATAGAGACTCGCGATGCGGCGATCCAGTCGGCGTCTTGGTAGGCGGCGGTGCCATAGGCCACGGCATGCCCCGAAATAGGCCAACTGCCGAGCCGCTGTCGCATCGCGGAGACGTGTTCCGGCGGGGCGATCATGAACCCGAGTCGCACGCCGGGCAGGCCGAAGAATTTGCCGAACGACCGGAATATGATCGCGCGGTCCGTGGGACGGAGCAGGGGGATGATGCTCGAGTCCGGCGCTACGTCTGCGAACGCTTCGTCGACGATCAGGAAGGCGCCGTTGCGCGCGATATCGAGCAGGCGTTGCGGCACGTCGCGGCGGCCGTCGGGATTGTTGGGGTTGGCCAGCAGCAGCGTGCCGTCCGTCACGGTATCGATCGCATCCCGCGCTATCGGAACGGAGCGGTCGATCGCTTCGGCGTGCGTGGCATAGCTCGGCACGATGAATCGGGCGGGGGTCGGCAGGTCGAGCGCGGTGAGCGTTCTCAGGCCGAGTTCGCTGCCGGGCAGCGCAACGACCCGGTCCGCGGTCGTGCCGAATACGGCAGCAGCCGTGGCTTCAAGATCGGCGATCGCGGCGGGCGAGGGGAGGCTATGCAGATCGACCGTCGGCGCGATTTCGATCGGCCAGGGGCACGGATTGATGCCGGTCGACAAGTCGAGCCAGGGGCGCGGCGCATTCGGATAGCGGGCGGCGGCAAGGTCGATCCGTCCACCGTGGATGCGCAGCGCGTTCATACCGTCTTTCACTCGAACTCGCGGGCTTTCGCTTGATCTTCCGAGCGTCATCGTCATTCCGGGCATGCGGAGCAAGCACGAAGGAGATGGTGGGATGCAATCGGTCGGAACGCCGTTCGGGAAAAGCCTGTTCGTGCTGGGCGGCGCGCGCTCGGGCAAGAGCCGCCACGCGCAGGCCTTGGCCGAGGCCGCGGCGACGGACCAGACGCGGCTCGTCTACATCGCGACCGCGCAGGCGTTCGACGGCGAGATGGAGGACCGGATCGCGCGCCACCGCGCCGATCGCGACGATCGATGGAGGACCGTCGAGGCTCCGCTGGCACTCGGCGACGCGCTGGCGCGCGAAGACGGCGTGGACGTGGTGATGCTGGTCGACTGCCTGACCCTGTGGATGTCGAACCTGCTTCTCGCTGACGAGGCCATCGCGGCCCGCGTGGACGATCTGGTCGAGACGATCGCCCGGCTGCAAGGCCGCGTCATCCTCGTTTCGAACGAGGTCGGATTGGGGATCGTGCCGGACAATCATTTGGCGCGACGTTTCCGGGATGCCGCGGGGTCGCTCCATCAGCGGATCGCGGCACAGGTTGATTCTGTCGACAATGTCATGGCCGGATTGGTGCAGCGCTGGAAGATGCCTCTCAGTGATTGAGTATCTCGCGGCGACTATCGGACGGCATTGCTCGGAATATCGGCTATTCACTGAGAATAAAAATAACCATTTGTTTGCTGGAAAAACCTGATCTCGTTTCTGATTGGCCAAACTTCGCTATCGTGTTCAGCCAACCGCCAAATAAATAATCTATCTTTTATTTACGCAATCCGAAAATTAATTGGGTCAGATCGAGCGTCTCAAACATTAATTATCCCATTTTGCGCGAGCTATGTTAAAAGGGCGGATCGCCAGCCGATTTCTGGGCTCTGGCGACCGAGAGATGCATGTGCTCCCGCCCCGATTTCTGCGGGATTACACTTATGGCTACGACGCCTAGCCCCCTGGCGCTGATGGTTCGGAAGTTGGAAACGCACGCGGTGCTGGGCGACGGTGACCGCAACGCATTGCTCGCGCTGCCGTACACGATCCGCACGTTCGAGCCGTCCTCCTACCTTGTACGCGAAGGCGACGCGCCGGATCAATGCGCCGTCCTGCTGTCGGGGTTTGCGTATCGCCAGAAGCTGACCGGCGATGGCATGCGCCAGATCGTGTCGCTCCACATCCCGGGCGAGCCGCTCGACTTCCAGCACCTGTTCCTCGACGTCGCGGACCACAACGTCCAGACGCTCACCCGCGCGGAGATCGCGACGATCCCGCGATCGGCGTTGCGTGAACTAGCGCGCAACCGCGCGGCGATCGGCAACGCGATCTTCGTCAACACGCTGGTCGAGGCCTCGATCTTTCGCGAATGGATCCTCAATATCGGTCGGCGCGATGCGCGGTCGCGACTGGCGCATTTCCTGTGCGAATTCGCGATCCGTCTCGATACGCAAGGGCTTACCGGCGCCGACGGCTATGAATTGCCGATGAGCCAGGAGCAGCTCGGCGATGCGCTAGGGCTGACGGCGGTGCACGTGAACCGGACGATCAAGTCGCTTGAGGCTGACGGGCTGATCGGTCGCAATCGTCGCCGGATCAGCTTTCCGCGATGGGACGCGCTGCGCGAACTCGCGGATTTCTCGAGCCGTTACCTGCATCTGGCGCAGCAGACGACCTAGCCGCTCGACCTACCGATCTCGTGCGTGGTCGACCGAATCGATGATCCGCCCACCCGCCATGAACACCGCGATCGGGCAGACCGCGAACAGGAGCCAGCCGCCGTATCCGGGATATTGCTCCAGATAATGCATACCGCGTTCGACCGCCCCGACGCCTAGGCCGTAGATGACGAGAAAAGCCTCGAACTTGGTCTTGATGACGAAGAGGCGCGCAAACCGGGTCCACATGGCAAACGTCTAAGCAAGATCCGTACCAGCGGTGAATATCCAACGTTTCGACGTGGCGGAACGTAGTTAACTGTAAATTAACCCGACGTATTTCTGTGCCACGTCGCCGTTAGATCCGCGCGACGTGCGTGACCCGGTCGGCGTCGCGAACACCCAGTGTGCGCGCGCAATGCTCGTCCAACATGACGCCGTCGTCCGTCGCACGGACCTTGCCGAACGCCGCACGGAAGTTGGCCAGGTGGCCCGTTGCGACCAGCGCGTCCTTGCCGTCATCGCCGCCGATCGCCACCACGCGGTTGTCGCGCGCGTCGGCGATCGAGCGGACCTGATCGGTGCGCGCCGTCATCGTCGGGCCGCCGTCGAAGATATCGACATAGTTCTCGAAGGCAAAGCCCTCGTTCTCCAGCATTCGCATCGCCGCGCGGCCGGACGGATGCGGCAAGCCGATCGCAGCGCGTGCCGTCTCGGTCAGCATGGCGGTGTAGATCGGGTGCTTGGGCATTAGGTCGGCGATGAACTGGTGGCCGTTGATCGCATTGAACTGATCCGCGTCCTGAAAATTCATTCCGAAGAACCGTCCGGCGAGTCCGTCCCAGAACGGCGAGCCGCCCGCCTCGTCGATCACACCGCGCAATTCGGCGAGGATGCGGTCCGCGAAGCGTGAACGGTGCATCTTGATGAAGAGATAGCGGCTGCGCGCGAGCAACAGCCCCAGGCCACCTGCGCGTTCGCCCGGGTGGAGGAACAGTCCGCCAACCTCGCTGGCGCCTTCGAGGTCAGTGGCGAGCGACAGCATGTCGGCGCGGAAGGTGCGGTTCAGTTCGCGGCTATGCTGGGTGAGCTGGCCGATCCGGTAGCTGTAGAACGGATAGCTCTGCCCGACCTGCGTGAAGATCTGACAGGTGCCACGGACTTCCTGCGTCTCGATATTCTCGAGGATCAGCACGAACAGTTCGTCCTGGACCGGGCCGTCGGTGCGCGCGAACGCCGCGTGGCTGCGTTCGAGCTTGGCGGTCAGCGCGCGGCGATCGGGGGGCAGATTGGTGAACCCGCCGCCCGTGAGCTTGGCCATTTCGTAAAGGTGCTGAAGGTCGTCGTCGACCGCGGCCCGGATCCTGAAGCTCACAAGCGGCCCTCCGCAATACGCAATATGGTGACCGCCGACAGCGCCGCGCGTTCGGCGAGGCTGTCGGGGATCATGAACTCGGCGGTCGAATGGATTGCGCCGCCGCGGACGCCCATCGTGTCGACGACGGGCACGCCGGCAGCCGCGATGTTGTTGCCATCGCAGACGCCGCCGGTAGCTTTCCAGGCGATGTCGAGACCGAGGTCCGCGCCGGATGCCTTGACCAGATCGAACAGGCGCGCGGCGCCGTCGTCGATCGGTTTGGGCGGGCGGTTGAAAGTGCCATGGACTTCGACGCGGACGTCGTGCTCGGCGGCGACCATCGCGATCGCCGAGTCGATGTGGGATTGCGCGCGGGCGATCTCGTCGAGCGTGGCGGGGCGGAAGTTGATGCGTAGGATGGCGAGGTCGGGAACGACGTTGTTGGGGCCGCCACCTTCGATCCGGGCGGGGTTCACCGCGAGGCGGGGCCCGCGGACCTTCGCCAGGCGCACCGCGATATCCGCGGCGGCAACGATGGCGTTGCGCCCGTCCTCGGGATTGCGACCGGCGTGCGCGCTTCGACCGTGCACGATGATCGAGAAATTCCCCGTGCCGCCGCGTGCACCGGCGAGCGTCCCGTCGGCGAGCGCGGGTTCGTAGGTCAACGCGGCGATCTTTCCGCGCGCCGCGCGCGCCAGCAGAGCGGCGGACGAAAAGGAACCGGTTTCCTCGTCCGAGTTGATCACGACGTCATAGCCGATGCGGTCGGCGACAGGGCTCGCCTCGACCGCCCGAAGCGCGGCGAGCATCACGGCCAGGCCGCCCTTCATGTCGGCGACACCAGGGCCGTTGAGCCGACCATCGTCCTGCCAGCGGAGTGACTGGAATGCGTGATCGACCGGATAGACCGTGTCCATGTGGCCGGTGAACAGCATTCGGACTGGCGCTTCCGGGCGGACGATCAGATGAAGATGCTTGCCGTGCTCGATCGACGACACGCTGCCGTCCGTGCCGACGCTGTCGACCGCAATGGGCTCGACGAGCGTGATCTCGCCCGGCAGGCTCGCGAACGCGTCGCCAAGCAATCCGGCCATGGTCGCCAGCCCGGCGAGGTTGCGCGTGCCGCTGTTGACGGCCGCCCATGCCTCGACCTGTGCCAGCATCGGTGCCGCGCCCGCCGCGTCGACGGCATCGCGCTCTATCGGTGTAAGTCCCCTCATCACGCGACCCTAGCGATGCCAGGCGCGTGTGGGAACAGCGTCAGAAGCTGTAGACCAGTGATGCGCGGCTGGTGGTGTCGGTGGAGACCGAGCCGACCGGCGGTTCGCTTTCATACTGCACACTGTACGATAGCGCGGCGGACAGGGGCCCGATCAACTTGGCGTTGAGCGAGGTCGTGCCGCTGAGCGTGCTGTTGTAGCGCTGGACATAGGCGGACGCGACCTGGCTGATCGAGAGCCCGCTGAGGATCCGCACGCTGAAGTTTGCGGTGCCGCGCGCGGCGATGCTGCTCTGCTCGGTATCGTCGGTGAATTCGGTGTAGCGATACGCTGGCCCGAGTTCGAGATCGAGCTTGGTCCCCGCGGTCTTGATCACGCTGTAGCCCGCACCGACCGAGGTCGAATAGCGGTTGAAATAGCCGAGGAACCGATCGCCTTCATACTGCGCGACACCGTAGATATAGGCGCGGTCGTCGATCTTATAGTTGGGTTCGTACGAGGCGAGATAGTGCTCGCGCGTCGTCACGTTCTGGTTCGACTGGTAGTCGGCCTGTGCATGGAATTTCTGGCGCCAACGAAGACCTTCGCGGTTGAGATCGAGCACTGCGGTGCCGCCGGCCGTGTCGGAATTGCCCGTCGTCAGGTACCCGCCGACCTCCGCCTTGCCGCTCCATAGGTCGAGGAAGCTGGCTTGGCGGATAACCTGCGTGCGCTGTGCTGCACGATCGGCCTTCCACTTCTCCGCGATCGCCAGCACCGCATCGCCGCTGAGCGGATCGGCAGCGCGTGCGTATTTGGCGATCGTATTGACGTCGGCCTCGTTGCCCGCCTCCAGCGCGGCGTCGAGCATCGCGCGGATCGTCTCGGGGATCATCACCGATTGCGGATCGGGCGCGTTCGCCAGCAGCAACGGCGCGCAAACGAGCAGGGGGAGAAGAGGTGATAAGCGGCGCACAGCCGTTCCGTAACGGCAGCGTAGCGGATTGGGAACCGCTCAGCGCTTCCCGGTTGCGCCGAGATGTGGCGCGAAGGCGGCGAGTACCTGTTCGTAGAGGGCCTTTTTGAACGGAACGATCAATCGCGGCAGGTCGGCAGGATCGCTCCAGCGCCACGCGCGGAACTCCTCATGCTCGGTGGCGATGTTCACGTCGGCGTCGGTGCCGTGGAAGCGGTACAGGAACCAACGCTGCGTCTGGCCGCGCCATTTGCCCTTCCAGACCTTGCCGAGCAGTTCGGGCGGGAGGTCGTAGACGAATTCGCCCGGGGCTTCCGCGACGAGTTCCACCTTGTCCGGCATGACGCCGGTTTCTTCGCCGAGTTCACGCAGTGCTGCGGCTTCGGCGTCCTCGCCGGGATCGATCCCGCCCTGCGGCATCTGCCACGCCTCCAACGGCGAATCGTTGCGCTGGCCCACGAAGACCTTGCCTTCGGCGTTGATCAGCATGATCCCGGCGCACGGGCGGTAGGGCAGGCTCGAAACGTCGGTCAAATTCGTCTCCGCAACGCAGGTGCTTGGGGCTGGGGTAGCGCGCTCCTACCTACGGAGCATGATCCATGTCGTCCACCATCCCGACTATGTCACACCGGCCCCCGCGCGCTCGACCTATCGCTGGAACAAGAACGGGCTGATCCGCGACCTGCTGCTCGAAAAGGAGGATGCGGTCGCGTGGCACCGTGCGGAGGCTACGCCGACTGCGTGGCTGGAGGCGGTGCACGACGAGGATTACGTTGCCGAAGTCCTCGAGGCGCGCGTGCCGAAGGAAAAGGAGCGGCGGATCGGGTTTCCGGTGACCACGGCGGTGGCATCGCGCGCGGCGATCGTGCCGCACGGGACGTGGCTCGCGGCGTGCCTTGCGCTGGAGCACGGGTTCGCAGCGAATACGGCGGGCGGGAGCCACCATGCGCTGGCGAATACCGGTGCCGGGTTTTGCGTGTTCAATGATCTGGCCGTGGCGGCGGCGCGGTTGATCGACGAGGGCCGCGTGGCGCGCGTTCTTGTGGTCGATTGCGACGTGCACCAGGGCGACGGAACCGCGGCACTGCTCGCGGGACGGCCGGAGATCGCGACCTATTCGATCCACGCAGAGAAAAATTTTCCCGTCCGAAAGGCGCGATCGACGCTCGATGTCCCGTTGCCGGACAAGGTCGGCGACGATGAGTATCTGGCGACGCTAGAGGAGACCCTGCTGCCGTTGCTTGACGCGTTTCAGCCGGAATTAATCCTATATCAGGCAGGGGTGGATCCGTTCGAAGGCGATCGGCTCGGGCGGCTGGCGCTCACCTTGGACGGTCTCGCGCGGCGGGAGCAGCTGGTTGCCGGCATGGCGATCGCACGGGGCGTGCCGCTCGCGAGTACGGTCGGCGGCGGCTATGGCGAGGATGCGATGGCGATTGCCGAACGACATGTCGCGGCGATCATGACGCTGGGCGAAACTTTTGCCGCCGCGGGTGACGCCGGACTGTAGCTTCGTGCATTGAACATGCGATGACGACACCTTCGCTGCTCTGGCTTCGCCAGGACCTTCGCCTTCACGATCAACCCGCGCTCATCGCAGCCGCGCACGCCGGACCGGTGATCCCGGTCTATGTGCTCGATGACGACGCGCCGGGGACATGGAAGATGGGCGGGGCGCAGCGGTGGTGGCTGCACCATACGCTCGACGCCTTTGCCAAGGCGCTGGCCGACAAGGGATCGAAGCTTGTTCTGCGACGCGGGGATGCGGTCGAGGTGCTGAAGGCGCTAATGCAGGAAACCGGCGCCGCGCAGGTTCATGCGATCCGGCATTACGAACCATGGTGGCGCAAGACCGAGGCAGCGCTCGGCGATCGACTGTGCCTACATGACGGCAATCATCTTGCGCGCGTCGAGGACGTAAGGACGGGCTCGGGCGGCCAGTTTAAGGTCTATTCGTCGTTCTGGAAGGCGCTCAACCAGATGATGCCGCCGGGCGAGCCCGAGCCCGTGCCACGGACGATCGCGGCGCCGTCGAGTTGGCCGAAGAGCGAGACGCTGACGGACTGGAACCTGCTGCCGACCAAGCCGGACTGGTCGGCGGGGTTTGCCGACTGGACGCCGGGCGAAGCGCAGGCGTTGAAGAACGCAAAGGCGATGGCGCCGATCGTCGAGGTCTATGACGTCGATCGCAACATGCCGTCGATCGAGGGTACGTCGCGCCTGTCACCGCATCTCCATTTCGGCGAGATATCGCCGCGGACGGTGTGGCATGCGGTCGACGGGCACGGCGACGCGACGACGTTCCGCAAGGAACTGGCGTGGCGCGACTTCACCGATGGCGTCGTGTTGACGATGCCCGATTACGGAGAGGCGAACGGCCGGCCTAAGTTCGACAAGTTGCCCTGGCGATCGGGCAAGGATGCCGACGCGGACCTGAAGGCGTGGCAGACGGGCAGGACCGGCTATCCGATCGTCGATGCCGGGATGCGCCAGCTCTGGACGACCGGCTGGATGCACAACCGCGTCCGGATGATCACCGCGAGCTTCCTGGTGAAGCATCTGCTGATCGACTGGCGCGAGGGGGAACGCTGGTTCTGGGATTGCCTGGTCGATGCGGATTACGGGAATAATGCGGTGAACTGGCAATGGGTGGCCGGGACCGGGGTGGATTCGAACATGTTCGGGCGGATCATGGCGCCGTTGTCGCAGTCGGAGAAGTTCGACGCGGAGGATTACATTCGGGAATGGGTGCCCGAACTAGCCAAAGTCTCGGGCGGGGCGATCCATGATCCGGACCAATCCGGCTGTCGACCGCGCGATTATCCGGCGAAGATTGTCGGGCACCGCGAAGGGCGCGAGCGCGCGCTAGAGGCTGGACGGCACGCGCGTTGATGGACTGCCAAACGCCCTTCCGTCATCCTGACGAAAGTCAGGATCCAGAGTAACGGGCGCCGACCTCCTTGGATGTGGATCCTGACTTTCGTCAGGATGACGATGAAGGGGGGGCGGCACTCGTCCATCCAGCGCCATAATCGTCAGTTTGACGCCGCCCTCTTTCCTCGCTCGCGCCCCTGTTGCATGGAGCGCCGCGATGACTGCCGTTCCCGCTTTCGACGATCTTCCTGCCGCGCAGGTGTCCCCGGTCGCGCGCCTAGTCGCGCCGGTCTTCCACCGGTTGCTCGACCGGATCGACGCGGGGCTTGCGAGCGGGGGGATCGAGGCGCGACTTCCCGACGGCACGCGGCGGCTGATCGGCGGACGCGCGCCGGGGCCGATGCCGGTGGTGATCGTACATCGCTGGCGCGCGCTGGTCCGGCTCGCGACGGCGGGATCGGTCGGCTGGTACGAGGGCTGGGCCGCCGGCGACTGGTCGAGCCCCGACCCGGTGCCGCTGTTCGACCTGTTCATGCGCAACCGTCATACGCTGGGGAGTTCGGCGCGGTCGGGTGGCGTGGTGCGACTGGCCGCGCGCGCCTGGCATCGGATGCGGCGCAACGATCCTACAGGTTCGCGCCGGAACATCGCGGCGCATTACGACCTCGGCAATGATTTCTACGAGACGTGGCTCGATCCGAGCCTGACCTATTCGAGCGCAATCTTCGCCGAACCGATCGACGGCGCCGAGCCGCATACGGCGGCGCAGGCGAGGAAGCTGCGCGCGATCCTCGACCGGACCGGCGCGCGGGCTGGCGATACGATCCTCGAGATCGGCTGCGGCTGGGGATCGTTTGCAGAAATGGCGGCGCGCGCGGGGGTAGGCGTGCATGCGTTGACGCTGTCGACCGAGCAGAAACGGCAGGTCGACAACCGGATCGCGGCGGCGGGGCTCGACGGCGTTCGCGTGGCGCTGACCGACTATCGCCACGTCACCGGGACGTATGACGCGGTCGCGAGCATCGAGATGGTCGAGGCGGTCGGCGAGGAATATTGGCCGGTCTATCTCGACGCGATCGCGCGCGCGTTGAAGCCGGGCGGTCGGGCGGCGTTGCAGTATATCTCGATCGACGATGCGATCTTCGACTCCTATTCGCGCAGCGTCGATTTCATCCAGCGCTATGTGTTTCCGGGTGGGATGCTGCTGTCCGAGCCGCGGTTTCGCGCGCTGGCGGAGGCGCGGGGGTTGGTCTGGGAGGACCGGCGCGGGTTCGGTCTCCACTATGCCGAGACGCTGCGGCGGTGGCGGGTCGCGTTCGACGCCGCGGTTGCCGAGGGGCGGTTGCCGGCGCGGTTCGACGCGCGGTTCGTGGCGTTGTGGCGCTACTATCTGATGTATTGCGAGGGTGGGTTCCTCGGCGGCGGGATCGATGTCGCGCAGGTCACGCTGGTTAAGAAGAAAGTCCTCCCCCGCCAGGGGGAGGTGGGAGGCACAGCCTGACGGAGCGGGCGGTGACGGGGAACGTCTGTTCCGTGTCCTCCCCCTCCGTCACCTTCGGCGACACCTCCCCCTGGCGGGGGAGGATCAGTTCACCCGTTCGAAATGGCCGGCCCCGAAGCCGTCGATCGCCAACGCCACGATCCGGGCGGCCACCACGGTCGGCTCCTTGACCGAGTTCGGATCCTCGCCCGGATACGCGCGCGCGCGCATCTTCGTACGCGTGGCGCCGGGGTCGACGATCGCGGTGCGGATCGCGCTGATCTCGGCCATCTCGTCGCCATAAGCGCCTAGCAGAGTTTCGAACGCGGCCTTCGATGCGCCGTACAGGCCCCAATACGCGCGGGGTTTGCGACCGACGCTCGACGTCACGCCGATTACGCGTGCCGATTTCGCCTTTTTCAGCATTGGATCGAACGCCGTGATGAGCGCCGCCTGCGCACTCACGTTGAGGGTCAGGACCTGCGCCATTTCCTTGGGATCGATCGCCGGGACCGACGACAGCGAGCCGAGCATGCCCGCGTTGAGGACCAGAATGTCGAGCGCGTCCCAGCGGTCGCCGATCGCCGTCGCAAGCCGGGCGATCGCTTCGCTTTCCGCCAGATCCAGCGGAGCAATCGTTGCCGAGCCGCCAGCCGCGTGGATCGTCGCCTCGACCTCTTCGAGGCCCCCCGGCGTCCGCGCGGTCAGGACGACGTGCGCGCCCTTTGCTGCCAGTGCGATCGCGGTGGCCGCGCCGATGCCGCGGCTGGCACCGGTGACCAAGGCCAGCCGGCCTTCGAGAGGCTTGTCCGTCATGTAAACTCCGCGAGTATCAGATGACGCGTTCGGCGAGCATCGCGAACTGGTCGACTTCGGCGCCCTCGTCATGATCGGTCAGCGTGGTCGGGTAATCGCCGGTGAAGCACGCATCGCAATATTTCGGGCGGACATCCGCACGCTTCGCCTCGCCGAGCGCCTTGTAGAGGCCGTCGATCGAGATGAAGTTGAGGCTGTCGGCGTGGATGAAGCCGGTCATCCCGCCAAGATCGAGCTTTGCCGCGAGCAGCTTCTCGCGCTCGGGCGTGTCGACGCCGTAGAAGCAGGAGTGCCGGGTCGGCGGGCTGGCGATCCGCATATGGACTTCGGCGGCGCCCGCCTCGCGCATCATCTCGACAATCTTCAGCGAGGTCGTGCCACGGACGATCGAATCGTCGACGAGGATGACTCGTTTGCCCTTGATGAGCGCACGGTTGGCGTTGTGCTTGAGCTTCACGCCGAGGTGGCGGACCTTGTCGCCCGGCGAAATAAATGTGCGGCCGACATAATGCGAGCGGATGATGCCGAGCTCGAACGGGATACCCGACTGCTGCGCATAGCCGATCGCCGCAGGCGTGCCCGAATCTGGGACCGGAATGACCAGATCGGCATCGACGGGCGATTCGATCGCGAGCTGCGCGCCGATCGCTTTCCGCACCGAATAGATCGAGTGATCGCCAACGATCGAATCCGGCCTGGAGAAATACACCCACTCGAAGATGCACGGCCGCGCTGCCATCGGCGCGAACGGGCGGATCGAGCGGATCTCCGCCCCCTGGACGATGACCAGCTCGCCGGGTTCGATCGCGCGGACGAAGGTGGCGCCGACGACGTCGAGGGCGACGGTCTCAGACGCGAAGATCACCGCGTCGCCGAGCTTGCCCATGACGAGCGGACGAATGCCAAGCGGATCTCGGCAGGCGATCATCCCCTCGGGCGTCATCACGATCAGCGAATACGCGCCCTCGATCTGCTTGAGCGCATCGATGAAGCGATCGAGCAGCGTGCGATAGTTCGATGTCGCGACGAGATGGATGATCGTCTCGGTATCGCTGGTCGACTGGAAGATCGAGCCGCGCCGGACGAGCTCGCGACGCAACCGCATCGCGTTGGAAATATTGCCGTTATGCGCGATTGCGAAGCCGCCGGTCGACAGCTCAGCATAGAGCGGCTGGACGTTGCGCAGCGCAGTCTCGCCCGTCGTCGAATAGCGGACATGACCGCAGGCGACGGTGCCGGGAAGGGCACGGATCACGTCGTCGCGATCGAAATTGCCCGCGACATGGCCCATCGCGCGGTGCGTGTGGAAATTGGCGCCGTCGAAGGTGGTTATCCCGGCAGCTTCCTGCCCGCGGTGCTGCAAAGCATGGAGGCCAAGCGCGACGAGCGCAGCCGCGCCCTCGGTGGCCGAGACGCCAAACACCCCGCACTCTTCGCGAAGTTTGTCGTCGTCATAAGGGTTTGTCGTCAGCATGCCGGATCTCACGTCGTGCGGAGGCTGCCCTATACGAGCGCTTCCCGCGTTTGTCGCCTGTTTGTAATAACGTTGCGCGGATCGTTGCGCGCGGGACGGTCGCATCGACGCGGGTTTCGGGTATATCCGCAGCATGACACACAGCCGCGACACGGGCCTCACGCTCGATCCCAAATTCGATTCCGCCGGACTTTTGACCGCGGTCGTTACCGATCGCGTATCGGGCGACGTGCTCATGGTCGCGCATATGAATGCCGAGGCACTGGCGCAGACGCAGGCGACCGGCGAGGCGCATTTCTGGTCGCGGAGCCGGGAAACGCTCTGGAGGAAGGGCGAGACGTCGGGGAACGTGCTGCGCGTCGCCGAACTGCGGATCGATTGCGATCAGGACGCGGTGTGGGTGATCGCGGATGCGGCGGGACCGGCGTGCCATACCGGCGCGCGCACCTGCTTCTTCCGCCGGATCGAGGGCGATAGGTTGGTGCCCGCCGAATGAAGCGTGTGCTGCTGCTCGGCCTCGCACTGGGCGGCTGCGGAACAAAGCCGTCGAACGCGGTCGCGGACAGTGCGGGTGCGCGGCTCGAGGCGGCCGCGCAGACGGCGGGTATCGTGCCGGATCCCAACGCACCGCTACAGGGATCCTGGGCGCGCGATACCGACCGCGTATGTGTCGTGGGGACCGGTAAGACGAGCCGGATCGGCGTCAGCGTCGAGTATGGCGAGGACCAGGCGTGCGCGGCGTCGGGGACCGTCGAGTGGTCGGGCAATGCGCTCAAGCTCGCCTTTGGCGCGTGCACGTTCGATGCGCGGTTCGACGGCGACCGGATCGTGTTTCCCGCCGACGTACCCGAGGCATGCGAGGCGCTGTGCACCGGGCGCGCCTCGCTGGC
Organism: Sphingomonas sp. HMP9; assembly: GCF_013374115.1. NCBI lineage: Bacteria > Pseudomonadati > Pseudomonadota > Alphaproteobacteria > Sphingomonadales > Sphingomonadaceae > Sphingomonas > Sphingomonas sp. HMP9. The sequence goes on along the minus strand of NZ_AP022673.1, from coordinate 1,011,328 downwards.
GGCGGTGACCGTCGACCGGTTGAGCGAATCGCGATCGGAGGCCGCGACGCTACGGTCATCGGGCGGAAAGTTGCTTTGCGGCAATTGACGTTGACGTAAACGAGAGTTACGTATTCGGGGATGGCGACACGTGCATCTCCTCACTCCCGGGTCTCTCCTGAATCCTACGCGGTGATCGAGCCGCGGCACGACCGTGAGAGCTTTACGATTTCCGACCTGTCGGCCGAGTTCGACGTGACCGCGCGCGCGTTGCGGTTCTACGAGGACGAGGGCCTGATCGGCCCCGAGCGTCGTGGCACGCAGCGTATCTATTCGCATCGCGATCGCGCACGGCTCGCATGGATCCTGCGCGGCAAGCGGGTCGGGTTCAGCCTCGGCGAGATCCGCGAGATGATCGATCTCTACGATCTCGGCGACGGCCGGCGTGCGCAGCGCCAGGTCGTGATCGAGCGCAGCCAGGCACGGATCGCGCTGTTGACCGCGCAGAAGCGCGATATCGATCTCGCCATCGACGAACTCACCAGTTTCGTGGCCCTTCTCGAAGTCAGCCGCGCCCAGGATAACCAAGGATAAACCATGCCCCAGTATACGCCCCCCGTCCGTGACACGCGTTTCGTCCTCGAGCATGTCGTCGGCCTGCCACGCTATTCCAATCTGCCCGGCTTCGATGCAGCCTCGCCCGACGTCGTCGACGCGGTGCTGGAAGAGGGCGGCAAGTTCGTCGCCGAAGTGCTGTTCCCGCTGAACCTGTCGGGTGATCAGCAGGGGTGCACGCGGCATGAGGACGGTTCGGTCACGACGCCCGACGGCTTCAAGGAAGCGTACAAGCAGTATGTCGAGAGCGGCTGGGCAACGCTGGGCAATCAGCCCGAATATGGCGGGCAGGGGATGCCGCACGTCGTGTCGACTGCGTTCCAGGAGTACATGATCTCATCGAACATGGCGTTCGCGATGTATCCCGGCCTGACTCACGGCGCGATCGCCGCGCTGATCGCTAAGGGCTCGGATGCGCAGAAGGCGATGTACGTGCCCAAGATGGTGTCCGGCGAATGGGGCGGGACGATGAACCTGACCGAGCCGCAGTGCGGCACCGATCTGGGCCTCATCCGCACCAAGGCCGAGCCGCAGGGCGATGGCTCCTACGCGATCACCGGCACCAAGATCTTCATCTCAAGCGGTGAGCATGACCTGACCGACAACATCATTCACCTCGTGCTGGCGAAGACCCCCGGCGCGCCGGACAGCTCGAAGGGCATTTCGCTGTTCGTGGTGCCCAAGGTGCTGGTGAACGAGGACGGTTCGCTCGGAGCGCGCAACGGCGTCACCTGTGGCTCGATCGAGCACAAGATGGGCATCCACGCGAACTCGACCTGCGTGATGAACTATGATTCGGCGACCGGCTGGCTGGTTGGCGAGGAAATGAAGGGTCTCGCGGCGATGTTCATCATGATGAACGCGGCACGCCTTGGCGTCGGGCTCCAGGGCCTCGGCGTGGCCGAAGTCGCCTACCAGAACGCGGTCCAGTACGCGACGGACCGTCGCCAGGGCCGCGCGCTCACCGGCGCCAAGGAGCCGCAGGAGAAGGCCGACACGCTGTTCGTCCATCCCGACATCCGCCGCATGCTGATGGAGGGCAAGTCGCTGACCGAGGGCCTGCGCGCGCTGATCCTGTGGACCGCGCTCCAAGCCGATCTCGAGCATAGCGCCGAGACCGAGGAAGAGCGCCAGCTGGCCGGCGACATCATCAGCCTGCTGACCCCGGTCATCAAGGGCTATGGCACGGACATGGGCTATGCCATCGCGACCAACGCGCAGCAGGTCTATGGCGGCCACGGCTACATCGCCGAATGGGGCATGGAGCAATACGTCCGCGATGCGCGGATCGCGATGATCTACGAAGGCACCAATGGCGTGCAGGCGATGGACCTGGTCGGGCGGAAACTCGCGCAGAATGGCGGACGCGGGATCCAGGCCTTCTTCAAGCTGGTCGCGGACGACGTCGCAGCGGCAAAGGCGGATCCGGCAACGGCGGCGTTCGCCGAGGCGCTGGAGAAGGCGAACGGCCAGCTTCAGGCGGCGACGATGTGGTTCATGGCGAACGGCATGAAGAACCCCGAGAATGTCGGCGCGGGCGCGGTCAGCTACATGCACCTGATGGGCATCGTCGCGGTCGGCGTGATGTGGCTGCGGATGGCGGTTGCCGCGACCACGCTGAAGGCGGCGGGCGAGGGCGAGGCGGCGTTCCTCGATGCCAAGCTGGTGACGGCGCGCTTCTATGCCGAGCGGATCCTGCCGGATGCGGGCGCGCTGCGGCGCAAGATCGAGGGCGGTGCCGAGTCGCTGATGGCGCTGCCGCCCGAAATGTTCATGGCAGCCTAACGATCAGGGGCGGATCGCTGACGCGATCCGCCCCTACTGTCTTCCCCCCCTTCCTCCGGGAAGGGGCAGAGCGTCCCTACTTGGCGACCGCCGCGGCGGGGGCGGGCGGGGTCATTGGTACAGGCGCTGCTACTCCAGGTTTGCGCCGGACCCCGTTGAGGTCGGCCGTCGCGGCAGGGGTAGCCGGTACGACAGTGGCCGGTGACGGCACGGCGGTCATCGTCGCGCGCATCGGCATGCACTGGGTCGTATCCGCGCGTTTGAACTGGCGGCAGTTCCAGAGCGGGCGTTCATAGTCGCTCGCCCGATCGCGCATGTAGCTAAAGCTGAGCGCCGCCATCTGCGCGAGATCGAGCGGGATCGAGGTCGCCTTCTTGGTTCCGTCGGTCCACGCCATGTAGCGGCAGAACTGCTTGTCGCCGCACGCCTGCGCCGCCATCGCGGGCAAGGCCTCGGCGGTCTGGCCGCGCGGGAGCGTCACGAGGATCGTATCGCCCTCGATCGGCGCAGCGGGCGCACCGGTAGAGTCGGCGGTCGCCGCGAAGCCCATTGCGGCGGATGCCTCGGCCAGAGCGGCGTCCACTTCGGCCAGCGCTGCGCCCGTCTTGTGTGCGTCGGAGATACCAGCGAGCTGAGCGATGACCGGTTCGACGGTCTCGGGATGGCGGCCAAAGGCCCGGGGCGTGCCCCACCAGCCGGACCAGCGGAAGAACAGATGCGTGTTTACCGCGGTGATCTTGTCGAGGCTCGACTGCCAATAGGGCACGACCCAATCGGTATGGTAGTGCGTGGCATAACCGACCTGCTTGAACACCGCGCCCCCGAGCGCGGCCGCCGCAACCTCACGCGCGCGGCGCCACGCGTCGTCGGTCGGGTGCCATCGCGTGAGCGCGCCGTCGCAGCTGAAGCTGAACTGGCAACCCGTCGAACGGTCCTGCCCTTCGAACACCACGCCGCACACCGTCTTCGGGAACGCCGGGTGATGCAGTCGGTTGAGCACGACCTGCGCGACCGCACGCTCGCCAAGCGTATCGTCGCCGGCCTCGTACAGGATCCCGGCCGCCATGCAGTCGGTCGCGCGCGCCAGATCCTCCGGGCCGCCGGCAAAGCGGAACGGTCGTGCGGCCGGGTTGGGATCGGTCGAGAAGGGCACGGTCGCGTTGAACGCGCGCGCGTCGTCGGGGGTGAGATCGACGAACTTGACGGGCTCGACCACGGGGAGTTCGGCTTGCGGCACGACCCGACCCGGCGGGAGCTTCACCCGCTTGGGCGCCTGGACGATGATGGGCGCGTTGGCGACGACGAGCGCAGGCCCGACGATCGCCAGACCGGAAATGCCGATGAGGCTGGCGCGCAGCACCCAGGTGCCGCGCGCGGAGAGAGCGGTCGTCACTGTTCGGGCAGGAAGTCCGGCACCGACAAATAACGCTCGCCGGTGTCGTAGTTGAAGCCCAGGACGCGGACGTCGTCGGGCAGGTCTGGCAGTTTCTGCAGGATCGCGGCCAGCGTCGCGCCCGAGCTGATGCCGACCAGCATGCCCTCTTCGGTGGCCGAACGACGTGCCATGTCCTTGGCTACCGCGGCGTCGACTTCGATCACGCCGTCGAGCGCCTGGGTGTGCAGGTTCACCGGAATGAAGCCCGCGCCGATGCCCTGGATCGGGTGCGGGCCGGGCTGGCCGCCTGCGATCACCGGCGAGGCGGCGGGCTCGACCGCATAGACCTTGAGCGACGGCCATTCCGTCTTCAGCGCCTCGGCGACGCCGGTGATATGTCCACCGGTGCCGACGCCGGTGATGATCACGTCGATCGGCGTGTCACGGAAGTCGGCGAGAATTTCCTGTGCTGTCGTAGCGACATGCACCGCGATGTTCGCGGGATTTTCGAACTGCTGCGGCATCCAGGAGCCCGGCGTCTGCTCGACGAGTTCCTTCGCACGCTCGATCGCGCCCTTCATGCCCTTCTCGCGCGGGGTCAGGTCGAACGTCGCGCCATACGCCAGCATCAGCCGGCGGCGTTCGATCGACATGCTCTCGGGCATGACGAGGACGATCTTGTAGCCCTTCACCGCGGCGACGAGCGCGAGGCCGATGCCGGTGTTGCCGCTGGTCGGTTCGATGATCGTGCCGCCGGGCTTGAGGTGGCCGTCCTTCTCCGCTGCCTCGATCATCGCGAGCGCGATGCGGTCCTTGATCGAACCGCCGGGGTTCGAGCGCTCGGACTTCACCCAGACTTCGGAGTCGGGGAACAGCTTCGACAGGCGGACATGCGGCGTGTTGCCGATCGTGTCGAGGATCGAGTTGACCTTCATGGCTTGGCTTCTCCGTGCTGAGGTTCGGTCTCTAGTATCTCTGGCGGGTCAAAGGTTTTCGCGCGCCCTAGTTCCGGGAACAGGCGCGCCCAGCCGATCGTGATCGCAATAGCACCGACGCCGCCGAACACCACCGCGCCGACCGGCCCGAGCAGCGATGCCATGACGCCGCTCTCGAATTCGCCGAGTTCGTTCGAGGCGGAGATGGTGAGCTGCGACACCGCGCTGACCCGGCCGCGCATCGCATCGGGCGTGTGAAGCTGAATCAGCGACTGCCGGACATAGACCGAGATCATATCCGCGCCACCGGCGACGATCAGCGCGACGAGGCTGAGGACGAAGGCTGGCTGGACCGGAATGCCAGCAATCGTGCCGGGCGTCAGGCCGAGCAGATTTACGATCGGGGTCGCGACGCCGAAAGTGAGGATCGCAAGGCCGAAGACGACGACCGCGATCAGCATCTTCACGCCGACATTGGTGCTCATCGGACGGATCGAGAACCACACTGCGGTGACTGCGGCACCGATGCCCATGCCGGCTGCCAGTACACCCAGCCCTTGCGAGCCGACATGCAGGATGTCGCGCGAATAGACCGGGAGCAGCGAGGTCGCACCCGCGAGCAGCACCGCGAACAGGTCCAGCGTGATCGTCGCGAGCACGAGGCGGTTGCGGCGGACATAGGTGAAGCCCTCGATGATGCGGGCGAGCGGGCGGTGATCAGTCTGCGCGGCGGGCTGCGGTACCGGGCCGATCATAAACATGAAGACGAGCGCTACGAGGAAGAGCAGCGTCGCGACGCCGTACGCGACTTCGGGGTGGATCGCGTACAGCAGCCCGCCGACGCTCGGCCCGGCGATCGTGCCGACCTGCCACGCGATCGAACTTACCGCGATCGCGGTCGGCAAGACGGCGCGGGGGACGAGGTTCGGCGCGAGCGCGGAATAGGCCGGGCCGGAAAAAGCGCGCGCCACGCCGAACGCGACGGCCGCGACGAACAGCACGCCGAGCGTCAGGTGGCCGGTCCAGGTCAGCAGCCAGAGCGTGGCAGCCGTCAGCACGAGCAGCGTCGTGGTACCGCGGACGATCCAACGCCGGTCGAAGCTGTCCGCGACGAGCCCGGTGATCGGGGTCAGCAGGAACAGCGGGACGAACTGTGCGAACCCGATCATGCCGAGCATGAAGGCCGCCTGGCGGATGTCCATCGTCTCGCGGGCGATGTTATAGACCTGCCACCCGATCACGATCGACATCGCGCTGACCGCGATCGTGCCGGTGAAGCGGGACAGCCAATAGGCGCGGAAATTGGCGAGCCGTAAGGGATGCTGGTGCGGGTCTGTCGTGGGAGCCATCGGCTGCGGCTTTAGGCTGCGGCGAACGGGGAGGGCAACCGGAGCTTTGCTTGGGGTGGTGATAGTGGCTACCCAACGAACACCTTCCCCGCACTACGCGTGCTACTTTGGCACCTCAACACTGCAGTACCTCCCCGGCGAAGGCCGGGGTCCAGCTGGGCAACGTCGCCAACCGGGAAATGCGTGTCGTTACTCCGACCTCCCAACTGGGCCCCGGCCTTCGCCGGGGAGGTGCGCCTATGTGGACGAAACGCTTGCGAACATCATACGCGACACGCCTCGACCACATCCCGCACCCCTCAAACCAACATACCCCAGACGGGAATTGATGTTCCGCCCCGTCCGCGCCTATAGGCTCCCTCAACTCCCCTACGGAAAACGAGGTTTCCCACATCGTGGCCAAGACCCCCCCACCAGCACGCGCAATCGCCGAACCGCCGATTACGAACCGCGAACGACCGGCCGAACCAAAGCCGTACGAGGCGTCGAAGGACGAACTCCTCGAAATGTATCGGCAGATGCTGCTGATCCGCCGTTTCGAGGAAAAAGCCGGCCAGCTCTATGGCTTGGGCCTGATCGGTGGCTTCTGCCATCTGTATATCGGGCAGGAGGCGGTCGCGGTCGGCCTGCAGTCCGCGCTGAACGGCGAGACCGATTCGGTGATCACCGGCTACCGCGATCACGGCCACATGCTCGCCTACGGGATCGACCCGAAGGTGATCATGGCCGAGCTGACCGGACGCAATTCGGGTATCTCGAAGGGCAAGGGCGGGTCGATGCACATGTTCTCGACCGAGCATAAATTCTATGGCGGTCACGGCATCGTCGGTGCGCAGGTGTCGCTGGGCACCGGCCTCGCGTTCAAGCACAAATATTCGAACGACGGCGGCATCTGCATGGCCTATTTCGGCGACGGCGCTGCGAACCAGGGCCAGGTGTATGAGAGCTTCAACATGGCCGAGCTGTGGAAGCTCCCGATCATCTTCGTGATCGAGAACAACCAGTACGCCATGGGCACGAGCGTCAATCGCGCCTCGGCCGAGGACCAGCTGTATCGCCGCGGCGAGAGCTTCCGCATTCCCGGCATCCAGGTCGATGGCATGGACGTGCTGGCCTGCCGCGGTGCAGCCGAGGAGGCACTCGCCTGGGTCCGCGCGGGCAAGGGTCCGGTCATCCTCGAGATGAAGACCTATCGCTACCGCGGCCACTCGATGTCCGATCCGGCCAAGTACCGCACGCGCGACGAGGTTCAGGCGGTCCGCGACAAGTCGGATCCGATCGATCACATGAAGAAGCTGCTCGACGCGCAGGGCGTGACCGAGGCGGACCTCAAGTCCCTTGAACAGGAAATCAGGAAAATCGTGAACGAAGCCGCCGATTTCGCCGAACAGACCCCAGAGCCGGACGCTGCCGAGCTCTACACCGACGTTCTGGTGGAGAAGTACTGATGGCGATCGAGATCAAAATGCCCGCGCTCTCCCCGACGATGGAAGAGGGCACGCTGGCCAAGTGGCTCGTCAAGGAAGGCGACAGCGTCAAGTCGGGCGATATCCTCGCCGAGATCGAGACCGACAAGGCGACGATGGAGTTCGAGGCGATCGACGAAGGTACGATCGGCTCGATCAGCGTGGCCGAGGGCACCGACAATGTGAAGGTCGGTACCGTCATCGCGACGATCCTCGAAGAGGGCGAGAGCGCGAGCGACGCCAAGCCTGCAGAGGCACGCTCGGGCGATGCGGTCAACGCCGCACCGAAGGAGACGCCGTCGGACGACAAAGCGCCGCCGGTTCCGGAGGGCGCTTCGCCTGCCAAGGCCGAGAGCGGCACGCAGCAGCTCGTCGCGTCAGCCGAGAAGGTCGGCATCTCCGACCCGGCGATCCCCGAGGGCACCGAGATGGTCAAGACGACCGTCCGTGAGGCACTGCGCGATGCGATGGCCGAGGAAATGCGCGAGGACGACCGCGTCTTCGTGATGGGCGAGGAAGTCGCGCAGTATCAGGGCGCGTACAAGGTCACGCAGGGGCTGCTCGACGAGTTCGGCGACCGTCGCGTGATCGACACGCCGATCACCGAATACGGCTTTGCCGGCATCGGTGCGGGCGCGGCGATGGGTGGCCTTCGTCCGATCGTCGAGTTCATGACCTTCAACTTCGCGTTGCAGGCGATCGACCACATCATCAACTCGGCGGCCAAGACCAATTACATGTCGGGCGGTCAGATGCGCTGCCCGATCGTGTTCCGTGGTCCGAACGGCGCGGCGTCGCGCGTGGGTGCGCAGCATTCGCACAACTTCGCGGCGTGGTATGCCAGCGTTCCCGGCCTGATCGTGATCGCGCCCTATGACGCGGCGGATGCCAAGGGTCTGCTCAAGGCCGCGATCCGCACCGAGGATCCGGTCGTGTTCCTCGAGAACGAGCTGATGTACGGTCGCAGCTTCGACGTTCCCAAGCTCGACAACCACGTTCTGCCGATCGGCAAGGCGAGGATCGTCCGCGAGGGCAAGGACGTGACGATCGTCAGCTACTCGATCGGAGTCGGCATTTCGCTCGAAGCCGCCGACAAGCTCGCCGAGGAGGGCATCGACGCGGAGGTCATCGATCTACGCACGTTGCGTCCGCTCGACACCGAGACGGTGCTGAAAAGCCTCGCCAAGACCAACCGCATGATCATTGTTGAAGAGAATTGGGCGACCTGCTCGATCGCGTCGGAGATCGTGTCGGTGGTGATGGAGCACGGTTTCGACGATCTCGATGCCCCGGTGCTGCGTGTTACGAACGAAGACGTGCCGATGCCCTATGCCGCGAACCTCGAAAAGCTGATGCTCGTCGACGTCGCGAAGGTCGTGAAGGCGGTGAAGAAGGTCACCTACAAGTAATCTTAACGCACCGGTCGGGTGATCCCGGCCGGTGTCCTTATGCCGCGTAGGTCGTGCAGACGCTTGCAGTAGTGCCCGGCACGGCCGCCAGCACTTGCGTATTGCGCTCGCGCACGTTGTAGACGGACTCGGAACGCAGCGTTGGCGTTCCGAAGAACTGCGAAGAGACCAGCGGTTGATACCGGTAGGTCACCTCGACGAAGATTAGCGCGGACCCGGAGCCAGCGACGATCCGACGCGCGCTGCTGCCCATATAAGGGAGCACATTGTCGTTCTGGCCCTTGCCTTGCGTCCCATATTTCGGCTGCGAGTCGGGGATGTTCAGCGCTCCCGTACAGCGCTGCCAGCGGATATACTGACCCGTGTTGGGTGCGTCCTTGCCGTTGGGCTCGACGCTGGACACGACGACGCGCCCGTTGGTACCGAAGCCTATCCCGGTGCCAATGAGCTTGGCGCTCAGCAAAGCCTCGTTGACGTCCGACTCGTCGATCGAATCGCGGACCCGGGCGACGTTGTCGGAGATCGCAGTCGAGATCTGGTTCACGCGCATCACCGCGAGCGCCATGTTCATGACCTCTGCGCCGGCCAACCCCAGCGTGATCAGCACCGGCGCCGCGATCGCGAACTCGATCAGCGCAAGGCCGCGGACGTCGCCCCGAAATCGGCGCGCGAAGGCGTGGAGCCGGGTCATGGTGCCTTGGTACATATCGTCGTCGGTTCCGCACGCGAGGTGAAGGGCTGGTTGCGGATCACGGTGGTCGCCGCGACGCTTCGGGTCGGGGCCCAGGACAGGAGCGCGCCGACTGGAGTCAGGTTCGGATAGACGACGTTGACGGTGTAATAGACGATGTCGTCCGCGCTGCCGACGCCGGTATCGCCGGGCGTTAAGTCGTAGTTGCCATTGTTGTTCGCGTCCTCGTAACAGTCGCCGAGATTGAACACCCCCTTGGGATCGGTGTCCGACGTGATCTTCTCGGGCTTGCCGACGTTGGAGAAGTTGTAATAGCGCCGGGTCGACACCGTCACATACTGCGCGGGAACGACGCCCTGCACCTCGGACTTGATCGTGGCCACCACGTCCGCGGCGGTCCGGCCGCCGACCGTCACCTGCCGCGAAGCCTTGGACAGGGCCCCCTGGACGACCGCGGTGACATAGCCCTGATAGCCGATCTCAAGGATCGACAGCAGCAGCCCGACCAGCACCGGAATGATGATCGCGAACTCGACGATCGTCGCCCCCCGAGTGTCCCGCCGGAGAGCGCGGAATTGATGCGACATCGTGGTCACTGACTGATCCTCAGCGACCCGATCTTGCTGCCGATCTCCTGGAACTTGGCGATCAACGCCGGCGCGGTCGTGATGCCGGAGGCCATGGCCTTGGTCGTGGCACAATTCTCCATGTCGGCGGTCAACGTGGTCGAGAACGCAATGACATAGAGCTGGATGCCCTCGCTCTTCGCCGCATTGCACGCCATCCGAAACCGCTGCAGATGCCGCTGCAACTGCTCGGCCGCGAGCTGCGCCGTCGTACCGGTCGACGTTCCCAGCACACGCTTGTCGCGTTCTTCGGCGCCGTAGGTCGTGTAGACGGAGAGGTATGGCGAAAGATCACCATCCGTCATAAATATCATGTATTTACGGATACTAAACCCACGAAGCACTTTTGGGTTGTCAGGATCATTCTGATCGTTAGTCACGGGGTTTGTCGAAGCAAAGATCCCGTCCGGCGAAATGAAGCGTGCACCCCATATCACGCCGATATCGTGATAGGTCCCGCCCAAGGGCTTCAGGTTGTTGATGTACGTCATGAACGCCGTCTTGTCGTTATAATACTCCTTCAGCCGGCTCGCCGCGCTCGCGCAATATTTCGGATCGGTATATTCGTCGCGCGTGTCCGGATTGAATTCGGCGTTCGGCCACCAGGGAATCCAGCGACTGGCAGTGCTGGTCGGCGGCAGGGTGACGTCGAGATCCAATGCGCTGCCAGGCGCCGTCGTCGCCGACCCGCCATCGATCGCGCTATTATCGGTCTGGCGCTCTTCGATGCATCCTGCCCACTGCGATCGGCTCGAACTTGGTGAGCCGCCCGGGGTCAGGACCGACGCTCCGGTCTTGAACGCCGACGTGTCCAGCGTCACTTGCCGGTACGTCCAATAGTTGGAGCAGGTGCCATCCGAGGTCCAATACCCGTTGGATGACCAGTTCCCTTCATACAAGTTGCACGTGCCCTGCGAACTCGTCGCCGGTCCTGCGGTGCGCGTCCGACTTTGATACGGCGCGCTGTCGCGGATGTAGTTCGGGTTTTCGGCGTAGACCTGCTTACCCACGTTCACCGTGGCGTTGTACGGCACGAACCCGTACCGCAGACGCAAGTTGTTGGCGTGCAACTGATCCTGCGCCGATTTCAGTGTGTCGTACAGCGATGCCGAGGCATCGCGCAGCGCCTGCATCTTCGACCCGGGCTGTTCGATCTCGTTACAGGCATCGTTCGGCCGGCTTGTCGGACAGTTCATCGACCCCGACATGTCGAGCACCAGCATGATGTCGGTACCGACGAAATCCTGTGTCGCCGAGCAGCTCGTCGACAGGCTCAACGTGTTGAAACCAAACAGCTTCATGATCGTGGTCGGGATCGTCGTCGCGGCAGTGATCTTTACCGTACCCGTCGAAGGGACGCTGACGACCGGCGTGAAGGCGGCCGTGCCGAACGAGGTCTGTGGAAAGTTAAAATTAAAGTAGTTCTTGGCCTCCGTATCCACCGCCGTCGTCAAGGTCGGACCCGAAAGCAGTCGCCGTGCCGCCAGCGATCCCGCGTCGCACGCTTGCTGCAACCGGTCTCGCGCCACATAGGCCCGGGCCATGTCGAGCCCCGATCCGACCATCGCGATCAGCGGCATCATGGCGAAGGCTACGATCATCAGCGTATTGCCGCGGACATCGGTGCGCAGCCGCCCAAGAAAGGTTGTCGGCCGGGATCGTCTCTGGCCGTGCTTGGCGCTCATTATCGTCCTGTCTCAACGCGGTAGTATCGTCCGTCCTTGCTCCCCGATCCGGTAAGCGCTGCACAAGATACATGGTTACCGTCACATTAACCGTCGAGACGGCGGTGTAACGGGGATGCGGTTTGCATGCCGCCACGCTATCGAGCGCGGCATGACTCGCCTCGATCCCGATCGCCAACTGGCGTTGAGCTATGCCGACGTCGCGGTACGCCCCGCTCTCGACGCAATGTTCGCATTGGATGACACGCTCGCGGCGATCTTGCGGTCCACACGCGAGCCGCTCGTGGGACAGATGCGGCTGACCTGGTGGTACGAGGCACTCGGACGGCTCGATACCGCGCCAGCGCCCGCCGAACCCGTCCTGGGCGCCCTGCAGCGCTCCGTCCTGCCTGGCGGTGTATCGGGCGCGATGCTGGCGACGCTGACCGATGGGTGGGACGTGTTGCTTGAACCCATACTCGATGCCGCCGCGCTAGCCCGGTTTGCGCGCGATCGCGGGCGGCGGCTGTTCGAGCTGGCGGGTGTGCTGCTGTCGACTAGCGACGACCGGATCGGTGCGGCCGGCGAGGGCTGGGCGCTCGCGGACCTGGCGCGCGGGCTGAGCGACGCCGCCGACCGGGAGGCTGCACGATCGCGAGCGATCATGGTGCTCGACGAGGCGATGCACGGGCGTTGGCCGGGGCGCGCCCGCGTGTTGGGAGCGATGGCCCTGACCGCGCGGTTCGACATGTCCGTACCGCCGCCGCCGCCGGGCAGCCCGCAGCGCGTGGGCCGGTTGGCCTGGCATAGACTGACCGGATACTGACCAATCGCATGGGGATCGTCGTCGCCGAGGCGTAGCATGCAGGCTTTGCAGGTGGGGGCAGTTGCGATGTGGCGATATCTGGCGGGTGGGGCGGCGTTGATCGCGTTGATCGCGGCGGGGTTCATGGTGTTCAGTGGAAAGGCGCGACCGGGACCGGTGCTACCGGCGCAATCGATGGCCCAGGTGACTGGCGCGGTGGCATCCGATCCGCTGCCCGACACAGCGCCCGAGGCGACAGACAGGACGCGCGAGCAGAAGCGGTTCGATCGCTACGATAAGGATCGCGATGCGAAGATCACGCGGGAGGAATATCTCGTCCAGCGGCGCAAGGCTTACGCGCGGTTGGACGTGGACGGCGACGGCAAGCTGTCGTTCGACGAATGGGCGGTGAAGGCGACGACCAAGTTCGCGGACGCCGACCGCGACAAATCCGGGGCGATGACGGCCCCGGAGTTTGCCACGACGGCGGTCAAGCGGAAGGGGCCAGCTCGGGCGAAGTGTCCACCGCCTCAGGCTGTTGCGGAGGAAAGCTGAGCCATTCTGCGAGCGCTGTGCGACCGCGATCGGTGTACATCCGCTTGCGGTCGGTCTTCTTGGTCCGGCCAGGGATCGGCGGGAACAGTCCGAAGTTCACGTTCATCGGCTGATAGGTCTCGACCTCGGCACCGCCGGTGATGTGGCCCAGCAGCGCGCCGAGCGCCGTCGCATACGGTGGTGGGTTCAGCGTCTTGCCGGTGAGTTCGGCCGCAGCGAACAGTCCCGCGAGCATGCCGATGCCGCAGCTCTCGATATAGCCTTCGCAACCCGTGATCTGGCCGGCAAAACGGATGTTCGGGCGCGACTTCAGTCGCAGCGTTTCATCGAGCAGTTCCGGCGAGCGAATGAAGGTATTGCGGTGCAGTCCGCCCAATCGCGCGAACTCGGCGTTTTCGAGGCCGGGAATGGTACGGAACAGGCGGACCTGGTCGGCGTGCTTCATCTTGGTCTGGAAGCCGACAATGTTCCACAATGTACCTTGCGCATTGTCCTGCCGAAGCTGGACGACGGCGTGCGGCCAGCGGCCGGTCTTTGGATTGTCGAGCCCGACGGGCTTCATCGGGCCATAGCGTAGCGTATCGACGCCGCGTTCGGCCATCACCTCGATCGGCATGCAGCCGTCGAAATAGGGCGTGTCCTTCTCCCATTCCTTGAACGGGGTCTTCTCGCCGTCGATCAGGCCTTGATGGAAGGCAAGATACTGGTCCTTGTCCATCGGGCAGTTGATGTAATCCTTGCCCTCGCCCTTGTCCCAGCGCGAAGCGAACCACGCCGTGTCCATGTCGATCGAGTCGCGATGGACGATCGGCGCGAGTGCGTCGAAGAACGCCAGCGCCTCGCGCCCGGTCTCGGCGCCGATCCCGGCGGCGAGGGACGCCGCGGTCAGCGGGCCGGTCGCGATGATCGTAGGTCCGTCGGGGAGCGCGTCGATGCGTTCGCGGACGAGCGTGATGTTCGGGTGCTGGTCGATCGCCTCCGTAACGCTGTTCGAGAAATTGTCGCGGTCGACCGCGAGCGCAGAGCCGGCGGGGACGCGGTGGATGTCCGCCTGGCGCATAATCAGCGAGCCGAGCGTACGCAGTTCCTGGTGGAGCAGGCCGACCGCGTTGCTCTCGGCATCGTCCGAGCGGAAGCTGTTCGAGCAGACGAGTTCGGCGAGGCCGTCGGTCTGGTGGGCAGGCGTTTCTTCGCCGCTGCCGCGCATTTCAGAGAGGCGCACCTTGAGGCCGGCCTCGGCGAGCTGCCAGGCGGCTTCGGAACCGGCAAGGCCGCCGCCGATAACATGGATATCATGGGTCATTCCGGCCAGATAGCGCGGGAAGCCTGTCGTGTCAGCGGTTGTCGTGTCCGCGGTTGTCTCGACGGCGGGGGACTCCCACTTCGTCCTAATGAAGATCTTCACGATCGGCTATGAAGCCACCACGATGACGGACTTTCTCGCGGCGCTGACGCGGGCCGGGGTTGAGCGCGTGATCGACGTCCGCGCGCTCCCCCTGTCGCGGCGACCGGGGTTCTCGAAGACGTCGCTTGCGGCGTCGCTGCGCGAGGCGGGGGTCGATTACGTCCATCTGAAGGCGCTGGGCACGCCAAAGCGTGGGCGCGATGCGGCGAAGAAGGGCGACGTCGCAACCCTGACAGCCGTGTACGACGAGCAACTCGAATTGCCCGAGGCGCAGGCGCAGGCGGCGATCATGCTCGGGCTCGCGGCGGAGAAGCCGAGTGCGCTGCTCTGCTACGAGCGCGACCCGTGTCATTGCCACCGAACATTGCTGTTGCAGGCGGTGGGCGAGGGGGCCGAGGTCGTGGATCTGTTCACGTAGACCGCACCAACCCTCCGTCATCCTGACGAAAGTCAGGGTCCAGAGCCAGGAGCGGCGCGTCGAGTAACCCTGGATCCTGACTTTCGTCAGGATGACTGAGGGCGGGAGGTGTCTACCCGTGATATTGCAATGCAGCACCACCGGCGCTAGGTTGCGCCTACTCGCTTGGACCCGGTGCAATTCCGGGTGGCTATTCCGGCCGCCGATCCGCCGGACAACGCACCGACGCCTTTGAAATCAACCGCCCGCGCACTTGCCACGGTTCCGGCGTCCTATGCGGACATATCTATGACCTCATTTTCTCGTTACCGGACCGAATGGTTCAGCGGCCGGACGGCTGCACGCCGTGACGTTCTCGCCGGCATGGTGGGCACATTCGCGCTGATCCCCGAAGTCATCGCCTTCTCGTTCGTTGCCGGAATCGACCCCGAAGTCGGCCTGTTCGCGTCCTTCGTGATCGGCATCGTCATCGCCTTTGCCGGTGGACGTCCGGCGATGATCTCCGGCGCGGCAGGGTCTGTCGCGCTGGTTGCCGCCGCGCTCGTCCATGCGCACGGACTGCACTATCTGCTCGTCGCGACGATGCTCGCGGGCGCGCTTCAGATCGCGTTCGGGCTTGCAAAGCTCGACGTGCTGATGCGGTTCGTCTCGAAATCGGTCCATGCCGGGTTCGTCAACGCACTCGCGATCCTGATCTTCTCGGCGCAATTGCCGCAGATGGTCGGCGTCAGCTGGCAGGCCTATGCGATGATCGCCGCCGGGCTTGCGATCATCTATCTCGTCCCGCGGATATCCAGCGCGATCCCGTCGCCGCTGATCTGCATCGTCGTGCTGACGGCAGTCTCAATGTGGTTCCCGATGCCGTTGAAGACGGTCGGCGATCTAGGCCGCTTGCCGGACTCGCTCCCGACGTTCGGGCTGCCCGACGTTCCCATGAGTTGGGACACGCTTCGGATCGTCGCACCCTATGCGTTCGCGATGGCCGCGGTCGGCCTGCTTGAATCGATGATGACTGCCAGCGTGGTGGACGACCTCACCGAAACCACCAGTTCGAAGGCGCGCGAGTGCACCGGCCTCGGCCTCGCCAACATCGCGGCAGGCGCGTTTGGCGGCATCGCCGGATGCGGGATGATCGGCCAGACCGTCGGCAATGTCCGCTATGGTGGGACCGGACGGCTGTCGACCATGGTCGCCGGCGTATTCCTGCTGATCGTCATGGTCCCGTTGCGACCGTGGGTCGCTCAGGTACCCGTGGCGGCCTTGGTCGCGATCATGATCATGGTGTCGATAAGCACGTTCTCCTGGGGATCGCTCCGCGATCTGGCGCGGCATCCCAAGATGTCGAGCGCGGTGATGGTCGCGACCGTCGTCGTCACCGTCGCAACGCACGATCTATCGCTCGGCGTCGGCGTGGGGGTGTTGCTCAGCGGTGTGTTCTTCGCGTGGAAGGTGACGCGGCTGATGGACGTGGAGATCGACCACGACGTGGTAAGCGACACGCGTATCTACCGGGTAAGCGGGCAGATCTTCTTTGCTAGCGCGGACATCTTCTCCGATCGCTTCGATCTCCGAGAGACGGCGCGCGCCGTCCGCATCGACCTGACCAATGCGCACCTCTGGGACGTCACAGCCGTAGGCGCGTTGGAGGAAGTCGTACGCAAACTGCGCCGCCACGGCCGTGAGGTCGAAGTGATCGGCCTGAACGCTGCAAGCGAAACGCTGGTCGATCGCCACGCGCCGGGCTTGTCCGCCCAGATCTAGGGTCGATGCTCCGGGGTTGGTACCGCCGGAGCCACCGCCGTTACTGCTGAGGCGCGTCCTCGTTCTCGGTCGGTACCTCGTCGCGCGTGACGCGCGCGGTCATGCCGGTCGCGTCGGCATCGTCGAGCATCTGCTCGTCCGGCGCGACCGGTTTTTCGCGTGGCGGTTCGACCACTGCCGGCGCGGGGGGCGCGACTTCGACCGGCGCGGCTTCGACCGGCGCAGGCGCTGCCGCCTCGGACTCGGTCACACCGGTGTCCTCGACCATGTTGGAGTCCGTCGGCGGCTGCTCGGGCTCGGAACGCGAGCAACCGGCGAGCGCCATGCCGGCGAGCAGACCGCCGGCAATGGCGGTGCGGGTACGCGTGGAAATCGTCATGTCTGATCCTCTCAGCGAGCGGCGATCGTCTGGCGCGCCGTACGCGCCTCGATCTTGGAAGCGAGGATGCCGTCCCAGTCATAGGGATCGGCGCGGAAGTTCATCTGGCCGTTGCCGCTGGCAAATGCAGTCCAGTATAGCAGATATACCGACACCGGCTTGGTCAGGCGAGCCCGGACCGTGTCGCCCTTCGCCACTGCGGCGTCGACCATTTCTGGGGTCCATGACGGATCGCCCTTGAGCAGCAGGTCGGCAAGTTCGGCAGGCTTTTCAAGGCGAACGCAGCCATGGCTCGCAAGCCGGCTGAAGCTTGCAAACTTCGCACGGCTTGGCGTGTCGTGGAGATAGACCGAATAGTCGTTGGCGAAATCGAATTTGAACCGGCCCAGCGCGCTCTGGTCGCCGGCCTGCTGCTGCAACCGCGTGCCGTCGATCACCTTGATGCCGTTGCGCTTGAAATAGCCGGGGTTGGCCTTTTCCTTCGGCCACAATTCCTTGGTCGCGATCGACGTCGGCACGTTCCAGGGTGGGTTGATGACGATGCTGTGGATCGTCGACGAAAGCATCGGCGTCTCGTCGCCCGGACGACCGGTGACCGCGCGCATCGATTGCACCGGGGTGTCGCCGTCGAACACGGTGAGCACCGCCGCGGCGATATTGACCTGGATCCGGTCACGCGGCAGGTCCTGCGGCAGCCAGCGCCACCGCTCCATGTTTGCCATGATCTGACGCACGCGGTCGGTTGCCGATACGTTGAGCGCAGCCAGCGTCTGGGTCGAGACGATGCCGCTGGGGTTCAGGCCGTAGCGCCGTTGCGCACGACGCACCGCATCGACAAGGGCGGAGTCGAACTCGTCGCCACTGGTCGAGACGTCCTTGTCCTCGACCGCGAGACGCTTGCGAAGCGCAATCACGCGTGGGCCGGACGCACCGATCGTGAAATCGGGGCCCGACGCCAGAGGCGACCAGCCGCCCGCGGCAGCGATCGAGCGGTAGTTCTGGAGGCCCTTCCGCAGACCGTCATACCCGGCATAGGGAGGCGGCAAGGATGCGAACCATGCCGCAATCCGATCAAGCCGGACGGCGTCGGCAAACGCAGGGGTCGGATCATAGGCCGGCGGGCGCAACCCCCAATCCTTCTGGAAATCGGCACCGCTGAGACGACCGGCATGCACCGCACGCGCATGGTCGAGCGCCCCACGGACGAGTTCGTCCTTGCTCGGCGCGCTGGTCGATACCGTGGCGGCGGACTTCAGGCCCTGCGCAACGATGTCGCCATTTAACAGCTTGTCGAGCAAGGCTGCCTGCGTGTCATTCAAGGGCGGTACGGTGATGACCGGAGGAGCCAGTGTCGGCGTCGGCATGGCCGTAGGTACTGTAGGTACGACCGTGGGCGGCGTTACCTGTTGTGCGAACAGCGGTGTGGCCATCAGCATTGGCGTTGCGACAATCGCAATCGCCGATCGCATCATGCCGTTCTTGAAACGTCCTTCGTCGAAACCGCGCGCCATAATCGTCCTGTCTTGCCGTATCTGGTCGACGCTATCGCACGTCATAGCTCTCCCTTAGCTGAACCGGACTCGCTAAGCATCGCCAAACGGGCCAAATTCGTCGGTTCAACCGAGAGTTTGCGATTTTCCCTGCCGGGCAAGCACTTCGTAAGCCATCACAGCCGTCGCGACGGCGGCATTGAGGCTGTCCGCCTTGCCGAGCATCGGGATCTTCACGAGCACGTCGCAGGCCTCGGCCATTTCGGGGGGCATGCCCTGCGCTTCGTTGCCGGTGAGCAGGAAGGTTGGGCCGGTATAGGTCGCCGCCCGGTAATCCGTTTCGGTGTCGAGACTCAGCCCGACAAGCTGCCCGGGCCCGGTGCGCAGCCAGGCCTGGAACGGCGCCCACTCGGTTTTCACCACGGGAATCGTGAACAGCGCGCCCATGCTCGCGCGGACCGCCTCGACCGAGAACGGGTCAACCGACTCGCCGATCAGGATCAGCCCACCTGCGCCGACTGCATCGCCCGTGCGCAGGATCGTGCCGAGATTGCCCGGATCGCGCAGGCGTTCTGCGACCAGCCAGATGCCGGAGGTGGTGCGATCCAGGTCTTCGAGCGTCGCGTCGAACTCGTCGAACACGCCGACCACCGCCTGGGGGTTGTCCTTGCCGGACAGCTTCGAAAGGATATCCGGCGTGGTCTGGATCGAATCGCCACCGGCATCTTCGACATCCATTGACAGCGCGTGGACAAGGGGGTGGTTTGCGCTTGCCGCGGCGTAAAACAAGGTGCGCGGCAGGCGTCCCGTCTCGCGCGCTTCGGTAAGGATGCGCAGGCCCTCGGCCAAAAACTGCTTGGCCGCACGCCGATGTCGCTTGTCGCGCAGATCGCGGACATACTTGATCAGCGGGTTCGAAAACGCGGTTATCTCGCGGGGCATCTAGCGCCCCTTCCGCGAGCGGGAGGGGTTGGGGGCGGGGTTTGTAAACACGTCGTCGCTCATGCCCTCCCCCGATGCCTCCCGCAAGCGGGCGGGGGGAAAGGCGGTCAATCCTCGCCGAATTTTGCTTCGACCAGTTCTGCAAGCGCGGCGACCGTGTGCTCCGCGCCGTCGCCCTTCGCGCTGATCGTGATCGCGTCGCCCATCGCCGCGCCGAGCATCATGAGGCCCATGATCGAGGTGCCGGTGACGTGATCCGACCCGTCCTTGGTCACGCTGACTTCGACCGGATGCGCGGATGCGAGCGTGACGAACTTGGCGCTCGCGCGCGCATGGAGCCCGCGACGGTTGGTGATCTGCACGGTGCGCGAAACCTCGTTCACGCCGCAGCTTCGCCCAGAACCTCGGACGCGACCGAGATATATTTGCGTCCCGCTTCCCGCGCGGCTGCCACCGCCGCGACGACAGTCATCGACTTGCGCGCCGAACCAAGCCGAATCAGCATCGGGAGGTTCATGCCGGCGATCACCTCGATCCGCCCGCGCTCCATCAGCGAGATCGCAAGATTGGACGGGGTACCGCCGAACAAGTCGGTCAGCACGATCACGCCACGACCGACATCGACGTCCTGGATGGCGGCCGCAATATCCGCGCGGCGCTCCTCCATGTCATCATCGGGACCGATCGCGATCGGCGCGACGCGTTCCTGCGGACCAACGACGTGGATCATCGCGCGAACGAATTCCTCGGCCAATCGACCGTGCGTTACCAGGACTAGGCCGATCATGTCAGCGTTTCATACTCATAAGACGACCGGTGATCCTTCGAGCGCATCTTGTGGAGCGGCCCCCAGGTCGCGGTGTGCGATACTGGGCGAAAATCCCGCGTCGCGCAACCGTCGCGCCACGCGGTCGGCGACGTGGACCGATCTGTGTCTCCCTCCGGTACATCCGAACGCGACGGTGACGTACGACTTGCCTTCCGCCCGGTAGCGCGGAAGCAGCAGGATCAGCAGTTCCTCGATCCGACTCACCGCGGCTTCATAGGCGGGGTCGTCCATGATGTAGGCGGACACGTCGGCGTCGAGCCCGGTGCCGGGACGCAACCTGGGGTCCCAGTGCGGGTTGCGAAGGAACCGCATGTCGAACACGAGATCGGCGTTGCGGAGCAGACCACGCGCGAATCCGAACGATCGGATCGACAACGTCGGCGCGCCGCGTTCGCCGCCTGCAAAGCTCGCGCGGATCTGCTGCGCGAGTTCGTTGGCGGTCATGTCGGTGGTGTCGATCAGGCGGTTCGCCCAGTCGCGAAGCGGCGCCAGCAATTCGCGTTCCCGACCAATGCCGTCGTTCGCAGGACGGTCGAGCGCCAAGGGGTGGCGACGGCGAGTCTCGGAATAGCGGCGTTCGAGTTCGGCGCCCGAGCAATCGAGGAACAACATCCCGATCTCGAGCGCATGCTGGTCGCGCAGGTCCCGAATGCGGCTGACGATCCGTTCGGGATCGAAGTCGCGCGTCCGCGCGCCGATCCCGATCGCGAGCGGCTGCGAATCGGCGGTCGATCCTTCGGGAAGCGGCGTGTCGAGCAACCGGTCGAGCAGCCGCAGCGGGAGGTTGTCGACCACTTCCCAGCCGAGATCCTCCAGCGTTTTCAGCACGGTTGACTTGCCGGCGCCCGACATGCCGGTGACGAGCAGGATGTCCTTGGGCCGTGTCATCTTGAATGCGTCATTCTAGGGGCTCCGGATTGCGCAATGCGAGTTCGACCTTGATCGGGGCGGAGGCTTCGACAGGATCGACCGCGACCTGGCGAACGTCGATCCCGGCAATGGTTCGCAGACGACGTTCGGGCATGCGATCTACCGGGCTGTCGATGCGAACGACCAAGCCGACCGGAACGTCCTCGACACAGGGCATGGCGAGGATGCCGATCCCGCGAACTTCGATGCAGCCGGCGATCGTCGTCGGTGCCCGCGCGAGCAAGGTCTCGCCCGAGCGCACCACCAGCGTCTGGTCGTCGCTGACGAGGATCGCCCCGCGGTCGATCAGGCGCAGTGCCAGGTCGGACTTTCCGGACCCGGACGCGCCTTCGATCATCACCGCCACGCCGTCGATCGCGACTGTCGTGGCGTGGAGCCTGTCGGAAGGGGGGACGACCACGACGCCCCCTTACTCCGGCATGTCGGCGAGTGGTAGGGTTACCACGAAGCGTGCGCCATCAAGGCGGTCCTCGCGCGATTCGACGAAGATCGCACCTTGATGGCCGTCGACGATGGTCCGCGCGATCGCGAGGCCGAGCCCGGAGTGCTGGCCGAACGTCTCGCTGTCGGGCCGGACCGAATGGAACCGGTTGAACACGTCCTCGCGCGCGTCCTCGGGCACGCCGGGACCTTCGTCCTCGACGCGCACGACCAGATCCTCTCCCGCGATGATCGTGGAGATCGCGATCAGGCCGGCGTCGGGCGAGAAGGACAGGGCGTTGTCGATCAAATTCTCGAACACACGTTCCAGCCTCGCGCCTTCGCCGAGTATGACCGTGCGGCCGTCCGGATTGCGGTCGAATCTCAGGCGAATGCCGCGCTCGACCCCCCTGGCTTCGCGCTGCGCGACCAGCCCATCGATCATCGCGGTGATATCGACCGGCTCGAACTTCGCGCGGCTCAGCTGCGCATCGAGTCGCGACGCCTCGGAGATATCGGACAACAGGCGGTCAAGCCGGTGCACGTCGTCGCGGACGATCGCGAGCAATTGCGCCTGAAGCGCCGGATCCTTGACCCGCGACAGCCCCTCGACCGCCGACCGGAGCGAGGCGAGGGGGTTCTTCATCTCGTGCGTGACGTCGGCTGCAAACGCCTCGGTCGCGTCGATCCGTGCCCTGAGCGCCAGACTCATGTCCGAGAGCGCGCGGGCGAGCATGCCGAGTTCGTCGCGGCGGGAGGGAAGGCGGGGCACGACGACTTCGCGGGCTCGTCCCAACCGCACTCTCACCGCCGCCCGCGCAAGACGACGGAGCGGACGGACGATCGTGCGGGCGAGGAACAGCGACAACAGAATCGAGACTATCGATACGCCCAGCAGCACCATGCTCAGCCGGAACCGCTCGATCCGCACGGTCTTCGTGATGTCGCGCGCGTTGACCGTGGTCATCACGACCCCGCCCGCACGAAGCGGGGCGGCGGCGGTCAGCACGGGGGTGCGGTCCGGCGCGCGCCAGACTGTCGTCGAAACGAGACTGCGTCCCCGTACCGCGGCCACGTCGGGCCATTGCTGCGTACCACTACGCTCGCGGTAGAGCGGCGGCCGGGGGGCCATCACGACGACGTCGATCGCCGCGTCGAGGAACCGGGCGATCGTCTGGTCCCAATCCTCCTTGTCAGGATCCATCAGCACGAAGTTGCGCAGGCCTAGCGATCGGCTGTCGACGATCGTCCGTCCTGCCGCGTCGAACAGCCGGATTCGCGAGCCCGTGTCACGGGCGAGCCTTAGCACCAGTGGATCGCGCAGCGCCGGATCGACCGCGGCGATCGCCTCGCCGATAAGTCGGGCCTCCCGCGCGGTCTGCGCGACGCGGTTGTCGACGACTCGGCTGCGATACGAATCGAGGTAGAAGAACCCGCCCGCCAGCAGCAACAGTGCGAAGATGTTGACCGCCAGGATGCGTCGCGTGAGCGAGATCTGTCCCGACCATCGCAGCGTGAGATCGCGCCCGTCGACGCCGAGCTCATTCCTCAGAAAATCGATACCCGGCACCATATAATGTCTCGATAGCGTCGAACGCGGGATCGACCTGCCTGAATTTGCGGCGGAGTCGTTTGATGTGGCTGTCGATTGTCCGGTCATCGACATAGATATCATCCTGGTACGCCGCATCCATCAGCTGGTTGCGGGTCTTCACGATGCCGGGACGCTGCGCGAGCGTCTCGAGGATCATGAACTCGGTGACCGTCAGCGTGACCGGCTCGCCGCCCCACAACGTCCGGTGCCGCGCCGGATCCATGCTCAGCCGCCCGCGGTCGAGCGGCCCCGCAGCTTCCGCTTCCGTTTCCGTCCCCGGCGACTGCGCAAGTTCGGTACGTCGCAGGATCGCGCGAATCCGGGCAATCAGCAGCCGCTGCGAGAACGGCTTGGCGATATAGTCGTCAGCGCCCATCGCGAGCCCGAGCGCCTCGTCGAGCTCATCGTCCTTGCTCGTGAGAAAAATCACCGGGATCTGGCTCTTCTCGCGCAGCCGGCGAAGCAATTCGAGCCCATCCATCCGCGGCATCTTGATGTCGAAAACCGCAAGGTCGGGTGGATTGTCGGTCAACGCCTTGAGCGCGGTCTCGCCGTCCGAATAGACGCGCGTGACGAAGCCTTCGGTCTGTAGCGCGATCGACACGGAGGTCAGGATGTTGCGGTCGTCGTCGACCAGCGCGATCGTTGCCGTCATCTGGGGTCGTCTGCCTCGGTCGTTGGCTTGCGGGCGTAGGCCAAACCGCGCCGCTACTCAACTAAGACCGTAGCGGCCAGCCTTGCGAGCGGGCGTCCAGCCAAGGTCAACTCTTCGGTCCCCGGTAAAAGGAACTTTGGCAGCACGACGTCCAGGCGAACGTCGCGGTTAACGAGCGTGCCTCGCTCTACGCCAGCGTCCACAACCTTGCCGACCAGATGCCGGACATCGCTTCCAGACCCCGGCCATTGCTTCCGGACCAACGTCCGGTCGTGATCGAGGGGAGTGCTGGATCGGTGCCAACGTGACCATCTAGCCCGGCGTGACCGTGCACGAAGGCTGCGTCGTCAATGCAGGATCGGTGCTAGCTAAGTCCACCGATCCGAACGGAGTATACTGCCCGCCCTACGCTATCCGCACCAAGGATCTGGCAATCGACTGATCCCGGGATTCCCGGCAACATGCCAATGCTGGAACTAGCGGAGTTCGCTAATCCGTTCGTTCGCATTCGGGCCGGGATCATGGGTCTACCGTTGCACGAGCGGACTATGCTGGATCTCCCAACCGAGGGGTCGGGGTCGGCACCATGTCGAGGGTTTCGGTTGCTGTTCGGCTCACCGATTGAAACACGAGATTAACCGGCGCGCGATGCCCGAGCAAACGCGATCGCCGCAACCTTCAAAGAAGATCGCGGCGATGCCTAATCTAAAACTGCCGGCGTTAGAACTTCCTAAAAAGCTTCACCGCCGGCCGCCATTCTCATGGCAATCAACCTATTTCAGGCTGATTAATTATCGCGCTCTGCGCGCTTGCGGTCGGCCTTGCGCGCACGACTCACTGCGGCAGCGTGCTCACGAGCCCGCTTCTCCGACGGCTTCTCATAATGGCGACGCAGCTTCATCTCGCGATAAACACCTTCCCGCTGCAGCTTTTTCTTCAGCGCGCGGAGGGCTTGGTCGACATTGTTGTCACGGACGATGATCTGCATTCGAATTCGGCTCTCGGCTATCATGGTGTTTTGACGGTCAGCGTCGCTTTATGGGGGGGATGCGCAAAAGCCAAGGCGCAAATATCGACCTTGTCGTGCCGCATGACGATTCTCCCGCCGTGATGGCGGATGCGTGGATGGTCTATACCGCGTCTTTTGCCTAAGCGCGGCGGCCGAGATACGCGGCAACGGCGTCGTGCAGCGCGGCGCCTCCGTGAATGCCGAGCTTGGTCCGTCGCCATAAAATGTCATCGACGGAGCGTGCCCATTCCGTGTTTATGAGATAGTCGACTTCGCGCGTCGAAAGGCCGTGGCCGAGGTTTTCGATACTGGTCGCGTCGCCGAGCACGGCATCGATTCGGGTGCCATACGCATGCGACATACGCAGCACGGTTGCGGCATCGAGAAACGGCCAGCGTCTACCCACCGACTCGGCGAACGCCGCGATCCCGCCGGGCGGCAAGTCGCCGCCGGGCAAGGGCGCATCGTGGGTCCAGGCTTCGGCCATCGGCGGAAGGAATGGCGCAAGTTCCTGCAAGGCGTGCTCGGAAAGCCGGCGATAGGTTGTGATCTTGCCACCAAACGCGGACAATAGCTGAGGCGCATCGGCCGTGCCGAGCTTCAGGACATAGTCGCGCGTGACCTTGGACGCGTTCGCGTTGCCGTCGTCGAAAAGCGGACGTACCCCGGAATAGCTCATCACGACGTCGGCCGGTTTCGTCTGGCGCGTAAAATACCGGTTCACGCTGGCGCAGAGATACTCGGTCTCGTCGGGGTCGATGGTCGGCGCGGACGGATCGCTGTCGAACGGCTTGTCGGTGGTGCCGACCAGCGTGAGGTTGTCCTGGTAAGGAATCGCGAAGATCACCCGCTTGTCGTCGTTCTGCAAGATGAACGCGTGATCCCCCTCGAACAGCTGGGGCACGACGATATGGCTGCCCTTGACCAGCCGCGGCGGCGGCTCGTGGTGCGCCGCCGGCATGTTGTCCAGGACCTTGCCGACCCACGGACCGGACGTGTTGGCGATGGCGCGTGCGCGGACGATGCTGCCGTCGCCCAGCGTGGCGACCCACCGGTCCGCCTCGCGCGTCGCGCCTTCGAACTTCACATGCGTGCGAATGTCGGCGCCGCGCTCGGCGGCATCGAGTGCGTTGAGCACCACCAGCCGTGCATCGTCGACCCAGCCGTCCGAATAGACGAACCCCCGTTTTACCGGCTTCAGTCCGTTGCCCCATGCCGTCTGATCGAGTCGCACGCCGATCGACTTGGGCAGTCGGCTGCGGCCGCCGATATGATCGTACAGGAACAGGCCGATCCGGATCAGCCAGGCCGGGCGCATGCCATCCGCCAGCGGCATGACGAAACGCATGCCACGGATGAGGTGAGGCGCGATATCGAGCAGTTTCTCGCGCTCCTCAAGGGCTTCGCGCACCAGCCGGAACTCGTACATTTCCAGATAGCGCAGGCCGCCATGGATCAGCTTGGAACTCGCTGACGAGGTATGCGCGGCCAGGTCATCCTGCTCGACCAGCATCACCGTCAATCCGCGACCGGCGGCATCGCGGGCGATCCCGGTGCCGTTCACCCCGCCACCGATGACCAGAAGGTCGACGTCGCTTGATCCGTTGCTATCCGATCCGGTATTGCTGGTCATGCCTTGGTCCTCGAACGCGTTCGATCAACGGCGTCCTGCCACCCCGCCATCAGGGCCGTTCGGTCGTCGGTCTTCATCACCGGGCTGAACGTTCGATCCTCCCTCCAGGCTCCGGCGATGTCGTCGGGACCGTTCCAGATCCCGACCGCCATGCCGGCAAGGAACGCGGCACCCGCCGCCGTCGTCTCGATATTGGCCGGGCGAACCACGTCGGTGTCGAGCATGTCCGCGAGGAACTGGCAGAACCAGTCGTTCGCCGCCATCCCGCCATCGACGCGGATCTGGCGAGCATCGCGCGCGCCGTCGGCGACCATCGCGTTCATCAGGTCGGTCGTCTGATAGGCTACGGACTCGAGCGCCGCGCGGGCGATGTGCGATCCGGTCGCGGCGAAGGTGAGGCCAGTGATGCTGGCGCGCGCGTCAGGGTCCCAGTGCGGCGCGCCGAGACCGACGAACGCCGGCACCATGTAGACGCCGCCATTGCCGTCGAGCTTGGTCGCCATGTCGTTGGTGTCCGCGGCGCGGTTGATGAGCCCCAGGCCGTCGCGCAGCCACTTCACTGCCGCACCGGCGACGAAAATCGACCCTTCGAGCGCGTAGGTAATTTCCCCGTCGAGCTGATAGGCGATGGTCGTCAGCATGCCGTTCTTGCTGGTCACCGCCTCCTTGCCGGTGTTGAGCAGCACGAAACAGCCGGTGCCGTACGTCGATTTGGCATCGCCGCGCTGAAAACAGGCCTGGCCGACCACTGCAGCCTGCTGGTCGCCCGCCATCCCGCCGATCGGCACCGACCTGCCGAGCAGGTCCGGGGTGGTTTCACCGAAGATCGTGCTGTTGTTCTTGACCGCAGGCAGCAAGCTTTCGGGAATGTCGAGCATTCGCAGCATATCCGGATCCCACGCGCCTTTGTGGATGTCGAACAGCAGCGTGCGCGATGCATTCGATGCGTCGGTTGCATGGACCTTGCCGCCGGTCAGCCGCCAGAGCAGGAAGCTGTCGATCGTCCCGAACGCGAGTTCGCCCCGGTCGGCGCGAGCACGAACACCCTCGACGTTGTCGAGGATCCATTTGAGCTTCGTCCCCGAGAAATAGGGGTCGAGGATCAGACCGGTCCGTTCGCGGACCAGCGGTTCGTTACCGTCCGCCTTCAGGTCCGCGCACAGCTTGGCGGTACGGCGATCCTGCCAGACGATCGCGTTGTGGACGGGCTTGCCGGTCTCGCGGTCCCACACCACCACCGTCTCGCGCTGGTTGGTGATGCCGATCGCGGCGACCTTACCTCCGTCCGCGTCCGCGGCGTCCTTCAGCGTCTCGACCGTGTCGCGCCAGATATCCTCGGCATCATGTTCGACCCAGCCCGATTGCGGGTAATGCTGCGCGAACTCGCGGCGGACGGTCTGGCGCGGGACGCCGTCGGTGCCGAACGTCATGCTCCGGGTCGAAGTCGTGCCCTGGTCGATCGCCAGGATGATAGTGTCGGTCACGCCTTGCACTCCTTCGTCGGTACGGAAATCATTGCGGGCCGGCGACGGGCTTGTCGCGGGGCAGGAACGGCCGGATCAGCAGATGCTGGAGGCCACCACCGATGACCGCACCGATTAAGGGGCCTGCGATCGGCGCCCACCAGTAGTTGCCGACGCCGGGAAACGCCGATTTGTCCCACCCCATCAGCCACGCGAAAGTCCGCGGTCCCAGATCACGGGCCGGATTGATCGCCCAAGCCTCGAGATAGCCCATCGAAGCACCGATCACGGCAACCAGCAGCCCGATCACGATCGCACCGAAATTCGCCTGGGGGGCCATGGTATTGAACTCGTCGGTGATCGCGAAGATCCCGAAGACCAGGATCGCGGTCAGGATGATCTCGTCGATGAAGCCCTTCATCGTCGTCACAGCGACACCGGGTGCGGTGAAGAAAATGCCCGCACCGCCGCCGCCGCCCCGGGTCAGCTGCTGGGTCGCGTTGAAGTGATCGATGACGTTGTAATACAGCGCATAGACGATGGCCGCGCCGAGGAACGCGCCGATCAGCTGCGCACACCAATAGGGCAGGACCTTCTTCCACGGGAAGCCGCGGTACAGCGCCAGCGCGAGCGTAACGCCGGGGTTCGCATGCGTTCCCGAGACCGCGCCGGTGACGTAGATCGAGATCGAGACTGCCATGCCCCAGGTCATGCAGACCCCCCAATAGGCGGTCTTGTACGGACTGGGATCATAGAGTGTGTACATCGCCGCAACCGACAGGCCGAACGTCATGACGATGCAGATCGCGACCGCTTCGGAGATGAGTTCGCCAAGATAGGCTTTCGCCTGCGGGGTCATCGGCATGTCCCGATCCTCGACATCGACGCCCGATCGCGCGGATACGGTCTCGCCTGGTCGACTGGCATCCTGCTCTCCTGATTGGACGCCGAATCGGCCAAGCCGTCGACCTCTCGCGTTCGTTGCGGACATACTTGCATCAGCCGGGGGCGACGTAACGTTAATTTATACTCCCGAGGCCGCGATCCGGCCCGCCGGACTGCGGCGGCGTCACCGCGGGAGCGATGCGAACTCGGCGACCAGTGCGTCGAACACCGTGCGGCAGCGTGGGCTGGTGCTGAGATCCTCGTGCATCACGATCCACACGGGAAGGTCGATCGCGAACGCATCGGGCAGCACGCGCACGAAATCCGGGTGCCGCTCGGCGATGGGTGTCTGGCAGATGCCGATCCCGAACCCGGCGCGGATCGCGGCGAGCTGCGCGACGTCGCTGTCGATACGCAACGCGAAGGCGCCGCGACGCAGCGCGGGAAACCTCTCGGTAAAGGCACGGATCGCCGGTGTCTCGGTGTCGAAACCGATCAGGTCGTGATCGGCAAGGTCGCCCAGCGTCCCGGGGGTACCGCGTCGTGCCAGATAGGCGGCATGGGCATAAAGACCGATCGCGATCGGTGCCATCTTCCGTGCGATCAGCGATTGCTGGACGGGCTGGGTCATGCGCACGGCAATGTCCGCTTGACGCTGCAACAGGTCATCGACCACATTCGAGGCCGAAATCTCGAACGTCAGCGCAGGATGGCGTGACCGCAGGCGCGCCAGCATGGCCGGCAAATGTTCCGCAGCCACGACCTCGCTCGCGCTGACCCGAACCGTCCCTGCTATCGCGCCCGCGGTCCCGGCCGCGGTACGCAGCAACGCGGCCGAGGTGGCGGCGAGCGAATCCGCATAGGGCTTGAGCTCGAGTGCCGCTGCGGTCGGGGTCAATCCGCGCTGGGTTCGCACGAACAGGTCGCGCCCGACAGCGCGTTCCAGCGCGTCAATATGCCGGGAGACGCTTGGCTGCGTGAGCCCCAGCGAACGGGCAGCCTGCGATAGCGAGCCGGTGCGCAACACCGCCTCGAACGTCCGGTAGAGATCCCAGCTTGGCGATCCGTTCATGCATTGCCGTATAGCCGGTCCACGCATATCGGCAATTTCGTTTTATCGGCCGCGGTCGCACTTCTTGTCTCACACGCAGTGGAGACGAAACATGGAACGCAAAGTCGCTTTGGTATTGGGTGCAACGGGAGGGATCGGCAATGCGGTCGCGCGAGTGCTGGCGTCGCGCGGCTGGGAGGTGCGCGCGCTGCACCGGAACCCGGAAGGCGTGACGGCAAGGCACGGCTTCGACTGGCGGCAGGGGGATGCAATGATCGCCAGCGATGTCGCTGCCGCCGCCGAGGGCGTTTCGCTGATCGTCCATGCCGTGAACCCCCCCGGCTATCGCAACTGGGGCACGCTGGTGCTGCCGATGATCGACAACACGATCGCGGCGGCGCGCGCCAACGGCGCCACGATCCTGTTGCCGGGCACCGTGTATAATTACGGTCCCGACGCATTCCCTACCCTGACGGAGGATGCACCGCAGCACCCCCGTACCCGCAAAGGCGCCATTCGCGTCGCGATGGAGCAGCGTCTGCGCGCCTTTGCCGAAACCGGGGCGGGGCGCGTGCTCATCGTGCGCGCCGGCGACTATTTCGGTCCAGACGCCGCGAACACCTGGTTCAGCCAGGTGGTGGCGGAGGGCAAGCGGCCGACCGCGATTACCTATCCCGGTCGACGCGGAGTCGGTCATCAATGGGCCTATCTTCCCGACGTGGCCGAGACGATGATACGGCTGATCGAAACCGACGGTCTCGACGCCTTCGCGACCTTCCACATGGAGGGCATATGGGATCCCGACGGCACGCGCATGGTCGACGCGCTCTGCCGCGTGCTCGGCGACCCCGCAGTCCCGGTCCGGCGAACCCCGTGGTGGATGATGCGGCTCGCTTCGCCGTTCGTGCCGATGCTGCGGGAAGTGATGGAGATGAAGTATCTCTGGGACCAGCCGGTTCGCCTTATGAATGCAAAGTTGACAGCCGTGCTTGGATCCGAACCGAACACGCCGTTGGACCGCGCCGTTCGTCAAACACTGACTGCCATGCGTTGCCTGGCACCGGCTCAGGTCGTTGACGCTGGTAATATGGCCCTTGCCGCGGCGACGGGCATGGGGAGGTAGCAGGAGCGATGACGCAGATGGCCGACACCAAAGCACAGGATGCCACGCTCGCGCTCCTCGCCGCACGCGCGCCCGGCGCGACGGTTTGCCCGAGCGAGGTCGCGCGGGCTCTCGCCACCGCGCGCAGTGCCGGGGGGGATCAGATAGACTGGCGGGACGTGATGCCGACCGTCCACGCGGCGATCGATCAGCTCGTCATCGACGGTCGGGTCCGACTGAGCTGGAAAGGGCAACCGCTCGAAGCTCGCGCCGGACCCTATCGGATCAGACGGGCGCGCGATCCATGAATGGCATCCGACGGTCGTACGGCGGCGGTCGAACCCACCGCCGTACGACCGCCGTGCCTTGCGTCAGCTGATGTGAACGGCCTTGGTGATCAGATGCGCGGCGACGCCTTCAGGGCCGTCTTCCGATCCATGGCCACTGTCCTTCACGCCGCCGAACGGGCTGTCGGGATAGCTGAGGCGGACGTTGTTGATCGCGATCATGCCAGCCTCGATCGCATCGCCGAGCATGTTCTGGCGTCGGCCATTCTCGGTGAAGCAATAGGCGGCCAGCCCGAACGGCAGGCGGTTCGCCTCGGCGATCGCCTCCTCGTCGGTGCCGAACCGGCTGAGCAGCGCCACCGGGCCAAACGGTTCCTCGTTCATCGCCCGCGCGGACAAGGGCACGTCCGACAGCACGGTCGGCTGAAAGAAGAACCCGCCGTCCGTGCCGTGCTCGCCGCCCGCCAGCAGCTTGGCGCCGTGGCTCGTCGCATCGCCGACGAGTTCGGCGATCGCATCCGGGCGCCGCGCGTTGGCCATCGGTCCCATCTGGCTCGCCGAATCCATGCCGTCGCCGATCTTCAGCGCGCGGGTGCGTTCCGCGAAACCGGCGGCAAAGCGGTCGTAGATGCCGTCCTGCACCTGGAAGCGGGTCGGCGCGACGCAGACCTGGCCCGCGTTGCGAAACTTGTGCGCGACCAGCGTGTCGAGCGTCTTGTCCAGGTCGCAGTCGTCAAACACCAGCACCGGCCCGTGGCCGCCAAGCTCCATCGTCGTCCGCATCATCGTATCCGCCGCAAGCCTCATCAACGCCTTGCCGACCGGCACCGACCCGGTGAAGCTCAGTTTCCGCGTGATCGGCGATGCGAGCAGATGACGCGAGACCATGTCGGGCACGCCGAACACGCATTGCGCGACGTCACCCGGAAGCCCGGCATCCTGGAAGCACCGCAGCACTTCAACCGCGCTACCAGCGGTTTCCTCGGACGGCTTGATGATGATCGAACAGCCTGCCGCCAGCGCCGGCGCGATCTTGCGCACGACGTTCATGATCGGGAAGTTCCATGCGCAGAATGCCGCGACCGGTCCGACCGGCTGGTGCAGGACCATGCTGCGAGTCCCCGACGGACGGGGCAGGACGCGACCATAGATGCGCTGCGCCTCGGCAGCATGGAAATCGAGCAGCGCCGCCGCAAACGCGACCTCGCCCTTCGCCTCGGCCTGGATCTTGCCCTGTTCGAGCGTCGCGATGCGCGCGATATGCTCGGCCCGTTCGCGCAGCAACTGCGCCGTCCGCGTCAGGATCGCGGCGCGTTTTTCCGGCGGCGTGGCGCGCCAGGCGATGAACCCGCGCTGCGTCGCCTCGAGTGCGCGGTCGAGATCGGCGGCATTGGCGAGCGGCAGCGCAGCCTGGCCTGCGCCGGTCGCCGGGTTGAGCACGTCGCGCGTATCGCGACCGTCGCCGCCGAGCCATTCGCCCGCGATGTAGAGCCCGAGTTTCGTGTCGTAGGCGGTAGTCATTGATCGTCTCCGTCGATGGCGGGTAGCGACGCGGCACGTCGAACGCGCGCATCGCCTGGTCGGCGCGAAGCCCGCGCCGCACCACTGCGCACCGGAGGCCGCAGGTCGACCGATCAACGCGATACCGCATGACCGTCGGGCACGGTGCAGACGCTATGTCATGCCTTGGGATCGGTCGTTCAAGCGAATTCCCGCGGCGACCGTCGGGGCAGGGGACCTGGGGGGCAGGGGACCGGGGGGGCCGGGCACTGCGGAAGCGATCAGGGGCGCCCGCCGTATCTCTTACGTTCGGCGACACTCGAACGATCCCACCAGGCGCGCGCCAGCAGTCCCTCGATACGGTCGGTCGCAGGCGTCCCATATCGGACGAGGACGGCGGGCCAGCAGCGATAATGATCGGTTTCCCAAAACGTCATGGGGTCGGTGTCGATCAGGATGGCCTTGTCGTCGACGGAAGCGTGCAGGACGAAGCTGCCGGGCTCCGGCGCGGTTGTGGCGGCAATCATCTTGCCGCGAACCTTCAACGCCGGCTGGCCGTATGTCGTGCCGAGTTCGACACCCGGCAGTGCAAGACCCGCCGCGACGACGGCGTTCCAATCCCTCATCACGCACCCTCATCCTTCGCAATCGACGGGTATATCGGGTTCCTCGACTTCAGCAATCATTGGCGCTGTTGGAACGGCACGCCGCGAACACGGTTCGCTCGACCAGCGAGGCTGCTATGGACGAAGAGTTCGGGGTCGCGATCCCCGCCGCGCTGGAGACCGTTATGACCGTGCATCTCAAGATCGACTTCGTATCCGATATCGCCTGCCCCTGGTGCGTCATCGGCTTGCGCGCGTTGGAGGAAGCGCTGGCGCGGTCGGCCGACGTGCTCGACGCTGATATCGCATTCCAGCCGTTCGAGCTCAATCCGACGATGCCGGCTGGCGGTCAGAATATTGGCGAGCATATCGCGCAGAAATACGGGTCGACGCCGGAACAGTCGGCCGCCAACCGCGCCATGATCGCCGGTCGCGCCGCCGAGCTGGGGTTCACGATGGCGATGACCGAAGAGAGCCGGATCTACAATACGTTCGATGCGCATCGGCTGCTCCACTGGGCCGGCATCGAAGGGGGGCAAGCAAGACTGAAGCACGCGCTGTTTGCCGCGAATTTCACCGACAACGTCGATCCCGGCAATCATGAGGTCCTGCTCGACGCCGCCGTGAAGGCCGGTCTCGATCCCGTTGCGGCCGACGACGTGCTGCGTTCGGGACGCTATGCCGACGAGGTTCGCCGGGACGAGGACCTTTGGCGTCGGCGCGGGATCAACGCCGTCCCCGCGATCGTGATCGAGGACCGGCACCTAATCTCCGGCGGCCAGTCGGTCGCGGTGTTCGAGGAGGCGCTTCGCCAGATCGCATCCAGCTTTGCTGCGGCCGGATCGCCTAGCCTCGGGTCTGGCCCAGCCCGACCCTGACGATCGACCGGCCCCCCGGGTGAATGATCGCTCCGGGGGGCGGGTCAAGTGCCGACTACATTGGTCAATACAGTTGTGTTCGAGCGGTTTTCGACTTTCGGTCTTGCCGCCATGCGAGCGATCGTCGGTTCAGCTCGACTAGGTCTGTCTTGCCGGTCAGCGCTGCTTCGGCGAGTGCAACAGCTTTGTCGAGGATGACGCGGTCAGCATAAGCATAGGCCGGTCGGCGCGGTACGCGATCGTACCAGACGCCATCGCACGCATTGTCGAGAAAGATGCGCTGGAAGCAATGATCGGCGCGCACCGGCCAGCGGCGTGCAGGCGCGGCCGCCGGCAGTATCTCGCGTGTCAGTTCCAGCCAGCGGGCTTCGGTGGCAGGACGGTCGGCTGTATCCATTCCCGTCGAACGATTGAAACCTCGGAAAAGTATCTCTTACCGGTCGTGTGCTGGCGCGGTCGCCTCTCCCCGATCGAATGCGATCAGCGTCGGCGCATCCGCGACGAACCGGTCCAGCACGCCATCGGCGATCTTGATGGGCCCGTCGAACCGCGTCGCGCCGGGAATGCTCTGGATCGCCGAGGCCTCGACCGCCAACCGCTTGGCATCCGCAAAATACCGTCCTGCGGCGCTGCTGCTACGGTCGGCCGCGTCTAGCCCGGCGGCGGTCAACTGCAGCGCACGCCCCCAACGTTGCATCGCGTCCAGCCATGGCCGCGACTGTGCTGCAAAGCCGGGATCGACCGTCCCGGACCGGATGATGTCGGGCGCGGTCGCAATCTCGTCCGCGTGCTCGGTCAAGTCCGCGATCGCTTGACGTCGCGACGCCGCATCGCCGCCGGACAGCGACTCCCGGAGCCCGTCCAGCACCGACTTCAATCGTGGCGCCTGTTCCTGCCAGGGCTGGCTGCCGAAAGTCGGCGCCATGTGCTGCGTATCGAAGAACGTCAGCAATGCCTTCGTCGCCCGCTCGTCGCCGCCGGCGAGTTCGCGTGCGGAGAAATGCCAGGTCCGCTCCGCGTCATACGCGCTGTCGTTCCAGCCGAACGCGGCCACGCCGGTCACCGCCGGGCGGCTCGGGGCCTCCTGGTTCATCGGGTTTGACAGGATGCCGGTCAACTCGCCCGACAGGCCGGCCTCACGCCGCGCATAGGGAGCCATCAACAGCCGGCCCGTGGTCTGAGCATAATCGTTGACCGGATAATTGTCCCACAACAGCGTCTTGCGGCCGAACGCCTTGGTCGCGGCCTTCGCATCGGGGATCGAGATCGCCGGTGGCACGACATCGGTACCGGTCCACTGCACGACGATGCGCGGATCGAGATGCTTGCGCAGCGCGGCCTTGTACGGGGTTTCCTTCGCGTCGTAATATTCGGTCGGCACCATGATGAGCGCTCGAGCCGTAGGATCCTTGGCGGACAGGTTCGCCTGCACTGCGTTCAGCAAGTGCGACTGCGCGACGCCCGCCGCCTCTGCGCCCGACGGACCGAACGCCGCCTTGTCCTTCTCGCAATTCCACTTGGTATATTCGATGTCGTCCAGTGCGACGTAGAAGCTGCCGACGCCGATCGATCGCATCGCGTCGAACTTCCGCTCCAGCGCCTGCACGTCAGCGGGATCGGAGAAGCAGACCGACGGCCCCGGCGACACCGCGTAGACGAAGTCGACATGATTGCGCCGCGCGGTCATCGCGAGCGTTCCCAGCGCCTTCAGCGTCGCGGCTGGATACGCCTCCCGCCAACGATCGCGCGCATACGGGTCGTCCTTCGGGCTGTAGACGTACGTGTTCGCCTTGACGGTGGCGAGGAAGTCGAGATGCTTGGTACGGTCCGCCATCGACCATGGTGCACCGTAAAAGCCCTCGATCGTGCCCCGGATCGGCATCGCGGGATGATCCTGGATCACCAGCGCTGGGATCGTCGACCGCCGGGCAAGTTGGCGAAACGTCTGCACAGCATGGAACAGGCCATCCGCGTCGTGACCGGCCAGCGTGATGACGCCGCCCGATGCCGAGGCCAGGCTCGCAATCGTGTAGCCCTCGGCATGGCCGTCGGCCACCGCGCGGCTGCGGGCGAGCGCATCGCGGACGATCGGCGCGGCTCCGGTGCCGAGTACGACATACGCCCCGTCGATTGCGGAAGGCAGCCGCCGGGCGGTCGTGATCGTCTCCACGCCCGATGCCGTCAGGATGGTGCGGACGAGCGCGACGGTGTCGGGATCGACGCCGGGTGCCGCGATCAGCGATACCGAACGCCCCAGCGCGATCGTTCCCGACCCGAGCGCGATCGAAGTCGGTGCCGGGAACACCTCGGGCATCGTCACCGGATCGGCCGATGCCGACCCCGCTGCCAGACTTCCCAGGCTCGCGGCAACCAGCAGCGAGGGCACAAGGCCGAACTTGCCCATCTGTTGCGTCATGCTCATCTCCGGTATCATAATGGTATTATGAAACCCGGGATACGGTAGCGACCGGACGACCGCAAGCCGCACGGCAAACGGCCGCTCGCGACCCTCAGCGGCTGGCGAGCATCGCGGCCATTTTCGGGCGGACGGCGGTACCGTCGAGCTTGTAGCGGACCATCACGCCGATGTGATCGGACAGCATGCTGTTGTCGCCAGCGCGGCCGAACGGCGCACTTAACGCGACCGGCTTCACCGATAGCGCGTCCGAGGACCGGTACATCAGCCAGTCCTTTGCGCGACCGGTCGAGGTCGCCACGTCGGCGCGCTGCGTGACCAGGCACGTCGGGATCGACCGGCACCGCTGCTCGCCGGCGGTCAGCTGCATCGGCCCGCCGAACATGTGCCGCGCGAAATACGTCCGCCGTGCGACATCCTGCCCGACGTTGAAGTCCCCTGCCACAAGCACCGTTTCGTGCGGGCGTTCCATCGACCCGATGAACGCGCTCAACAGGTCGATCTGGCGCCTATAGGCGTAGAGCGCGCGGGGCTCGGACACGCCGGTGGCACCGTTCGAGTTCAGATGCGTATCGATCACGGTGACCGGTCCCGCCAGGCCGGGCACCGCGATCATCGCCGCCATCGCCCCCTTGTTGGCGAGGCAGTCGTAGCCGGCGCAGACGGGATAGCTGATCCGGCGCACCGCCAGGATCGGGTAGTCGGAGAAGATTGCGAGCCCGCTGTCGACATGCTTGCCGACCTGTTCGCCGCGCAACATGCTGCCGGCCGACACGAAGCTGCGGTCGGTGGACGTCTCGGCGGTCGCGGCGGCGTCGGCGGATGCGCCGAACGCGATGTAGCGATAGCCGGCGGCGGTCCCGATCACCTTCGCATCGGGCACGAACGCCTCCTGCAGCGCGACGATCCGGGGCTGATGCCCCGCGGCCCGCATCGCGCGAAGCCGCGCCGCGATAGCCGACAATGACGCCGTCCGATGCTCCGCGATCGGCCACGGCAGGCCGTGGACGTTGTAGGTCATGACCGATACCGTCGACTCCGGCAGGCTCGCCGTCGCGGGCGACGCGGCCGCTGTGAACAGCCCGAGGGAAACGGCAAACCGACCGAGACGACGCGAAACCATTGGCGATCCAATTCCTGTATTTGGGTAAGAGACGCCACGACCCGGCCGAACCCGCACCGGCCTCGGCGAAATTTCGGTCGTCGACCGCGCGTATGTCCGCGTCAGCGTTTGAGCGGCGCGAACGAGAATAGTCCGCTTCGGTAGTTCATCACCACGGTCGTCGGCGTGATCCCGGCATGGGCGACGATCCGCGCCGCCTCCGCACTCGGCTTGGAGTGACCGAGCCGCGGGTTGCCGGCAAAGCCGATTCCGTCGTGGAGCAGGCTGAACCCATGTCCGCCGCTGCGCGCATGGACGACGCTGAGTGCGTACGCCCCCTCGGCCGGAACGCGCAGGCACAGCCGCGCCGGACCGGCCGCCGGCACCGCGATTACCGCGCGGCGAAACGTCTTGCCCTGCGCCACCAGCACATTGTCGTCGGCCAGGAACTCGCCCTCGACCGCGGGATAGACCTCGGCGCGCAGTTTGCCCGCGCGATCCTTCAGTCCTTCGACGGTCACGACGATCGCGGGTCCCGTCTCATGCGGTCGGCACTGCGCCGCTGCGGTCCCTAGCGCAGGGGTCGAGGCGATCGGCGTGGTGGCCAGCGCCAGAAGAGCGACGATCATCGGTCATGTTCCGGATTGAGAAGTTCGACTGCGGTCAGTGTCGCGCCGAGCAGAAGGTGGGTCACCAGCCAGAGCGCCGCGATCATCGTCAGCATCGCCGCGACATTCGAGGCCTGCCCTACGGTGAACGCGACGAGGCCGGCAAAGACGATGTCCTTGTTCGGCAGCAGCGGCAGGCGCGAGACGAGCAGGCGCAATGTCGCCAGCACCAGCCACCAGGCGAGCGGTGCAGCGGGTAGCGCAACCGCCCAGAGCGCGGCGGCGAGGACGGTCGTCGCGACGATCCGCAACAGGTGGATGATCGCGATCCGACCCAGTTCGTCGCGGGGCAGCGTAAAGAGCCGCTTGCGCATCACGAGCGCGACGAACGACGGCACGGCGATGCTTGCGGCGGACACGATCATCACCTTGGCATCGGTGCCGAGGTTCAGCGCGACCAGCGACTGCCAGCTGACCGCGGCCAGCACCAGCGTACAGACATTGGCGACGACCGCTGACAGGATCGACACGTCCTTGATCGCGCCGAACGGCGTCCCGACCAACGACGCATGGCGCCTCGCCCAGGCGTAGAAATACAGCTCGCCCGAATAGCCCGCAATGATCTCGTTGCTGATCCGCTTGCGCAACAGCGCGAGGAAACCGCGCGGCGGCAGGTTCCACAGCCGGCGATAGATCACCCATTCGCTCGCCGGCAGCGCGAGATAGCCAGCTGCGAACAGCAGCCAGAACAGCGGCGACCGCGGCACCATCGCGATCACGCCGCGGACGTCGAGATACCGAAGCTGCCACAACGCCGCGACCAGGATCGCCGCGGACAACAGCGGCGTCAGGCCGCAGGCGACGATCCCCTTGCGGACCTCGATCGTCTTCAGCGGTAGCGTGGAGGCGGGCAGGGCGACGCGGTGAAGCGCGTCGCTCATGTCATTCTCCATCGAACGGCGGTCGGACCGGCGATGGGGTTTCCAGGGCGCAGCGATGCAGCGACGGCGGAAGAGCCAGGATGTGTCATGGGCTCTGGACGTCACCGCATCGCGGCATCCGCAGCCCGAATGAGGCGTCACAAAAAATAATTCTGGCGGACTGCGGTTCGGATCGTCCGGTGCCGTCTCCGGGGCATGTGTGTACCAAAGCCGCTCGGACCCGTATCGTGAACGCCATGGCGATGGCCCTGCGCCCCCCTTCGGCCGACCGGCGCCTCATCGTGTCGATCCATGACGTTTCGCCAGCGTTTGCCGAGCCCGTCGAGCGGCTCGCCGAGATGATCGGCGGGATCCTTGGCGGTCCGCGTTTCGCGATGCTCGTCGTCCCCGATCACTGGGGTGCAGCGCCGCTCGACCGGACGCCGGCGTTCGCGCGCCGGTTGCGCCAATGGGCAGATGCAGGCGTCGAGATGTTCCTCCACGGCTGGTTCCACCGCGACACCAGCGCGCATCGCGGCGCGGCGGCGACGATGAAGGCGCGCTACATGACCGCGGGCGAGGGGGAGTTCCTGGGGCTCAGCGCAGACGAGGCCGAGTACCGGATGCGGGCCGGGCGCGAGATGGTCGAACAAGCAATCGGCGGGCCCGTCGCCGGCTTCATCGCGCCCGCCTGGCTCTATGGTCCGGGTGCGATATCGGCGTTGAAAGCGTGCGATTTCGCGCTCGCGGAGGACCATTTCCGGGTCTGGCGCCCGGCGACCGACGCGATCGTCGCGCGCGGCCCCGTCGTCACCTGGGCCAGCCGTTCCCCGGCGCGCACCGCCAGTTCGCTCGCGGTTGCCGCGACGGCTCGGGCCATGCCGGACTGGTTCCCGACGCTGCGAGTGGCGGTGCATCCCGGCGACGTCACGAAGGAGTCGTTGATGCGCAGTATCAATCGGACGATCCGGTCTCTGGCGGGACGCCGCACGGTGTCGCGCTACGCCGATCTGATGCCGGAAGGGGAGGGCCGCCATGAAGATTGTTGACGTCTGCGCCTTCTACACGCCCAGCGGAGGCGGTGTCCGAACCTATGTCGATCGCAAGCTCGTCGCCTTCGCGGACCGCGGGCACGAAATGGTGGTCGTCGCCCCTGGCGAGCGCGATGGCGAGGAACGTCGCGGGCCGAACGCGCGGATACGCTGGATCCGGTCGCCGCGGTTCCCCCTGGACCGGTCCTACCGCTATTTCTCCGATCGACCGGCGCTCCACCGCGTCCTCGACGAAGAAGATCCGGATCTCGTCGAAGTATCGTCGCCGTGGCGGAGCGCGTCGATGGTTGCGGACTGGAAGAGCGAACGCGGCGCCAGGGCTCGCCTCGCACTGATCGCGCATGCCGATCCGCTGGCGGCCTATGCCTATCGCTGGTTCGGTGGCGTTGCGTCGACGCAGACGATCGACCGCGCGTTCGACTGGTATTGGCGCCATCTGCGCCGCCTCGACCAGCGCTTCGACATGGTCGTCAGCGCGAGCGACAGCCTCAGCACTCGGTTGCGCGAGGGCGGCCTGCAAAAGGTCCTGACCGACCCGATGGGCGTCGAGCCCGGCCAGTTCTCGCCGGCACTGCGCGACAGGGCCGTGCGGCGCGAGATGCTGGCGCTGTGTGGGCTAACCGAAGACGCGATGCTGCTGATCGGCGTTGGACGCCATGCGCCGGAAAAGCGCTGGCCGATGGTGGCGCAGGCGGTCACCATGGCGGGGGCGCAAGCACCGGTAGGCCTCGTCATTGTCGGTGGCGGATCGCGCCAGCGTCCGGTGATCGAGGCTATCGACGGCAATCCGCACGTCCGGCTGCTGGAGCCGACCACCGATCGCGCGGCGCTCGCGCGGATGATGGCAAGTGCGGATGCGTTGATCCACGGGTGCGAGGCGGAAACCTTCTGCTTCGTCGCCGCCGAAGCGATCGCATCGGGCCTGCCGCTGATCGCGCCAGATCGCGGTGGCGCTGCCGACCTCGCGCGCAAATCCGGCGGCGTTCTGTATTGGTCGAGCGATGCACAGGCGGCGTCCGAGGCGATCCTCTCGGTCGCCCGCTCCGGTCCCCGCCAAAGCGCGTTCGTGCGGACCAAGACCCGTCCGGTGCGAACCATGGACGATCATTTCGATGCGCTACTGTCCCTATATGTCGGGGATCAGCGTCGGACGGGGCAGGTCTCATGCCGGTGATCGCCATCCCGCTGCCCAAAAGCGCCTCGATCGCAGCATCGCGCATCGTGTGCCCATGGGGTGCAGCCGAAGATCCGGGTTGCGACTTCAGCGGCGACGGGCGGGTCGTCGGCGCGGTCGTGGCGGACCGGTCGGCCTGGCATTGCCCGCTCTTCTATCTCGCCTTGCCCGCGTCCGCGCTGCTGGTCGGCATGGTGGTCGTCGTCCGGGGTTTTAATGCCGCCACAGGCGCCATAGGCCGTTTGCTGTCCTGACCATGCTGGATCGCAAAATGGTGGCGAAGGTCATGTCGGTGACCCCAGACTACCTCGTCGGCACGGGCCGCTGAAATTACTTGAGCGATATCTGGCTGTTTCCGGGCGACATCTCTTCGAGACGCAGGCAAAAGCGGCACGGAGTGGGGCGTCGATGGCATGCGTCTCACTGGCCCTTGCGGTCTAACAGTGCCGAAGACCTTCGGAGGCGAGCCGTAGCCGACGCCGACACGACCCAGAACGCAGGCCTTTCGGCGGTGCTCGCGGCGAACCGCAACCAGCTCGTCCGGTTCTTCACCGGGCGGACCGGCAGCGTCGCGGAAGCGGAAGACGTCGTCCAGGAGATTTGGCTGCACGTGGGTGAGCCTTCACTCGAACGCAAAACGCAAGGCTCGCCGGGACAGGCGGCCGGACCGATCGCCAACCCGCTGGCCTATCTGCACCGCGTCGGCATGAACATCGTGCTCGACCGGGTCCGTGCAAACGGTCGCCGCCAGCGTCGGGACTCGGGCTATGTCGAGGCGACGACGGCGATCGTCG
Organism: Sphingomonas sp. HMP9; assembly: GCF_013374115.1. Taxonomy (NCBI): domain Bacteria; kingdom Pseudomonadati; phylum Pseudomonadota; class Alphaproteobacteria; order Sphingomonadales; family Sphingomonadaceae; genus Sphingomonas; species Sphingomonas sp. HMP9. The sequence continues at coordinate 968,772 of NZ_AP022673.1, read as the reverse complement.
GCACGGAAGCGGTCGATGACGCCCCCTCCGCATTCGACACGGTGGCCGGGCGCGAACGGATCGATCGTCTGGCAGCCGCGCTGTCCGGGCCACCCGAAGGCGCCATGCGCGTCTTTCGTCGTCACCGGATCGACGGCGTGTCGCATGCCGACATCGCCGCCGAGTTCGGTATCTCGCGCAGTGCCGTCGAAAAGCACGTCGCGGTGGCCCTTCGGCATTTGCGAAAGGCGCTCGATGAATGATTTAGCGCAGGGGCTGCGGTTCGCGATGCCCGGCGGCGTCTATCAGCCGAACGGATATGCGCGGCAATCATATTTTACGATCAGGCGTCATGGCGCCGGGATTGACGCAGGCGGGGGGCATCCGCCGGAAAGGAGGAAGCATGAGTGATACGCACTCTGCAATCGACACGGCGGCGCGTTGGCATGCGCGTCTGGACGCGCCCGACATGGATTGGGACGGGTTCGGCCAGTGGCTTGCGCTCGATCCTTTGCACCGCGCCGCCTATGATGACGTCGCGCTGCTCGACGCGGAGATCGCGCAAGCTGCACTCGCGATCACGGCTCGTCTGCCCGCCAACGACGATTCAGCGAACGCCGCTGGTGCCATCCCGCGTTCCGGTCGGTGGCGCTTGGCAGCGATCGGGACCAGTGGTGCGCTGGCGGCCGGGCTGGCGTTGTTGCTCGTGGCACCGTCGGGTGACGATGCGGCGCAAGCGTATGAGACGGGTCGAACCGAAACCCGATCGGTCACGCTCGCCGATGGCAGCGGGATGCAGATCGACCGCGGATCGCACGTTTCGGTCAGCGGCGGTGATAGCCCGGTCATCGAGATCGGCCGGGGCGCGGCGAATTTTACCGTGCGCCACGATCCATCGCGCGTGCTGCTGGTCCGCGCAGCAGGGTACGAGATCCGCGACATGGGGACGCGGTTCGACGTCGTCAGCGCGCGGGGCCGCGTTGCCGTCACGGTCGCAGAGGGCAGCGTCAGCGTCACGCCGGTCGGCGGTGCGCCATCCGATGCGACGACGGTGCACGGCGGACAGATACTGGACATCGTCCCTGCCAAGCAGATCGCCGAGCGGCGACCGGTCGATCCGGCGCGTGTATCCGATTGGACCGATGGTCGGCTCGATTACGACGGCGCGCCATTGTCGCTGGTTGTCGCCGACATAGCGCGGTATGCCGACAGCCCGTTGACGGTCGATCCGTCGGCCGCGAACCTGCGCTTTTCCGGGGTGTTGACGATTGGTGATGGATCGCGGCTCGTCGAGCAGCTTCGGGCGGTCCTGCCGATACGCACTCGTCGAATTGACGGCGTCGTGCATCTTGGTGCCGCCGGCGCACGCTGAACGACCATCGGCCACCCGGCGTACGATCACGATTCCGGCTGGTACGCTGCGTTCGGCGCTCGATGCGCTCGCTCGCCAGACCGGAATATCGATTGGGATGGCCGGTGGCTTGCCCGTTCTGAACGTCCGCCGCATCGACCACGCGACCGATGTCAAGCAGGCCCTGCGCCGGATACTGGCTGGAACCAGGCTGCGCGCGGTGCAGGTGGATCCGACCACGTGGCGGATCGAAGCCCTGCTGGCAAAACCGCCCCCCACGCGCGCACGGCCGGCCACGGACGCCGGAGTGCTCGCGACGGGCGATATCGTCGTCATCGCCAGCAAGCGCGACGAACGATTGTCCGATCTTCCCGCGTCGATCAGCATCGCCGGGGGACAGGCGCTCGGTCGACTGGCCGGGCGGCGTGGGTTGACCGACGTGATGGCGACCACGGACGGTGCCTTCTCCACGAACCTCGGCCCGGGCCGCGACCGGATCTTCCTTCGCGGCGTCGCCGACAGCGCGTTCAACGGCACGAGCCAGTCGCTCGTCAGCCTGTATCTCGACGATGCGCGGATCGGCTATTCCTCGCCCGATCCCGACCTGAGGCTCGTCGATGTCGACCGGATCGAGGTTTTGCGCGGACCGCAGGGCACGCTCTACGGCACTGGTGCGCTCGGCGGGGTGGTTCGTGTCGTGACCGCCGTGCCGGACCTCGATCGCCTTGCGGGCACCGTCGCCGTCGAGGGATCGGGCATCAACAACGGCGCCGTCGGTGGCGCGGTCGAGGGAATGCTCAACCTGCCGATCGTCACCGGCAAGGTCGTGCTGCGAACCTCGGGCTGGGTCGAGACGATGCCCGGCTGGATCGACGATACCGGGCGCGATCGACGCGACGTGAACCGTACGCGGCGAACCGGCGGCCGTGCGGCGCTGCGATGGGCGATCGGCAGCGGATGGTCCGCGACCCTGAGCGGCGTCGCGCAGCGGATCGACGCGCGTGACAGCCAGTACGCGACTAATGGCCTGTCGCGCGCCACCGGGATCGCCGAACCGCAGGACAACGACTTCACATCGGCAGCGCTTACCCTGCGCGGCCCGATCGGCAAGCTCGAGGCGCAGGCCACGACGGCGTATGTCGACCAGGAGTTCGGCAGTACCTACGATGCCAGCATCCTGGCGCTGACCCTCGGCGTCGCCGCGCCCGTCGCCTATGCCGAGGATCGTTCGGCGCGCCTGCTGTCGCAAGAGGTGCGGCTTAGCGATCCGACCGCGCGGCATCCGTGGATCATCGGCGCGACCATCCTGCATTCGACGAGCCTGCTCGACGGCCGCTTCACGTCGGTCCTCGGCAACGCGATCGCCGCGCGGCGCGACGAGGAGGACGTCACCGACCTTGCGCTGTTCAGCGAGGGGACGCAGCGTCTGAGCAGCGCGCTCGATTTCAAGCTGGGGCTGCGCGCCTTCTCGACCTCGAGCCATCTCGAACAACAGGCGCCCGGTCGGGTGAAGGCCAATCGGATCGGCGTGACCCCGAGTGGCACGCTCAGCTGGCACCGCGACGACCTGGGTCTCGTCTGGCTACGCTATGCGAGCGCGGTACGCCCCGCCGGGATCAGTCGTACCGCGAACCCGGCCAATGCCCGGATACCCGGTGACGAACTCCTGAGCCTGGAGCTTGGCTGGCGGCTGCGGGTCGCGGGAGACCGGCTGGCTGTGCACGGCGCGCTGTTCGGGTCCGCGTGGCAGCATCTGCGCAGCGATACCGTCGGCGCCGACGGGCTGCTCGGTACCGTCGATGCCGGTAACGCGGTGAACTACGGGATCGAACTCGGTGGAGTCCTGACGCTGTCGCAGACCATGATCGATTTCGGCACGACCCTGCAACGTGCGCAGCTGACATCCCCGTCGTCGAACACCAGCCTCGACCGCGACGACCGACGGCTGCCCGTGGTGCCCGACATATCGGCGCGACTGGCGGCAACGCGAAACCTCGTCGTGTTCGGCTTACCGGCGACGCTCTACGCGGCCGCGCGCTATACCGGCCGTACGCGCCTGAGCTTCGACCCGCTGCTCGATCGACCCGCGGGGAATTACGCGACGATCGATACCGGTGCGACGATCGACCGCGGCGCGTGGCGATGGTCGATCACTATCACCAATTTGCTCGACGGCCGCGGCAACAGCTTCGGCTTCGGCAACCCGTTCACGCTGGCCACCAGCAACCAGACGGTTCCGATCCGGCCAAGGGCCATGACCCTGCGGCTTTCCGTCGGACTGTGACCGTGTGTAAGCGGCCTTGATCGACCATGACGCTGTCATCAAAGTGCATCCGTTCCGTCATCAACACGAAAAACCCCGCGCCTAGCTGTCCTGGCGAACCGGCGGATCGAAGTCGGCAACCCCAGGGGCATCATGAAGTTTCTCACCGGCAGCGCGTTGATCGCGCTGATCGCCAGTTCGTCGGCCGTTGCGCAGACGTCTCCGCAGACGACATCGCAGGGGTCACCGCAGTCCCCCGCCGCTGCCGCCACCGACACAGCTGCGGAGGACAGCCTGATCGTCGTTACCGGTACGCGCGATCGCTCGCGGACTCAGTTCGATACGCTCGCCCCGGTCGATGTCCTGTCGGGCGACGCGGTGCGATCGAGCGTCTCGGGCGACCTATCTGATACGCTCGCGCAGCTGTTGCCGTCGTTCAACGTCCAGCGTCTTCCGGCGGCCGACGGCCAGGCGTTCGTCCGCCCGGCGACGTTGCGCGGACTGTCCGCCGACCAGACGCTCGTCCTGGTCAATGGCAAGCGCTATCACCGGTCGGCCTTGCTCGGGACGCGCGGTGCGCAGGCGCCCGATCTGGCCGGTATTCCCTCGCTCGCGATCAAGCGGATCGAGGTCCTGCGCGATGGCGCGTCGGCACAATATGGTTCGGACGCGATCGCCGGCGTCGTCAACATCATCCTCGACGACACCGCCGGCATGGAAGCGTTCGGGCAAGTCTCGCAATATTACAAAGGCGATGGCAAGGAATATCAGACCGGCGCGCGGGGTGGCATCGCGCTTGGCGACCGCGGCGCGATCGTCGTCACCGGCGAATACGATCATTCGGAAGCAACGTCGCGGACCCGCCAGCGGCCCGACGCCATCGCATTCCAGGCGGCCAACCCGACCCTGGTCGTGGCCAACCCCGTGCAACGCTGGGGTCAACCTGACGAGGAGCGCATCCGCGGTGCGATCGACGCGCATTACGCACTTGCCGATGCCGCGACGCTCTACCTGTTCGGCACCGCGCAACAGGGCGAGGGCGTCACCGACTTCAACTGGCGCAATCCCGCCGGCACGGGCAGCGTCTACAACACCAGCAGCGCGTTTCCCGGTTTCTCGTTCCGCAGCATCTACCCGGTCGGGTTCACCCCGCGGTTCGGCACGACGTTCAGCGACTATCAGGCCGATGGCGGGCTTCGCGGCGATCTCAGCGACCGCTTCAGCTACGACCTTTCCGCCGCGGTCGGCCGTAGCCGCATCGCCTATACGCTCGCCGAAAGCCTGAACGCCTCGCTCGGGACGGCAAGCCCGACAAGCTTCTATCTTGGCCGGCTCGAACAGCGCGAGTTCAATCTCAACGCCGACTTTGTCTACCGCCTGCCGGTCGGCACCGCGCATCCCGTCAACGTCGCGTTCGGCGCGGAACGGCGTCGCGAAACCTATCAGGTCTCGGCAGGCGATCCGGCATCCTATGCCATCGGTGCAGGTGCGGCGAGCGGGCTTGCGCCCAATTCGAACGGCTTTCCTGGTTTCAGCCCGAGCCTTGCAGGGACGTTCGACCAGACCAGCTATGCCGGCTATCTCGATCTCGAATGGCAGCCGATCGAGATGGTGACGGTGGGGGCCGCCGGCCGTTACGAAGATTTTTCGGCGTTCGGCGATACCTTCAACTACAAGCTCTCGGCGCGGTTCGAACCGGTCAAGGGCATCGCCGCACGCGGGACCTACTCGACCGGTTTTCGCGCGCCGACCCCGGCACAGCTGAACACGTCGCAGACCACGCAAGGGCTCGACACCACGACGCTCCAGATCTTCAACCAAGGCCGCCTGTCGCCCAGCGATCCGCTCGCGATCGCGCTCGGTGCCAAGCCGCTGACGCCGGAGACGTCGAAGACCGCGACGGCGGGGCTCACCTTCCAGAGCCGGTTTGGGCTGACCGGCTCGATCGACGTCTATCAGATCGACGTCGACAACCGCTTCAGTCAGTCGCAGACGTTCGCGGTCCCGGCAAGTTTCGCCAACCCGCAGCGTTTCACAGCGGTCTCGTACTTCACCAACGACTTCGACACGCGCACGCGCGGGATCGATGCGGTACTCGCTTATGCGCACGGCGTCGGACCCGGCCGCGCGAGCCTCAGCCTCGCCTACAACTACAACCAGACCAAGGTGCGCAGCGGTGTCAGCGCGGCGATCCCGAACGACACCCAACGCCGCATCTTCGAAGAGCGCCTGCCCCAGCATAACGGCACCGCGACGCTCGGCTACGACATCGGTGCGGTGTCGTTGCTGGCGCGCGGACGCTATTACGGGGCGTGGACCGATGTCACCGGCAACGCGACCGGGGAACTGTTCCAGCGGTTCGGCTCGATCGCGTTGTTCGACGTATCGGCGAGCTACCGGTTCGACGAGCATTTCACCTTGCGCGTCGGCGCGGAGAACGTCGCCAACACCTATCCGGCAGAGGCGACCAACCAGGCCGTTCGCGGGCTGATCTACTCGCGGAACGCGCCGTACGACACCGATGGCGGTCAATATTACGTCCGTGTCGGGATGAAGTTCTGATGGCGCAGTTCGTCGATCGCCGCGTGTTCCTGACGGGTGCCGCTGCCTTGCCGATGGCGGCGCGGGCAGGGGCCTCTCCGCCCGAGGCGGTCGACGAGGCGGCCTTCTGGAAAGGCATAGCGTCGCAATACGACGTCACGCGCGAGGTCATCCAGTTGGAGAACGGCAATTGGGGCATGATGGCCCGCCCCGTGCTCGATACCTATGCACGCAACGTCGAGCGCGTGAACCGCGATACCAGCTACTATACGCGCCGCGGGATGATCGCCGACTGGATGCGCGCACGCGACGCGCTGGCGGCAACCTTGCAGGTCCCGCCCGACGAGGTCGCGTTCACCCGCAACGCGACCGAGGCGCTCAAGGCGTTGATCCTGGGCTATAACCGCCTGACGCCGGGCGATGCCGTGCTGTATGCCGACCTTGATTACGACAGCATGCAGGCGTGCATGGACAGCTTTGCGACAAGGCGCGGCGTATCGGTGATGCGGATCACGTTGCCACAGCCCGCGACGCGCCAATCGCTGATCGATGCCTATGCCGCGGCGATGGCGGCGAACCCGCGCCTCAAGTTGATCCTGCTCACGCATCTCAGCCACCGCACCGGCCTCGTCCTGCCGGTCCGCGAGATCGCCGCGATGGCGCGCGCGCGGGGCATCGCGACGATCGTCGATGCCGCGCACAGCTGGTGCCAGCTCGACATGACGCTGGCGGATCTGGACTGTGACTATGTCGGCATCAACTGCCACAAATGGCTCGGCGCACCATTGGGAGTCGGCGCGATCCATATTCGGCGCGCCGCGCTGTCCGCGATCGACCGCGACCCGGCCAATCCGGCGTCCGACCGCGACACGATCCAGGCGCGCATCCATACCGGCACGGTCGATTTCGCCGCGCCGCTTACCGTGCCCGCGGCGCTCGCCTTCCAGGCCCGGATCGGCAGCGCGCGTCGTGCCGGTCGTCTCGCCGCGCTGCGCAATCGTTGGGTCGATCAGGTCAGGACGATACCGGGCATCGAGATCCTGACGCCCGACGATCCCACGCTGCACGGCGGCATCACGTCGTTTCGGATCCGCGGCAGGACGAGCACGGCGGAGAACGTTGCGGTGTCGGCTGCCCTGCTCGAGAGGTTCCGGATATTCACGGTCCACCGCGAGGGGCCCGCCGGCGGGGCCTGCGTCCGCGTCACGCCCGCACTCTTCAACACGATGGCCGACATGGACGCGTTGGCGAAGGCGGTACGCGCGATCGTAGAATCTCCGTCTTATGGATCGAAACCGACGTAACCTTTTCGCGCAGCACTCCGCTGCGCGTGAAAAGGACGTTGTAATGATCCTCAAATCCTATCCCGACAGTGGTCCTCAGCCTCATGAGGTCTCGATCCACAGTTTGACGGCCGCTCCCGAGCGGCGTCCGTTCGAGTTCGTCGATCTCGAAACCCGGTTCGATCCGGAGCTGGAGACGCTGTGGACCTATATGCGGCAGAGTACGCGACCGAGTTTCAATCCGAGGCTGCTCGCCGAATTCGATCAGTGGCAGACCGACATTGCCGCCGCGCGATCTTCGGGCGCCATGCCGATCCGGTATCTGGTGCTGGGATCGCGCTTTCCAGGGGTCTTCTCGCTGGGTGGCGACCTCGATCTGTTCGCGGCGCATATCCGCAACCAGGACCGCGATGCGCTAGTCCGCTATGGCCGCGCATGCGTGCAGATCCTGCACCGCAACATGCGGAGCCTCGACCAGCCGATCATCACGATCGGCCTGGTCGAGGGCGACGCGCTCGGCGGCGGGTTCGAGGCGTTGCTGTCGTTCAACGTCGTGATCGCCGAGCGGGGCACGCATTTTGGCCTGCCGGAAACCAATTTCGGCCTGTTCCCGGGGATGGGCGCCCATTGCTTCCTGTCCCGGCGCCTGGGAACGGCACGGGCCGAACAGATGATCCTTAGCGGGCGATCGTACACGGCCGAAGAGCTGTACGACCTCGGTATCGTCCACGCCTTGGCCGACCCGGGCGAGGGCCGCGCCGAAGTGGAACGCTATATTCGCCAGAACCGCCGCCGTCACAGCGGCCACTGCGCAATCTACGCGGCATCGCGGTCAGTCAATCCGCTGCCGCTCGGCGAGCTCGAGGTCGTCGTCGACCTGTGGGCGGACGCCGCGCTGCGGCTTAGCGAGGCCGATCTGAAACTGATGCGCCGCCTTGTCGGTGCGCAGACGCGGTTGCTCGACAAGGCCGCATAACCAGATGTTCAGGACTGTCCCTGTGCCTTGAAGCCTGCGCCGGCAAGCATGCTCGCGATCATGTTTGCCGGCATCGGGTGTGCCAGTAGGAAACCCTGTACCGCGTCGCAGCGGGTACGCCGCAGCTGGTCGAGCTGCGCGTGCGTCTCGACCCCTTCGGCCACCGTCTGCATTCCCAGCTTGGCTGCCAGCTCGATCACGGTCTGGACGATCGCGACCGATGCCGGGCTTTGCTCCAGGTCCGCGATGAACGATCGATCGATCTTCAGTGTCTGGAACGGGAATTTGGTCAGATAGCTGAGCGACGAATATCCCGTCCCGAAATCGTCGAGCGTGGTCCGGACGTCGAGCCGGTTGATCGCGTCCAGCGCCGCCAGCGACGCATCGATGTCTTCGAGCAGAACGGACTCCGTCACCTCAAGCTCGAGCCGGTCCGCCGCAAGGCCGCTGGTGGCCAGCGCGCTCATGATGACGGTCGGCAGGTTTGCCGATCGCAGCTGGATCGGTGACAGGTTGACCGCGATGGTCACGTCCGCGGGCCAGCCGCTGGCGATCCGGCACGCTTCGCGGATCACCCAGCCGCCGATCACCACGATCAGGCTATTGTCCTCGGCGATCGGGATGAACTCCGCCGGCGAGATCACGCCGAAGCGGCGGTTGGTCCAGCGCAGCAGCGTCTCGCACGACAGGATGCGTTCGCCCGTCAGGTCGAAGATCGGCTGGAACATCAGGTGGAACTCGCCGCGTTCGAGCGCGCCCTGCATTTCCGCGCCGAGATCGCGAGTGCGCTCGATCTTCTCGTCCATCAGCGGCTCGTAGAAGCGCATCTGGCCACGGCCGCTGTCTTTCGCCCGGTACAAAGCGAGATCCGCGTTCTTCAACAACGTGTCCGCGTCGATGCCGTCGGTCGGTGCGATCGCGATGCCGAGCGACGCACCGACACACAGCGCGCGTCCGTCGTGATGGACCGGTTGTTCGACCAGCCCGATGATCTGCTCGCCCGTCGCGACGGCGTCGATCTGCTGGTCGACGTCGCGGATCACCGCAAACTCGTCGCCGCCGAGCCGCGCGACGATCCCGGTCGCACCGAACGCCGCATCGAGCCGCTGCGCTACCCCCGCCAGCAGCGCATTGCCGGCCAGATGCCCGAACGAATCGTTGATCTCCTTGAACCGGTCCAGGTCGATCCAGTAGATCGCCAGACGCCCGTCGCCGTCGCCCAGGGCCTGCAACCGCGCCTCGAACCATTCCCGGAACGCGGTCCGGTTGGCCACGCCCGTCAGGTCGTCACGACGCGCGATGGCGGCATGATGCTCGGCGAGCGCCGCCTTCTCGCGCGACACCAGGGTCGCCTTCAGGATGACGCCATAGGTCTGCAAGGTGATGTCCATCATCGCGACCACGAACAGGACGATCACCGCCGCCAGCGCCATCTTGAGCGGCTGCAGCGATATCATCAGTCCCACCGTCAGCGGTAACGAGGCAAAGCACAGTTGCGACAGCGCGATCCACGGTCGACCGGCGTTGCGGCCGGCAATCCCCGCCGCGTAGCCGATCGTCGTCGTCACTGCGAGCAACTGCAGGACGCCATCGTCGCTATGGATCAGCGTCAGCAACCCGAACGTGCCGAGCAGCGCCGAATACCCCAGCGCGCCCGAGCGATAGAGAAACTCCTGCCGTCCCGCCCAGCTGTTTTTCGACGGTTTCGCTCGGCGTGGCTGCCGACGTCGCCTGATCACGTCGATCACTCGGATCCCCGCAACGAGGGCGATCGCCACCGCGCAGGCGATCAGCCAGCGATTGCTGCTGACGATCGCGACGATCCCGGTGATGCCACTGCTGGTGAGTGCACCGATGACCAGCGACTGCGGCGAGGCATAGAGAGATTCGAGCAAAGTCGCCCGCACCGACGCGGCGATCGCCTGATCGGAATGCCGCAACTGTCTGAGGCGAGAGATTAAGCCACTCATGCGACCGTCCATGGACGGCGAAATCGGAAAAGAAACCAATAAAGTATAAGCGGACGTCGTCCGGCACGCATCTTCTTGAGCATGATCGCATCGTTACGCTGAAGCGCCCGGACGAGGATCACGGGCATCGCGTGGGGTCGATCGATACATCGTGACCGCCTTCCGCGACGCCCGTCTGCATCAGATCAGCCCCTCATGCGTCATCGCCTTCTGGACCGCCGGGCGTGCCTTCATCCGCTCGCGGAATGCCTCGAGCGGCGCCGGCACGTCGATTGCGTTCTTTGCTGCCCACAACAGCATCACGAACAGATAGCAGTCGGCTACGCTAAGCGTGTCGCCGAGCAGATACTCGCCCTGCATCGTGTCGGCGAGATACCCCAGCCGCTTGACGATCGTCTCGCTGGCCTTCGCCTTCTCCGCGTCGCTGCCACCGGAAAAGAACGGCTTGAAGCTCTTGTGGATTTCTGTCGAAATATAGGCGAGCGCGACCAGCAGGTGGGTATGCCCCATCGTGCCGCCGGGCTTGAGTGCAGTGTCCTGATGCGCGATCCAGTCGAGGATCGCGATATTCTCGGTCACCGTCTCACCGGAGTCGAGCGTCAGTGCGGGCACGTACCCTTTCGGATTGATCGTCGTGTAATCGACACCGCTTTCGGTACGCTTGGCCTTCAGATCGACCTTCTCATGCTCGAACGAAAGGCCGGCCTCATGCAGCGCGATATGATCGGCGAGGCTACATGCGCCGGGGGAATAATAGAGCTTCATCGATGGTCTCCACGTTGGTCTTGATGAACGCGCAAACGCGCCGATAGCTGCGCCCGGTCAAATCTCGTGCGGCCGCATTGCAGCGTCGGCGCGCGCACCCATCTCCGGTGGATGAACGAAAACCTGATCCGCCTCGGTCTCCTCGACGAGGACGACATCATTCTCGACGAGGCCGCACTGTCGCTCGCGCTGCTCGATCATGCAGGTGTCGACCCGGCCCCCTACCGCATGCTGATCGATGCCGTGGCGACGCGTCTCGATACGGTCGGCCGCAACGCCGTTACCGCGGAAGCCCGGGCCGACAGCCTGTCGGAGGTGGTGGGCGAGGAGTTCGGCTTCGTCGGCGACCGGGAGACCTATGACGATCCCGCCAACGCCGACCTGATCCGCGTCATCGACCGGCGTCGCGGCCTGCCGGTCAGCCTCTCGATCCTCTATGTGGGCGCGGCACGCCGGGTCGGATGGACGGCGGACGCGCTCGATGTCCCCGGGCACGTGCTGGTGATGGTCGGCGCTGAAGCGTCACCCGTGATCGTCGATCCGTTTAGGGGCGGGATCCGCGTCGACCGCGAGGCGCTGGCCGCCCTGGTGCTCGCATCGCAGAGCGGGCCTGCCGCCGCGGTGAACCACGTCGCGACGATGCCGAACCGCGCGATCCTGGTGCGGCTGCTGCTGAACCAGGCGACGCGCGCCGAGCAGGCAGGGTTCGGCCGACGCGCGCTGGAGCTGTATACGCGGATGACCTTGATGGCCCCCGCCTATGGGCATGCGTGGTGGGAGCGCGCACGGTTGGAACTGGTCGATGGCGATGTGACGGCCGCGCGCGGCAGCTTGAGCGCCATGCTGGAGATCACGCGCGATCCCGATCTGCGGCGACGCGTCACCGATACGCTGGGGTCTCTGCCCTCCACCTAGCGATGCCGATCGGCCCGCGTTTTACGACGCGAGCCGATCGGACAACCCCAAGGTCATCCGGAACTCCAGTCCGCTGCCACTGGCCCGCGGGCTGATGTTCAGGATGCCGTGGCGCGCGCGCGCGACGCGGTCGACGATCGACAGGCCGATGCCAGAGCCCTCGGAACGGGGCCCGTCGGCACGCCAGAACCGCTCCTTCAGACGGGTCAGATGCTCGACGGGAATGCCTTCGCCGTCGTCGAGGACGCTTACGCTGCCATCCCGGTTCACGCGGACGATGATGGTCGTACCCGTCCGCGTATGGCGTACGGCATTGTCGACGAGGTTTTCCAGCGCGAGGGTGATCGCGCCAGGATAGCCTTGGCGCGGTGTCGATAGCGTTGACAGGTTTTCCAGCGCGATGCTGCGACCGCCAGCAAGGATGGCAGGTGCACGCTGCGCCACGACGGCTTCGGCGAGCACGGCGAGACGACGTCGGGCGGACGCCTGGACGTCCGCGTCGTTCCGGCAAGCGGGTGGACGATCGACGCGGGCGCCGTGATCCAGAACGTGACCGCCCCCGACCTGCAATATGCCGAGCGCGGCATGGCGCCGCTGTCGCGCGCGTCGCTGCTCGCCCAGCCGTTCACCCAGCAATATTTCCTCGGGCGTGTCGTCGTCGACAGGCGTTGGGAAGACGGGCTGCACCTCGTCTCGGCGACCGGGTTCGTCCACCGCGATGCGGAAAGCCGGTTCGACGCCACGCGACCGATCCGGCCGGATACGCCGATCGCCTACGACACCGACGAGCGCAGCCGGTTGTTCTCGCACGAGACGCGGCTGTCCCGCGCAAGGCCGAACGGCGCCGGCTGGCTGATCGGTGTCGCGCTCATTCACGCGCGCGATGCGTATGCGCGCCGCTATGGTGCGCCCGACAGGTTGCGCGACATCGTCGGCGTCACCAACCGGACGCGGGATGCCGCGGTGTTCGGCAAAGCAGGGATCGCGATCAGCCCGGCGTTGACCATCACCGCGGGCGCACGACTGACGCACCAGCGCACCGACGGCGATCCGATCGCGAGGCTGAAGACGACGACCTACATCCGCGGGCGCAGTTCGACCCGGCTCGATCCGACATTTGGTGCTTCCTGGCTGTTGACCCCGACGCTGGCGGCCTATGCGCGCTATCAGTCGGGTTTTCGGACCGGCGGCGTTACCGTGGCGCCGGGCGTCGGCCGTGTTGCCGACCTCATTCCCGATACCATCCACGTCGCGGAGATCGGCCTGCGCAGGGAGCGGCAGGGGCCGCTGGGGCTTGCCGCATCGATCGGCGCATCGCTGACCGACTGGCGGCATATCCAGGCGGACCTGGTCGATCGATCCGGCTTTCCGTTCACCACCAATCTCGGCAACAGTCATATCTACGGGCTGGAGGCGAGCGCCAACTGGGTTCCACTGGCCGGCCTCCGGATCGACATGGCGATGTTCCTCAACGAGACGCGCGTCACCGATCCGGATCCGGCACTGCGGCGGCAGGTCGGCGCTCGCTTGCCCAACACGCCGCCCTTCGCGGTCTCGGGGACATTGGCTATGAATGGTCGGTCGGCACCGCGGCGCGCGCGAGCGTCGATGCCGGTTGGCGCTATGTCGGGCGCTCGACCGTCGGGACGCAGGCGCCACTCGACATTGCGCAGGGCGAATATGGCAGCACGCACCTCGGCGGCACATGGACCAGGAACACCGTCCCGTTGACCGCCACGGTCGAGAATTTGTTCGACGTGAAAGGCGATCGCTTTGCCGGCGGCAACCCGTTCGCGCTTGCGGCACGCAACGAATACACGCCACTACGCCCCCGCACGTTCAGGCTGGGCGGCGCGATCGGCTGGTGATCGCTCAGCGGATCGGTTGCAGCGATCCGCCTTGCAAATAGGTGAGGGTGACCGGCACGACCGTCGTGCCCGATCCCACGCGGACCTGGACGATCTTCGGATCGGGCTTGCGCGAGAACAGCATGTCGAACAGCGTGACGTGCGGGTTGCCGGACGCCCCGCCGCCATCACTGCGATCGGTCTTGTCGTTGGCGTTGATGTCGTGACGGACGTCGACCGCGTAGATGCCTGGCCGATCGACGGGCATGCAGATCGCGACCCGACCTTCGCGCGGCGTCGGAACTTCGGTCCGCAACAGCGCTGTTTTCTTGTCGAAATAGGTCGAGGGCGCTCCGCCGAAGGTGCGGACGCGCACGGTGCCGGTGCGCGCCTTGAACCCCGCGACGACGACGAGCATGGCGGAATGGGTGCTACCCGCCGTGCATTTCGCCGCGTCCGGCCCGGTCGGTTTCATGGCGGCGTTCGGCGTCATCGACAACGCAGCGAGATACAGGGCAATCATGGTTCAGAGCTTTCGGCTTTTTCGGATCGGGATGCAACGCCAGCGCAGCGTGTCCGGGCGGGCGGACTTGTCGTTCGCAGCAAGATCGCTTGCTCTTCAATATCTTAGCGAGGACAGCTTGCGCTGTGTTCGAGCGGTGACCCTATCTCGAACATGACGCATTTCTCACGGAACACGATGGCGGCTTGAGCGGTATTTCAGGTCTCCCTGTAGTGCTTTCAAGGATACCCACATGCGCTTCATTCCCCTGCTTGCTCTCCCGCTCCTCGCGATGACGGCGTCCCCCGTCTTGGCGAAGGGCTGCATCCGCGGTGCTGCTGCCGGTGGCGTCGGTGGGCATTTCGTCGGCAAGGGGCATGCGGTTGCCGGTGCCGCCATCGGGTGCGTCGCCGCCCATCACCACTACGTCAAGCAGGCGCGCGCACAGAAGGCCGCCGCCCGCGCCCACGGGTAAAACGGGGGGTCGCGGACGGCGTGCCGTCCGCGACCCTTAATGCGGTCAGCGGCTGTATCGTCCGATCAGCGCGCGTCGCAGCATCCTGTCCTCCAGCGAATAATAGAGTGCGATCCGGTCACCATCCGCGACGGTGGATGCGGCGAAGGCGATATCGGTTGCCTCGCGACTCAGTGCAGGCGGCGGCACGAGCAGCGGTTCCAGACCGCGTCCGGTGACCCGCGCGAAGTCCGGGCTGAAGCTGATCCAGCCGATCCTCCAGCGCGCATCGTGCGTCGCGCCATTGTAGAACATGACCGAGTCGGAGCCCTCCGCCTGCCAGATGGGCCCGGTCGACAAATGCCAATTGTCCCAGCTGTCTTCGCGGATACCGAACGGATCGGGCAGCACGGTCCACGGACCCTTCGCGGTCGGGCCGCCGGCCATGCCGATCCGCGAGGCGCCGTTCGCCGCGTATTCGTAAAGCAGTCGCCAGTCGCCGGCACTCGTCTGCACCAGCGTGGCTTCCTTGATGTTGCCCTCGCCGGGCGGCGCCTTGAGCACCAGATCCTCTTTTACCAGCGCGGTCAGGTCATGGCCCGCGGCAAGGATCATGCAGCCTTGCGCGCGGTCCGCATCGACGCCGGTGTAATAGATCAGGTATTCGTGATCGGGCGTCACCAGGACGGTCGGGTCTTCGCACCCACCCATGTCCTCCGCGCCGGGACCGGGGGTGATCGCGAGCCCGGGGTCCATCGTGAACGAGAGGCCGTCGCGACTCTCGCCGCGGGCGATGATTCCGGTCGGGTCGTGCGGCCCGAGCGGGTGCGGAACGCCGCGGACCATGATCCGGTAGAGGTCGCCTTCCTGCCACACGAACGGGCTCATCAGGTCCATGCCGTCGATCACCGATGTGGCCGAGATCGTGACGGTGTCGAGTTGCTCGACGGCGTAGGTGATCATCACGCGCCCTGCGCGACGGTCAGCGACAGCGCGCCGTCGATCGTCACGGTCGTGCCCGTAATGTAATCCGCGGCGGGCGACAGCAGGAACGTCACCAGCGACGCCACCTCGTCGGGCCGTCCGGCGCGCTTCCACGGGATCGCGGCTTCCTTGGCGGCGAGTTCCTGCGGATGGTCGAGCGCGGACTGATTCATCGGCGTCAGAATCATGCCCGGCGCGACCCCGTTCACCGCAACGCCCTTGGGTGCGAGTTCGAGCGCCAGCGTCGCCGTCAGCTGCGACAGGCCACCCTTCGCGGAATCATAGTCGACGCCGCCGGGGCGCGGTGCGCGTTCGTGGATCGACGAGATGTTGACGATCCGACCCTTGGCATCCTTGTCTTCGAGCGCGCGCACCATGCGGCGGCAGGTGAGGAAAGGGCCGTACAGATCGGAGCGGATGACCCGGTCGAACTGCGTGAGTTCCATGTCCACGAGCATCACGCCGCTCATGTTCAGGCCCGCCGAGTTCACTAGCAACGTGACCGTGCCGAACGCGCTTTCCGCCTGCGTGAACAGGTGTTCGATCGCCGCCTCGTCGCTGACGTCGGCCTGGACGGCGATCGCGCGGTCGGTGCCGCCGATCGCCGCACATACCGCCTGCGCCGCGGCCGCGTCCTTGAAATAGGTGATGACGACGCGCGCGCCGGCCTCGCCCAGGGCCTTGGCGCAGGCAGCGCCGATCCCGGACTCGCCGCCGGTGACGATGGCGATTTGATCGTTGAAGAGGGTCATCCGTCCTCAACCGGCGATGGCATTGCGAGTTGCAGGATTTGGCGGGATGACGCGCTTTTCACCTCGCCGTCATGCGATCCGCAGGCCGCTGGTCAGCGCATCCAGCAGAGCATCCACCTTCGGGCTGAGTTGCCGCCGTCGTGGCCACACCAGATGCAGCGGCAGCCCGGCGGTCGCGAGTTCGGGAAGGACCTCGACCAGGTCGCCGCGCGCCAGTTCGTCCTCGATCAGCCAGGTCGCGAGTTGCGCGATACCGAAACCAGCCTTGACCGCACCGACCTGAGCCTCTGCGCTGCCGAGGACGATGCGGCCATCCATCGTGCGCTCGTCGATACCGCCGGTGCCGTCGGCAAAGCGCCACTTGATCGTGCTGCCGTCGCTGCGCCCGTAGAGGACGCAGTCGAACCGAGCGAGATCGTCCGCCGATAACGGTGTCCCGCGCCGTGCAAGATAGGCGGGCGCGGCGCAGATGATGACGCGCTCGCTGCCGAGATGGCGGTGACCGAGATTGTCCGCCCACGGCTCCGACGCGCCGATCCGGATCGCGACGTCGATGCCCTCCTCGATGAGGTCGATCTTCCGATCGGTAAAGGTGATGCTCGGGCGCAAATTGGGATGGCGTTCGGCAAAGGCGAGCAACAACGGCATCGCCTGCATCCGCCCGAACGCGATCGGCACGTCGACCTTCAGTCTCCCGACGATCTCCGACCGGTGCGCCGCGAGCACAGCTTCGGCGTCGGCAAGGTCGTCGAGCACGCGGACGCAGGTTTCGTAGAAGGCGGCGCCGACATCGGTAAGCGTGAGCCGGCGCGTGGTGCGTTCGAACAACCGGCTACCCAGCCGCGCTTCCAGCCGAGCGACGCTCTTGCTGACCGCCGAGTTGGTCAGGTTAAGCCGGACGCCGGCCGCGGTGAAGCTGCCGGCGTCGGCGGTGGAGACAAAGGCTTCGATGCCCTTGAGCCGTTCGGAGGGGATCATGCGCATCCATTCTGGAATTATTGTCCCGCCATACGCGAAAACATGCCGCAGGACGCCTGTTTTTGTCGCGCGTACAGACGGCAGCTACAGGAGCTTGCCCATGTCGTCCCCCGTTCGTCCTCTTAATGCCGCGCCGCCCGCCTCACCGCTCGCCTCACCACCCAGCGCGAAGTCCGCAGGGCATGGCCTGGCCGTGCTGCTGCTGGCGATCTCCGCCTTCGTGATCGTCACGACCGAGTTCATCATCGTCGGCCTGCTCCCGAGCCTGTCGCGCGACCTGGGCATCTCGATCACCGTCGCCGGCCAGCTCGTGACGCTCTTCGCGTTCACGGTGATGCTCGCAGGACCGTTCCTGACGGCGATGCTGTCGCATTTCGAACGCAAGCGGCTGTTCGTCGTGATCCTCGTGATCTTCGCGGCCGCGAACGCATTGGCCGCGGCGGCACCCGATATCTGGATCCTGGGCCTCGCGCGGTTCCTGCCGGCGCTTGCACTCCCGGTGTTCTGGGGCACGGCGAGCGAAACCGCGGGTGAACTCGCAGGCCCTGAAAAGGCGGGCAAGGCCGTCGCGAACGTCTATCTCGGCATTTCCGGCGCGATGGTGCTCGGGATTCCGCTCGGTACGCTCGCATCGACAGCATTCGGCTGGCGCGGGACGTTCTGGGGACTGTCGGGGCTGTCGCTGCTGATGGCAGTGCTGCTGCTTGTCGTGATGCCGACGCTGGCACGGCCGGCGCGCGTGAAGCTCGCCGAACAGGCGCGCATCCTGAAGGATCCGTATTTCCTCGGCAACGTCGTGCTGTCGGTGATCGTCTTCACCGCGATGTTCACCGCCTATACCTATCTCGCCGACACGCTGGAGCAGATCGCGCATATCCCGGCGGGGCAGGTGGGCTGGTGGTTGATGGGCTTCGGCATCGTCGGTCTTGCGGGCAACTGGCTGGGCGGACAGTTCGTCGGTCGCGGGCCGTTGCTGGTGACGGCAATCACGTCGCTGGTGCTGGCGGTCGGCATGGCGGCGACGACGCTGGTCGCGGGCTCGCATGCCTGGCTCGCGGTGGCGCTCGCCGTCTGGGGCATCGCCAATACTGCGCTCTACCCGATCTGCCAGGTCCGCGTGATGCAGTCGGCGAGCCACGCGCAGGCGCTGGCCGGCACGCTCAACGTGTCGATGGCGAACGCCGGCATCGGTCTCGGTGCGATTATCGGCGGCTCGGTGATCCAGCATCTCGGACTGGGCGCAGTCGGCTATGTCGCCGCCGCGATCGCGATCCTTGCGGTGCTCGTCACGCCGGTGGTCAACCGTCTGCAGTCGCGCAGCACCGGGTAACGATCGGGTTCACGCGGACATTCCCTCTCCCGCGCTGGCCCTGCACCCCGCCTTCGAACGTTCGATCTTTTTCCGCGATCAGGAACACAATCATGCCCAAAGTCTCGACCACGACCGACTATGCCGAGCGCGATGCCAGCATCGTCATCAACAGCTACACGACAGTGCTGCGCCGTCCCCGCGTCCCGCATGAGGTTTTCGCGACCTATTGGCGGGACGTCCACGGTCCCCTGTGTTCACGCATTCCGGGGTTGGGCTGGTACGTCCAGAACCATCTGGACCGCGAACAGGACGCGCATCTCTGGCCGGTCATCGACGGGATCTCGCCGTTTGCGGATTACGAGCTCGATGGCGGAGTCGAGATTGGCTTCGCATCAAAGGCGGATCAGGACGTGTTCAACGCCGCCAGCCACATCCTGTTCGCCGACGAACAGAACATGTTCGCGGCTACCGTCGCCTATGCGCTGCCCGACGGTTCGCGCACGCTGGTCGACCGCATCGCCGATCCCATCCCCAATGGCGACGACGGCTTCGACCGGATCCACGTCCATTTCGGCGCGGCGAGCGACGATGCGGACGCCTTCGGCACGTTCATGACCGATTTCGCCGAGACGCTGGCGGCGGACCCGGCGGTACTCAAACTGCGCCTGCACCTGCCGGACCGCTACGACAATGCCGCGCCCGCGCCGCCCGCGCCCAACGTCGATCATAGCGTGCCTGCCGAACGTGCCTTGATCGCGGTGGTCGAACTGGCATTCGAAACCCCGCTCACACGCCGTGCCTTCTTCGACTCCGAGACGTTCGTGGCGACGCAGGCTGCACAGTCGGCGCATATCGCGTATGTCCAGGCGTTCGCGGTCAGTGGCGTCTACACCTATGTCCGCGACACGCAGCTGACGACCGCTGGCCTGCGCGGGAGCCGTCCGGCGCAGTTGATCGAGCGGCTCGGCGCCAACAACCAGGTTACGGATGACGTTCGCAGCCTCATGCGGACCGGCTCGGTCTAGAGGCATCGACGCCAGCGGATGGGTTCAGGCGCGCGGCAGATCGTGATCGATCGGCGCGCCTGTGGGTAACACGGAGGACGGGATGATCGTCGGCCGCCGCGATAGTGCCCGACAGTCGCACGACCATTGCCGTGAGCATTCGCGGACCGACTAAAGTTCTACGATGATCGTGTTCGATATGCGGTGAGCGATCGCGTGCCCATTCCGCCTATCGTGCGAAGCAGGCATCCATCGCCACGACCCGCGCCGCGCCGTCGGTATGTGTGGCGTCACCCGGATAATAGCGCATCGTCCCGCCCAGCTTCGTCAGTTCGTCTCGCGTGAGCCAGCCCTGGATCTTCCCCTGCTGCACGGCCCAGCAATC
This sequence comes from Sphingomonas sp. HMP9, assembly GCF_013374115.1. Classification (NCBI taxonomy): domain Bacteria; kingdom Pseudomonadati; phylum Pseudomonadota; class Alphaproteobacteria; order Sphingomonadales; family Sphingomonadaceae; genus Sphingomonas; species Sphingomonas sp. HMP9. Next base: position 948,511 of record NZ_AP022673.1, on the reverse strand, counting down.
CGCGGCGGCTTCGCCTGGCCCGAAGATCTGGTGCGCGCATTCGTGCGTGTACCAGAAGAGTTGCTGTGCGCGCGGCAAGTCGAGGACGCGCGGGTGGAGGATGATGCGGCCCTTATAGGCGGCGGCGATGTCGTCGATCGGCTGGATCATCGTGTCGACCGGTCCGCAGGTGGCGCGGTAGCCCGCGAGCAACAGCGCACCCGGCAATACCACGGTCTGGGCGGTCGAGGGTTGTGGAAGGACCGCGAGCAGCGACGCCGCAGCGCCGGCGAGAAGATTTTTAAGCATGACTATCCGGGCCCCGCGAGGCGCGAGGACGAGTAAGAGTAGAATTGATAAGATTTCCGTGGGTCGGGCTCGCGTTCAGCGCGCGACCCGCGCGTGCTTACCGAAAGCGCTCGGTTTGCCGGTCCTTGATGCGCTGCGAAACGCGTTGGTCCTGCAAGGGAAAATGCACGCCGAACCGCGGTCCAGCGCCCACGAGAAATCTCGGGTTCATGGTTAGTCTCCGCCGATGTCGATAAAATAGCGTCATCCAGAGCTCACGCCGGCAGCAGAGGGGGATGTTTACGAACTCTTCGGTAGGTGCGACTTACGCGCATCCATGAGAGCAACAGTTCGCGATGTAGTCGCGCCACCGGCCTAACCTGTGTTGGTCGTACAGGAGAAACGTCGATCCGCGCCAAAGGATGCAGCTTGTAAAAAACTTAATCTACTTTAAAAATCAGCATCATACTCTACCTGCCGAGTATCAGGAGCGGTGCGGACTTTATGGCCAATCTCGACGTTTCATGCGCCGTCCCGGACACCGGATTTCCCGATCGACGCGACGGTCAGATCGAGGCGCTTGGCAGGGCGGATTCCGCTGCGCAGATTCGCGATCAGCTACTGTGCTATCCCGGTGCTGTGCGGATGCCCGCGAACGGCATGGAGCTTTACATCGTCCGCGACTTTCTGACGCTCGACGAATGTGCCGCGTTGATCGCGCTCATCGACGCCAACCGGGTGCCGTCGCCAGTCGTGGGCGATGCGCCGGTCTCGTCGCATCGCACCAGTGAAACCTGTTATCTCTATCCCGGTCCTGCGCCCGTTACCGCAGTCGAGACCAAGCTCGACCTGCTCACCGGGCTCGAGCCGCGCTATGGTGAGGCCTTGCAGGGGCAGCGTTATGCGGTCGGGCAGGAGTTCAAGCCGCATCACGACTTCTTCGATACCGGGCAGCCCTATTGGCTGGACCAGGTGACGATGGGCGGCCAGCGCACCTGGTCGGCGATGACGTTCCTCAACGAACCCGAAGCGGGGGGGCGGACGAATTACCCGACCGCGGGCGTGATGATCGCGCCGAAAGCGGGCAATCTCGTGATCTGGAACAATATGGACGACTATGGTGCGCCGAACCCGGGGTCGCTCCACCAAGGCATGCCCGTCGAGCAGGGCGTCAAATACGTTCTGACGAAATGGTACCGCGAACGCCCTTGGTGCCAGTGAAGCGCCAAGCTGATTAATCTTCCCCCGCAAGGGGGAGGTGGCGCCTTCAGGCAACGGAGGGGGAGGGCGCGATCACGCCCGTTTGGTGTCCTCCCCTCTGTCGGGCCAGTGCCAGCCACCCTCTTGCAAAGGGAGGATCAGCCTTCGGCGCGCATCGGCACGGCGAACACGCTGCGCAACGGCTTCGTCTCCGGCAGGATGTAGACGATCCCGACAGTCCCGGTGAACAGCGGCTTCACGACCCCGTCGTAGAACCCCGGCGGCACATTTACGCAGCCATAGGAGATCCGGTTGTCGCTTGGGCTCGGCGAGGCGAGCCGCCCGGCGCGGTCGTCCACGCGCCGCCCCTTGATCACTCGGTGCAGCGACAGCGCCGCGTCATAGTCTATCCACAATATGTCCTGCTCGAAATCGCGACCGAGCGACGCCTGGAACCGTCCCGCGGGCGTGGTGCGCTCCGGCGGCGTGATCGTCGCGAGCTTGCGCTGGCCGATCCCCGGCACGCTGTCGTCGCCACGCGCAATTCCGAGCAATGCGGGCGCCGCACCGCGCAACAGGCCAGCGCCGTCGAACGCGAACACCTTCGCATTCACCTTGTCGATGATGACGAACGGCAGCGCGTGATTGTCGTGCGATGCCGCCACCCAGTTTGCCGTAGCGCGCGCGTCGGCGGAAACCGACTCGCCCTTGAACTGCGCGCCATCCGTGGTCTGGGGCGTGGTCTGGGTCGCCGGCTGCGCCACCACCGGCGACGCGACCGCGATCCCGAGGGCGAGCAGCCCGAGACGGACGCGCCGGTTTGCTCGCCGCGTCACGCGCCGGCGCTGGCCATCGATCATATCAATGGCGCGCCTGCTTGCGCGGATAGACCGGGACGACTGGTGCGGTCGGCGTCGGCGGCGTGGGTTGCACGAACAGCGGCTGAACGGGCTGCACGGGCGGCGTGTCGGGCGTTTCGACGATTACGAACCCGGGACGCTCGGGCGCCGGATAGGTCACACCACCCTCGACGATATCGATCGTCGGCGGCGTCGGAACACGAACCGGGACGGGCGGCACGTCGAGGAGCGGCCGCGTGGCGTTGGGCAAGTCCGGCACGGGTGTGGGAGTCGGCGTAGGCGTAGGCGTAGGCGTAGGCGTAGGCGTAGGCGCCGGTGCTGGAGCAGGCGCTGGTGCCGGAGCAGGCGCTGGTGCCGGTGCTGGAGCCGGAGCAGGCGCTGGTGCCGGAGCAGGCGCTGGTGCCGGTGCCGGAGCAGGCGCTGGAGCAGGTGCCGGTGCTGGTGCCGGTGCCGGTGCTGGAGCAGGCGCCGGTGCTGGAGCAGGCGCTGGCGCCGGAGCAGGTGCTGGCGCCGGAGCGGGCGCTGGTGCCGGAGCAGGCGCTGGTGCCGGTGCCGGAGCTGGTGCTGGAGCTGGCGCTGGTGCCGGAGCGGGCGCCGGTGCTGGTGCCGGGGCCGGCGCTGGTGCCGGAGCGGGCGCTGGTGCCGGAGCGGGCGCTGGTGCTGGAGCAGGCGCTGGCGACGGTGCCGGAGCGGGGGCCGGCGCTGGAGCCGGGGCCGGTGCTGGAGCCGCCGTGATCGTCCCGGTCGTCCGGAACCCGGCGACACAGCACGAGCTCGCCAGCGCATATTGGTCCGCGTTGGCGCCGGTCAGCGTGTAGCCGCTGAAGCTGACGCCGATGCCCGTGCCTTCGCCGGTGCTGTCGAACGTCGCGGTCGCGTTCGGGCCGGCGACCAGCGAGACGCCGGTCGGCGTTCCCGACGTAGCGTTGGTGTTGAACCCGCTAAGCACCGCTGTATTGGTGCCGTCGGCGACCTTCTGGGCGGTCGGGAACAGCAGCATGCGCTGGGTAATCGCCGCGCCTTCGGTCAGGACGAACTCGGTCGAGAAGTCGGTCGGCGTCGTGTACGAGACCGGGTTGTAGTTGATCGACACCGGCGCCGCGGTGACCGTGGTCGGTGGCGACAGCGCGGAGAACACGATCGTGCCGCCGTTGACGCCCGGCCCGGTGCCGTCGGACCCGGCGATCAGCGTCAGCCCGACCGGCAAGCCCAGGCTTTGGGCGGGGATCGTCGTGCCGCGGGTGAGCGTGACCGCAGCATCGATCATCACGTCATGCCCTGCGCACAACGCGATGTTGCCATCAGTGGTGGTGATCGCGTGAAACACCTGCACGTTGCGCCCGGCGTTCAGCAGGATGCTGCCGTTGGTCGTCGTCAGGTCGGCGTTGACGTTTACGTCACGGCCGCAGCACGCGACGATGTTGCCGTTGGTCGCGGTGATCGGCGCGTTGATGTTGACGTCGCGAAACGCGTTCATCGTCAGCGTCGTCGGCACGCCCGACGCGGTCCACGCGACTGCGTCGTTGACGAAGATGTCGCCATTGCCGGTGGTCGTGTCGCCCGCCGCGGGGATCGTGCTGATCGTGATGCTGGTCGTCACGAGCTGCGCCGACAGCGTGGCGCCCGAGATATTGCCGCCTGCGCCGATCACGTAATCCTGCGGATCGATCAGCCACATGCCGGTCGCGCCGGACCGTGCGAAGGTCGATACCTTGGCGCTGTCCGCCACGTTGACGGTGGCCGCCGACGTCTCGATAAAGCCGCCATTGCCGCCGACCGGGGCACTCGCGTCGAGTGTCCCGGCGAGGCTGACGGTGCCGGTCTTCATGTCGCCGAGCAGGAGAATGGTGCCGCCGCGGTTCTGCAGCGTGCGCGCCTCGACGATGCCGGTATTGTTGACCGCGGTGTGGAGCAGGTCGCCGGCGCCCTGCGCGGTCATCACGACCTTGCCGCCATCCGCGCGGATCAGCCCGCCATTGCGGACCAGCGCGCCGACTGCACCCTTGTCGACCGCGACGTTGAGCAGCCCGTCGCCCGCGACATCGAGCGTGATCGCCTCGCCACCCGCCAGCACGACCGTGCCGAAGTTCGCCTTGATCGTCCCGCCGTTGCCGACGTTCGCGCCGAGCAGCGCGACATAACCGTTCTTTGCGGTGATCCGGCCGTCGTTCTGCACCGACGCGTTGCTGGTGCCGGCAAAACTATTCTTGCCGCCAAGGAAATCGGCATCGGAGATGTTCAGCGTCGAGGCGACAAGTCCGCCGACGTTCACGTTCGCGGTCTGGCCGAACAGGATGCCGTTCGCGTTGACCAGGAACACCTTGCCGTTCGCCGACAGATTCCCGAGAATGACCGAAGGGTCCGTACCCAGCACGCGGTTCAGCGCGACCGAACTGCTGCCCGGCTGGTCGAAGACAACGCTCTTGCCCTTGCCGATCGAGAAAGACTGCCAGTTGATCGCCGCGCGGTCGCTGGTCTGCGTCACGGTCACTGACTTGGTGCCGGTCGCGATGCTCGCCTGGCCAGCCACGACCTCACCGCCGGTCGGCAGCGTCTGCGCCTCGACCGGCCGTGCCGCCACGGTGCCGGCGAGGCTGAACCCGATCAGCCATGCGAACCGCGCAAGACCGGTGGTGCCGAACAACCCGCCGCGCCGCATGCGCGTGGCCGTGGGAGCGGGGCGTCTGGTGTTTCTGATCGACGAGGGGATGGGGGTCATTTGCGGTATCCTTGGTGGCGGCGGATGGCCGCAAAATTCGGGGGCGAAGGGTGCGGTCAGAAGGTCTTCGAAACCTGGAACCAGGCACGGCCCGACTTGTCGGGAGCGGACGTCGCATCCGCGTCGCCGAGCTTGCGTGCGTAGGTCGCCTTGGCGGCAAGTCCATAGGGTCCCGCCCAGCTTAGCCCGGCGCCGTACGCGCTGCGCTTGGCGTGGTTCGATCCGTCGAAATACGGGTGCTTGACGTAATCGACCTCGCCGACGTCGACGAACCCGAACAGCTGGAGCGCACCCGGCACGACTTGCGGCAGTGCCAGTCGCGCCTCGGCGGTGGCGACATAACCCTGGTCGCCATACGCTTCGCCCTCGGGATAGGCGCGCACCGCATAGGCGCCGCCCAGCTCCATCCGCTCGGAGATGTCGAGGTTGCTAAACGCGATCTGCCCGCGCGCCGAGGCGAACAGCGACAGCGGGCCGGCGATCGTCTGCAACCGCGCAAGGCTGAACTGCAGCTTCCCGTAGCGACCGTCGGTGCGCGCGGTCAGCGCGTCGACCGAGCGTTCATAGGCGCCGCGGATATCGAGATTGCCGACCGAATAGCTGAGCGAATACGCGCTCCAGCCGCCGCCGAGCAGCGTATCATGCTCGTCGCCGCTGAGCCCAGCCGTGATCACCTGCGCGCGGCGGTAGCTGGTGACGTCGACAATGCCGATCCGGTCCTCGAACCATTTCACGTCGCCGCCGATGGTCACGTACAGATTGCTGTCGCGCGACCGGATCAGCGGATAGCTGGCATAGACGCTGGCAACGTCGGCGTTGCCGCTGCCGTCGAGACTGTCGAATTCCTTGCCGAGCGAATAGTCGAGATGCGCGAACGCGACACCCAGCGTGACCTGGCCGATCGGCGCCTGGTACGACGCGCGGCCGTATGCCAGCCCCGAGAACGACGTCAGCGCGCGCAGGCTCAGCACATCGCCCGAGCCGGTCGGGTTGTTCCAGTTGACTGACCCACCGACGCGATAGGCGCCAGTGTAGCGGTTGCCGGCATTGTCGGCCTCGACGCTGCCGGTGATGCTCTGGCCGGGCGTGATGTCGACCAGCAGGTCCGACGTGCCGACCGCGGTACCGGGGCTCAGCGTCGATTGCACGCGTACGCCGGGCAGGTCCGACAGCATCAACAAGCGACGTTCGAGCGGTGCGACCGCGACCGGGTCGCCGACGTCGAGCCCGGCGAGAATGCCGTTCGCAACGCTATCCGAGAGGCGCGACTCGTTCTTCACGCCGACTGCGCCGAAACGGCCTTCGATTACTGCGATCGTGACGGCGCCGCTCCGTACGTCCTGTTCGGGGAGGTAGGCGTTCGCGACGAAATAGCCGCGGCTGGCGTAATAGGACGTGATCCGCGCCGCGAGCGTCTTCAGGTCCGACAGGTCGAGTTCGCTGTTCGGCGTGAACTGCGACGCGGCGATCAAGTCGGCTTCGGGAAACAGCGTCGCACCGGTCACGCGCAGCAACCGGACGAGCGTCTTGGGGCCACCCGTGGCAGCAACGACGACGGGTGTCTTGCGTTCGAACCCGAAATCGGGCGCGGGCGTGTCGTTGAGCGGAGTCGGAGGAATCTGCTGGAGTTGCCCACCTGCACCCACGGGAACCTTGCGCCAGCGCCGATTGCGTCGAAATCAGCAAGGCAGCCGGGCTCGCGGCCGCAAGCGCAGCGGCCCATAGGGTCGACTTGTACATGAACACCTCGAAAGTCACCGCGGATGGAAGGCACGGATCTCCCATCCGCAGCAGCGGGAGCCGTTCGAGGAAAGGTTAGTGCGCCCTAAGCGAGGACGAAGACTTGGAAGCTGATATGGCTCGACTATTGTCGGTCCCACGGTATCTGCGTGCGACTAGCTAGCTCGGACTTCAAATGGTCCGTCGCGGCGGTCGCGCCGATTGATCAGCTCCAACTCTCTTGATCTGTGTACCTGATTCAGATTAACCGCAAGTTAAATTTTAAATTGGAGGCGCGTTAAATGCCTGATTTACCGGTCATATAATTACAATTCACCGCCGTTCGATTTCTCGACGGTCCCTAAAAATTGCGAGCAATTTTGGTTGTAACAGAATTGATATGCGTACCGGGTCAGGCGAATCGATCGCCAACCCGGTCGCAGGACCGATCAGCGCGCGTATGTCCCGCGATCAAAAACGGTTGCACGTAAGGTGAGGCGCCAAGGTTTTGCTGGTACCGTCTCTCGTATCTTGCTCAAAATATTCCCGTAACGCTTCGATACTAAGTGATTTTTCCACCCGTGCTGCACATGGTATTCTTTTGATTGTAGATAAATCATCGTGAGTATTAACCAATTGATGGGGTTTTTGGGGGAGGGTCTGACGACAAGGAGTTCCAGATGCGACCCGATGCAAAGGCACTATTAGCGAGACTGGGACAGCGTGATTTCCAGTATCGCCAGTTCGCCGACCCCATTGCCGATGTCGAGCCATGGCCTCTGTTCGCCGCGTTGCTGGAAGACGAGCGGGTCGTCGGCCGTGCCGAACGCGCGTCTGTGGATAAGGCGCCCGTGAGGAATTTCCTGAGCGATTACGACGACATGTCGGCCCGCGGCGAGCCCGGCCAGAGACAGGGCGGCAGCCTGCGCGCGTTCCTGTCCGGCCTTTCCGACGACAATGCGGAGCGCCGTTGATGCCGTTGATCCTGTGTCATTCGCCGGTCGGCGGCGTTGGAACTACGTTTCTGACGGCGCGTCTTGCGCTCGGCCTGGCCGCACGGGGACATGATGTCTCCGCGATCGACTTCACGCACGCCGATGCGCTGAAGCTGTTCTTCGGGATGCTGCCCGCGCAGGAAATTCCGGCGATGACCGATGCCACGACTGAAGGTATCGTCGTCGATGGCGTCGAATTGCTGTCGGGCTATGCTGCCGTCCAGAGCGGCGCGTTCGGGCGCCTGATCGCGCGCTCGGGCGCGTCACCGTTCGATAGCCAGCGGATCGTGCTGGCCGACGTGGCCTCGGCGGACCTCGCGCTGAAGACCAGCCTGTTGCCGCACGCCGCGCTGCATCTTTGCGCGCTCGTGCCGCAGCCAACGTCGCTCGCGGCCCTGACGAAGGTCCAGCCGGGGACGCCGACGATCGATCTCGAACAGACCGTCTTCGTGCTCAACCAGGTCGACGACACGCGCAAACTGTCGCGCCATTCGCAGATCTTCCTGCGCGCGCTGTTCGGCGACGCTCTGATCGCGACGGTCCGCCGCGACGAGGCGGTGAACGAGGCGCTGTCATCGTTCCAGCCGATTGCGCGCTACGCCAAGCAGAGCGTGGTACTCCCCGATCTCGCCGCGATGACCATCGCGATCGAGGCCCGATGCGGCCTCGTCGCGGCCACGGAGCCAGCGGAATGACGCGCGGATCGGTCCGCAAGGCGTTTCGCGCCGATACGCTCGGCATCGTCGTCGCTGCCTTGCTGACGCTGGTCGTCGTGACGGTGCCGCTCGACCTGAAGTCGCAGTGGATTTTTGCCGGGGTCTCGATCCTGGGCGCGATCGTGCTCGGCCGGTCGAAATCGCGTCGGGGGACGCTGGTGCTCGCCTTGCTGTCGTTGGTCGTGTCGACGCGCTATCTGTTCTGGCGGACCACCGCGACGCTCGAATTCGAAAGCGCGCTTGGCACCGTACTCGGCCTAGGGCTGTACCTTGCCGAACTCTATGCCTGGGTGATCCTCGCGCTCGGTGTGCTCCAGACCGCATGGCCGCTCGATCGCCAGTCGGTCGAGCCTCAGGGCGAGCCGCACGAATGGCCGACCGTCGACGTCTATATCCCGACCTATAACGAAAGCCTGGAGATCGTCCGGACGACCGTGATCGCGGCGCTCGACATGGATTACCCGCGCGATCGGTATAGCGTGTATCTGCTCGACGACGGCCGCCGCCCCGAATTCCGCGCGTTCGCGCGCTCTGTCGGCTGCGGCTACATCACGCGCGCTGACAACAACCATGCCAAGGCGGGCAACCTCAACGCGGCGATGTCGAACACCGAAGGCGCGTTGATCGCGATCTTCGACTGCGATCACGTGCCGACGCGGGCGTTCCTGCAGATGACGGTCGGCTGGTTCCAGCGCGACAAGAAACTCGCGCTCGTCCAGACACCGCATCATTTCTACTCGCCCGATCCGGTCCAGCGCAACCTGGGTTCGGTCCGCGACCTGCCGGGCGAGGGCGACCTTTTCTATGGCGCGGTCCAGCGCGGCAACGATCTGTGGGACGCCGCCTTCTTCTGCGGATCGTGCGCGATCATCCGCCGCGAGGCGCTCGCCGACACCAACGGATTCGCGTTCGAGACCGTCACCGAGGACGCGCATACCGCGCTGCGCCTGCAACGCATGGGCTGGTCGACCGCGTATCTCGGCATACGCCTGTCGGCCGGGCTCGCGACCGAGCGGCTCGTGCTGCACATCGGCCAGCGTATCCGCTGGGCGCGAGGGATGACGCAAATCCTGCGCATCGACAATCCGCTGTTCGGCCGCGGGCTGAGCCTGCAACAGCGGTTTTGTTACCTGAATGCGATGCTGCATTTCCAGTTTCCGCTGCCGCGCATCGCCTTCCTGACCAGTCCGCTGGCGTACCTGATCCTTGGCGAGAACATCATCCACGCTTCTGCAGGCATGATCTTCGCCTATGCCGCAGCACATCTCTATTGCGCGCAGGTTTCGGGCGGGCGGTTGCAGGGTGGCGATCGCCGGCCGTTCTGGGGCGAAGTGTACGAGACGATCCTCGCGTTCCACCTCGTCCGGCCGACCGTCGTAACGCTGTTCCGGCCGCATGGCGGCAAGTTCAACGTCACTGACAAGGGCTCGCTGCTCGACAAGACGCATTTCGATACCGCGACCGCGCGTCCGCACCTGATCTGCATCGGGCTGGTGCTGTTTGGGATAGTGTTCGGCGTCGTCAAATATGTGTTCTTCGCGCACCTGTTCAACATCCAGGGCGATACGCTGGTGCTGAACACGGTGTGGGCGGTCTTCAGTCTCGTCATCCTGCTCGCTGCCGTGTCGGTCGCGCGCGAGACGCGACAGGTCCGCGAATATATCCGCATCCCCGTACAGTTGCCGGCGACGCTCTATTTTGCCGACGGCCACGTCGTCGATTCGGAGACGATCGATCTGTCGATGGGCGGGCTCGCGATTACGGCGCCCCCCGGCGTGACGCTCGCGGACCGCGCGGTGACGCACGTCGCGTTGCCAATGGGTGATGAGATCCTCACGCTCCCGGTCCAGACGCTACGCGTCGACAAGACCATGGCCACCATGCGGTTTCTGGAACTCGACATGCTTCAATTACGTCAACTCGTCCGCGCCGTCATGGGTCGCAACGATGCTTGGGAGCCCGAGGCGCCGCGGCGTCCGGTCTCGACCCTGCGCTCGCTCCGCGACATTCTGGTCGTTGATCTCGTCACGCTGAAGCGCCTGCTCGGCATCAACCGCGCGGAACGTCGTCGCGAACGGAGCCGGCTAAAGGCTGCGACGGCATCGCTTGCCGCCGCCGCGCTGGTGATGAGCGTCGGCCTGCCGCAGCCTGTGGCCGCGCAGGCGGCAGTGGTTCCGGTATCGGCGCCCGAGACGACGGGTGGTATCCGCCAGGAACGCCTCACGTTCCGCGACCTGCGTATCCGTAGCGCGATCCGCCTTGCGGGCACCCGCGGCGAGATCGCGATCCCGTTCGGCCTTCGCAGCAACGAGGTCGTGACCGCGGCCAACCTGACGCTCGCGCTGGCCTGGTCGCCGGCTTTGCTGCCCGATCTCAGCCAGTTTGTCGTGATCCTGAACGGCGAGGTCGTCCGCACGGTTCGGCTCACGCCCGACGGCGCCGGCGGCCAGCAACTCACCATGGCGGTCAATCCCGCGCTGTTCCTGCCGGGCGACAACCAGCTCAACCTGCGCCTGATCGGCCACTACACGCGCGATTGCGAGGACCCGTTCCACAGCTCGCTCTGGGCGAACGTCAGCAATACGCGTTCGGCGCTCGACCTGACGATCCAGCGACTGCCGCTCGGACCGGACCTTGCCCGGCTGCCATCGCCGTTCTTCGATCGTGCGGACAATCTGCCGCTCAACCTGCCGTTTGTGTTCGGCGCGGCGCCCTCCAACGGCGAGCTCGAAGCCGCGGCCAGTGTCGCATCGTGGTTCGGGCAGTTGGCCAGCTATCGCGGGTTCGCGTTCAAGCCGAGCTATGGCCGCATCCCGCGCGGCAACGCGATCGTATTCCTGCGTCCCGGCATGCGCGTCGGTAGCTACGTGCCGAACATCACCGGGCCATCGGCGCTGGTGATGCGCAATCCGTTCGATGGTTTCGGCCAGCTGCTGCTGGTGATGGGCCGCGACGAGCGCGAGCTGAAGCTTGCCGCGGCGGCGCTCGCGACCGGGCGCGGCACGATCGGTGGTGCGGGGGCGTCGTTCGACGGTGTCCGTATCCCGACCTATGCGCGCTACGCCGCACCGCGCTGGCTCCGCTCCGATCGTGCCGTCAAACTGGGCGAAATCATGGACCCCCGCGCGTTGCAGGGCGTCGGCCTTCCGCCAGGCCCGCTAACGGCTGCGTTCCGGACCGCGCCCGACCTGTTCTTCTGGCCGCGGGGCGGCGCGTCGCTCGACCTGCGCTATCGCTATCCGTCCGCGCCGTGGCTCGATCGGCGCGCGTCGCGGCTCGATATCTCGATCAACAACCAGTATCTCAGGACGTTGCCGTTGGCCGGTGCGACGTGGTGGACGGCGCTGATCGGCGGTCAGGACGGCGCGTCGTCGAGCCAGGCGCGCGCCAAAGTCGAACTGCCCAACTATAATCTGTTCGGCCAGAACGAGCTGATCTTCGATTACAACCTGATCCTCGGCAACAAGAAGAGGTGCGAGGGCACATTGCCCGAGAACGTCCGCGTCGCGATCGATCCCGACAGCGCGATCGACCTGACGCACGCCTATCATGCACAGCGGATGCCGAGCCTGGCGACCTTCGCGAACGCAGGCTATCCGTTCACGATCAGCCCCGACCTCGCCGAGACCGTCGTCGTGGTGCCCGCTTCGCCCGACCTGGGTATCGTCGAGGCGTTCCTCGCGATGATGGGGCGCTTCGGCGACTCGACGGGGGCCGCGACGACGGGCGTGACCGTCACGCAGGCCGCCGATGGCGACCGGCTCGAGGGTCATGACGTGCTGGTCATCGGCATTCCGCGGACCGCGGGCGCGACCGCGCTGTTCGCCGGTGCGCCGATGCGGATCGAGAATGGCAGCCTGCGCGTGGCCGAGCGCACGCCGGTCGAGCGCGTCTTCGGCCTGATCTCGCCCTATGGTGCGAACGATGTCGGCGAGACCAACGCGTTCCTGACCACGGCCGAGCGTTTCGACGGGTTCGTCAGTTTCCGCTCGCCTTATGATGCGGCACGGACGGTGGTGGCGGTGTTGAGCACCAATACCGCCGATCTGCCCGAACTCGTCCAGGGTCTCGCCGAACAGCGGATCAACGCGCAGGTGCAAGGCGACCTGTCGGTGACCAATGGCGAGGGCATGCGCAGCTTCGCGGTCGGCCAGACCTATTGGTCGGGATCGCTGCCGGTTTGGATGCGGATCGGCTGGTGGTTCAGCGAGCGACCGTTGTTGATGGCCTTGAGCGGGCTGCTGATCGCGCTGCTGCTGGCAGGACCGCTGTATCTTCTGCTGGTGCGTCAGCAGCGTCGCCGGCTCGGGTCGGAGGACAAGGCATGATCCGTTTCACGACGATTGCGCTGCTGACCGCGGGGATCGCGTCGCCGCTCCTCGTCCAGCCCGTGGTGGCACAGGTCGCCGGGGTTGGCGCACTCGTCCAGCAGGGGCGGTATTGGCAATCACGAGGCCGCGCCGATCTGGCGCGGACCGCGTATCGCCGCGCGCTCGCGATCGATCCGTCGAACGCAGAAGCCCGTCGCGCGTTGTCGGCATCGAGTGCACCAGCGCCGGCACCGGCCGCACGACCGAGCACGGCGCCCGCGCAGGCTCCAGCGAGCATGACCGGCCCCGGACCCGCGCCAGCGACCGCATCGCGCACGGTACCGGCCCCGGCACGCAGGGCAGCCGCACCGACACCGTCGGATCGCGGCGGGGATGCGCGCGCGGCGGGTTTCCGTTCGCTCGACCAGGGCGATCTCGCGCAGGCGCAACGCCAGTTCGAGGCCGCGCTTGCCAGCAACCGCAACGATGCCGATGCGGCGGGGGGCCTTGGCGTCGTCCGGTTGCGGCAGTCGCGTTTCGCAGAGTCTGCCGAACTCCTGTCGCGAGCCTCGGCACGCGGCAACCGGGCGCGCTGGTCGGAAGCCTTGTCGTCCGCGCAATTCTACGCCGGGCTCGACGACGCGCGTTCGCGGCTTGCGGCCGGCGACGTCGTCGGTGCGCAGGCCCAGGCCGAAGCGCTCGCACGTACCGGCGTCAAGGATCGCGGACCCGCGCTGGCGTTGCTGGCCGACATCTACGAACGCCAGGGCCGCTATGCGGATTCGGCTGATCTGGCCCGCCAGGCGGGGTCGGCCGGCGGCAGCCCGGCGCAGCTCGAAAGCCGCGTGGTGCGCAACGACGCGTTGCAGGCCGCGACGCACGGCGATCCTGCCAAGGCGAATGCCCTGTTCCAGCGCGGGCTGATGCTCGATCCGGCGGACCCGTGGATCCGCTACGAATATGCGCGGTACATGATCGGGCAGGGACGCGCGCCCGAGGCGGAGGCGCTGATCCAGTCGATCCAGACGATCGGTACCGCCGACGCGCTCTACGCCGCGGCGATGCTCCACAACGAGCGTGGTCGGCAGGCGCAGGCGACGTCGTTGTTGTCGCGCTTGACCGAAGCGCAGAAGACGCCGGCGATCCGCCGTTTCGAGGCGCAGATCGCCGTCGACGCTGCCGTGGCGCGCGCCAAGGCGATCGCGGCGCAGGGCCGTGGCGGCGAAGCGATCGCGACGCTGCGCCAGATCGGTACGACCCCGTCGCTGAGCGCTGCATCGATGGCAGCGATCGCGGGCGGTCTGAACGATCTGGGCGATCAGGCCGGGGCGGTTCCCTTGGCCGAGCGCGCACTCGCCGCGAGCCCGGCGACGGCGGCGGATTACGATCCGATCGTCCGCGTGCTGGCACGGACCGGGCAGGATGCCGCGGTCGCCAGCGCGATCGATCGCGCGCGGACGGCATCGGCCGGATCCGCGTCCGCGGCGCCGGCTATTGCCCGGCTCGAGGGCATCGCGGCGTCGTCGCAGGCGGACCGGATGCGGCTCGCCGGTCAGAACGCGCAGGCGTTCGACCTGCTGCAACAGGCGTGGACCGCGGCGCCGGGCAATGCCGACGTGCTGGGCGCGCTCGGTCGGTTGTACCAGTCGGGGAACATGCCCTCGCAGGCGGCGCAGACGTACCAGATGGTGCTTGCGGCAAATCCGCGGGACAAGGGCGCGCTGATCGGCCTGATCGGCAGCGCAGGTGCGGGCGGCAATCACGACGTCGCCACCGCGACCGTCGACCGCGCGCTGTCCGCCTACCCGGACGATTACGAGATCTACGCCGCTGCCGGGCAGATGGAGCAGGCCCGCGGCGACCGAGGGGCGGCAAAACGCTATTTGCGTCGCGCCGAGGCTGCCTATGCCGCGCGTTCCGGAACAGGTGCCCCGCTGAGCGGCGCCAATCCGTTCGCCGCGGGCATGGGCTCGGGCAATCCCTTCCGTCAAGCCGAACAGGCACCCATCGTCGCCACCAACCCGTTCGCCCTCAGCGCAGGACCGATCCCGGCTTCGACGCCCGGACGGTCTTCGGCCCCGATGGCGTTCACTGTGGCGCCCGGATACGGCGCCGGCTCGACGGGCGTTCCGACACCGGCGGCTTTTTCGCCCGGAGCCTTTGCACCGGGCGGCTCCGCGCCGGGCGGCTATGCGTCCTCGAACGGCGCGGTGCCGCAGGCCGGCGTTGCTGGCGGCGATGCCACGCTCATCCGCCTGCGCGACGATATTGCGCGTTTGAGCGACGACACGGGTCCACGCGCGGAAATGAAGCTCGGCTTCCGCGAACGCTCGGGCGAGACCGGGTTGAGCGAACTGCGCGAATTGTCGGGTACCGCGACGCTCTCCACCGGCGTCGCTGGCGGCCGCGTCTCCGTCTCGGCAACACCGGTCGTGATCGACTCCGGCCGCCCGACCGGCTCTGCGCTTGCTCGGTTCGGCCGCAATGCGACGCCCGAGGCCAGAGGGATCGTCAATGCATTGCCTTCCGAACTGGTCCAGGCGGATACGCAGCATGCGTCCGGCGTCGCGGTCGCCGCCTCGTATGACAGCCCCGGCGTTCGGATCGAGGTCGGGTCGACGCCGATCGGGTTCGACAATACCGACGTGACGTGGGGCTTCACCGCCAAGCCCAAGATCTCGCGCACGGTGTCGGCGCAAGGCTGGGTGAAGCGCGAGCCCGTCACCGACAGCGTGGTATCCTATGCCGGCACGCGCGATCCCGTCACGGGCGAACGCTGGGGTCAGGTCATGCGGACTGGCGGCGGTGCCTCGCTTTCCTGGGATGACGAAGGCACTGGCGTCTACGCCGATGTCTCCGGCTATCGCTATACCGGCGAGAACGTCCGCAGGAACCGCGGGTACCAGGCGAACGCCGGGGGCTATTTGCCGCTGTACCGCGACGGGCATTCGACGCTGACCGGCGGCCTCAACCTCAACTGGCAGGCGTTCGACAACAACCAGAACTACTTCACCTACGGGCATGGCGGCTATTTCAGCCCGCAAAGCTTCCTGAGCATGAGCCTGCCCATCCGCTACGCGTATAATTCGACGCGGTGGGAGGGGCGCCTGGGCGTTGCGCCAGGCTATCAGAGCTTCGAACAGGATCGCGCGCCGATCTATCCGACCGACCCAACAGCACAGGCCGAACTCGATGCGTTGAAAGCACGAAACACCGACGTGCGCTCTTACTATGATAGCCTGAGCAACACTGGTTTCGCCTTTTCGGCGGATGGATCGTTGTTCTATCGCCTGAACCCAAACACCCGGATCGGCGCCTCGGCCAGCGCCAACACGTTCGGGACGTATGACGACTACCGATCGACTTTCGAATTGCGCCAGTCCTTGGGGGGAGCCAAATGAACGCGATGACTGAATGGTCCACCGACAACGCAACCGAAACCACGGCCGCTTCGCTATTGCTGAGCAGCATCGTTGCCGAGGTCGGCGGCGGCGCCACCACCGCGCAGCGACGTGCATTCTTCCGCGCGGTCGGCGCACGGATCGCTGCGGCGCATCCGGTCGGCGACGCGCAGGACATCGCGGCGCTCGCCGCGGCGATCAACCGGCTGTGGCGCGAGCATGACTGCGGCGAAGTGCGGTTCGAGCTTGCCGAGGACGGCCTGCTGATTACGCACACCGGCTTTGCCCGGCGATTGGCGCCGGTGCTCGGCGGTGCAACTGAACAGACCCTAAGGCCGTTACTGGAGGGAGCTTATGACGCCTGGTTGCATACGCTCGGCAGCGGCGCCAATCTTACGACGCGCACCCTGTGGTGGAGCGATACGGAGGCACGACTGAAGCATGGACGTTGATCGTCGACACGTCATGGCGGGAATGGCCGGTCTGGCCATCGCCGGATGCAGCAAGGCACGCGCACCGGACGACCGAACACTTACCACAGAAAACGCCGCGGCCGGGAAAAGCACGACCGAGAACAGCGCGGCAATCGAACCAGGGACCCTGCCTGCGACCGGCGCAGCGAACGGCGTGAACTGGGCGGTCTTTAAGCAACGGTTCATGGCCGACGACGGCCGGATCGTCGATAACGGCAATGGCGGCGTCAGCCACAGCGAAGGCCAGAGCTATGGCCTGTTGCTGTCGCAGGCCGCCGGCGACCGCGCTGCATTCGACAAGATTCTTGGCTGGACCGAAGCGAAACTCGCTCGTCCCGACGTTGCGCTCTACGTCTGGCGTTACGACCCGCGTTCCGCCAATCCCGTTGCCGATCGCAACAACGCGACCGATGGCGACCTGCTCATCGCCTATGCGCTGGCGAAGGCGACGAACCGCTGGCGCGATCCCCGCTATGCCGCGCGGTCGCGCGCTATCGTCGAGGCGATATCCACCAGACTCGTCAAGACGGTGGGCGGGCGGATGCTCCTGCTGCCGGGGCTGGACGGGTTCTCGACGGCGGCGCGCACGACGATCAATCCCTGCTACTATGTTTGGCCCGCGCTCGATCTGTTCGCGAAGACCGGCAACGCGGCGGTCTGGCGGCGGGTGATCACCGACGGTGAGGCGTTGATCGCCGCGGCGCGGTTCGGCGCGCACCGCCTGCCGACCGACTGGATCGACGTCTCGAACACCGGCGCGATCGCACCGGCTGCGGACAAGCCGCCACGGTTCGGCTTCGACGCCATCCGCGTGCCGCTGTTCGCCAGCGTGTCGGGCCGGACCGCACTGGTCGAGCCGATTCGAACCTGGTGGCGATCGATGCCCGTGGAACGGATCCCGGCTTGGATCGACGTGGTGTCGGAGCAGTCCGCCGAATACCCGCTGTCCCTGGGTGGTCGCGCGGTAGTGAGCCGCGCGCTCGGTACGCGGGCTCCCGGTACGCTCGCGAGCGACTATTACGCGGCGGCGTTGCAATGCCTCGCCGCGGCGTTCCCCTGATCGTTCGGCTATCGCTTCGCGACAAACAGCAGGACCAGCCGGTCGATCAGGAAGATCACGATCACCGACACCCCCAGAATCGGGAATAGCACCCCTGCGGCGGTCAGGATGGCGACCGCGCCCTTGATCCTCGTAGGGGGCACGCGGGCGGGCGCGGCAAGGCGGCCCTTGGGGCGGCGTTTCCACCACATCACGACGCCGCTGATGACCAGCAGCACGATCGCGATGCAGGTCGTCAGCATCACGAGCTGGTTCGCGAGCCCGAAGTAATTGCCCATGTGTAGCTGGACGCCGAGCTCGATCGCCTTCGCCGCCCAGCCATAATCGGGGTAGCCGACTTCGCGGATCAGCCCGCCGGTCCAGCGATCGAAGTACAGCGTACGCTGCCCCTGCGGCTGATCGGGATAGGTGTAGGCGGTGTAGACGCCGGTCGGGCCGCTTGGCAGGAACAGGCGATAGGCACCGGCGATATGGTGGTCGCGCCTCACGGAGGTTGCGATCCGGTCGATCCCTGCCACTGCCGCGTCGTCGCGGACCGCCATCGTCATCTCGTGGCCCGCATGCCCGGCATGTGCCGCCGTCGCGGCGGTTGTCGGCATCGGCGCGCGTTCCATCGTCCAGGGTGCTTCGCCGAGCGCGGTCTTCATCGACACGCTCACCGGCGTATTCTGCGTGCGGTTCGATGCGGGATAACCGATACCGAGCGCCGCGGTGCCGCGGTTGAGCAGCTCGCCCTGGATACCGGCCCAGGGGAGGCCGGTCAGCAACAGGAACCCGATTAAGGCGACCGACCAGACCCCGATCACCGCGTGCAGGTCGCGCCAGACCAGGCGTCCACTGGCGCTGAGCCGGGGATAGACGATACCGCCAAGCCCGCCGCGTCCTCGCGGCCACCACAGATACAGCCCGGTCACGATCAGGACGAGCGCCCAGCACGCGGCAAGCTCGACGATCCGGTCCCCGACCGTGCCGAGCGTCAGCGATCCGTGTATCGCCTCCGCAAAACCGACGAGCGTGCGGGCATAGATCGTCGCGCCGAGCACATGGCTCGTTCCCGGATCTACTGCCACGCGCAGCGGCTCGCCGTGGTCGGGCGTCACGAAGACGACCGCCGCACGGTCGGGCGCGCCCGGCAGGTCGATGCGCGTCGCTGTCCCCGGATGAGCCTTCAACGCGGCATGGATCATCAGTGACGGCGGCACCTGGACCGCATGGACCGCGACGAAGCGTTGCGCCGGATACAGCGCATCGTCGATCTCGTCGTTGAACAAATAGATCGAGCCGGTGACGGCCAGGATCAGCAGGAAGGGCGCGACGATAAGGCCGGCATAGAAATGCCAACGCCACAGCGCGCGGTAGGCTTTCGGATCGACCGAACTGGTAAATGCCATCTGGGACCCTTGCTCAGAATTGCGTGGAAAGCGCGATTTCGCCGCCGCGTGGCGAGCCGACGTACACGTTGGGCGTCGGGTATCGGAAATACGCGCCGTAGAACGCGTCGGTCAGGGTGCGGCAATGGATCGAGACCGACGCTTGCGCCGTCATCCGATAGCTGATCGACGCATCGACCATTGTATGAAGACACTGGTGGCCGCCTCGCGTGCGGTGCTGCGCGGGCCGTGGTCGATCCGGCGACGTGACGGATCAGCCGAAGCGTCGTGATCGAGCCTGTACGCAGACCGACGGATCAGCCGGCGGGGAAGGGCGGGGGACCTCGCAAAGGGGGTGTAAGATACGGATGCGCAGCGATCGACGCTGCGGTTCTCAAGCGGAAGACGATACCAGTGATAAACGCGATCGCGATCGCGAGTAGTACCGGGTCGGCGGCGGCCATCGACGGTGCGGTCAAGCCGGAGAAAGCACAAGGCATGTCCGCAGCCGAGCGATCCGACTTGTCCGAATGATGCGCCATGCCGTGGATCGTCATGGCGGGTACCATCGCCGTTGGCATCGCCTTGGTTACGCCGATCGGCGCCTGTACCGTGCCGACGCAAATCTCGATCATCACGCCGCTTGCGGAGACGACCGGCATAAATCCTGCGGGTACGAGGATCCGCATTGCCATCGCACAGACGAGCACCCACGTCGCAAAGGTGCGATGTTTAAGTAAAAGGGAACGGACGGTGACCACGCTGGACGACCTACGCACCGATCGCCGCCCTGTCACGTGGACGAACGGTCCTCCCGGCCGGAGACGTTGTCAGGTAAAGGCGGTATGTCAGTCACCGCATGTGGTCATCGGGACAGGAGCGGAGTCGATCTTTACATCGGAGATCGACAGCGCGAGCTTGCCTTCGGTGGCGATCGCAAAGGGTGACGTGACGCGGGTCATGTCGACGCCGCGCTTGGCGAAGCATTGCAGAGGTACGATCACCTGTTGCCAGTTACCGGGCTTTGCCACCGCCAACGCTCTGGTGATCGGCACCATCACCGCCTTGCCATCGTTGCTGACCATGCCAAGCGTAACGGGGCCGCCTGCGGCACGATCGACGCGGACGTCCATCACGAGGCTGAGCTCGCCGTTGCTCTCCCGCGTCAGGTCGAGCGGGCCGGACGCCTCGATACGGGCTTCGGCAAGACCGCCGGTCCAGACGAACGCCCGCGCGTCTTCCTGGCGGCGGCGATCCGCAGCGGAGACGGTCAGGCGCTTGGTCGTGGTCGTCGCGGTGACGCCAAGCAAGCGAACCTTCTGACCCTGCTCGACGAGCGTGATCCCCCAGCCTTCGGGGACACGCCCCTTGCCGAAAATCGTGCCGTTGGACGATGCGGCCATGCCGGCGGGCCGGGTCTCGTCGAGCCGCGGGACGGTGCCCGACTTGGCGTAGCTGAGACCGTAGCCGAACCCGAACAGCGGGTCGTAGCCGGGATCGGAGCGGTTGAGGACGTATTGGTCCGGGCGCTTCGGCCAGGAGAAGCTCAATTTTCCGCGGAAGTCGTTGGCGACGCTGCCGCCCTTCTTGCGAAACACGACGTCGGCCACACCGCCGCCTTCGCTGCCCGGCAGGAACGCCGCGACGAACGCATCGGCGGCGTTGAGTTCGGCGTTCACCCACAGCGGACGACCCGACAGGAACACGGCCACGACCGGCACGCCCTGGGCCTTCAGTTTTCGAAGAAGTTCGAGGTCGGACTTGTCCTCAGGGCTGTATTCCAGGTTCGGGCGATCGCCCTTGAACTCGGCATAGGGCTGTTCGCCGAATACGACGATCGCCGCATCGGGCTTCTTGGCGAAGCTGCCGTCTGCCGACAGCGTCGCGGTGCCGCCCGCTGCCTTGACAGCGCTGTCGATGCCCGACCAGATCGTCTCGGCATTGGGGAAGTTGGCGTTGGTCGTGCCGCTGCCCTGCCACGTCAGCGACCAGCCGCCGGCCTGTTGGGAGATGTTGTCCGCGCCGCCACCGGCGACGAGGATGTTGGCGGAGGGCTTCAGCGGGAGTAGCCCGCCTTCGTTCTTGAGCAGGACCATCGATTCGCGCACTGCACGGCGCGCGATGGCGCGGTGGTCGGCAGCACCGATGAGATCCATCTTGCCGGCCAACGCGCGCGACGACGGACGGCCCCTGTCGAACGTACCGGCGCGGATTTTCACGCGCAGGATGCGGCGGACGGCGTCGTCCAGCCGCGCCGCTGCGATCTCCCCCGATTGCGCCTGCTTCAACGTGTTGTCGTAGAGCGCTTTCCACCCGCTGCCCGAATACATGAACATGTCGAGCCCGGCGTTGATCGCCGCGGCGCAGCTCTCGTTCGTGCAGCCGTCGACCTGGCCATGACCGTTCCAGTCACCGACCACGAAGCCGTCGAAGTGAAGCCTGTCCTTCAGGACGCCGGTCAGCAGGCTCTTGTTGCCGTGCATCTTGGCGCCGTTCCAGCTGGAGAAGCTGGCCATGACCGACTGCGTGCCGGCTTCGATTGCGGCGGGATAGCCACCGAGATGAATGTCGCGCAGGACGGTTTCGGTGATGCGAGCGTCGCCCTGGTCGCGTCCGCCGGTACCACCATCGCCGAGGAAGTGCTTGGTCGTCGCGATGACGCGGTCGGGGGCGAGGAATTCCTTGGTGCCGACCTTGCCCTGGACGCCCTCGATCACCGCGCCGGCATAGTCGGCCTGGATCTGTGGTTCTTCCGAATAGCTCTCGTACGTGCGGCCCCAGCGATCGTCGCGGACGACGGCCAGGGTGGGGGCGAAGGTCCAGTCGATGCCGGCTGCGGCGGTCTCGACCGCGGTGACGTGGCCGATCTCGCGCATCAGGTCGCGGTCGCGCGCAGCGCCGAGGCCGATATTGTGTGGGAAGAGCGTGGCGCCGGGAATGTTGTTGTTGCCGTGGACCGCATCGGTACCCCAGATCACCGGGATCGCCGGGCGGCCGTCGGTGCGCGCCATCGACGCATCGTAGAACGCGTCGGCAAGCTTCAACCACTCGACGGGCGGCGCAAGGTCGTTGCCGCCGGGCCCCGAGTTGCCGCCGTTGAGGATCGAGCCGATCTTGTAGATGCGCAGGTCTGCGGGCGTGATGCTGGCGATGTCGACCTGGATCAGCTGACCGATCTTGTCCGCGACCGTCATGGTTTTCATGATCGCGTCGATCCGCGCCTCGACCTTTGGGTCGCGCAACGGGCGCGCACTGGCTGTTGGCCAGATGCCAGGGTGGGCAATCGCGGATGGTGTAGCTGATGGGGCGGGCGATGCCGGAGGTGATGCTGGTGCCGACCGTGTCGGGACCGGCGCTGCGACCGACTGCAATACAAGCGCGATCGCGAACGGCGATAGACCTCCCGACATGCTACTCTCCCCAATGGCGCGTTATCGCGTTCCAACCCCGGTTGCCCTGATACCCGGTTCGCGGGCGATCGCATCATGCATTTTGCGACCGCGCATTGATTGCCCGAACTTAGGTTTTGCACCCCGATGATACCGGAGCGCGTTTGAGTGCCACCCGCCGTTGCCGCCACCGGCGATGCGTGGTTTTCGCCACTGTCCGGAGTTGCTCATGTCCAAGACCATTATCGCCGACCTGTTTGCCGAGACGCTGCATCTGGCCGGCGTCGAGCGGATCTACGGCGTCGTTGGCGATAGCCTAAACGGCCTGACCGACAGCTTGCGGCGACAGGGCAAGATCGAGTGGATCCACGTTCGCAACGAGGAAGCCGCGGCCTTCGCGGCAGGAGCGGAGGCGCAACTGACGGGCAAGCTGGCGGTATGTGCCGGATCCTGCGGCCCCGGCAACATGCATCTGATCAACGGGCTTTACGACTGCAATCGGACGCGCGTGCCGGTGCTGGCGATCGCGGCGCAGGTGCCGAGCGGCGAGGTCGGTTCCAACTATTTCCAGGAAACGCGACCCGAAGCGCTGTTCCGCGAATGTAGCGTGTATTGCGAGACTATCTCGGACGCGGACCAGATGCCGCGGACGCTGGAGACAGCAATCCGCGCGGCGGTTGGTCACCGCGGAGTATCGGTCGTCGCGATGCCGGGCGATGTCGCGCTGCGGTCGACCACGGGCACGCTGGCACGGTCGAAGGGTGCTCTCTTGCCGCCGCCTTCGGTGACGGTACCAGCGGACGCCGACATCGCCGAACTCGCCGCGCTTTTGAACGGCGCGCAGAAGGTGACGATCCTGGCAGGGCGCGGTTGCCGCACGGCGCATACCGAACTCGTCACGCTTGCAGGAATTTTGCAGGCACCGATCGTGCACGCGCTGGGCGGCAAGGAGTTTGTCGAATACGACAACCCCTATGACGTCGGCATGACGGGGCTGATCGGTTTTTCCAGCGGCTACGACGCGATGATGGCGTGCGACGTGCTGCTGATGCTGGGGACGGATTTCCCGTATCGGCAATTCTATCCGGAGAACGCCAAGGTCGCGCAGATCGACCTGATCCCCGAAAATCTCGGGCGGCGAACGGCGATCGATATCGGGCTGGTCGGCGACGTCGGGGCGACGCTTGCCGCGCTGATCCCGAAATTGACAAGCGGGCGCGACGGCAGCTTCCTGAAAACGGCGCGCGAAAATTATGCGAAGTCGCGCGAGGGGCTGGACGATCTCGCGGACGGAACACCGGGCAGTGGCGTCATTCATCCGCAACATGTCGCACGCGTCCTGAGCGAGCAGGCGGCAGACGATGCCGTGTTCGCCTGCGACGTCGGGACGCCGACGGTATGGGCCGCGCGCTATCTTAAGATGAATGGGCGGCGACGGTTGATCGGATCATTCAACCACGGATCGATGGCCAACGCGTTGCCGCAGGCGATCGGCGTGCAGGCAGCCTACCCTGGGCGGCAGGTGGTGACGCTGTCGGGCGACGGCGGGCTGGCGATGTTGATGGGGGAGTTGCTGACGGTCCGCCAACTCGGCTTGCCGGTGAAGATCATCGTTTTCAACAACGGGACGCTGGGGTTCGTCGAAATGGAGATGAAGGCAGCGGGCCTGGTCGAGACTGGCGTCGCGCTCGACAACCCCGACTTTGCGGCGATGGCGCGGGCGATCGGGCTGCACGGCGTACGCGTCACTGATCCGGGTGACGTCGAAGCGGGTATCCGCGAGGTGCTGGCGCATCCCGGACCGGCGTTGCTCGATGCGGTTACCGCCCGGACCGAATTATCGATGCCGCCGAAGATCACGCTGGAGCAGATGAGGGGCTTCACGCTCTACATGGCGAAGGCGGTCATCAGCGGGCGCGGGGACGAAGTGGTCGAACTGGGCAAGACCAATGTTGGCCTGCTCAAGCGTCTGTTCTGAGCAAGCCGAAATTTGGCGGTGTCAGGTTCGTCAGAGCGAAAGACGGGCCCGCGCCGCACGGTATTCGCGTTCGAGGCGATCGACGCGGTCGGCAACGCTTTCCACCTTGTTCACCGCGCCGATGCCCTGGCCCGAGCCCCAGATGTCCTTCCAAGCCTTCGGCTTCGAACCGTTGCCGCCGCCGAAGTCCATCGTCTTCAGATCGCCCTCGGGAAGGTTGTCGGGGTCCATCCCCGCGGCCTGGATCGACGCGCGCAGGTAATTGCCATGCACGCCGGTGAAGAGGTTGGAATAGATGATGTCGGAGGCCTTGCCTGCAACGATCCCGTCCTTGTACGCTGGGTCCGCATTCGCTTCGGTCGTCGCGATGAACGGCGAGCCGATATAGCCGAAATCGGCGCCCATCGCCTGCGCCGCCAGCACCGCGTCCCCGGTCGCAATCGAGCCCGATAGCGCGAGCGGGCCATCGAACCACTGACGAATTTCCTGGATGATCGCAAACGGCGATAGCCGACCCGCATGACCGCCTGCACCGGCCGCGACCGCGATCAGCCCGTCCGCGCCCTTTTCGATCGCCTTGCGCGCGAAACGGTCGTCGATCACGTCGTGCAGCGTGATGCCACCCCAGCCGTGCACCGCAGTGTTCAGGTCTTCGCGTGCGCCGAGCGAGGTGATGACGATCGGCACCTGCCACTTGGCACAGGTCGCGAGGTCGCTTTCGAGACGGTCGTTCGACTTGTGGACGATCTGGTTGACCGCGAAGGGGGCGGCGGGGCGATCGGGATTGGCGCGGTTGTGGGCGCTCAATTCCTCGGTGATCCGGTGCAGCCATTCGTCGAGCAGCGTCTGCGGACGCGCGTTGAGTGCCGGGAACGACCCGACGATACCCGCCTTGCACTGCGCGATCACCAGTTCCGGTCCGGAAATGATGAACAGGGGTGACCCGATGACGGGGAGTCGCAGGTTTTTTAGAATGGCGGGTACGGTCATGCAGGTTTTCTAGCGCAACCCAATCGTGCGCGCCAGAGCCGGTTTCGCCCTCCATCCGACCGGTGTTCCGGCCGGATGGAGGGCAGGGTATCAGACCATCTTGCCGATCACCTTGTCGAGCGTCAGCGGATATTCGCGGACGCGGACGCCGCACGCATTGTAGACCGCGTTGGCGATCGCTGCGCCGACGCCGCACAGCCCGAGCTCGCCGATGCCCTTGGCCTTCATCGGCGAGGACTTCTCGTCCAGCTCGTCCATGAAGAACACGTCCTGCATCGGAATGTCGGCGTGCGCGGGGACATGATATTCGGCGAGGTCGTGATTGACGAAATAGCCGAAGCGCGTGTCGACGATCGCGTCCTCCATCAACGCCGCGCCGACGCCCATGGTCATTGCACCGATCACCTGGCTGCGCGCCGATTTGGGGTTGAGAATGCGCCCAGCGGCAAATGCACCGCTCATCCGGCGGACGCGGATCTCACTGGTGGCTGCATCGACCCCGACCTCGACGAAATGCGCGCCGAACGTGGCCTGCGCATAGGTCTTGGTCAGATCGCCGAACTCGATCGAGTCCTCGGCGGACAGGCCGGCATCGCCCGCAGCTTCCGACAGCGAGACGCTGCGGTTGCCCGACTTCACCTTGCCGTCCTCGAACACGACATCGTCCGAATTGAAGCCGAGCTTGCGCGCGACCGACTCGCGCAGCGCCATGCATGCCGCATAGACGCCCGCGGTCGAGCTGTTGCCGCCCCACTGGCCACCCGACCCCGACGAGGCCGGGAAGCTGCTGTCGCCTAGCAGCACGATGACCTTGTCCATCGGCACGCCCATCATCTCGGCGACGGTCTGGCCGATGATCGTGTAGCTGCCCGTGCCGATGTCGGTCATGTCGGTGGCGACCGTCACCATGCCCTTCTTGTCGATGCCGACGCGTGCGCCCGACTTCATCGTTACGTTGTCGCGGAACGCCGATGCCATGCCCATGCCGACCAGCCAGCGCCCGTCGCGGACCTGGCCCGGTACGGGATTCCGCTTGTTCCAGCCGAAGCGTTCGGCGCCGGTCTTGAGGCAACCGACCAGATCGCGCTGCGAGAATTGGCGTGACGGCTTTTCCGGATCGACCTGCGTGTCGTTGACGATGCGCAGCTCGACCGGGTCCATCTTTAGCTTCTCGGCCAGCTCGTCCATCGCCGCTTCGAGCGCGAGCAGGCCGACCGCCTCGCCCGGCGCACGCATCGCGTTGCCCTCGGGAAGGTCGAGCACGGCGAGACGCGTCGCGGTCATGCGGTTGGCACCCGCGTACAGCAGACGAGTCGCGTTCGGCGCGGTCTCGGGTCCGCCGCCTGGCAGGTCGCCCGACCAGCTCTCATGCGCGATCGCGGTGATCTTGCCGTCCTTCTGCGCACCAATGCGCAGGCGCTGGATCGTCGCAGGGCGATGCGTGGTGTTGTTCATCACCTGCGGCCGCGCGAGCGTGACCTTGACCGGCCGGCCACCGATCGCCCGCGAACCGAGTGCCGCCATCACCGCGTCGCTGCGGATCCACAGCTTCGACCCGAAGCCACCGCCGACATAGGGCGACATGACGTGGATGTTCTCCTTGGGCATGACCAAGGTCTCGCTCATGTCGCGGACCGCCCAGTTGATCATCTGGTTCGACGTCCACAAGGTCAGCTTGCCGTCCTTCCAGGCCGCGGTCGTCGCATGCGGTTCCATCATCTGATGGCTCTGATCGGGCGTCGTATAGCGCTGGTCGACCTTGACGGCCGCCTTGGCGAACGCGCCCGCGAAATCGCCGACCGCGGTATCGGGGTTGCCGTCCTTGGGCTTCACGGCGGTGCCCTTGGCGGCGGCGAGATCAAAATTGCCCTTCGTCCGGGCATAGTTGACGCGGAGCAGCTTGGCGCCGGCCCGGGCCTGTTCGAACGTCTCGGCGACGACGATCGCGACGGCCTGGTCGTAATGCTGCACGTCGGGGCCGGCGAGCATCCGTGCGGTATGCGCATTGGCCTTGGCGACCGTCCCGGCATTCTGGTAGGTGACGACCGCGAGAACGCCGGGCGCCGCCTTGGCGTCGGCGACGTCGATGCTCTCGATCCGGCCCTTGGCGATCGCCGCGCCGAGGATGTAGCCATAGGCGGCGTTAGGGGCGACGTCGTTGCGCTCATAGGCGTAGTGCGCGGTGCCGGTCGTCTTCAGCTTGCCGTCGATGCGGTCGATCGGCTTGCCGAGCACCTTCATCCGGTCGGTGGGATTGGCGGTTGCGCAGGTATCGAATTTCATGGGCGTCAGGCCTTCGCGTCTTCGAACACGGCGCCGATGGTGCGTTCGACCAACGGCAGCTTGAACGCGTTCTGTGACGTGGTGCGGGCGCCGGCAAGAACCGCCGCTGCGGTGGCCTTGGCCCCATTGGGCATCTGCGCCTCGGCCGCCTCGACCCGCCAGGGCTTGTGCGCGAGGCCGCCAAAGGCGAGCCGCCCACGACCGCCGGGCTGGATCACCGCCGCAACCGAGATCAGCGCGAACGCGTAGGACGCACGATCGCGCACCTTCTGGTAGATATGCGTGCCGCCGATCGGCTTGGGCAACGTCACCGCGGTGATCAGTTCACCCGGCGCCAGCGCCGTCTCGATGTTCGGTGTGGTGCCGGGGAGGCGGTGGAAGTCGGCGATCGGGATCGCACGCGTCGCGCCGGCGGCGTTCACCGTCTCCACGGTCGCGTCGAGCACACGCATCGCGACCGCCATGTCGCTCGGATGCGTGGCGATGCACGCCTCGCTAGTCCCCATGATCGCGAGGTTGCGGTTGAACCCGCCGATCGCGGCGCAACCGCTGCCCGGCTGGCGCTTGTTGCAGGGCTTGGTGGTGTCGTAGAAATAGGGGCAGCGCGTGCGCTGGAGCAGGTTGCCCGCGGTCGTCGCCTTGTTGCGGAGCTGGCCCGACGCACCAGAGACGAGCGCGCGGCTGAGCACGCCGTAGTCCTTGCGCACACGCGCATCAGCGGCGAGATCGGTGTTGCGGACCAGTGCCCCGACTCGCAGGCCGCCGTCGGCGGTCGGCGTGATCTTGTCGAGGCCCAGGCCGTCGACGTCGATCAGATGCTGGGGAGTCTCGATCTGGAGCTTCATCAGGTCGAGCAGGTTGGTGCCGCCGGCGATGAACTTGGCGCCCGGCATGCGGGCCGCGGCGCTCGCGGCCTCCTTGGCCGAGGTGGCGCGCTCGTAGGTAAAGGCCTTCATGCCGTGCGCTCCGTACCTGCGACGTCGTGGATCGCGTCGATGATGTTGGCATAGGCGCCGCAGCGACAGATGTTGCCGCTCATCCGCTCGCGCAGTTCGTCGGTGCTGACCGTCGGCTGCGCGGCGATGTCGCCCGTCACATGGCTGGGGATGCCCGCCTTGATCTCGCCGAGCGTGGCGACCGCCGAGCAGATCTGGCCCGGCGTGCAATAGCCGCACTGATAGCCGTCATGCTTGACGAACGCGGCCTGCATCGCGTGGAGCTTCTCGGGCGTGCCGAGACCTTCGATCGTGGTGATCTCCTCGCCTTCGTGCATCACCGCGAGGGTGAGGCAGCTGTTGATCCGGCGACCCTCGACGATCACCGTGCACGCACCGCACTGGCCGTGATCGCAGCCCTTCTTTGTGCCGGTGAGCTTCAGATTCTCGCGCAGCGCGTCAAGGAGCGTGGTCCGCGTGTCGACATTGATCTTGGTTGCGCGGCCGTTCACCTTGAGCGTGACCGGCATCGTGGGCGGGGCCGGCTGGACGCTGCCCTGCGCCTGGGCCTGCGCGCTGGGTGCCGCGGCCAGCGTGGCTGACGCGACACCGCCGGCAATCACGCCACGGCGCGATACCGGAAAACCTTCATCGTGATGCATATAAACCCCTGTATCTGCTAGCGTAACTCGCGAGGGCGGGCAAAGTTGCGCTGGTGCGCATTTGGTTCCGTGACGTCTCAGTCATCTGGTTTGCGGTAGGGAGTTGTAATGCGGACGATTTCTTCCGGTGTGTCGGTCCGGCTCTATCATCTCGACGATAGCGGGGAGGGTGGGGCGGCGACGACGCTGTTCTATGGGCCTTTGGGGGAGGCGCTGGGGATCGCGGCGCAGCAGGAGGAGGATGTGCAGGCGGGGTTGTATCTTGCGACCGAAAACGACGTCGTCGCGTATCTGGATTTGGAGGGGTAGCTCGCCGATGCGCCGCCGCGGATATCACCACCCCGGCGAAGGCCGGGGCCCAATTGGGGGCGCTTGGTAAAGGCGGCCTGCGCTCCGTTACGACGACCTTTCCAATTGGGCCCCGGCCTTCGCCGGGGTGGTACGGTGGCCGCCTCGGCTCACGTCCCCGGCGTGAAGCCATCATCGCGATCCCGCGGCGTCGGAGAATGCACCTCTGCGCAGATCGACCGAAGCGCGCCCTTCATCCCCTCCTCGAACGTCGGATGATAGAAGGGCAGATCGAGGACTTCGGTTGCGGTCCAGCCGCTCTGGATCGCCCAGGCGATCAGGTGCGCGCTGTGCTCGACCGCAGGCCCCGCCATCGTCGCCCCCGTTAGGCGACCGTCGCGGCGGTCGGCGTAGAAGCGCACCAGCCCGGCGTTGCACGCCTCGACCTTCGCGCGGCCCTGATCGTCATAGGAGGCGGTGCCGATCACGCTGTCGGTGTCGTCGTCCTTGGCGATGTCGCCGATCACCGCGACATTGGGGTGCGTGAAGGTGATTGCGAACGGGACGGAGCGCTTGCCCGGCGTAACCTCGGGATAGCTGGCCGCGTTGCGCCCCGCGATCATGCCCTCCGCCGATGCCTCGTGCAGCACCGCGCGATCATGGTCCGCATCGCCGGCGATGAAGATCGGCGCGCTGCCGCACTGCATCGTGTCGGGGTCGTAGTCGGGCATCCCGTGGTCATCGAGCGCGAGCCCGGTCGTTTCGAGCCCGATGTCCTTGATCCGCGGTGGCCGGCCCGTCGCGACAAGCAGATAGTCGAAGCGCTTGCTGCCCGACGCCGAGCCCGTCCAGGACAGCACGACGCCGTCGCCATCGGGTTCGGCCTTTAGCTCAACACCGAGCAGGACCGGCATCTCGCGCGACAAAATTGCGTGATACGCTTCGGCGACATGGGGATCCTTCAGCCCACCGATCGTCTCGCCCATGTCGAACACCATTGTCTCGACACCGAGCCGCGCCATCGCCTGCGCAAGTTCGAGCCCGAGCGCGCCTGCGCCGACCACGCCGATCGAGCCGGGCAGGTTCTCCAGCTCGAAGACGCTCTCGTTGGTCAGCACGCGGTTACGTACGGCATCGAACATGTCAGGGATCGCCGGACTCGACCCGGTCGCGATCACGACGGATTTCGCATGGACCTGACGCCCGTCGCTGAGGGCCAGGATCGTCGCGCCTGCGAATTTTGCGCGTGCCTCGATCTTCACCGCGTCGGGCAATTTGTCGATCGACGTTTCGACCCCGGCGACGAACGCATCGCGCTCCTTGCGGACCCGCGCCATCACCGCGACGCCGTCGACCTTGGCTGATGCCTCGACCCCGAAGACCTTGGCCTGGTCGACCGCGTGCGTCGCATTGCCGGCCGCGATCAACAGCTTGGAGGGCATACATCCCACGCTGGCGCAGGTCGTGCCGCCAAAGCCTTCGTCGATCAGTAGCGTCTTGGCGCCGTTGCGGCGCGCGCTGCGTTCGGCGGCAAGGCCGGCGGTGCCCGCGCCGATGATCGCAACGTCGCAGGTCAGGTTCGTCATATGTCTCTCCGCCACCGGAGAAGCCGGGGGATATCGCGAGGAAACCTTCAACCGCGGCCAGCCGTTCCGCACCGCAGGATAATGTATATCAAGGAACCCGCGATGATAACGCTACACCACCTGAATTACTCGCGGTCGATCCGTGTCCTCTGGCTGCTCGAAGAGCTCGGCATCGAGTACGACCTCGTCAAATACGAGCGTGACGCGAACTTCCGGGCACCGCCCGAGTTGAAGGCGATCCATCCGCTCGGAAAGGCCCCCGTGCTAGTCGACGGCGACCTGACGCTCGCCGAGAGCGCGCCGATTCTGTCATACATCGACGAGCGCTACGGCGATCGGCGTTTCTCGCCGCCGGTCAATAGCGACGCCGCGGCCATCCACGACGAATGGCTTCAGTACGTCGAGAGCTCCGCGGCGCTGCCGATCATGATGACGATGTTCGGCAAGCGGATGGGCGGCCTGCCCGACGGCCTGACCAAGTTCACCGGCCCCGAAGTGACCA
Source organism: Sphingomonas sp. HMP9 (assembly GCF_013374115.1). Classification (NCBI taxonomy): domain Bacteria; kingdom Pseudomonadati; phylum Pseudomonadota; class Alphaproteobacteria; order Sphingomonadales; family Sphingomonadaceae; genus Sphingomonas; species Sphingomonas sp. HMP9. The sequence goes on along the minus strand of NZ_AP022673.1, from coordinate 916,808 downwards.
AGACGCTCGACTATATCAGCGCGGGCGTTGGCGATGGCCCCTATCTAATGGGCGAGCAGCTCATGCTGGCGGACATCCAGATGTGCTACATGCTGGCGATCGCTGAGAGCACGGGCTTGCTCACCGAGCATCCCCAGGTTGCAGCCTATCTCGACCGCCTGCGCACGCGCCCGGCGTTCATTGCTGCGACCGAGATCGGCGGGCCGCTGATGGCGCCGCGCCGCTGATCGCGGCGTCGGGGGATGACGATCCTTATCCCCCGAAGCTGCGCCCGCCAAAGCCGCCGCCGAAGCCACCGCGCGAGATGACCGAACTGCGCGACTGAACGCGGGCAGGAGCTCTTGCGGTAGTTGGTGTGAACGCATCCGAGCCTACGCGGGTTCGCCCGGTGACATAGTCACGGTTGATCCGTCCGCCCGCACCACCGTAATAATTGCCGTCGCGGTCGCGGTACATCGGCGCGCCACGGTTGCCGAAGCCGCCGTTGAGCGCCTGTCCGACCAGGAATCCCGTCAGCAGCGGCGTGAAGAAGCTGCCGCCGTTGCCGTTGTTGCGCGGTTCGCACTGCGCGGCACCATATTGCTCTTCACAGGTCTGCCTGTCCTGAAATCGTGGTGCGGTTTTCGCCGCGTCGGCCTTGGCCTGCTCGAACGCGGTGTCGCACTGCACTGCCGACAGCGCACCCGCTGCGCGACATTCCTGCACCGACGCATAGCTCTGCGCCTCGACCGGCTTGCCGCCGACATCGCCGTCGCACGCCGTCAGCGAGATACCCGAGCCTGCGATCAGGCTGGTGAGAACGATCGATCTGGAACGCTTCATCGCTATGCCCCTCAGTTCGTCATGCAGGCGGCATTGAGGATGCCGACGCACAGCGAGATGCTTGCCATATAGGTTGCAGCGGCGATTTCGCCGCGGACGATACGCTCGTTGAAATCGCGCATCACGAAATGCTGCACGATCAGGAACGTTACGATCTGGATCACGCCCGCAAGCAGCGCCCACACCGCGAACTCGATCAGCGTAACGGTATGCGTCAACGCCGACGCCAGCGGCAGGACATAGCCGAGCAAGGCGGCACCAAGCGTGATCGCAGCGGCAGTATTGCCTTCGCGGATCAGAGACTTTTCATGATACGGCGTCGCCACCTGATAGACGATCTTGAACACGATGGTGAACGCCCCCGCCGCGACGAACGCGATCAGGAAGGCAAGCGCGCTGGCGCCGAAGCTGTATTGGTCGATCATGCTGGTTCCCCCGAAGCCGTCAGCGACAGACGCTAGGCGCGGAACTCGCCGAGTTCCAGTGCCACGCCCAGCATGATCTCGAAAGATACCTCGCCGGACTCGGTTTCCATGTCGATCGCAAGCAGCAGTTCGCGGCCGTCGTCCCCTGGCAGGTCGCGGCTGAACAGCATGCAGGTCTGGAAGATGCGGCGGTCGACGATCCCGTCGCGGTCGTCGTGCAGTTCTTCCCAGAACGTCACCGGCTCCTGCTCGCTCGCGTCTGGGCCGAACCAGGACCTGCCATACTCGGGCAGCCCCTTTGCCGTGAAGGTGCGCGCCTTGAGGCGGCTTTTCCATGCGGGACGCTCGGCGGCGGACGACGGGTAGGCGCTGTCCCAAGGCGCGAACAGCGTGACGTCGGTCACGTCCTGCCCGGCGCGGTCGTTCGACACCGCCTGGAACATGATGTCGTCGTCGGTATAAAATCGGTGGACGAAGCCGCCTTCGTTGAGGTCGATCAGCCCCTGCGCGACGATCACCAGCGTATCGCGGTCGAAGGGGAACAGCAGTTCGTCGCCGAACCGGCGCCAGGCGAGCGGGTCGACCGTCACCGTGCGTCCCAGCGTGACGTTGCGGACGACGGGCAGCGCGTTGCCGTCAAGCGCTGGCTTGCGGCCGAACAGGCGATCGAACATGCAATCCTCACGTTGGTTTGTTGGCTTTCAGCATAGGCCGATCTGCACGGGTTCGCCAACGGTCATAGACGACTCCGACACAACTCCGTCATCCTGACGAAAGTCAGGATCCAGAGCCAAACAGTGCGTCGCCTCGTCACCCTGGATCCTGACTTCCGTCAGGATGACGTAAGAAGGGGGGAAGCATGGCGGAGGGAGGGTGGCAGGCGCTTGTGAATGTCCTATGTGTGCGCCACGCGACAAGCACGGGAGTTCTTGCATTGACCGAAATCTGGACCGTCCGCAGCCTGAAGGCGGCGCTCGATACGTCCGAGCCTGCCAAGGCTGGCGAGTTTTCCGCGCGGATCCTGGAAGGCGCGGACCCGGTATTGCTGGTGACGATGCACCAGCACGGCGATCTCGAGCTGTTCGTCAACGTCAGCGAGGCGCAGATCGCGTGTTCGACCTTGCTCTGGCCGTGCGACGAGCAGGAGGACCAGTTGGCGTTCAACACCTTCCTGCTGAAGTCGCAGAAGCTGGTGCCGCTGTCGAACTTCGGGATCGGCACCGTCGACGGCCGCGATTATTACGAGCTGTTCGGCGAACTGGCGACGTCGAGCCGGCTCGATACCGTGATCATCGAACTGCGCACGCTTGCCGAGAACGCGATCGATGCGGCCACCGACCTGCGCCACGCGCAGATTCCCGCCGCCTGAACTAGATACAAACGGAGAGACTGGCATGGCCATCTGGAGCAAGCTTTTCACCCTCGGTCGTGCCGGCGCGCACGAAGCGGGCGCGGCGGTCGTCGACGCGAACGCGCTCCGCATCCTCGATCAGGAAATTCGCGATGCGGACAAGGCGCAGGGGAAAGCGCGTGATGATCTCGCCGGGCTCGTCGCGCGCCGCCGGATCCTCGAGACCGAGGTCGAGAGCTTCCGTGCGCAGGCAGCCAAGTACGAGGCATCGGCGCGCATCGCGGTCGAGAAAGGTAATATGGATCTCGCGCGCCAGGTCGCGCAGCGGATCGCCGATCTCGAACAGGATATCGCGCTGAAGAGCCCGCAGGTCGAGGACATGCGCGCCGCCGAAGAGCAGATCCATACCGCCGTCGCGCAGACCGACCGCAAGATCGAGCAGCTCCGCCGCGAGGTCGAGGTCGTGAAGGTCAACGAGTCGGTGCAGAAGGCGCAGGCCTCGGTCGCGTCGGGCAGCATGGGGGCGGGCAACAAGCTCGGTTCGGCCGCCGACAGCCTCGCACGGATCCGCGAACGCCAGGCGATCCGTGGCGAGCGGATCAAGGCCGCGGGCGAACTGGAAGACCGTCGTACCGGCGCCGATCTCGACGAGAAGCTGCGGCTTGCGGGTATCGGCCCTGGCCAGTCGTCGGCGGACGACGTGCTTGCGCGCCTGACCGCGCCGAAGACGCCGGAACTCGGTCAGACGCTGCAGATCGGCCAGCGCGACGATAGCAAGGACAGCTGATGCGCCGGATCGCGGTCGACCCGCGTAGCGACTGGCGTGAGCGGGCGGACGCGATCGGGTTCGTCTATCACGACACCGACGGCGAGCCTTATTGGGACGAGGGCGCGGCCTATGCCTTCACGCTGGCGGAGATCGAGGACGATCTCGAGCCCGTCTCGGAACAGCTGCACGCGATGTGCCTAGATCTCGTCGACGAGGTTGTCCGCGACCAGCAGCTGATGGAACGTCTGGCCATCCCGCGCGAGCAGTGGAACTACGTCGCCGAGACGTGGCGGACACGCCAGCCGTCACTCTATGGGCGGTTCGACTTCGCCTATGACGGGACGGGTCCGGCCAAGCTTTACGAATATAACGCCGACACGCCGACCTCCGTGTTCGAATGCGCGACGTTCCAGTGGATGTGGCTGGAGGATCTGCTCGCGAGCGGCAAGCTGCCGGCGGGGACGGACCAGTTCAACAGCCTGTTCGACAAACTGCGCGAGCGGTTCCGTGCGCTGTTCCCGAGCGGTGGGTTCGTCCATTTCGCCGCGGATGCGTCGGCGATCGAGGACCGCCAGACGGTGCGGTTCTTCGAGGATCTGGCGAGCCAGGTCGGGATCGAGCCCAAGTTCGTCGAGATGAAGGACATTGGGCTCGCTGCCGATGGCCGCTTCGTCGATACCGACGGCTATGAGGTGCAGGCGGCGTTCAAGCTGTACCCGTGGGAGTTCATGCTGCGCGAGCCTTATGCGCCGAACCTGTCGCGCGCCGACGTGCGCTGGATCGAGCCGGCGTGGAAGTCGATCCTGTCGAACAAGGGCATCCTGCCGCTGTTGTGGGAGCGGCATCCCGGGCATCCCAACCTGCTGCCGGCGTTTTTCGACGACGATCCCGCAGCGCAGATCCTGGGTCCCAAATATGTGCGGAAACCGCTGTTCTCGCGCGAGGGTGCCAATGTCGAGGTGATCGGGGACGCAGCGCATGCGGTGCTCGATCAGGGCTATGGCGCCGAGGGTGCGATCCGGCAGGCCTATGCGCCGCCGCCGGTGTTCGACGGGCGGCATCCGGTGATCGGCGCGTGGATGGTTGGCAACGAAGCCGCGGGGATCGGCGTTCGGGAAGATGATACGGTGGTGACGCGCAATCTCGCGCGGTTCGTGCCGCATATCATCGAGGCCTAGTATGAGCGACGTGCGCGAACTCCCCCCCTTGCCGCCGATCGAGCGGCTCATCGAATTGCTGTTCGATGCCGCGCGGACGGGGCGGGACGAAATGATCCCCGCCTTGTTGCAGGCGGGGGTCGATATCGAGGTGACCGATCAGAAGGGCTACACGCCGCTCGTGATCGCGAGCTATAACGGCCAGCCCGGCGCCACCGCGGCTTTGCTCGCGGCAGGCGCGCAGGTCGACGGCGCGGCGGATGCGCGCGGCAATACCGCGCTGATGGGCGTCTGCTTCAAGGGCTATGCCGAGATCGCGCAGATCCTGCTCGACGCGGGTGCGGACGTGAACCGCCGCAACGGTGTCGGCCAGACCGCGCTGATGATGGCGGCGCTGGTGAACAAGACGGCGATCATCGACCTGCTGCTGCAGCATGGCGCGGACGCATCGGTTGCGGATGCTGCGGGCAACACCGTGCACTCGCTGGCGCTGTCGCAGGGCAATACAGCGTTGGCCGCGCGATTTGCTGACCCTAGTCCGTCATCCTGACGAAAGTCAGGATCCAGGGTAACGCGCGCTACGTCCTTGGCTCTGGATCCTGACGTTCGTCAGGATGACGGGAGGGGGGCTGGTGGTCGTCAGAGCCGTGCGTCTTGGGCAGCACCGCGCCCACATGGGTTTTGCCGCGGGCTTTAGCTAGGCGCATCTGCCGTTCGCGCTCCGCATAGCCCGCGCGTTGATCCGCGTCGCGCGCGTCATGGCATGCCGGGCACCTGGTCCCCTCGACATACAGCGTTGGCGGCGCGGTTTGCTGACTCTAGTCCGTCATCCTGACGAAAGTCAGGATCCAGGGTAACGCGCGCTACGTCCTTGGCTCTGGATCCTGACTTTCGTCAGGACGACGGGAGGGGGTGTGGTGGTCGTCATTGCCGTGCGTCTTGGAGAGTACCGCGCCGACATGGGTTTCGCCGCGGGCTTCGGCTAGGCGCATCTGGCGTTCGCGTTCGGCATAGCCGGCGCGTTGGGATTCGTCCCGCGCGTCGTGGCAGTTGGGGCAGCTGATCCCCTCTACATAGAGCGGCGAGGCGCGCTCCGCGACGCTGACCGGCATCCGGCAGGCATTGCACAGCACGTGGCTGCCCGGCACGAGCCCGTGGCCAACCGCGACGCGCTGATCGAAGACGAAGCATTCGCCTTCCCACAGGCTCTCCGTCTCGGGCACCGTCTCGAGATATTTCAGGATACCGCCCTTCAGGTGATAGACCTCGTCGAGCCCCTCGGCCTTCAGGAACGCGGTCGATTTCTCGCAGCGGATGCCGCCGGTGCAGAACATCGCGATCTTCGGCGGCGGGCCGTCGCCGACCAGCTCGGCGCGATGTGCGCGAAACCATGCCGGGAAGTCGCGGAAACTGCGTGTCTGCGGATCGACCGCGCCGGCGAAGGTGCCGACCGACACTTCGTAGTCGTTGCGCGTATCGATCACGATTGTCCCCGGCTCGGCGATCAGCGCGTTCCAGTCCGCGGGCTCGACATAATGGCCCACGCCGTCGAGCGGATCGATCGTCGGCTCGCCCATCGTGACGATCTCGCGCTTCAGCCGCACCTTCATGCGGTGGAACGGCATCGTCCCGGCGCGCGATTCCTTGACCTCCAGGTCGGCGCAGCCCGGCAGCGCGCGGATATGCGCGAGAACGGCATCGATCCCCGCCTCGGACCCGGCGATCGTCCCGTTGATCCCCTCGGCCGCGAGCAGCAGCGTACCCTTCACCCCGTTCGAGCAGCATGCGAGCGCAAGCGGCGGCTGGATCGCGGCGATGTCGGCGAACGGCGTGAAGCGATACAGCGCCACGACGCGGATGGGGAGATTTTGGGTCATCGGTTCATTGTGAAGGGGAGGAGGTGCGCTCCCTTAGCGCACCTCGCCCGCCGCGTCAGCCTGCGGTGACGATCATCCCGTCGACCACCGCGACCGGCCACGGCGTCAGGCGGGCGCCCGCGCATGGGCCGCCGACGCATGCGCCGCTGTGAATCGCGAACAGCGCCGAATGCCAGCTGCACGCGATCAGGTCGCCGCGCGGGGTGAGATAGTCGTCGAGCACCTGCGCGAGCGGCAGGCCCATATGCGGGCAGCGATCGACATAGCCGACCACCGCGTCATCCTTGCGCACCACGAACCCGTGAAACCGCCCGGCACGCATCTGCACCACGAAGTTGCGCGCCTTGCCCTCGGCGACCGTGTCGAGCGGCGCGAGTTTGATCCCGCTAGGCGTGGCGGTAAGCCGCTCGCCGTCGCTCATGAGCGATCCGCGTCCGGTTGCCGGTCGGGGTGCGCGGCGGCGAAGGCGGGGAGGGCGCGGGCCATGTCGGCCGCAGCCTTAAGGTGCGGGTAGGGAGAGAGATCGACACCGAAGCGCTCGGCGGAATAGACCTGCGGCACCAGGTGGCAGTCGGCGATCGTTGGCGTCGCGCCGAACGCGAAGCCTTTGCCATGATGCGCGATCATCACCTCCAGCGCGGCGAACCCCTCGCCGATCCAGCGCGCGATCCAGCGGTTCACGGCGGCATCGTCGGCGCCGAACTCGCTCCGCAGCGCGTTCAGGATCCGCAGGTTGTTCACCGGGTGGATATCGCACGCGATCGTCGCGGCCATCGCGCGGACGACTGCGCGACCATTCGCGTCGGCCGGAAGCAAAGGAGGATCGGGATAGGTCTCGTCGATCCATTCGAGGATCGCGGGGCTCTGCGTCAGGACAGCGTCGTCGGTTTCCAGTGCCGGCACGAGTGCCTGCGGATTGAGCGCACGGTAGCCCGGCTCGCGGTGCGCGCCGGTGCGCAGGTCATGCGGGACCTGCGCATAGTCGACGTCCTTCACGGCGAGCGCGATGCGGACCCGGTAGGCGGCGGTCGAGCGCCAATAGCCGTGGAGCGTCGGGGTCACCGCGGCAGGATCGCCTTGGGGAAATCGGACCAGACCGCGTCGTAATCGAGCTGCGCATGGTCCAGCGCATAGTCGGTCGGTGCGTAGGGCCAGCAGCTCTCCAGCATGAATGCCATCGTCCCGTCGATCTTGTGCGGCTTCAGGTCGGCCGCGCTCGCGCCCTGCCAGCTTGCCAGATCGGGGCCGTGGCCGGACATCAGATTGTGCAGCGAGATGCCGCCGGGCGCGAACCCCTCGGCTTTGGCGTCGTACGCGCCGGTGATGAGCCCCATCGCCTCGGACATGATGTTGCGGTGGAACCAGGGCGGGCGGAACGTCCCCTCCGCCACCATCCAGCGCGGCGGGAAGATCACGAAATCGGCGTTGGCGCGGCCGGGCACGTCGCTGGGCGAGGTCAGCAGCGTGAAGATCGAGGGATCGGGATGGTCGAAGCTGACCGTGTTGATCGTGTTGAACCGCGACAGGTCGTAGCGCCAGGGGGCAAGGTTGCCGTGCCACGCGACGACGTCGAGCGGCGAATGATCGAGCGTGGTGGTCCACAGCGATCCCATGAACTTCTGGACGACCTCGACCGGCGCGTCGCGATCCTCGAACCACGCGAACGGCGTCTCGAAATCGCGCGGGTTGGCGAGGCCGTTGGCACCGATCGGGCCGAGATCGGGCAGGCGGAACAACGGGCCGTAATTCTCCGCGACATAGCCGCGCGCTTCTCCGTCGGGGAGTTCGGCGCGGAAGCGGACGCCGCGGGGAATCAGCGCGATCTGGCCGGGGGCGACATCGATCCGCCCGAGTTCGGTCAGCAGCCGCAGCCGGCCGTGCTGCGGCACGAACAACAGCTCGCCGTCCGCGTCCATGAACACGCGGTCGGTCATGTCGGTATTGGCGGCGTAGACGTGGAGCGCGACGCCCTCAAGGTCGGCGGGATCGCGGTTGGCGAGCATCGTCGTCATGCCGTCGACCAGATCGGTGCCGGAAGCAGGTGCTTCGATCGGGTCCCAGCGCAGGCGATTGGGCGCAAGCGGCGCGTCGGTAGTGCCGGGGGCGAACCGCTTCGCGCCGGTGTAACGTTCGAACGGCGGATGCTCGGCGGTCGGGCGCATCCGGTAGAGCCAGCTGCGGCGGTTCTCATGCCGCGGCGCGGTGAAGGCGGTGCCGGAGAGCTGCTCGGTGTAGAGTCCGAACGCCGGGCGTTGCGGGGAATTGCGGCCGATCGGCAGTGCGCCGGGGACGGCTTCGGTCGATACGTGGTTGCCGAAGCCGGGGAGGTACTCGCTCTGGCCGGCGGTCTCGCCTGCGGCGTTGATCGGCTGGTGGATTGTCATGACTTCCTCTCCGTCACCTGTTCCGATCAACGCCCGGACCGCCGGCCGTTCAAACTTCTAGCCCTCTCCCTCTGGAGAGAGGGAGGGAGACGCGCGCTTGCGCGGCGGAAGGGTGAGGGCACGCGCTGGCGTCTCGCGTGCCCTCACCCTCGGCGCTGGCGCGCCTTTCCCTCTCCCCCGAGGGGAGAGGGTTTCAGCGATCAGGCGTCGACGGTGATCACGCCCCGGCGGATCTGGTCGAGCTCGATGCTCTCGTACAGCGCCTGAAAATTGCCGTTGCCGAAGCCTTCATTGCCCTTGCGCTGGATAATCTCGAAGAAGATCGGCCCGAACATGTTCTCGGTGAAGATCTGGAGCAACAGACCCTCCTCGCCGACATTGCCGTCGATCAGGATGCGGTTGCGGCGCAGGCGTTCGAGGTCGTGGCCGTGGTTCGGCACGCGCTTGTCGACCAGCTCGTAATAGGTCTCGATCGTATCCTGCAGCTTGACGCCGCGCGCGCGCAGTTTTTCAACCGTCTCGAAGATATCGTCGGTGGTCAGCGCCAGATGCTGGATGCCTTCGCCGTTATAGTCCTTGAGGAATTCCTCGATCTGGCTCTTGTCGTCCTGACTCTCATTGAGCGGGATGCGGATCGCGCGGTCGGGGGCGATCATCGCTTGGCTGAACAGCCCGGTCGCCTTGCCCTTGATGTCGAAATACTTCTGCTCCTCAAAGCCGAAGATCTGGCCGTAGAACTCGGCCCAGGTCCGCATCTGGCCACGCTTCACGTTGTGGGTAAGGTGGTCGAGCAGGTCGAGACCGACATTGTTCGCGGCTTCCGCTTCGGCTGCGCCCGGGACTGCGGTCCAGTCGTCGTACAGGCTGCCCGCAGCGCCATGCTTGTCGACCAGATACAATAGCGAGCCGCCGATCCCTTCGAGTACGTAGCTACCCTCGCCGAGCGCACCCGTGCTGGCATCCGCCGCCTTGGCCCCGCGCGCGAGGGCGGCGTCGAACGCTGCCTTGGCGTCATGAACCCGGAACGCCATGCCGCTCGCCGACGGTCCATGATCGGCGCGGAATGCCGCCGCATGGCCACCGTCTTCGCGGTTGAGCAGCAGGTTGATGCGGCCCTGCTTGTACCGAATCACGGCCTTGGTTGGGTGAGACGAGGCGGCGACGAAACCGAACTGCTCGAACTGCGCGGCCATCCGGTCGGGGTCGGGCGAGGTGAATTCGGCAAACTCGAACCCGTCGAGACCCATTGGGTTTACGTCCATATGGTCCATGACTCGATCCTTAGATTGGTATCTGTTGTTACCAATCTGCCGTCTTGATCAACTGGTGTCAATCGTTACGATCTCGCTATGGCTGACCGCGCGCTCGTCCTGGACGATTTCATCCCGTATCGCCTGTCGATCACCTCGAACCTCGTCAGCGAGGCGGTGGCCGATACGTATGAGGCGCTGTTCGGGCTGACGATCCCGGAGTGGCGGCTGATCGCGGTGGTGGCCGAAGCGGGCGGGATCACGCAGCAGCAGGTCGGCCAGCAAACCCGCATGGACAAGGTTACCGTCAGCCGCGCGGCGATCGCGCTGGTCGAGCGCGGGCTGATGCAGCGGCATGCGAACCCCGACGATCGGCGGTCGCATCTGTTGCGACTGACTGACGACGGCCGCACGCTCTACGCGTCGGTAGCACCAAAGGCGCTCGATCTGGAGCGCCGCATCTTTGCCGGGTTCTCTGGCGCGGAGGTCGAGCAATTCGTCGCGATGTTGCGGCGGATCGATGCCGTCACGATCGATCTGGTTCAGGACTCCCACGGCGGTAGCGGCGACCAGAGACCGCGTAGATAGTCGAGTAGCGCGGTCGCGCCCGACGACACAAGCCCGCGCGCGTGCACCGCATAGATTCCGACATCCGCAGACCCGGCCAGCTCGGGCAGGACGCGGACGAGCCGGCCGCTCGCAAGATCGGCACTGACGTCCCACAGAGACCGCAGCGCGATACCGACACCCGCCAAGGTGAGTTCGCGGACGACTTCGCTGGAGTTGGTCGCGACATAGCTCGGGCGGTCGATCGTGACGGCGCCGTCGGGGCCGGCAAGGCGCCACGGCATCTGGCCCTTCGCCGCGAGCAGGCGGTGCGTCTTGAGGTCGGCGGCGTCGCGTGGCGCACTGTAGCCTGGCGCCGCGCAGAGGACGCGACGGCTGTCGGCGAGGCGGTAGCCGGTCAGGCTGGGCGGCACGGCAGGCGCGATCCGGATCGCGAGGTCGAGCCGGTCGCCGATGACGTCGGCATATCCGTCGGACAAATCGAGGTCGAGTTGGACCCCCGGGTGCGCGTCGAGGAACGGCTTGAGGTGCGGCGCGATATGGAGGCGTCCGAACGAGGTCGGCGCACTGATCCGCAGCGGCCCGGCCGGTGTCTGGGCTCGATCCGACACGCGCGCCTCGGCATCGCGGATCGCGGCGAGGATCGCCACCATATCGCGGTGATACGCAGCCCCCCGAGCGGTCAGCTCGAGCCGGCGCGTGGTTCGGTTGAGCAACCGCACGCCGAGCCGCGCCTCAAGCCGCGCGATCCGCTTCGATACCATCGCCGGGGAGATGCCGAGCGACCGCCCCGCCGCGCTGAGGCTGGCGGTCCGGACGACTTCGGCGAAGAGCACGATATCGGGGTCCATTCGTTCTCCAGGCGATCAACAGCTTTCGTTTTATAGTGTCTAGTGGCGAAGGTGGCGGGCGTCTATCGTGCTGCCAGAGGATAGGAGAGCAGCATGGCCGAGATGATCGAGAAGGCAGGTCTGAAGATCGCCGCGTCGCTGGTGGAGTTCATCGACACGCAGGCGCTGCCGGGTACGGGGCTCGATCCCGCTACGTTCTGGCAGGGTGTCTCCGACGTCTACGCTCGGTTCGCACCCGAAAATGCCACGCTGCTGGCGGTTCGCGACGACCTTCAGGCGAAGATCGATGCGTGGCACGACGCCCGCGCCGGAAGACCGATCGACCAGGCCGACTATCAGGCGTTCCTACGCGAGATCGGCTATCTGGTCGACGAGCCGGCACCGTTCGCGGTCGCCCCGACCAATGTCGATGCGGAGGTCGCCTCGCTCGCCGGCGCGCAGCTGGTGGTGCCGATCCTCAACGCGCGCTTCCTGTTGAACGCCGCGAACGCGCGGTGGGGGAGCCTGTACGATGCGCTCTACGGCACCGACGCGATTGCCGGTGCGGCGTCCGGTAAAGGCTATGACGCCGGCCGTGGCGCGCAGGTGATTGCCTGGGCGAAGGCGTTTCTCGACGATGCCGTACCCTTGGCGCGCGGCTCGTGGACCGACTGGACCGGTGGCACGCCCGAGCTTGCCGATCCCAGCCAGCTCGGCGGGCATGCGGCGGACAATATCCTGTTGCGTCACAACGGCCTGCACATCGAACTGGTGATCGACCCTGAGCATCCGATTGGCCGCGACGATCCGGCGAATTTGGCCGACGTAATGCTCGAATCCGCGCTCAGCACGATCGCCGACCTCGAGGATTCGATTGCCGCGGTCGATGCCGAGGACAAGGTCGCCGCCTATGCCAACTGGCTCGGGCTGATGAAGGGCGATCTGACCGCCAGCTTCGACAAGGGCGGCCGCACGGTCACGCGGTCGCTCGAACCGGACCGGCAGTACACCGCCCCCGACGGCGGCGCCTTCACGCTGCCCGGCCGCAGCCTGATGTTCGTGCGCAACGTTGGGCATCTGATGACCACACCCGCGATCCTTCTCGCCGACGGCGGTCAGGCACCCGAGGGCATGCTCGATGGCATCGTCACGTCGCTGATCGCGCTGCACGACCTGAACCGCACGGGCCCGATCCGCAACAGCCGCGCGGGCTCGATCTATATCGTCAAGCCGAAGATGCATGGCCCCGACGAAGCCGGCTTCACCAATCGTCTGTTCGACGCGATCGAGGATTTGCTCGGCCTGGCGCGCCACACGATCAAGGTCGGGGTGATGGACGAGGAGCGCCGCACCTCCGCCAATCTCGCCGCGTGTATCGCGGCGGTGAAGGACCGGGTCGTCTTCATCAACACCGGCTTCCTCGATCGTACCGGCGACGAGATGCACACGTCGATGCGGGCAGGGCCGATGATCCGCAAGGGCGACATGAAGGCCTCGTCGTGGATCAAGGCTTATGAGGATCGCAACGTCCAGATCGGTCTCGCCTGCGGGCTCAGCGGCAAGGCGCAGATCGGCAAGGGCATGTGGGCCGCGCCTGACCGGATGGCAGACATGCTCGCGCAGAAGATCGCGCATCCGATGACCGGCGCGAACACCGCCTGGGTGCCGTCGCCGACCGCGGCGACGCTGCACGCGACGCATTACCACCGCGTCGACGTCTTCGCGCGGCAGGCGGAGCGCAGGGCCGAGCCGATCGCGTCGCTCGATGCGCTGCTGACGATTCCGGTGGCGACCGGGCATAACTGGCAGCCCGAGGAGATCCGCGAGGAACTGGAGAACAACGCGCAGGGCATTCTCGGTTACGTGGTCCGCTGGGTCGACCAGGGCGTCGGCTGTTCAAAGGTGCCCGACATCCACGACATCGGCCTGATGGAGGACCGCGCGACGCTGCGGATCAGTTCGCAGCATATGGCGAACTGGCTGCTTCACGGGATCGCCACGCCCGAAGAGGCAGATGCAGCGTTGCGGCGGATGGCGGCGAAGGTCGATGCGCAGAATGCGGGCGATCCGCTGTATCGACCAATGGCAGGGCATGAGGACGAAAGCCTGGCGTTCGAGGCCGCCCGCGCGCTGGTGTTCGATGGCCTCACGCAGCCGAGTGGCTATACCGAGCCGCTGCTCCACGCGTTCCGCGCGCGGGCAAAGAAAAGGGACGCCGCCTGATGCCGCTCTATGCGATCGAGGGACACCGCCCGACGCTGGCGGACGACGTGTGGGTCGCGCCGTCCGCCGACGTGATCGGCGACGCGCGACTGGGGGAGGGGGCGAGCGTCTGGTTCGGCGCCGTCATTCGCGCGGACAATACGCCGATCGTCGTCGGCGCGCGCACCAATATCCAGGAGGGTGCGATGCTGCATTCCGATCCAGGCGCCCCGCTGACCGTGGGCGAGGGCTGCACGATAGGCCACCACGCGATTCTGCACGGCTGCACGATCGGCGACAACGTGCTGGTGGGGATGGGCGCGACGATCCTCAACAACGCAGTGATCGGCGAGAATTGCCTGATCGGCGCGAACGCCCTCGTGACGGAGGGGAAAGTGTTTGCCGCGGGCAGCCTGATCGTCGGCGCGCCCGCAAAGGCTGTGCGGGTGCTGTCGCCGGAAGCGATCGCCGGCCTGAGGATGTCGGCAGCGGCCTATGCGTCCCGGCAGCGCGTCTATGCCGACGGGCTCGAACGTATCGAGGAATAGCAAGGTCGTTCTCCTCCTTACCCGGAGGAGAACGACCATGTCGCATGCAGTATTTGGTTGAGACGTTAGAAGCTTACACGGCCACCCAGTGACAGCACGACCGCATGTGCGTTCTGCAACAGGCCCCGAGTGACGATCGGAGTCTGTACCGCGGTCCCGGCATACGCGGCCGTGACCCGGTCGATCGTGGTGTTTTCGAAGTCGACATATTGCGCTGCGGCGTCGAGCGCGATGTGCGAGGACAACTGGTACGAGCCGCCCGCCGCATAGGTCCAGCGATCGGCATCGGGGACGCGTGCGTCGCGAAGACCGTCTTGGGTCGGCGTCTTAGTACGCTGCACACCCGCGCGGATCGTCGCCTTAGGGGTAACGTCGTAATCAAAGCCGCCCGCCAGGCTCCAGCTGTCCTGATAATTCTCGGGAAGCGACACGTTGAGCGGTGCGCCCAGATCGATCGCGTCGAACTTGCTCCAGTTGTACGCGACAACCTGTGCGTTCAGCGTCAGCGCGTTGGTGGCGCGGATGCGGCCGGCGACGATCACCTGGCCGGGGGTGTTGAAGCTTGCCTTGGCGCCGTCGATCGACACGTTCGAGCTTGCCAGCGGACCGACGAGCCCGGTGATGTTCAGGCTTCCCTTGAGATTGTGGCGGATGCTCGACTTGTAGCTGACCCCGACTGTTGCGAAGTCGTTATGCAGCTGCACACCGGCGGACCAGCCGAAGTCCCAGCCATCGCCCTTCAGCTCCTGGAAGCCGTCGGGCAGCGTCGCCGATAGATTGGGAAGCGCGTTGTTGAGCGTCGCATCGGTGTATTCGACGTTCAATGCACCGCCAACGCGGAGCCAGTCGGTCACCGCGATGCCGATCGAAGGCTGAACGTCGATCGTCCGCAACCGCGTCTTGTCCGCGCTGTAGCGAGCCCAGCTGTTCGCCTCGTAATTGGTGGTGAAGCTGAACGGCGACGTCACCGCAATGCCGATCGCGATCCGGTCGGTCAGCGGATAGGCGACCGCGCCCGACGGGACGACGCCCTTGTTGATCGGATCGCTCGATGTGCCGTTGCCGCCGACCGGGGTATAGTTCAGGCCGGTCGGGCGACCGGTCGTGGGCGAGAAGGTCGGACGACCGATGATCGTCCCGTTATCGATGACATCGCCCTTGGGCAGGATCGCACTGGCGCTCAGCGTCGCGCTGCCGTCGCGGATTCCGGCGATCGCGGCAGG
This sequence comes from Sphingomonas sp. HMP9, assembly GCF_013374115.1. Classification (NCBI taxonomy): domain Bacteria; kingdom Pseudomonadati; phylum Pseudomonadota; class Alphaproteobacteria; order Sphingomonadales; family Sphingomonadaceae; genus Sphingomonas; species Sphingomonas sp. HMP9. The sequence continues at coordinate 901,403 of NZ_AP022673.1, read as the reverse complement.
GTTCCACCACAAGGATGCAGCGCCGGTGTCGGCCGCTTCACCCGAGAATGCGCGGCCTGCGCCGCGTGCGGACTGGGCCTGAAGGTAGAAGGCGTCTGCATAGGCAGTGCTGGCGAACCCGAAGGCGGAGACGAGAGCGGAAACCGCGAGGAGCGGGGCTTTGGTGCGCAGAGTCATGGGGAAGTCCTGTGAAAGCTGTACTGATTATCGGAAAAGGCGTGAGCGGCGGCTTAGCGCACGCGCGTCCAGGTCTGCGTCTTGCAGAGCGGGAAGAAGACGCAGCCGCGCAACTTGAGCTGGTTGGCGCCGACGGGCGTGATCTTGCCGCTATAGGTTTTGCCGTCCTCGGCGTTGTAGACCTGTCCGCTGCCCCAGACGCCGTTCGTATCGGGCTTGAATCCGCTGAGCATCTGCATGCCCTGGATCGGACGATTACGCAGCGCGGTGTTCGCGTTGTTGGCGTCCTTCATCGAAGGATTGGCGCGGAGCGCGTCGGAGGTGAGGATCTTGCCGCAGATCGACGAGCCGCAGCGGGCGATCTCGACGATCGCGTTGTGAGTCTCGGTCTTCCAGCGGCCGATGACGGTCTCAGGCGTGGCGGACGCGCCTGCGAGCAGGGCGGTGGCGATCAACAGGGACATCTTCTATCCTCTCCTAGTGTCGTTGGACGCGCCGTATGCGTACGGTCGCTGGATTTCTCGTAAGGCCGCCGACGTTACCGCGACCTTGTTGCCGTATACGGCAGTTATCGATCCCGACTAGAATTGTACGAAGACAAGTCAAGTCTTCTTACTGATTCGCTGGCGTGAAATAGTATTCATGGATCGATTGTCCCCCCGCCGAGGCGGGGGAACAGTTCAGTTCCGCAGCGGCTTGCCCGTCTGCAGCATATGGACGACACGGGCCTGCGTGCGCGGATCCTTCACGCTCGCCATGAACGCAGCGCGCTCGAGGTCGAGCAGCTGGTCCTCGGTCACGGTGTCGATCAGATCGGCCTCGCCACCGGTCAGCACCTCGGCAAGCCGATCCGCGACGACGAGGTCGTAGTCGGTCGCCATGCCCTTCTTGTGGAAGTCCGCGACCGCCATGCTCAGCCCCGTGCGGCCGCTTTCGCCCGCCAGGCGGAAGGTCGGCGCCTCCGGTGCGACATAGCCGTCGACCAGCGACAGCGCCTTGGCCTTGGCGTCCGCCAGCAACCGGTCGCGGTTCATGGTAATGCCGTCGTCCTTGCGCAGGATCATCATCTCCTTCGCCTCCGCCGCCGACTTGGCGACGACCGCGGTCGAGATGCTCGTGAACACCGCGGTCAGCACCGGCATCGGGCCCTTGGGCAGCATGCCCGACTTGGTCCAGCGATCGAGCATCTCGCCATTACCGCCCCAGCCGGGGACGAGACCGACGCCGCATTCGACGAGGCCCGCATAGGTCTCGGCATGCGCCTGCACCACATCCGAATGGAGCAGCATCTCGCACCCGCCACCGAGCGCGAGGCCCGCCGGCGCGCTGACGACAGGGAAGGGGGCGTATTTGAGCGCCTTGTACGCCGCCTGGCCCTTGGCGACGCTGGCCTCGACCATGTCCCAAAGGCCCGCACCGACTGCGAACATTGCCGCACCCAGATTGGCACCCGCCGAGAAGTTGCTGGCTTCGTTGTAGACGACCAGCGCCTTGAAGCGGTCCTGCACCACGGGGATCGCTTCCTCGATCAACGCCACGACCTGATCGTCGAGCGCGTTCATCTTGGTGTGGAATTCGAGCGCGGCTACGCCGTCGCCGACATCCCAGAGCGACGCCGACAAGTTCGTCAGAATCGGCTGCGAGCGGAGCTTGATATCCTCGAGCAGTTCGACGCCATCGCCACGCGGGACATCCGCATAGTCGCCGGCGGTGGTCAGATACTGACGCTTGCCGTCCTCGACGCGGTAGAACGGACGATCGCCCGCCGTCTTCAGGATAACGGGCACGTCGCGGCCTTCGGCGGCCAGACGCTGGGCGAGCAGGCCCGGCCCCACCCGGTCGATCAGTTCGAACGGCCCGTATTTCCAGTTATAACCGAGCTTCATCGCGTCATCGATGCCGATGATGTCGTCGGTCGCCTCGCCGACGAGCATCGCGGCATAGGACAGAACGCTGCCGAGGATCGTCCACGCATAGGTGCCGATCTTGCCGGGTTCGGCTATCAGCGCGGCGATATCCTTGCCGGTCTTGCCGGGCAGGTCGGCGGGTTTCGCCTCGGGCCGGTATTCGCCGGTCGCGAGATCGAGCGAAAGCTTGGTGCGCGTCGCCTTGTCGAAGCGGTAGAAGCCGCCCTTGCCCTTGCGGCCGGTAAAGCCCTCCGCGATCATCTTGTCGACGAGCGCCATGTCGCGCACCGTGTCGAAATAGGGATCGCCCGCGGGCAGCGTCGACGACAGGCTCTTGGTCAGCAGCGGCATCAGGTCGACGCCGACGAGATCGACGAGCCCGAAAATCCCGGTCTTGGGCACGCCCATCGGCCGGCCGCCGATCTGGTCGGCCTCCTCGACGGTCAGCCCCTGGTCCATCGCCGCGTTGATCGCGACCGCCAGCCAATAGGTGCCGATGCGGTTGGCGATGAAGCCCGGCGTGTCCTTCGCACGGACGATCCGCTTGCCCATGAAACGATCGACGAAATTCTCGACCTTCTCGGCGACCGCGACGTCGGTTTGCGCACCGCGGACGATCTCGACCAGCCGCATGTAGCGCGGCGGGTTGAAGAAGTGGGTGATGAGAAAGTCGGCCTTGAACTGGTCCGAACGCCCCTCGACCAGATGGCCGAGCGGGATCGTCGAAGTGTTCGACGACACCGCGGTACCCGGACGCTTCAACGTCTCGAGCTTGGCGTAGAGCGACTGCTTGATGTCGAGCCGCTCGACGATCGCCTCGACGATCCAGTCGCACTCGGCGACCCGGTCCAGATGGTCGTCGATATTGCCCGTCTCGACCAGCTTGGCCGCACGCTTCGACATGAAAGGCGCGGGGTCGGTCTTGAGCATCTTGGCGACGGCGCCCTTCGCCACGGCGTCGCGATCGTCGCCCTCACGGGGTACGATGTCGAGCAGCAGCACAGGAATGCCGGCGTTCGCGATTTGCGCCGCAATGCCCGCGCCCATCACGCCTGCGCCGATGACGCAGACCTTTTTCACCTGATCGACCATCATGCGCGCTCCAGCACCGTTGCGATGCCCTGACCGCCACCGATGCACTGGGTGGCGAGCGCATAACGGCCGCCCTCGCGCGACAGCAGCGAAGCCGCCTTGCCGACGATCCGCGCGCCGGTCGCGCCGAGCGGATGGCCGATCGCGATCGCGCCGCCATCGAGGTTGATCGTCTCGTCCTTCAGTCCGAGATCGCGGATGCAGGCGATCGCCTGGCTCGCGAACGCCTCGTTGATCTCGACCACATCGAGGTCGGCGACGGTGATCCCGGCACGCTCGAGCGCCTTTTTCGACGCACCGATCGGGCCGAGGCCCATCGTCTCGGGCGCGCAACCCGACACGCCGATCGACTTGATCCGTGCGAGGATCGTGAGGCCATGCTTCTTGGCGAACTCCTCCGAGGTGACCAGCACCGCGGACGCGCCATCGGTCAGCGGCGAGGACGTGCCGGCGGTCACCGAACCGTCGCTGCTGAACGCAGGCTTCAGGCCGGCGAGCGCTTCGGTGGTGGTTCCGGCGCGGATCGTGCCGTCCTGGCTGACCGGGCCAGCCTTGGTCTGGATCGTCACGATCTCGTCAGCCAGTCGGCCATCGGTGCGCGCCGCGGCGGCCTTGTCCTGGCTCTTCACCGCGAACGCGTCCTGCTCGGCGCGCGTGATCTGGTATTGGCGCGCGACGTTCTCGGCGGTCTCGCCCATGCCCATGTATGCGCCGGCGCTCTTCTTCGCGAGCGCGGGGTTGGGGAGGGGGTTGTAGCCGCCCATCGGCACGCGGCTCATCGACTCGAGCCCGGCGCAGATGAACGCCTCGCCGGCCCCGACTGCGATCTGTCCGAACGCGATGTGGATCGCGCTCATCGACGATCCGCAGAACCGGTTGACCGTCATGCCACCGACCGAGATCGGCAGGTCGGCGATCTGCGCGATCAGCTTGGCGACGTTGAGACCCTGCTCGCCCTCGGGGAACGCGCAGCCGAGGATGATGTCCTCGATCTCGGCGGGATCGACGCCGGTCTTGTCGAGCAACCCGCGAATCGTCTGCGCGGCGAGGTCGTCGGGACGGACGCGGGCGAGCTCGCCCTTGCCTGCGAGGTGGAACGGCGAACGGGCGTACCCGGCGATGACGACGTTGGTCACGATGATCCTCTCATATTGCGGTCGACCCGGTTAACGCTTGCGGGTTACCCTTAAGGTGCGATACCTCACCTTTACGTCAAGGTGAAGCGGCCGACAATATGGCTTACGCACATCGAGTTATGGAGAGCGAGATGCAGGACACTTCCGGGGGCACAGCGATCGGCGCGCCATTGCTGGGCGAACCGCGGTTGCTGGGCGACATGCTCGACACGTCGGTCCGCCGGTTCGGGTCGCGCAACGTGCTCGATTTCATGGGGCGCACGCTGACCTATGCAGAGCTCGGCGAGTCCGTCGACTGCGCCGCGCGGGGCCTCCAGGATCTCGGCGTCGTGAAGGGCACGCGCGTCGCGCTCTGCCTGCCGAACACGCCTTATTATCCGATCCTGTTCTTCGCGATCCTCAAGGCGGGCGGCGTCGTCGTCAATGTGAACCCACTCTATGTCGAGCGCGAGCTGGCGCATCTGCTCGAGGATTCGGGCGCGACGATCATCGCCACCTGCGACATTACCGAAATCTATGCGCGGGTGCTCAAGGTGGCCGGGCAGATGGGCGTGAAGCACGTCATCACCTGCCCGATCGCGGGTGCGCTGCCGACGGTGAAGTCGATCGCCTATCGGATCTTCAAGCGCGCCGAGATCGCTCGAGCGCCGAACGACGCGCGTCATCTGACGTTTGATACGCTGTTGAAGGCGAAGGGCGCGCCAGCGCCGGTCGACGTCGCTCCGAACGAGGTCGCGGTGCTGCAATATACCGGCGGCACGACCGGCGAGCCCAAGGCGGCCATGCTCAGTCATGCGAACCTGGTCGCGAACGCCGATGCGATGGTGGTGTTCGTCGGGGGCGAACAGCCGCATCAGGACCGCGTGATGGGCGCACTGCCGCTGTTCCACGTCTTCGCACTGACCACCGTGCTGACCTATTCGATCCGTACCGGCGCGGAGATGATCCTGCTGCCGCGCTTCGAATTGCAGCAGCTGCTCAAGACGATCGCGCGGACCAAGCCGAGCTATTTCCCCGCGGTGCCGACGATCTACGCCGCGATCACCACCGCGGCGGATACGCAGACGGTCGACCTGTCCTCGATTCATGCGTGCATCTCGGGTGGTGCGCCGCTGCCCGCCGAGGTCCGCACCGCGTTCGAGGCGGCGACCGGCGCCAAGCTCGTCGAGGGCTACGGGCTGTCTGAGGCCTCGCCGATCATCACCTGCAATCCGATCGGGGGAATCAACAAGCCGGGCTCGGCGGGCCTGCCATTCCCCGGCACGACTATCGAGATCCGCGACCGCGAGGACCCGTCCCGGCTGCTGCCGATCGGCGAGAATGGCGAGATCTGCGCCCGCGGTCCCCAGATCACGCAAGGCTATTGGCACAAGCCCGCCGCGACCGCCGACCTGTTCGTCGACGGCGCGTTGCGCACCGGCGACGTCGGCCATCTCGATGCGGACGGCTATCTGTTCATCGTCGACCGGATCAAGGACCTGATCCTCGCTGGCGGCTACAACGTCTATCCGCGCGTGATCGAGGAGGCGCTGTACGAACACCCCGCCGTGCTCGAGGCGGTGGTCATCGGCGTGCCCGACAAATACCGCGGCCAATCGCCCAAGGCCTTTGTTGTGCTGGCCGAAGGAGCGGTGGCTACCCCGCTCGAACTGCGTGATTTTCTGCGTGACAAGATCAGCAAGATCGAGCTTCCCCGCGAGGTCGAAATCCGCGACACTCTGCCCAAGACGCTGATCGGCAAGCTATCCAAAAAGGAACTTGTCGCAGAAGAGGCCGCCAAGGCAGCAGCGTCGGAGGCGAGGGGAGTGGACGCGTGAACGACCGACAGGACGATCTTACCGGCATACAGGAGGTCTCGCGCATGCTCGGCGTGAGCGCGCGCACGCTCAGATTCTACGAGGACAAGGGGCTGATCGAGCCGTGCCGGATCGGCACGACGCGGGTCTACACGCGGCGCGAAGTCGCCCGGATGCAGTTGATCCTGCGCGGCAAAAGGCTGGGCTTCACGCTCCGCGACGTCGAGGAGTTCCTCGACCTGTACGACGCCGATCCGCAACACGTCGAACAGATGCGTGCACTGGCCGAACGCTGCCGCCAGCGCATCGACCTGCTCGATGCGCAACGCGAGGCGATCGTCCAAACGCGCGACGAATTGGAGAAGATCGAGCAGGAAGCGCTAGCGCGGATCCCGGACGGGGCGGTCTGATACCTGGGATCGGTCGAGAGATCAGAGCCGCAACGGCAAGAAACCACTACCGCCTCCGCGAAGAAACTACCGCCCCGGCGAAGGCCGGGGCCCAGGTGGCAAGACAGAGGTAATGACGCGCACCGCCGATTAGCGACGTCCCCCACTTGGACCCCGGCCTCCGCCGGGGCGGTGCGGGTGCAATGCGGGCGTGCTGAATTGCTCAATCCTCCCCCGGCAGGGGGAGGTGGCTGGCCCTTGCCAGACGGAGGGGGAGGTTAGCGTAGGCCGCTGTTCCGTGTCCTCCCCCTCCGTCGCCTTCGGCGCCACCTCCCCCTTGCGGGGGAGGATTAGTAAGTCCTGCTGATGGGCCGCTTAAAGCCCCACCACACCCCCGTCATTCTTCGTGATCACGATCGTCGCCGACCGCGGCCGCGAGGGCGTCGTCACGGTACCCGCCTGGTTCGCCGGCCAGCTGCTGGTGATGTTGGTCGGTCCGCCATTCTCGCCCGGATGCTGGATGTTGACGAACAGCGAGCGGCCGTCCGGAGTCGTATGGATGCCCGTGATCTCGCACTCCTTAGGCCCGACCAGGAAGCGACGCAGTGCAGCCCCCGGTGCCTTGCCGATCCGCGTCGTCACCGAGCCGGTTGCCGCACCGATCGTGTTCGTCACGGTCCGCGTACCGCCATCGTTGACGATCCCCGGCACCGAGGCGAGCAGCATGCAGTTGGTGACGTCGGTAAAGGCACCGTCATCGGTCTCGATCCACATCACCGGCGCGATCGTCCCCGATGCGTTGCTCGGCAGACCGAACCACAGGCCATCGGGCGACGAGAAGTCGTTGGTCGCATCGAGACCCGACAGGTTGATGTTGGTCGCGTCCAGATCGGAACCCGCACCGAACGCATAGATGTCCCACGCGAAGGTGAGCGCTTCGGACGTGTCGCCCGTCTCGCGAAGACGGATGATGTGCCCGTTGGCGTTGCCGGTGGTCTGGCCGCCGGTCGTCTTCGGATCGACATAAGCGCGCGGGTTGGGTGCGTCCGCGGTCGCGACGGTCCGCGACGAGTTGTTGGTGAGCGTGCAATACATTTCGCCGGTCGCGGGGTTGACCGCGGTCCACTCCGGCCGGTCCATCTTCGTCGCACCCAACGCATCGGCCGCCAGACGCGTATTGATCAATACATCCACCTGGCTCGAGAACGGATATGCCGCATTGGCCGAGGTGAGGGGCCCCTGGCCGAACACCAGCGGCAGCCACTGGCCGCTGCCGTCCGCTGCAAGCTTCGCCACGTAAAGCGTTCCCGTATCGAGATACTTGTCACCGATCGCGAGACGGTTCGCTGCGGTTGCATCGGCCGCAGACCACGGCGTGGCCGAAACGAACTTGTAGATATATTCGTTCTGCGCATCGTCACCCATGTAGAAGGCCGGCTTCACGCCTGCGATGGTCCGGCCGATCTGGCAGCCCTCATGGTTCATCCGGCCCAGCGCGGTCCGCTTGCGCGGGGTCGAGTTGGCATCGAACGGATCGATCTCGACCACCCAGCCATACTGGAAGATCTCGTTGCGGAAATCGCCCGTGCCATCGGCCGGCGCGCTGGCCTGCGCGGTGATGTTCCAGCGCGCATAGAGCGTGCTGGTCGTGTCCGCTGGCGTGACCGTCGACCACCCGTAATTGCCGCCGGTGTTGCTCTCCGACTTGCCGTATCGTGTCAGCGACGTGTTGGCCTTGACGCCAACCGCGCCGGTCGCCGCACGCCGCGCGGCATCGCCGACTTCACGCTTGAAATAGCCGACCCAGTTCTCTTCGTTGGTCAGATACGTGTTCCAAGGCATTGTACCATTGGCACAATTGTTGATCGTGCCGCGGCCCGTGGTGGCATCGGGCGAGTAGCGCGTCTTGAGGCTGTCGGCGCCGCGCACCGGCCCCGAGAAGCTCATCGGCGTCAGCGGCGTGATGCGGCGATTGAACGACGACGCGGTCGTATAGCTCCAGGCGGCAGCGCGGTTGACCTCGATCACCGACACGCCGTGGCACTCCATCTCTTTGAGCGCTTCGGCTTCGGGGCGGACGCCGGCGGTAGTGGTCGGGCCGTTCGGATGCAGATAGGCTTGCGTGATGTTCTCATGATTGAGCACGAGCAGGCCGCGCGTGTTGCCGTTGGCGTCGGGCGTGCCGGTGGCGGACATGCCGAAATAGCTCATGCCGTCATGGTGATCGCCCGCGCGCTTCGAGAAGGTCGCGTCGGTCCCGTCATTGACATAGGCGCCGACACCGCTGCCGATCGGATCGCCGAGCCGGTACAATACCGTCACCACATAGCCCGATGGCACCGCAACGACATCCGCGAGGCTCTTTGCCACCGCCGTGAAGCCGAGCGAGGCTGCGCCGACCGTGACGCTGGTGGTCGCGCTGGCCGATCCGCCCGCAGACACGGCGGTGAACTGGAAGCTAAGGACCGTTCCGGCGGCCGCACCCGGCACGACGAAGGTCGCGGTGGCGGTCGTGGCACCCGCGAGCGTCACGGCGGGGCCGGCAGTCTGGGTCCAGGTCACGCTGTCGACCTGGCCGATCGCCGCGCCGGTCAGCGTCGCGACGCGACCCGCGGTCGCGCTGCCGCCGGCCGTCGCGGTTACCGTGACGGGGCTCGATCCGTTACCGTCATTGTCGTCGTCGCAGCCGGTCAGCAGCATCCCGCCAAAGACCGCCGCAGCGGTTGCGGACATGCCGCCCATCAACGTCTGGCGGCGCGAATAGCGCGACTCGATCAGGTCGTTGATATGCGGGTTGGCGGTCGGATTGGTATCGATGTCGCCGTCGGTATAGATGGTCTCGAACGTCATGCTTGGTCCCCCCAAGGAATGGTTGCGCGGTGTGTAACGATACGTGAGATTTAGAATTTCGCGCCGAGCTCGACGCCGTAGAAGCGCGGCTCGCCCGCGATGTAGGTCGGGATGCCGAAGCCGCCGCCGGTATTGCCTGCATCGATCAGATAGCGCTTGTTGGTCGCGTTCCGGACGAACCCGCCGACGCTGTAGCGGCCTTGCGCGAACTCCAGCCCGGCACGGACGTTGACCAGCGTATAGCCGCGCTGACTGATCGCATCAGTGTTCGGCAACTCGAAGAATACCTTCGACTTATAGGTGACGCTTGGCGTGGCGTAGACGGTCACGCCGCCCACCGGAGCGCGCAGGATCATGCCGCCCGATGCCGTCGTCTTGGGCTGCAGGCGGAACTGGTTTCCGGCGTAGGGGCCGTTCGCCACGTCGTCGCCGATACCGCCGTCGATATAGGCGAAGGTCCCGAAGATCGAGAGATACGGCGCGAGGCGCAGATTACCCTCAAGCTCGACACCGACGCTGTTCGCCGAGTCCGCACTGCGGACCGTCGTCACGCCGTTGCTAGTTACCGAGAACTGGAAGCCATCATAGGTCTGATAGAAAACCGACGCCGCCCCGCTGAACGGGCCTAGCTGACCCTTGATGCCGCCTTCGTAATTCCAGACCTTTTCCTCGGGTATGATCTGGAGGTTCGGACCGACGCCGAATGCAGTCCGCTGTGCGGCAAGCTGGACCACTGTCGAGCGGCGGCCCTTGCTTATGGTTCCATAGACATTGACGTCATCGGTAATTTTCAACAGCGCGTTCAGGCGCGGCAGGATAGCCGTGAAGCTCTTCTCAGCGACGAACTTATTGCCGTTGGTGCTGACGGTACCCAGCAGGCTCGTCTGGATATTAAGGCTCGCGAGGATCACCGAATTCGGTTGGACCGACGAGTAGCCTGACTGTCGATCCTCGATCAGGATACGCGCGCCGGCAGTCAACTCAAGCGCGGGTACCGGAATATAGGTCACGTCGGCGAACACCGAGTAAGTGTCGTTGTTGCCGTAGTTTGTGAATTCTGCTGCGTAAGGGATTGCAGTTGCTCGGCCACCCGTCAGCGCGGCGGTGGCACGCGTTGCTGGAATGGTCCCGTTGGCCGCGACGCAACCCGTCTCTGTCGGGATGCCCGCGCGGTTCAGCGCAGTGCGAATTGGCTGATAGGCCGAAGTTACGGAACAGGCGAGATACGTGCCTTCTTCCGTCGCGAACGGCACGCGCTGGAAGCCGTTCTCGAAGAACGCGTTCCAGCCGACCGAGGCGCGGTATTTCGGCCCTTCGAAGGCGAAGCGGCTCTCATGGCTCCACTGGTCGCCCTTCGCGTCTTCGGCGAACTCGAGATACGCAGCGGGGCCGCCATCGGCGTCGAAGATTTCGAGCGCGTCGAACCGGCGATAGCCGTTCACGGTCGTGAAGGTGACGCCCGGCGACAGGTCCGCGGTGATCGTCAGGTTCGCGTCGTAGACGCTGCGGTCGAGACCAAGCTTGCGGGCGCCGAGCGCGGCCTCGCTGTACGGCGAGCCCGAGAGCTCCGCATAGCCATAGTCGCCGGTCTGGCCACCGGTCGGGGCGTGTGCGCGGCTCTTGAACGCGGTGCCGGGGTTGCGCTGCCCGTCATAGGTCAGGACGAGGTCGGCGGTGATGCTGTCGCTCGGACGATAGCGGAGCGAGCCGCGAATGCCGCGCTGGTCCTGTCCGTTCAGATCGTCCTGGTCGACGCCGCCCCGGTTCTGGTTCGGCACGTTCGCGTCGCCGGCGATGTTGCGGACGTACCCCTTGCGATATTTATACGCGAAGGCGATGCGGCCGGCGAGGACGTCGTTGCCGGCGTTCAGGAAACCCGACACCTGGGTGCGGTCGAAACTGCCGTATGTGCCGTTGATGGCGCCCGATACGCCAGCCTCCGGCCTGGCTGAGACGAGGCTGATCGCGCCGACTGCCGCTGCGGTGCCGAACAGGGTCGCCTGCGGGCCCTTCACGACTTCGATCCGCGAGAGGTCGAACAAGTCCTGATAGGCGCCGCGCGAACGGCTGATATCGATGCCGTTGTAATAGAGCGTGACGCGCGCGCCCTGCTGCGATGAACCATTGTCCGAAGTGATGCCGCGGATCACGAAGCCCGGATTGTTCGCGCTCTGCTCCTGGATCTGGAGACCGGGAATATAGGCAGCAACTTCGCTCAGCGAGTTGACGCCGATCGACGCCATGCGCGCGCCGGTCAGCGCGGTGACGGTGACGGGAACATCTTCGATGCGCTGCTCACGCTTCTGCGCGGTGACGACGATCTCGTCGTCCGACGTGGCGGCCTGGGTTTCGGCTTGGGCAGTGTCGGGGGTGCCGGCTTGTGCAAGCGCCATGGTCGAACAGGTCGTGGCGAGCGTCGCAAGCGCGAGCCGCGTGAAGATACGTGTCATTAAGTCCCCCGTTTCGTTGCCGTCGCACTACGGGGGGGAGGTGACGTTTCGATGGCGTCTCCATGAAAGCAAAATGACTATTCCGTAACGGCGCTGTCACATCGTTGCCGCCGGCTTGTCTTCGATCGTGGCTAGCAGGCGGGCGACACCCGTTACGAAAGCCCGAGACGATGACGATCAACCGCCGCGATGCCTTGAAAAACGCCCTTAAACTCGCCGGCTCGGGCGCGACGCTCGCGCTCCCCACGGTCGCGTCACAAGCAGCGGGCGCTGCGAAATCCCGTTTCGATCACGGCGTAGCGAGCGGCGATCCCTCGGTCGATGGTGCCATCTTGTGGACCCGCGCCACCCCGGTCGAAACAGCGCAGGCTGGGGATATCGCGCTCACTTGGCATGTCGCGGAGACGGAGGACGGCAAGCCGATCCGCTCGGGCACCGTCAAGGCCCGCGCGTCGCGCGACTTCACGGCCAAGGTGGAGGCGACCGGGCTCCAGCCGGGTCGCGAATATCGCTATTGGTTCGATGCCGCGGACGGCACGCGCTCGCCCGTCGGTCGGTTCCGGACGCTGCCGAAGGGCAAGGTCGCCGACGTCGTCATGGCGGTCGTCTCCTGCCAGCTCTACGCGGGCGGTCTGTTCAACGCGTATGATGCGATCGCCAAGCTCGACCGGGTCGATACCGTGCTCCATCTGGGCGACTATATCTACGAATACGGCGTCGACGGGTACGGCGCGGACATCGCCAAGAAGATCGGCCGCTTCGTCGAGCCGCGCCACGAGATCGTCAGCCTTGCCGACTACCGGATGCGGCACGCGCAGGTGAAGCGCGACGTCGACATGCAGGCCGCGCACGCTCGCGCCGCGTTCATCTGCGTCTGGGACGATCATGAGGTCGCCAACGACGACTGGATGCACGGTGCCGAGAACCACGACCCCAAGACCGAAGGCGATTGGGACGCGCGTAAGGCGGCCGCGATGCAGGCGTATTTCGAATGGATGCCGATCCGCGATCCCAAGCCCGGCCAGCCCTGGGCGGCGATCAACCGGAGCTTCGATTTCGGCGACCTTGCGACGCTCGTGATGGTCGAGACGCGGCTGCTGGCGCGTAGTCATCAGGTCGTGTCGAAGGGCGAGGAGATCACGCCCGCTGAATATGCGCCGATGCTGGCGGAACGCGCGCGCGCCGACCGCGAACTTCTCGGGGCGACGCAACTGGCGTGGGTCGAGAAGACGATGGCGAATTCGGTCGCGGCGGGGAAGCCGTGGCAGGTGCTCGGCAACCAGGTGGTGATGGCGAAGGTTGCGGGGCCCGACATGGAGCGGCAACTCGGACCCGTCAAATTCGCCGAAGCGATGGCGAAGCTGCCGGCAATGTGGCGGGAACGACTGGTGGCAAGCATCGCATCGTACCGTGCGGGGATGCCGTTCGGGCTCGATAGCTGGGACGGTTATCCGGCGGCCCGCGAGCGCCTGTATGCCGCGTTCCAGCGTGCCAAGTCGCGCCCGATCGTGCTGTCGGGTGACAGCCATGCAGCGTGGGCGAACGACCTGCACGATGCCTCGGGCAAGCAGGTCGCGGTCGAGTTCGGCTGCACTGCGATCACGAGCCTGTCCTATGGCTCGTTGCTGCCGGGGATCGGTGCGCTGATCGCGGATGCGAACAAGGGCGAGGTCCGGTTCTGCGACCAGGTCGGGAAAGGGTTCACGTTGCTGACGCTGACCCCGGAGCACGCGACGGCGGACTCGGTCACGGTGTCGACCGTGATGACCAAGCCCTACACGCAGGCGGTCGCAGCGCGGTTCCGGGCGACGGCGGGCCAGCCGGATAGCCCGCTGGACCGTATCGCCTGATCCTGGAACCTGCTGTCGTCATGCCCGGATCGCCCTGTGGCGGCTCCGGGCATAGCGCGTTCCGACTCGATCCGCGTGGTGGCGGTGAAACTTTGCCAGCGGAAAGTTCAATCGACTGTCAATTCCTACCGGGTACGGGGATATTTACCTCACCGAACGGAGGTGAGGATGCAGCGGGAGTCTTCGAGATCGCGGGTCGGATGGCCTACCGTCATCCTGGCAGCTGTCATCTACGGCGGGTGGCTGGCCGTGACAGCGTGGCACGCGCTGTTGCCGACACCCGTGTTGATCCTGCTCGGCGGGGGGCTGCTCGCCTGGCAGGGATCGTTGCAACACGAGACGATCCACGGGCATCCGACCGGCCATCGCTGGATCAACGATGCGATCGGGTTCGTCCCCTTGTCGCTCTGGCTGCCCTATCGCCTCTATCGCCGGAGCCACATCGCGCATCACTGCGCGACGATCATCACCGATCCGCGATACGACCCTGAGTCCCGCTATCGCACGGTTTCGCGCGGCCTCCAGCAGGCGCTGGCGCAGCTTCAGTCGACACTGCTGGGTCAGATCATCTTCGGCCCGCCGATCTGCGTCGTGCGGTCCTTGCTTCAAGAGACTCGGCGGATGGTGCGCGCGCCGGTGACGGTGGCGCGCCACTGGCTGCCCCATGCGATCGCCGTCATACTAGTAGTCCTCCGGCTCGACCATGTCGGGCTCGGCCTGGTGCGCTATGCGCTGTGCTTCGTATATCCTGGCATCGCGTTGACGATGGTGCGCTCCTATGTCGAGCACCGCGCTGACCTCGACAGCCCAGGTCGTGCGGCGAGTGTCGAGCATGGCGGCCTTCTCGGGCTGGTGTTCCTAAACAACAATCTTCATGCAGCGCATCATGAGCGGCCGTCGCTCGCCTGGTACGACCTGCCTACCTATCACGCGCTGAACCGGCAGCGGTTCGTGGATGCCGGTGCACCGATCTATCGCGGCTATGGTAAGGTCGTCCGTCGGTTTGCATTCAGCGCGCACGACGACATGGTGCATCCGCTGCACCGGGGCGGTACCGTTTGACCGGCCGGATCGCCTCGCTGGGCATGCACGATCACCCTGCGCAACATAGTGCGAACGACCGCCTCTGGTCGGCGCTCGCCGCGGCCTTGCGCGATCAAGGCGTGGCGGACGTACCAAACAGGCTCGACCGGACGCGAGACGTCCATGCGATCTGGCGCGATCCGACCTTGGTGTTCGGGCAGGCGTGCGGATATCCGCTGGTCGTCGATCCGACGCTGGCGCTCCAGATCGTCGCGTTCCCGGTCTATGATGCAATGCCGGGCAGCGTCCTGGTCGCGCGTGCGGACGATGCGCGAGACGCGGTCGAGGACTTCCGGGGCAGTCGCGCTGGCATCAACGATCGCCGATCCAACACCGGCATGAACCTGTTCCGCGCGGCGGTCGCGCCGTATGCGGGGCAGGGGGCGTTCTTTGCCAAGGTCGTGGACAGCGGAGCCCATCGCTCCAGCCTCGCTGCGGTGGGTAGCGGTGCGGTGGACCTCGCGGTGATCGACTGCGTCACCTTCGCGGCGGTCGACCGGTTCGAGCCCGAACTCACCGCCGGGGTGAAGATCGTCGCGCGCACTTCGCCGTCCCCGAGCCTGCCGTTCGTGACCGCGGCATCGACCGACGCCGTGACCGTGGCAGCGCTGCGGATCGCGCTCGACCGTGTCATGGCCGATCCCGACCTCGCCGCAGTGCGTGACGCGCTGTTCCTCACCGGTATCGTGCCTGCGGATCCGACGTCGCTGTTGCCGATATCACGACTGGACGCGGACGCGGTTCGTGCCGGCTATCCCGAACTCCGCTGACGTGTCGAAGGATGATCTCATGGCGCATGCCACAGAAGCGCTCGACCTTTCGGCGACGATCGAGGAACTGCGCACCGCGCGGTCTGCGTGGCGGGCGGCGGATGGTCGCCATCGGCTCGACCGGTTCCCGTCGCTGGCCGAGACCGGGCAGGCGGTCGACGATCTTGTCGCCGCGCTGTTTCCTGGTCGGCTGGGCATGTTCACCGGACCGGTCGAGCGCGAGGATGCGTTCGTCGAAACCCGGCTTCGGCAGGCTCTGGCGCGGCTGCAACGGCAGGTCGAATGCGAGTTTAGCTATTGGCAGGAAGAGGCGGTGCTGGCGTTCGACGTCAGCCATGCGGCGATGATCACCGGGCTGTTCATCGCCGAACTCGGGCCGATCCGCGCTTTGGTCGACGATGACGTGCGCGCTGCGTTTCTCGGCGATCCGGCTGCGCGCAGTGCCGACGAGATCCTGATCTGCTATCCCGGCGTCGTCGCGATCCTGTACCACCGGATCGCGCACGCCTTGTACGGGCTGGGCGCACCGATCGTCGCGCGGATCATCTCCGAACTCGCGAACAATCGCACCGGGATCGACATCCATCCGGGCGCGACGATCGGTCGCAGCTTCTTCATCGATCACGGCACCGGCGTCGTGATCGGCGAAACCGCGATCGTCGGCGACCGCGTCCAAATCTACCAGCATGTCACGCTCGGAGCGCGCAGCCCGCTCGGGGTGACCGACGTATCGGCGCGCGAGCGGCTTGCCCGGCATCCGATCGTCGAGGACGACGTCGTCATCTACGCCGGCGCGACGATCCTCGGTCGGATCACGATCGGGCGCGGCGCGACGATCGGCGGCAATGTCTGGCTGCTGGAGGACGTGCCCGCGGGTAGCGTCGTCGCGCAGCCGACGGCGGTGATCCTGGCGGGGGAGGCCGCCGGTCAACTGCACGAGACGCTGCGGGGACGCGCCGCATGATGCGCTTTGCCTGTTGTCGGCGAGAGGATGGACCGCCGAAGCCGGTGATTGGCGTGCTGTGCTGCAACGAGGTCGTCGATCGTCCGATCCAGGCGGTCGCCACGCGCTTCGTCGAGCCGCTGGTCCGGTATGCGGGCGCGACCGTGTTGCTGGTACCGGCGGTGGCGGATGCGATGGACACGCGGGCGCTGGCGGCGCGACTCGACGGGCTGTTGCTCACCGGATCGCGGTCGAACGTCGCAGGCGCCCGTTATGGCAAGTCCGACGCGGTCGACGATGCACTTGATCTCGAACGCGATGCGGTGGCGCTCGAACTCGCGGGGCGGATGATCGAGGCGGGGCGGCCGGTGTTCGGCATCTGTCGCGGGTTGCAGGAGCTGAACGTGCTGTTCGGCGGCACGCTGACCGATGCGCTGGACGACGGCCATCACCGATCGACCGAGGACACGACCGCGTACGAAACGCTGTTCGACCATGTCCACGATGTGAGCCTGCTGTCGGGAGGGATGCTCGCGGCTGCGATCGCCGAGTCGACCATCTTGGTCACGTCGGTTCACCGCCAGGGGATCGACCGGCTGGGGGAGGGGCTCAGCGTCGAGGCGCACGCGGTGTCGGATGGGCTGGTCGAGGCGTTCTCGGCGCGTCCGTGCGGCGGCGATGTGCTGGCGGTGCAGTGACATCCCGAATGGGACGTTGCAGCCAGCGCATCCAGCCGCGCAATCTTTTCACTTATCGGCCAGTCGCTTGGGACCTATCGGGACCGATGACTGCATCCGCTCGTTTGGCATGCACGCAGATCGTCGCAGAACGATCCACTGACAGGGACTCTATCATGACCGCTTATCGTACCGCGTTGACGCTCGCTGCCTCGACTCTCGCCTTCGCCAGCGTGCAGGCCGTCCATGCGCAGGGCGCGCCCGCTCAATCGGCGACCCCAGCCGCTGCCGAGCCTGCCGCAGACCCCGCTGCGGCACCCGATACGCAGGACGACATCATTGTCACGGGTACGCGCGCCGTTGGTCGGTCGCGGCTCGACAGCGCGTCGCCGGTCGACGTGCTGAGCTCGGCTGCGATCCAGCGTCAGGGGACGACCGAACTGGGTGCGGCGCTGTCGGCGATCGCGCCGTCGATCGACTTCCCGCGGCCATCCGCGGTCGACGGCACCGACGCGATCCGCCCGGCGACGTTGCGCGGCCTTTCGCCCGACCAGACGCTCGTGCTGGTCAACGGCGTACGCGGCCATACCGCGGCGCTGCTCAACGTCGGCGGGTCGGTCGGGCGTGGCTCGGCTGCGGTCGATCTGAACACGATCCCGACGGTTGCGCTCGACCGCATCGAAGTGCTGCGAGACGGCGCGTCCGCACAATATGGCTCGGATGCGATCGCCGGCGTGGTCAACCTGCGGCTGCGCGAGGCACGCTCGGGCGGCGGCATGACGGTCAATTACGGCTTCTACAATACCGATATAGACACTGCCCGCGGCAGCCGCAGCACGAATGGCGAGCATGCGCTGACCGTATCCGGCTGGCAGGGCATCGGCTTTGGCGAGGACGGCTTCCTGACCGTTTCGGGTGAGTATCTGGATCGGCAGGCGACCAACCGCGCCGACTTCGATACGCGCCCGCTGCTCAACGCGCCCGCGACGCCGAAGCGCGTGACGGGCCAGTTCGGCGATCCCAAGGTCGAACAGTACAGCATCTTCGCCAATGCCGGTACGACGTTGACGGGTACGTGGAAGCTGTACGGCTGGCTAGGGTATCAGGACCGCGACACGCGCAGTGCCGCGTTCCCGCGCCTGCCGCTGGATGCGACCTCGGCGACGCGGTTGACGCTCGCCGGCACGAAGGACGGGTTCCTCCCGCTGATCAACACCAAGTCGCGCGACATCAACTCGGCGGTCGGTATCAAGGGCGAGGTCGCCGACTGGACCGTCGATCTGAACGCCAGCTATGGTCGCAACAAGATCGGTTTCCGCACGCTGGACTCCGCCAACTACGCCTATGGCAGCGCGACGCCGAGGGATTTTTCCGACGGTGCACTCATCTACGACCAGTACATCCTCGGGCTCGACATCGATCGCAAATTCGACCTTCTGCAAGGCGTGAACGTCGCCTTCGGACTGGAAGGACGCCGCGAAGGGTTCAAGATCGAGCCGGGTGAACAGGCCTCCTACGGCTATCCGACCGCTGGCACGGTTACCGGCGGCGCGCTGCTGACCGCGCCGCCGGGGGCGCAGGGCTTTGGCGGGTTCTCGCCGGACAATGCGATCGAGCGGAGCCGCCGGAACGGCAGCGTCTACCTCGATGTCGAAGCGCAGGTGACGGACAAGTTGCTGCTCGGCCTTGCCGGGCGCGGGGAGGATTATTCCGATTTCGGCTCGACCGGCACGGGCAAGGTCTCCGCACGCTACGACTTCGCGCGCTGGTTCGCGCTGCGTGGCACCGCTTCGACCGGCTTCCGCGCGCCGGCGCTGCAACAGCAGTATTTCACGTCGGTCGCCAGCGTCGTGCAGGATGGCATTCCGATCCTGACGGGCACGTATCCCTCGGTAAACCGCGTCGCTGTCGCGCTCGGTGGCCTGCCGCTCGAGCCTGAAAAGTCGACCAACCTCTCGGTGGGCACCGTGATCCGCGCCGGCGGGTTCGAGTTGACCGTCGACGCCTACCGTATCCGCATCCGCAACCAGATCGGCCTGTCGGAGAATCTTGCCGCGGCGGGCAATCCGCAGGTCGCGGCGCTGCTGACGCCGTTCAACGTCAGTGCGGCACGCTTCTTCATCAACGGGATCGCGTCGACCACCAAGGGCATCGACGCGGTCGCGCATTACCGCCTCCCGACCGATGCTGCCGGGACGTTCGACCTCACGATCGCCGGCAACGTCAACGACGTGAACGTCACGCGCGTGCCGACCTCGACCTCGACCCTCAGCCCGGCACCGACGTTGTTCGCCCGCAACCGCGTCGAGTCGCTGGAGAATGGTACGCCGGGCGAGAAGGTGACCGGCTCCATAGACTGGTCGCTCGAGCAGCTCGGTGCACTGGCCCGCGTCACCTATTATGGCGACGTGACTCAGCCCGGCACGACGGCGGCTGGCGACGTCCATAGCGGCAAGCACCTGATCACCGATCTCGAACTCCGCTACCAGGCGAAGAAGGGCGCGCAGATCGGGCTCGGCGTCAGCAACCTGTTCGACGTCTATCCCGACGCGACGAGCATCGCGAACAACCCGACCGGGGTGATCGGCTATCCCTATTACTCGCCGTTCGGGTTCAACGGCCGGTACGTCTACGCACGCGCCGGCCTGAGCTGGTGATCAAATCGTGGTTGCACCGAAGTGAATCTCTCCGCTGTCGATGATATCGAAAGAGGTAACTCGACCGATTCCGAAACGAGGTTGGCGCGAATTCAAGCGGCACGCGCTCTGATAGGCGACTTAAATTTGCAATAGATGGTGCGGTCCATCAGATCGCGCACCCTCGGCAGCACCTTAGAAAGGTAACGTACTTCCATTTGATGGAAGTCGTTGCCTTTTGCATTCTGTTCGATCTTAGTAAGCTTCTGAGCTGACGCACTTTGGCGTGATTTACACTCTATTCATCGAGCAACGCGACTATCTATATTCCCATTCTCGAGTGGGCATTACAACGGGGCAACGTCGAGGCGAAGTGAAGCTCCCTAGGCGGAACCTCGTGGTCCAGTGGAGCCTCTCTGCTGGGCCACTATTTTATGGTTACGGCCGAAAGAGTCAGTCGCGCTTCGATACTGTGCGCGCCACGCGGTCCCGAATATCTATTGGCCGTCAGCGCGTATTCGTACGGCATTGGGCCCTCGATAGGTTGGGGTTCGTCACCCGATCCGCCACTGCTCTCCTTCGTCAGGAAGACGACGGCTTTTGCGGCGAGGACAGCGGTTTGGGGTTGGCATGCCCGCTTCGTCCGCGCCAGTAGCGGATCGCGGCCATGACCACGGCAACGACGATAGCGAGGATCGCGACGCCGGCCAGCTTGTGCTTCGGCATAATGCTGTGGACTGCGTCGAGCAGCGTGTCGCCGAACAGATAGCCGATGCCGGTAAATATCACGCCCCAGGCTGCCGCCGAGACTGCGTTGAGGATCATGAACGTGCGGGCCGGGACGTGCGACGTGCCGATCGCGATCGGGCTGATCGTGCGCAGGCCATAGAGAAAGCGGAAGCCGAGGATGAAGACCGTCGGATGCCGTTCCAGCGCGTCGAGCGCCTTGGCGAAGGCCGGCTTGGCGGCGATCCTGCGGACTCGCGCGGTATCGCGGTAGCGGCGGCCGGCGAGGAAGAAGAGCTGGTCCGCAACGAACGACCCGGCGACCGCCGCCGCGGCACTGCCCCACAGCGGCAGCAGTTGCTGATGCGCCAACACGCCGCCGGTCACGACCGCGGTCTCGCCCTCGATCCCCGCACCCAGGAATATCGCAGCGAGTCCATATTGGGCGATAAGCGTTTCGATCGACATCGCCCGCCCTTGCCGCGGCGCGGAGTTCTCCGCCAGTAGCATTATCCCCTTGGCTACAGGCGCTTACGACCAAATTTCGGCGTTCTAGCGACCTGGATGATCCAACGGTGACACCGCGCGACATGCCGTCGGAAGTTAAAAGTCTCGCGAAACGGCGGCGGAACGCGGGGACGGTGAGATCGTAGAGACCGGTCATGTGCGCAAGCGGAGGCGCGCAATCAGGCCTGTTCGACGAGGAACGCGGCGAGCTGGTTCCAGGCGGGCTGCTTTGCCGCGATACCGACGGTGTGCAGAGGGCTGCTGGACGGAAGCGCGACGATGGTCGGCCCCGCAAAATTCGGTCCGAGTAGCTTCACCCCCTGCTTGAGTGCAGTGCCGCCGTTGAAGGCGACCGCGCGAAGATTCGGCAATCGCGCGACGAGTGCGGCTATGTTGTTGCCTTCGACGTCGAGGATCGCAGCATCGCTGCTCCCCGCCCGCCGCGCCGACCCTATAACGTCCCACAACGCCACGCCGCTTGCCCCCAATGCGGCCAACCGGTCGTCATAATCGAGTGCGGCTAGATTGAGTCCGACGACCGGCGACATCAGCCGCCAGAACTGGTTCTGCGGATGCGCATAGTAACGCTGTGCCGCGAGCGAGCGATCGCCCGGCAAGCTGCCCAGCACCAAAATGCGCGCATCGGGCGCGACGATTGGCGGAAACGAATGCTTGAGCGACATCAAGTTCCTCAGGGGCGAAGGAGCGCAAGGGTATGCGATAGGACGATTATAACCTACCACCGGCAAAATGGTGGCGCCACGCGCGGTGCGATCAGGGGAAGGACTGCCGACTTGGCACTGAACGGACATCTACCGGCACTCGCGCAGACCGGTATCGACGGACTTGACGATATTCTGAACGGCGGACTGACGCCGGACCGGATGTATCTGGTGGAAGGAACGCCGGGTACGGGCAAGACCACGCTGGGTCTCGGCTTCCTGCTGACCGGCGCTGCCGTTGGCGAGGCGGGGCTGTACATCACGCTTGCCGAGACCGAGGTCGAGCTTCGCGCGGTGGCGCAGACTCACGGCTGGTCGCTGGACTCGCTGTCGCTGTTCGAGATGGTGCCCGCCGACGGTCTCGGCGAGGATCACGAGCAGACGTTGCTGCACCCGAGCGAGGTCGAGCTTGGCGAAACCATCCGCGACGTGATGGCAAAGGTCGACGAACTTCGCCCGAAGCGCGTAGTGATCGACAGCCTGTCCGAGCTTCGCCTGCTGGCACAGAGCCCGATCCGCTATCGCCGCCAGATCCTTGCGCTCAAGCACTTCTTCTCGACGCGCGCCTGCACCGTGCTGTTCCTCGACGACAAGAGCGGATCGGGCAGCGATCTCCAGCTGCACAGCATCGCACACGGCGTCATCTCGCTGGAGCAGACCTTGTCCGGGTTCGGTGCACAGCGTCGTCGCATGCATGTCGTGAAGATGCGCGGCGTGCGGTATCGCGGCGGCTATCACGACTTTGAGATCGAACGTGGCGGGTTGTGCGTGTATCCGCGGCTAATCGCGTCCGAGCACGTCATGAAATATTCGGACGACGCCGTGTCGACCGGATCCGTCGAGCTCGACGCGTTGCTCGGGGGCGGGCTGATTCCCGGCACCGCGACGTTGCTGACGGGGCCGGCGGGCGTCGGCAAGACCACCGCATCGGTCCAGTCGATGATCGCCGCGCTCAAACGGGGGGATCGGGCGGCGTACTTCCTGTTCGACGAGCGGTTGCCGACGTTGTTGAAGCGGAGCGCGTCGCTCGGCATGGACTTGTTGCCGTTCGTCGAGAACGGGCAGCTCGAACTGCGCGCGATCGATCCGGCCGAGATGTCGCCGGGCGAGTTCTCCGGCGCGGTGCGGGCCGCGGTCGAACAGCACGGCGCGAAGATCGTCGTGATCGACAGCCTGAATGCCTATCTCCAGGCGATGCCCAACGAGCAGTTCCTCATCCTGCAGATGCACGAGATGCTGACGTATCTGGGCCAGAAGGGGATCGTCAGCCTGTTGATCCTCGGCCTGCACGGTATCACCGGCGACGTCCGTTCCGACGTCGACCTGAGCTATCTGTCCGACACGATCGTCCAGCTCCGTTATTTCGAGGCGCATGGCGAGGTGCGACAGGCGATTTCTGTGATCAAGACCCGGACTGCACGGCACGAACGGACGATCCGGGAGTTTCAGATCGGTAGCAACGGATTGCTGGTCGGCGAGCCCCTTCGCGAATTCCAGGGGGTGCTGACCGGTGTCCCGACATTCTCCGGCGAAGGAAAGACGTTGATGGCCAGTCGGATGGGATTTCGGGACGTTCGCGGCTGACATGGACGATCGCGTCCTGATCCTGGCGCCGCGCGGGCGCGATGCCGCGATCGCATCGGATCTGCTCGGCCGCAACGACATCATCGCGTTCGTGTGTCGCGACCAGTCGGAGTTGCTTGTCGAACTGGCAAAGGGTGCCGGTGCAGTGATGCTGACCGAGGAAGCGCTGATCGCTGAGGAGGTTGCGCTCCTGGCGGAATGGGTGGCGGCGCAACCCAATTGGGCCGATATCCAGTTCGTCGTGTTAGCGAACGGGACACGGGCGCCCCGCACCGCGCGCGCCACCCAGCGGCTCGCCGATCTCGGCAACGTCCTGCTGCTCGAACGGCCGCTGCATGCCGAGGCGATGCTGGGCGCGATCCGGTCGGCACTGACCGCACGGCGGCGGCAATATGAGTTGCGTGACGTCGCGGTAACGCTCGAACGCGCCGTGCTGGATCGGACCAGCGAGTTGCGGACCGCGCGTGAAAGCCTGGAGATTGCGCTCGAGGCCGCCGGCATGGGCAGCTGGGACATCGACCTGACTACGGGAGAGTCGCGTCGGACGCTGCGCCATGATGCGATCTACGGGTATCCCGAGGGACGCCCGGACTGGAACCTGGAGACGTTCCTGAACCATGTCGACATCAAGCAGCGCGGCACCGTCACGCGCGCGATGACCGAGGCTTCGCGGACGGGCGTGATCGACGTCGAATACCGCATCGACGCGGCGGACGGCCACTCGCGCTGGCTCGTCGCCAAGGGGCGGGTCCAGTATGACGATTCTGGCAGGGCCGCGCGGATGACCGGGGTGGTGTCCGACGTCACCGATCGCAAGGAAGCCGACGCGCAACTGGCGCAGGCACAGAAGATGGATGCGATCGGCCAGCTGACCGGCGGCGTTGCGCATGACTTCAACAATTTGCTGACTCCGATCGTCGGCAGCCTCGACCTCCTGCGACGACGCCACAAGGACGACGAGCGCACGCAGCGGATGATCGGCGGCGCGTTGCAGGCGGCGGAGCGGGCGGCGACGTTGACGCAACGGCTGCTCGCCTTTGCTCGGCGGCAGGCGTTGCAACCACGGGCGGTCGATATCGGCGCGTTGATTGACGGTCTTGTCGACCTGATGCGCCGGTCGCTGGGGCCGTCCATTGCCGTGACGCTAGAGATCCCGCGGCATTTGTCGTCGGCACGAGTGGACCCCAACCAGCTCGAACTCGCGCTGCTCAATCTCGCCATCAACGCGCGTGACGCCATGCCCGGTGGCGGCAAGCTTACCCTGACCGTCAGCGAGGTCGTCGTCGATGATCGCAACACCGTCGGGCTCGCACCCGACCGCTACGTCCGGATCGCTGCGATCGACACCGGCGTCGGCATGGACCGCGCGACGCTCGCGCGCGCGACCGAGCCGTTCTTCTCCACCAAGGGGGTCGGCAAGGGCACCGGGCTGGGGCTGTCGATGGTCCACGGCCTAGCTGCGCAATCGGGCGGCACGCTCCGCCTGACCAGCGAACCCGGATCGGGCACCACGGTCGAACTGTGGCTTCCAGCGACCGAGGAAGCGGCGGCCGATACCGCCGAGAATACCGCCGAGCCCGTCATCGCACGGCGCGCTGCCAAGGTGCTGCTGGTCGACGACGAGGATCTGGTGCGCGCGGCGACTGCGGACATGCTGCGCGACATCGGCTATGTCGTCGTCGAGGTGTCCTCCGCAAGCCAGGCGCTGTCGGCGATCCGATCGGGCGTCGATGCGGACATATTGGTCAGCGATTATCTGATGCCGGGGATGACCGGCGGGCAGCTCATCAGCGAATTATGGTCGTCAGGCAATCGTATCCCGGCTTTGCTCGTTACGGGCTATGCAGCAGCGGGCGAGGATGTCCCCGACGGCGTCATTCGTCTGTCGAAGCCGTTCCGCCAGACCGATATCGCTGCCCGGGTCGACGAACTGCTGCGCCAGTCACCACCGGGGCGGCCCAAGCTGCGCGCGGTGGAATGACATCGGACCGGGCGACCTTCGCCCGGTCCGATGCAGCGTTGCTACGTCAGAAGCCCTTCTTTAGCGAAACGAGGAACTGCCGCGGTGCCCCGGCCAGCAAGGTCTGGTTGTCGCCGCTAGCAGTGTAGCCGTTCGACCCGATCGTCGCGATGTACGTCTTGTTGGTCAGGTTGGTGACGCTGCCTTCGATCGCGACGCCGTGCAGCGCGCCTTCGCCGTCGAACCGATAGCCGATGCTCGCATCGACCAGCACACGGCTCGGCACCGACTGGTCATTGAGATAGGTGAAGTAGCGCTTGCTCATATAGTCCGCGCCGACCCGGCCGGTGAAACCCGACTGCTCGAGCACGATCTCGCCCTTTACCATGTGCTTGGGCGTATCGACGACGGTGTCACCCTTGCGGACCTGGACCGATCCGGACGCGTCGGTAACCGTGTCCTGATATTCCGCGTTGGTGTAAGAGTAGCTCGCGAACAGCGAGAGCGGGCGGAACACGCGGTAGTTGGCGGAGACTTCGGCGCCGTACGTGCGCACGCTGCCGGCATTGTTCAGCGTCGGTGCGTTGCCGAGGATGCCGACACCATTGGCGAACGCGAGCAGGCGGTTCGAGAAGTCGACATAATAGCCGACCGCCGAGGCCTGGAACGGACCGCTATGGACGCGAACGCCGCCTTCCGCCGTCTTCGATCGCTCGGGCTTGAGGCGCCCGCGAACCGCGTTGAACCCGGCCTGCGTCGCCGCGAACGGCCCGGTCGTCGCCGAGGATACGAACGCGCGCATGTTCTCGGTATAGTCGGCGAAGACTTCCGCCGCCGGGGTCAGCTTGAACAGGATACCGGCCTGGGGCTGGAACCAGTCCTTGGCAGAGATGCGGCCGACCGACAGCGGCGACGTCGTATCGGGCAGCATCGTCGCGCTGTTGACGACATAGGCGCCTTTCCACCCGGCGTTGACGATCAGCCGGTCGTTGACGAGCTTCAGCGTATCCTCGACATGATACTGCATCGTGTCGGTGCCGTATTTACCGTCCCACTGCGTCGCATACGCATTCTTCTGGAACTTCAGCACGTCGCGGTTGGGCTCTGCGCTGTCGGTCATTCCGTAGAAACGCCGTGCCTGCGTGAAGGTGTTGGTCTCGAGCCAGCCGCCGATCTCGAAGGTGTTCGCACCCGTTTCATAGGCGATGTTGCTGAGCGCACCGCCGCGCTTGATGCTGTATTCGGTCGTCCGGAAGCCGAGTGGGCTCGCCGCAGTGATCGCGCTGCCATCCTGGTTCAGTGCCCCTGCCGGGGTCGGCGAATAGGGCGTGATCCACGATCCTTGCCCTTTGTTATTGTGGTAATAGCCGGTGGTGGTCATCGTCAGTTCGGGTGTCAGGTTGGCATTCAGCGTTACGCCGCCAAGATAGTCGCGGCGCACGCCACCGGCATCGAAATAGGCGTCGTCGACGGTGCCAAACCCGGTCGGGAAGGTCGTGCCGGTGCCGGCCCATGGCGCGACGAAGCCGACCGACGAGCCGTTGTTCGCCCTGGTGTAGGTCGCCAGCGCACCCTGGTTCTGGTAGGTTTTCGCGATCTGCAGCGCGAGTGGATAGTTATCGGCGATGTTGTCGTTGCGCAGGCCGCGACGGCGGATGATGTCGTAGCTCAGGTCCTGATAATCCTGCTCGCGGCGATCGGAGAAGTTCAGGAACGCGGACAGGCTGCCGAGGCTGCCCAGATCCTTGACGATCTTGCCGTTCGCCTGGTGCTGACGCTGGACGCCGTCGCCCTTCCACTTGTCGGTGGTGAGGTAGCCATAGCTGAGATAGCCCTTTAGGCCGCCGCCAAGATCGCCGGTATCGAGCCGGGCATAGCCGCGATACGTGCTGTCCGAGCCATAGGTGCCGCCACCGGTGACGTTGGCCGTATCGCGCGGTATGTCGCTGAAGAACTGGATGGTGCCGCCGAGGTTGCTGGTCGACGCGGTGCCGAGCGCGCCGGCGCCCTGCGCGACTTCGGTACGGGCGACGTTCTCGGAGATGATCGCGCGGCTGATGTGCAGGCCGTTGACGTTGCCATAGCTCATGTCGCCGAGCGGAACGCCGTCGAGCGTGAAGCCGAGCTGGTTCTGGTTAAACCCGCGCAACGAGATGCGGACGGCCCATTCATACGCGCCGAACGGATCGGACGCCTGGAAATTGACGCCGGGAAGCTTCTCGATCGCCTTGAGCGGGCTCGACCCGGGGGTGAGGCGCGCGAGATCGACCGCGCTGACGCTCTGCACCTGGCGGCTCTGACCGAAGCCGAGCACGACGATGTCCGCCGACGTTTCGGGTGCGGGCTCGACTTGGGCGTCCGTCGGCATGGCGGTCGGGGTTTCCGGACCGGCCTGGGCGAATGCGGAAGGCATAGCGAGCGCCGCGAGAGCGACACCGGCGAAAAGCGACGATATGGTCTGCATGATGTCCCCTGAAGCGCGACGGCGCTCAGCGGCCCATTGCCGATCGGCGTGACGCGCCGACGACAGATCGAAGACGATTTCGAGACGATGGCGATATTGTTACGGTAGTGGCCCGAACGCCTCGCCTACCGTGACGACAGGCTCCGCTCTCTCGCCGAGAGAGGCAAGAAGCCGGCAGCGATTCCGACCGGGGAAAGGGGGCGAGCAGGATGCGAGGAACGCGTGTCGCTACCCCCGCATCATTCGCGCAATCGTTTTCCCTGCTGCCGCACCATAAGGCGGCTTCAGCCCGGCGAGCTTGGCGACGTCGAGCTTCGACTGCTTGAAGACGGCACGCCCGTGGCTGAACGTGCGGAAGCCGTCGATGCCGTGATACGCGCCCATGCCCGATGGGCCGCTGCCGCCGAAGGGGAGATCCTCCATCGAGATGTGGAAGATCACGTCGTCGAGCGTCACCCCGCCCGAGATCGTCCGGTCGAGGACGCGACGACGCTCCGCCTCGTCGTTGCCGAAATAATAGAGGCCGAGCGGCCGGTCGCGGCGGTTTACCTGCGCGATCGCGTCGTCGATCCCGTCATAGCGACGGATCGGCAGGACGGGGCCGAAGATCTCCTCCTGCATCACGATCATGTCGTCGGTCGCGTCGCGGACGATGTGCAGCGGCATTTTCCGCGAGTTCGCGCTGCCGAAATCCTCGTTCGCCGGGTTCACGACCTCGACCGTCGCGCCCTTCGCCCGCGCGTCGGCGATCCAGTCGGTGAGCCGCTGGTGGTGCCGATCGTTCACGACCGAGGTGTAGTCGGCGTTCGCAAGCAACGTCGGATACATCGCGCTGGCCGCCGCCTTGATGCTGTCGACGACCTTGGCCTCGTCCGCCGCGGAGACGAGCATATAGTCGGGTGCGAGGCAGATCTGGCCCGCGTTCATCATCTTGCCCAACGTCACGCGTTCGGTCGCGCGCGCGATATCCGCCGAGGCGCCGAGGATGACGGGCGACTTGCCGCCAAGTTCGAGGGTGACGGGCGTCAGATTGTCCGCCGCGGCGTGAAGGATGTGGCGGCCGACCGCGGTCGCGCCGGTGAAGATGAGATGATCGAACGGCAGCGCGGCGAACGCCTTGCCGACGTCCGGCCCGCCTGAGACGATCGCGACTTCCTCCGGCGCGAAATAGCGGCCGACGATCTCTTCGAACAGCGCGGCGGTGGCGGGCGTGTATTCGCTCGTCTTCGCCATTGCGCGATTGCCCGCGGCGAGCACGCCTGCGAGCGGCGCCATCAGCAGGTTCACGGGGAAATTCCACGGCGCGATGATGCCGATCACGCCCTTGGGCTGATATTCGACCCACGCCCTCGCGCCGAGCAGCCCGAGCGGGAACTGGACCGGACGACGGTCGCGCTTCATCCAGCGTTCGAGATGCTTGGCGGCATGCGCGATCGGCGCGAGCGATGCGCCAATATCGGTCATCATCGTCTGCTCACGGCTGCGATGCCCGAAATCCTCCGACACCGCATCGCAGAACCGCGCGGCGTTGTCCTTCACCATCGCCGCCGCTCGCTTCAGCCGATCGAGGCGGACGGCCTTAGTAACAGGCAACTCCGCCATAAACGCGTTGCGCTGCGCGACGAGAATGGTCTTCATATCGGTCATCGGGCATCCTCGAACGGGAAACAAAAACACGAATACGTATGCGAGACGTCAGTCAACTCAACGGCAATGTCTGCGGCAGGCGATATGTTTAGTTAGCCGCGCCAGATTCGGAACGCTGTCCTTGATTGGTGATGCAGCGGCCATTGAGGTTTTCTGATGCTATGATCGAAGTTTATTGCGGAACGGTCACCGGTACTGTTTCCGGCGCCGAGCGTGGCAGTTGCCAGCGCAATCTGCCAGCATATGTCGTTGAGACAGGCTTGCCCATCAGGTCCAAAGCTGGTTTGAACTGCGCGGTCTTTCGTAACTGGCTGCAGGTTTGCTGGTCGAGATCGGCATGGTCGCTGGTTTGAGTGACCCGGCATCCAATGACCTTGCCATTCTTCGCCAGTTTTACCTCGAAAGCGACTACCCCTTCCGAACGGGCGCGCAGCGCGGTCGGCGGGTAATCCAGCTGGACGGAAATCAACTGCGCCGACGTCGCTTTCCCAGCGGAGGCCAGCAGGGCGAATGTCAAAACCGCTTGTAACATCGTCGTCACCCCTTGCTTACCACTGTGCGCTATCGAAAGCGCTACAGACCATCGATGACAGCATTGCTCAATGAATACCTGTAATCAATCGGGTCGCGCGGATTACGTTTTCACGGGTTTCGCTCATTGCACGATACCCCTCATCATGCTCCCACCGGCAAGTCCCGGAACGCCTGGTCCTTGTCGACACGGATTTCGCCAGGAAGATCGAGGACACGTTCTGCGATGATGTTCTTGAGGATCTCGTCGGTGCCGCCGGCGATGCGCAGGCCGGGCGCCCACATCGTAGCGGCGTGGAAGGCGCCCTTCAGCGGGGTCAGCGCGGGGTCGGCGATGATGCCGTATTGATCGCCCGCCTCGACCGCGGTGTTGCCGATGTCCTGCAACTGGTTGGCGGCGACGATCTTGCCGATCGAGCTTTCTGGGCCGGGCACCTGTCCCTTCGACAACGCCGTGATCGTCCGCATCCGGGTGTTGCGGAGGCCCTCCGCCTGCACCCACCAGTCGGCGAGCCGCTGGCGGAATGCCGCGTCCTTCAGCAGCGGCCCGTCGGCGCCATCGGCTTGGGCTGCAAAGGCGAGGATGTCCTCCGGCCCGACCCCGCCGCTCGTGCCGATCGCGAGGCGCTCGTTCATCAGCGTGAACAGCGCGACCTTCCAGCCGCCGTCGACCGGCCCGAGCCGCTGTGCGTCGGAGATCCGGACGTCCTCGAACCAGACCTCGTTGAAACTCGACCCGCCCGACATCTGGTGGATCGGCCGGATCTCGATCCCCGGCGCCTTCAGGTCGAGCCAGAACATGGTCAGGCCCTGGTGCTTCGGCACGTCCGGATTGGTGCGGACCAGGACGATGCCATAGTCGCTGTAATGGGCGCCCGAGGTCCAGACCTTCTGGCCGTTGATCACCCAGTCGTCGCCGTCCCGGACAGCACGCGTGCGGATCGCGGCGACGTCCGAGCCGCCGGCGGGTTCGGAGAACAGTTGCGACCAGATCTCGTCGCCGCGCACGGCCGGGCCGACGAAGCGCCGCTTGGTCGCGTCGTCGGCATAGGCCATCACGGTCGGCACGCACATGCCGAGCCCGATCGTGAAATAGCTGCCGTCGACCGCGTGGCGCGCCTCTTCCTGGCCGAAGATCACGCTCTCGATCGGTGTGCCGCCGCCGCCACCCCATTCCTGCGGCCAGGTGATGCACGCATAGCCGCCCGCCGCCTTGCGCGCCTGCCACGCCTTCGCCTTGGCCATGTCGTCGGGGTAATGGCCGGCGTCGTGCTCGGCGATGGTCGCGTCGAGCCACGCGCGCGCGGCGGCGCGATACGTAGCTTCGGCGTCGCTGTCCTTGAAGTCCATATTCGTCCTTTCAGGCGGCGTTACGCATTTCGAGTTGGCCGACGAGGCGTTCGCGCCACGCCGCGGGGCTGCCGGCGACGAGCGCGAGCTGGCGCGAGCGGCGGTAATAGAGATGGCAGTCGGACTCCCACGTGAAGCCCATCCCACCATGCGTCTGGATGTTCTCCTTCGACGCGAACCAATAGGCGTCGGACGCGGCGACGCGCGCGGTGGCGGCGGCGAGCGGCAATTCTGCGGCGCCGACGTTCAGCGCCCACGCGCCGTAATAGGCGTTCGAGCGTGCGAGTTCGTTCTTCACATACATGTCGGCGAGCTTGTGCTTGATCGCCTGATAGCCGCCGATCTGCCGCCCGAACGCGTAGCGATCGAGCGCATAGCCCTTCGCCATCTCGAGGCACCGATCCGCGCCGCCAAGCTGTTCGAACGCGAGCAGCACCGCCGCCCGATCGAACACCGCCTGCATCGCGGCGATGCCGTTTTCGGTGCCGAGCTTCTCGCACGGCGCGTCGGTGAAGGTGAGGCGGGCGGCGCTGCGGGTCGGGTCGAGCGTTTCGAGGACTTCGGCGGTGACGCCTGCGCCCTTCTCGACGAGGTAGAGGCCGTCGCGGGCGAGGACGACGATCAGGTCGGCGACGTCGCCGTCGGTAACCGGGATCTTCTCACCGGTCAGCGTGCCGCCGGAAACGGTGGAGCGGACCGAGCGTGCCGTAATGGGGCCGGCGCCTTCGGATGTGGCAAACGCACCGATGACGTCGCCCGCCGCGATCCGGCGTAGCCACCGGATTTTCTGCGTCTCGCTGCCGTAGAGCATCAAGGCTTCGGCGACGAAATACACGGTCGAGGCGAACGGGATCGGGGCGCAGGCGCGGCCCAGCTCCTCGGCGATCGCGCAGAGTTCGATGTGGCCCAGACCGAGCCCGCCAAACGCCTCGGGGATCGCCGCGCCGAGCCAGCCCTGCGCGGCCACCGCTTTCCACAAGCCGGCGTCATAGGCGGTGGCGGCGTCGTCGAGCACGGCGCGGACCCGATCGCTGCCACACTGCGCCGCGAGAAACTTGCGCGCCTCGTCCTTCAGGAATTTCTGGTCGTCGGAATAATCGAAGTTCATGCGGACTCCTTCGAATGCGCCCAATATTCGTCGCGGAGCAGGCGCTTGTAGAGTTTCCCCGTCTCGTGCCGGGGCAGCGTCTCGCGGAAGTCGATCCGGCGCGGCGCCTTGACGTGGCTGAGGTTCGCGCGGGCGAACGCGCTGAGTTCGGCGGCGAGGTGCGCGCGATCCTCGGACGGATCGGCGGGGCAGACGATCGCGACGACCTGTTCGCCCATCTCGTCGTCCGGCGCGCCGATCACCGCGACGTCGGCGACCTTCGGGTGGGTGACGAGCAAATTCTCTATCTCGGCGGGGTAGATGTTCACCCCGCCCGAGATGATCATGAAGCTCTTGCGGTCGGTGAGGTAGAGATAGCCATCCTCGTCGAGCCAGCCGACGTCGCCGAGCGTGGTCCAGCCGTGCGCGTTGGCGGCCTCCGCGGTCTTGGCGGGATCATTGTGATATTCGAACGCGCCGCCGCCCGCGAAATACACGTCACCCTCCGCGCGCGGCGGGAGGACATTGCCCTCATCGTCGCAGATCATCGTCTGCGCGGTCAGGTTGCGGCCGACCGAGCCCGGATGCGCCAGCCATTCCGCGCTGGAGATCGCGCAGAACCCGTTGCCTTCGGTGCCGGCATAATATTCGCCGATGATCGGCCCCCACCACTCGATCATCGCCTGCTTGACCGAGATCGGGCAGGGGGCCGCGGCATGCCAGACCGCCTTCAGCGACGACATGTCGTAGCGCGCGCGGACCTCGGGCGGGAGTTTGAGCAACCGGATGAAGTGAGTCGGCACCCATTGCGCGTGCGTGACGTGGAACCGCTCGATCGCGGCGAGCGCGGTTTCGGGGTCGAAATGCTCCATCACGACGACGGTGCCGCCGACCTGCTGCACCGCCATCGACCAGCGCAACGGCGCCGCGTGATAGAGCGGCGCGGGCGACAGATAGACCATGTCGGGCGTGAACCCGTACAGCCCCTTGCCGAGCATCACGAGCGGCGAGACGTTGGTCCCGAACGGCTCGTCCGACAGCGCGTGCTTGACGCCTTTGGGCTTGCCGGTGGTGCCCGACGAATAGAGCAGGATGCCGCCGGGCGAGGGGTCGGCGATCGGTGTGACCGGCATCGCGTCTCGCGCGACCTCGTACGCGTCATAGCCCTCGATCGCGCCGTCGACCATGTAGCGTTGGACGTCGGGCAGCAGGGATACGAGACCCGCGGCGACCCCGGCGCATCCCTGGCTCGCGATCAGCACGCGGCAATCGCCGTCGTCGACGATATACGCGGCCTCGCCCGCGGTGAGCTTCGACGACAGGCACGTGCAATACACGCCGGTGCGCTCCGCCGCCCACATCACCTCGAGATAGCGTGGCGAATTGTCCATCAGCACCGCGATGCCGTCGCCGCGTTTCAGCCCGAGCGACCGGAGCAGATGCGCGCCCTGGTTCGCCCGCGCGTCAAGGTCGCGATACGTCACCGTCTCGCCCGTCGCCGCCATGATGTAGGCGGGCTTGTCGGGCGTCGTCTGCGCATGCGCGACGGGGTGCATCAGACGCGCTCGATGATGATCGCCGGCGCCATCCCGCCGCCCGCGCACATCGTCACGAGCCCGCGCTTCAGGTCGCGGCGTTCGAGTTCGTCCAATATCGTGCCGATCAGGATCGCGCCGGTCGCGCCGATCGGATGGCCCAGCGCGATCGAGCCGCCGTTGACGTTCACCTTGTCGCGGTCGAGTTTCAGGTCGCGGATGAACTTCTCGGCGACCACCGCGAACGCCTCGTTGATCTCCCACAGGTCGATGTCGTCCACCGTCAGCCCGGCCTTCGCCAGCACCTTCCGCGCCGCGGGAACGGGGGCGTTGAGCATCAACGTCGGGTCGTCGCCCATGTTCGCCATCGCGACGATTCGCGCGCGCGGCTTCAGCCCGTGCTTGGCGGCATAGTCGGCACTGGCGAGCAGCACGGCCGCCGCGCCATCCACCACACCGGAGGAATTGCCGGCATGATGGACGTGCTTGATATCGACGTCGGGATAACGTCGATTGATCTGCTTGCGGAACGTCGTGCCCTTGTCGTCAAGCGGGATGTCGGCGATCCCGGCGAACGAGGGGCGGAGCGCGGCGAGGCCCTCGGCGGTCGTGTCCGGCCGCGGATATTCGTCCTTTTCCAGGACCAGCGCGCCGGTCGCGTCGGTGACGGGGACGAGGCTGCGATCGAACCGCCCTTCGGCGATCGCCACCGCCGCCCGGCGCTGGCTTTCCAGTCCCAGTGCTTCAAGCGTTGCGCGGTCGATCCCCTCGATGCTGGCGATCGCGTCGGCGCAGATGCCCTGGTTGGATTGCGGGTGCGCCGCGTCGAGCCTGGCATTGCCCGAGCCGATCCCGAGCGGCCGCTTCCCCGCCGCCATGTCGTCCTGCATCATCGTCGCCGCCAGCGACATCATCTCGGTACCGCCGGCGATGACGAGGTTTTCCATCCCGCTCATGATCTGCGCCGCCGCGAAGTTCACCGCGGTGATCCCGCCGCCGCAGAACCGGTCGAGCGTCGTCCCGCTCGCCTTGACGTCATACCCCGCGTCGAGCGCCGCCATCCGCCCGAGATCGCCGCTCTGTTCGCCACGCTGAGCCGAGGTCGACCAGATGATATCGTCGATATCTGCGGTATCCAGCTTGTTTCGCTCGGCAATCGCCTTCAGGACGGTTGCCGCGAGATGCTGCGGGTGCATATGGGCTAGCGCGCCCTTACCCGTCTTGCCGATCCCGCGTGGGGTACGGACGGCGTCGATGATCAGTGCCTCGGCCACATCGCTCTCCTGTTGCACCCGCCGGTCTGCTCCGATCGTAGTGCCTGTTGCCGGATTGCGTCCGGCTTCGTTACGACGTAACATTCGTTATGGGGATTGGCTTGTCAAGCACGGTATTGGTGGAAGAGACGGCAGCGCCGCGGGGCGATCTGGCGCCGCGCGACTGGCTCGAGATCGGGCTGTCGTCGCTCAAGACCGGCGGGCTGCGCGCGCTGAAATTGCGCAGCCTGGCGCTGGCGCTGGGCGCATCGACCGGTAGCTTCTACCATCACTTCAAGGATTTCGACGGCTATCACGCGGCGCTCGCGGGGTATTTCGTCGAGGCGCATATCGATCCGTTGGTAGCCAAGCTTACCGCGTCGGATTTGCCGCCGGTCGAACGGATCCGCGCTTTCGCCGATCATGTCCGCGATCACGACATGGCGCATCTGGCGCTGGCAATGCGCGCCTGGGCGAGAAGCGACGCGCGCGCGGCGGCAGCGATCCGCGAACATGACGACAAGGTGATGGCATTTCTCGTGGAGCAGTTGACGGCGCATGGGTTCGACTCGGTCGAAGCCGGAATCCGTGCCTATGCGCTGCTCGCGATCGGTCTCAGCGAACTGCACCCGGACGAGGCGATCGACCGCGACGTGCTGCGCCGCGGGTTGCTAACGCTACTATGCGAGCGCTAGCCTGACACCAGACCGCGACTCCGTAAAAAAGTGGAGCGCGAACAGGAGGATGCGGGCATGCAGACGTATGACTATGTGATCATCGGCGCGGGTTCGGCCGGCTGCGTGCTCGCCGCGCGGCTGACCGAGGACCCCGCTGTAACCGTGCTCCTGCTCGAGGCGGGCGGGCGCAACGACGGCGTGCTTGTGCGGATGCCGGCGGGGGTCGGCGAGCTGATCAAGAGCAAGAATGCGAGCAACTGGGGCTTTTCGACCGAGCCCGAGCCGCATCTCGACAACCGCCGCCTGTGGTGGCCGCGCGGCAAGGGGCTGGGGGGCAGCTCGTCGATCAACGGCATGATCTACACGCGGGGGCATCCGCAGGATTATGACGAGTGGCGCCAGATGGGGCTGCCGGGATGGTCGTTCGACGACGTGCTGCCCTATTTCAAGCGGCTCGAAGGGCATCATCGCGGGGACTGTGACCTGCACGGCGGCGGCGGCCCGTTGACGATCTCCGGCGGCGAATCCGACAGCCCGTTCTACGACGCGCTGGTCGAGGCGGGGCGGCAGGCGGGCTATCCCGTCACCGAGGACTTCAACGGCGCGAGCCAGGAGGGGTTCGGGCGCTACGACCTGACCGTTGCGGACGGCAGGCGATGGAGCACGGCGGCGGCGTATCTACGGCCGGTGCTGGCGCGGCGCAACCTCACCTGCGTCACCGGCGCGCGGACGACTCGGATCCGGATCGACCAGGGGCGTGCGACTGGCGTCGACTATGTGCTCGACAAGGGTGCGAAGCCGCAGTCGGTGACGGCTACCCGCGAAGTGCTACTGTGCGCGGGCGCGGTGCAGTCGCCGCACATCCTCCAGCGGTCGGGGATCGGTGATCCCGACCGGCTGACCGCGGCGGGGATCGGCGTGCTCCACGCACTGCCCGGCGTGGGCGAGAATCTGCAGGATCATCTCGACGTCGTGATGAACTGGACGTCGCGCGGGCTGCGCACCGGCTATGCGATGACCAAGGGTGTCGGGATGCTCGGCGTGGGGCTCAATTACCTGCTCCGCGGCAAGGGCGCGGGGCGGCAGCAATTCCTCGAGGCGGGCGCGTTCGTGTCGTCGCGCGAGGGGCTGTCGCGCCCCGACGTGCAGATCCACGCGGTGCTCGCGATCATGCAGGATCACGGCAAGGTCAAGGCGACCGCGGACGGCTTCACGCTGCATCTCTGCCAGTTGCGCCCGGAAAGCCGGGGGCGGATCGGGGTCGCTTCGGCGGACCCGTTCGCGGATCCGGTGATCACCGCGAACTATCTGGCGACCGCGGAGGACCGCCGGGTGATGCGCGCATGCGTCGGCATCGGCCGCGATGTCGCGCGGCAGGCGGCGCTCGATCCGTATCGGGCGGGGGAGTTGTCGCCGGGCGGGGACGTTCGGAGCGACGACGAGATCGACGCGTGGGTGCGGCGGACCGCGGAGACGATCTATCACCCGGTGGGGACGTGCAAGATGGGCACCGCGGACGACACGATGGCGGTGGTCGACGCGACGCTCGCGGTGCGTGGGCTCGACGGACTGCGCGTGATCGATGCGTCGGTGATGCCGACGCTGATCGGCTCGAACACCAACGCACCGACGATCATGATCGCGGAGAAGGCGGCGGACATGATCCGGGGACGGCAGTTGGCGCGGGCGGCTTAGGAACCGCTTCCCCCCAACACCACCCCGGCGGAGGCCGGGGCCCAATTGGGAAGGTCACGGTAACGGCGCGCGATCCTCAGTCAGTACCGTCCCCCACTTGGGCCCCGGCCTCCGCCGGGGTGGTGGGATTGTT
Organism: Sphingomonas sp. HMP9; assembly: GCF_013374115.1. Taxonomy (NCBI): domain Bacteria; kingdom Pseudomonadati; phylum Pseudomonadota; class Alphaproteobacteria; order Sphingomonadales; family Sphingomonadaceae; genus Sphingomonas; species Sphingomonas sp. HMP9. Next base: position 863,776 of record NZ_AP022673.1, on the reverse strand, counting down.
GGACGCACGATGGGGGCCTCCGCCATCCCCCATACCGTCCCGTCATTCTGACGAAAGTCAGGACCCAGAGCCACGAACGATATCGCTTGTGATCCTGGTTCCTGACTTTCGTCAGGATGGCGGTGGGGCGGAATGGGCGGCTCGGCCCGCCGTTACCGCGGCGCCATCCGGATCGCGCCATCAAGCCGCACGTCCTCGCCATTGAAATACCCGCATTCGATCATCGTCAGCGCGAGCGCCGCGAACTCCTCCGGCCGCCCTAGCCGCTTGGGAAACGGCACCGACGCCGCCAGCGCATCGCGCACCGGTTGCGGCGCGGCGGCCAGCAGTGGCGTGTCGAAGATCCCCGGCAGGATCGTGTTCACGCGAATCCCCTCGCTCATCAGGTCGCGCGCGATCGGCAGGGTCATGCCGACCACGCCGGCCTTTGACGCGGAATAGGCGGCCTGGCCCATCTGGCCGTCCTCTGCCGCCGCGCTCGCGGTATTGACGATCGCGCCGCGCTCGCCGTCCGCGCCGGGCTCCAGCGTCAGCATCCCCGCCGCCGACTTGGCGATGCAGCGGAACGTCCCCACCAGGTTGATCTGGATGATCCGGTCGAACGCATCGAGCGGGAAATGCTTGATCGAGCCGTCCTGCTTCGATCGCCCCGCGGTCTTCGCCGCATTGCCGGTGCCCGCGCAATTGACGAGGATCCGCTCCTGCCCATGCGCCGCGCGCGCCGCCGCAAACCCCGCATCGACACTGTCGTCCGACGTCACATCGACCTTGCAGAACACACCGCCAATCTCTTCGGCCAGCGCCTCGCCCTTGTCCGCTTGGAGATCGAAGATCGCTACCTTTACCCCCTTTGCCGCCAACGCGCGCGCGGTCGCCGCGCCGAGGCCCGATGCGCCGCCCGTCACGACGGCAGCGCTGTGTTCGAGGTCCATGCATCTCTCCTGTCAAAGCCCCGAGATCCGCGTCCCGGTTGCAGAACATTAGTTATGCCCGTATTCGAGGCTTGCCAAGCCGCCATGTCGAACAGGAATCCGACGATGACTGAAGCCGTCCTGGACAATGCCAGCCCGCATTGGCTGCCCCGCCAGCCCAAGCGCGCGCTCGATCACATTCCCGGCAACGACGGCTGGCCGATCGTCGGCAACACGTTCCGCCTGCTCGCCGACCCCACCGGCTTTGCGCAGCGCATGGTCGCGCGGTACGGGCCGGTCTATCGCAATACAGCGCTTGGCGGGACCAGCATCATGCTGCTCGGGCCCGACGCGAACGAGCTGATCCTGTTCGATCGCGACAAGACTTTCTCGTCCGAGCAGGGATGGGGCCCGCTCCTCAACCTGCTGTTCCCGCGCGGCCTGATGCTGATGGATTTCGAACAGCACCGCGCCGACCGGAAAACGCTGTCGGTGGCGTTCAAGCCCGAGCCGATGCGGCACTACACGACCGAACTCGACACGGGAATCGCGGCCGCGATCGGCGGCTGGGCTGGCCAGACGGTGCGCTTCTACGACGTCGTGAAGAAACTCACGCTCGATCTCGCCGCGACCAGCTTCCTCGGCGTGCCGCTCGGTGCGGAGGCGGACCGGATCAACCAGGCATTCGTCGACGAGGTGCAGGCGAGCGTCTCGCCGATCCGCAAACCCTGGCCCGGCACGCAGATGCGCAAGGGCGTGAAGGCGCGCGCCTAGAGCTATGCCGGAATTTGGGTGACGAGGCGATCAGGCGGCGCGGGTTGATTGGCCGTCGACGACTTCGGTGCCGTCACGGAATGTGACACCAGCGACGACTTTGGGCAACTGGTTCTCGCCCTTCAGCCGGCGCCATTTCCTGGACGCGGCGATGACGAGTTTGAAGACCATGAGGCGTGCCGTCTTTGGTGACAGCGCGCCCTTGGTACGCACCGTCCTGTGGCGCACGGTCGCGAACACGCTCTCGATCGGGTTCGACGTCCGCAGATGGTCCCAGTGCTCGGCGGGGAAGTCGAAGAAGGTGAGCAGCCTCTCGCGATCCTTGGTCAGGCATTCGACGGCCTTGGTGTATTTCGCGCTATATTTCTCGACAAAGACGGCGATCGCCTTCTCCGCCGCTGCGCGCTCAGGCGCGCTATATATCTCGCGCAGGTCAGCTTTTATTGCAGGCTGCACCGACTTGGGCACCTTGTTCAGTACGTTGGCGATCTTGTGCACCCAGCAGCGCTGGTGGCGCGTGCTGGGCCAGACTTCGTCGAGCGCTTTCCAGAAGCCGAGTGCGCCATCGCCCACCGCGATCTCGGGTGCGATTGCGAGGCCGCGCCGTTTCACCTCGACGAGCAGCTCGCGCCAGCTCTGAGCGCTTTCACGGACGCCCACCTGGAAGCCGACCAGTTCCTTCCTGCCCTCAGGCGTGGCGCCGATCAGCACCAGCATGCACTCGGAATGATCCTCCATCCGCGCCTGCAGGTAGACGCCGTCCGCCCACACATACACGTAGCGGCGGGCCGATAGGTCGCGCGCCTGCCAGTGCTCGTATTCGACCTGCCATTCAGCGGTGAGCCGACCGACCACCGCCGGCGAAAGGTTGGGCGCGTCCTTGCCAAGGAGCGCCGTGAGCGCCTCCTGAAAATCGCCGGTCGAAACCCCGCGCAGATACAGCACCGGCAGCAGCGCATCCAGGCTCTTGGTCCGCCGTGCCCAGCGCGGCAGGATTGCCGACGAGAAGCGCACACGCTCCCCTTCCTCGGCCCCCCCGCGATCACGGATCTTCACGCGCGACACCGGCACCGGGCCAATCCCGGTCTGGACCTGACGCTCTGGCCCGTGCCCGTGGCGCACCAGGCGCGACCGTCCATCGGGTAGTCGCAGGTCGTCTCGCGCCGCCAGGAACGCCTCGGCCTCCAGTTCCACCGCCTGCGCAAGCAGCCGGCGAGCTCCGGCACGCAGCACCTCGGTCAACGGATCGTCGACATCATCGGGCTGGCGAAATTGAACGACGTTGGTAGTATCGGTCATGGCGTATCGCTCTCCTTGAGAGGTTCCGGCAGGCTCATCACCCGCCTCGATACGCCGCCTTCAATCCTCCACCGTCACCCATTTTCCAACATAGCTCGCGCGCCTACCTCGTCGACTTTTTCGAGCGCGAGATCCCCGCGCGACGTAGCGGCGATGGACAGGATTTCTTCTCGCAATTCTGCCGTGCGACCGATGACGACGGCGCACCGCTGACCGCGCTGGCGATCGCCGACCACATGAACTTCCTGATGATGGCCGCGCACGACACGATCACCTCGTCCGCGACCAGCCTCGTCATGCTGCTCGCGCGCAACCCGGACTGGCAGGAGCGGTTGCGTGGCGAGGTCGCGGCGCTGGATACGGCGCTGCCGCTGACCGAGCAGCTCGATCGCCTCGTCCTCACCGAATATGCGTTCAAGGAATCGCTGCGGATGATGCCGCCGGTCCCGTCGATCCCGCGGCGGGCGCTGAAGCCGTTCCGCTTCGGCGGGTTCGACATTCCGGCGGGGACCAGCGTCGGCGTCGGCATCACCTATACGCATCACATGGCGGAATATTGGCCTGATCCCGAGCGGTTCGATCCGCTGCGCTTCACACCCGAGGCGTCGAAGGGCCGCCACCGGTTCGCGTGGGTGCCGTTCGGCGGCGGCGCGCATATGTGCATCGGGCTGCACTTCGCGACGATGCAGATGCGACTGCTCATCGCGCATCTGCTGACGCGCTACCGGATCGAGGCGGCGCCGGGCAGCGGTGATGCGTGGCAGGTGTTCCCGATCCCACGCCCGAAGGACGGTCTGCCGGTGACGTTCGTTCCGCTTGCTTCGCCGTAACAATTCGTCATCTTCGCAGCCGACCAACTGGGCGGGGCAAGATATGACGATGCGCTACATGATGCTGGCCGGTGTGGCGCTGCTCGCGACGGCCGCGGTGGCGCAGGTCCAGCCACCGCGCGTTGCGAAGAAGCCGTTCCAGGTGACGTCGCCCAACGGCGCGCGCGAGGACGATTATTACTGGCTGCGCGACGACACGCGCAAGAACCCGCAGATGCTCGCCTATCTCGCCGCGGAGAACGCCTATGCCGATGCGCAGCTCGCGTCGCTGAAACCGCTCGAGGCCAAGCTCTACGAAGACACCGTCGCGCATATCAAGCAGGACGACAGCTCGGTCCCCTATGCCAAGAACGGCTATTATTACGGCTCCCGGTTCCAGACGGGCGCGGATTATCCGATCCTAGAGCGCCGCAAGGGCAGCCGCACCGCGCCGCCCGAAATGCTGTTCGACCAGCCGGCAATGGCCAAGGGCCACAGCTTCTTCGCGCTGAGCGATTGGGCGGTGAGCCCCGACAACCGCCGCGTCGCCTGGGCCGAGGATACGGTGGGGCGCCGCCAATATGTGCTGAAGGTGAAGGATCTCGCGACCGGCGCGCTCCTCGCCGACACCCTCTCGAACATCGAGCCCAACGTCGTCTGGGCGGACGACAACAAGACGATCCTGTACGTCGAGAAGGACCCGGTGACGCTGCGCGGCTACCGCGTGAAGGCGCATGTCCTCGGCACCCCGGTCGCGAGCGACCGGCTGCTATATGAGGAGAAAGACGACAGCTTCTCGATCGACGTCTCGCGTACGTCGGACGACAGGTTCGTGTGCATCGGCGTGAGCAGCACGGTCAGCGACGAGCAGCGTTGCGCTCCCGCCGCTACGCCAACGAATTTCACGATCGTCGCGCCGCGGGCGCGAGAGTTCCGCTACAGGTCGGATCATCTCGGCAAACGCTGGATTATCCGCACCAACAAGGATGCCGAGAACTACAAGCTCGTCACCGTCGCCGACGCCGATCTTGGCAAAGGAAGGCCTGCTTGGCATGACCTGACCGTTGCCAGCGACAGGGTCTTCATCGAGAGCTTCAAGCCGTTCGATGGGTTCGTCGCAATCGACCAGCGCGAGGGTGGCAATCGCATGATCCGCGTGCTGAGCGACGCGGGCAAGTCGACCCCCGTCACCGCCGACGAACCCGCCTATCGCATGTCGCTCGACGTCAACGAGGAAACCGCGACGCCGTGGGTTCGGTACACCTATGGCTCGCTCGTGACCCCGACGACGACCTACGAGGTCAACGCGCAGACCGGCGAGCGGCGCGTGCTGAAGGTCGCACCGGTGCCGGGCTATGATCCCGCGAAGTACGTAACCGAACGCGTCTGGGCACCCGCTCGCGACGGTACGCGGATCCCGGTCTCGCTGGTCTATGCCAAGGGTGTGAAGCGCGACGGCACCGCGCCGCTCTTCCAATACGCCTATGGCAGCTACGGCATTTCGAGCGATCCGGCGGTCGATCCGGGCCGGATCGGCCTGCTCGATCGCAGCGTCGTCTACGCGATCGCGCACATCCGCGGCGGGCAGGAGATGGGGCGCGGCTGGTATGACGACGGGCATCTGCTCAACAAGAAGAACAGCTTCACCGACTTCATCGATGTCACCCGCTATCTCGTCGCGCAGAAATATGCCGCCAAGAACCGTGTGGCCGCGATGGGCGGCAGCGCGGGCGGACTGCTGATGGGCGGCGTCGCGAACATGGCGCCGGCGGACTACAAGCTGATCATCGCACAGGTGCCGTTCGTCGATGTCGTTACGACGATGCTCGACGCGTCGATCCCGCTGACGACGTTCGAGTACGACGAATGGGGCAACCCCGCGCAGAAGGCGTCGTACGATTACATACTGAGCTATTCGCCCTACGACAACGTCGCTGCGAAGGCGTATCCGGCGCTCTATGTCGGCACCGGGCTGTGGGACAGCCAGGTGCAATATTACGAGCCGACCAAATGGGTGGCGAAGCTGCGCGAACTGAAGACCGACACGAACCCGCTGCTGTTCCGGGTCAACATGGAGGCTGGGCATGGCGGAAAGTCGGGCCGCTTCGAACGCTATCGCCAGAATGCCGAATGGCAGGCGTTCATGCTGCAACAACTTGGCCTGACGAAATAGCACGCCCGTTGGCACGCGATCGAAAGCAGGGTACCGATCGCGCGGGACGCGGCTTCGAGCCGTTTCCCGTGATCGCGTCGGTGCCCGGAAGGGCTTGATTGGGAATGCGGTGCGGACGGTTCGCCGTCCTATGCCGCGGCTGTCCCTGCAACTGTAAGCGGCGAGCGAAGCGCACGAGCCCTTTTCGCGAGGGCAGCCACTGGGCCGAAGAGCCTGGGAAGGCGTGGGTGCCGAGCGTTGACCCGCGAGCCAGGAGACCTGCCGGCGTCTGGTCGCTCTTGTCCCGGTCCAGGGGGTGGCCGAGGCACGGTGAACGCCGTCTGAGCGACGACCTTGTGGCGGGGGCCGCATCGGCGTCGTGCGTCGGTCGCTCATGGCGTCCGGTCGTCGCACGGCCCGGCCGTTCGCGGCAGGCCCCGGTCCTCGTCGGACGCCGGGGAGTTCTGCATGACGACTGTCACGATCGAGAAACCGGCGACGCTCGATAAACCCAGGCGACTGTCGACGCGCAAACGCATCGGCTGGATGTTCGCAGCCCTTGTCGTGGCCAACATCGCCGCCTGGGGCTGGGCGTTCTCACTTTTTAATGCGCAGCCGCTGATGCTCGGCACCGCGTTGCTCGCTTGGGGGCTGGGTTTGCGCCACGCAGTCGATGCGGATCACATCGCCGCGATCGACAACGTGACGCGCAAGCTGATGCAGGACGGCCAGCGCCCGATCGCGGTCGGCTTCTGGTTCGCGATCGGCCATTCGGGGATCGTGCTGATCGCCGCGGTCGCGATCGCGCTCACCGCCAGCGCGCTGGCGCAGTTCGAGGCGTTCAAGCAAGTCGGCGGCGTGGTCGCCACCGTCATTTCGGCGGTGTTCCTGTTCACGATCGCGGCGATGAACCTCGTCATCCTGCGCTCCGTGTGGCGGACGTTCGGCCATGTCCGCGGCGGCGGCGTCTATGTCGAGGAAGACCTCGATCTGCTGCTCGGCAACCGCGGGCTGCTCGCGCGCCTGTTCCGGCCGATGTTCCGGCTCGTCACGCGCAGCTGGCATATGGCCCCGCTCGGGTTCCTGTTCGGGCTAGGCTTCGACACCGCAACCGAGGTCGCGATCCTCGGCCTGTCCGCGAGCCAGGCGGCGGACGGTCTGTCGATCGGCACCATCCTCGTGCTCCCGATTCTCTTCGCGACGGGCATGGCACTGGTCGACACGGCGGACGGCGTCGTCATGCTCGGCGCGTATGAATGGGCGTTCGTGAAGCCGATCCGCAAGCTCTACTACAACATCACGATCACGCTGATCTCGGCGATCGTCGCGATCGCGATCGGCGGGATCGAGACGCTGGCACTGCTGGGCGCGAAGCTTGGCTTGACCGGCGGCACCTGGGACGTGGCGACCGCGCTCGGCGAGAACTTCAACGGCCTTGGCTTTGCGATCATCGGCCTGTTCGTGCTGTGCTGGGTGCTGAGCTTCGCGATCTACCGCTGGAAACGCTTCGACGAGATCGAGGTCGTGCACGGATGACGAGTGCACCCCGTCATCATGGGCTTGACCCAGGATCCAGAGCCACAGGCGACAGCGTCCGTCAATCTGGATCCTGACTTTCATCAGGATGAGGGGACCGAGCGAGTTGGCACGCCAAAGATATTCCTCTAACCCACCCTCGAGGCTCGGTTTCACCGAACCTCGACAGATCGCGCCGGTGCCCTTCGGGGCTTGAATGGGAATGCGGTGCGGGAGGTATCCTCCCAATGCCGCGGCTGTCCCTGCAACTGTAAGCGGTGAGCGAGACGCACAAGCCCTTCGCGAGGGGGCAGCCACTGGGTGCAAACCTGGGAAGGCGTATGTCGAGCTTTGACCCGTGAGCCAGGAGACCTGCCAGCGCAACGGTCGCTCTTGCCTTGATCCAGGGGATGGTCGCGGCACGGTACTCCGTCTGAGCGACGAACGCGTGCGGCCGAAAGGTCGTGCGTGCCCGCGTATGCTCGAAGGAGAACAACAATGTCGGACCGTTCGCCAACCCTGGCAAAAGTCCCCGTCACCATCGTTACCGGCTTCCTGGGCGCCGGCAAGACCACGCTGATCAGCCACCTGATCCGCAACGCGAACGGTCGCCGTCTCGCGGTCGTCGTCAACGAATTCGGAACGCTCGGCATCGACGGCGACATTCTCAAGGGCTGCGCAATCCCCGATTGCCCGGCCGAGAACGTGGTCGAGCTGGCGAACGGCTGTATCTGCTGCACGGTAGCTGACGACTTCATTCCGACCGTCGAGACTCTGCTCGCGCTCGACCCGCGCCCCGATCACATCCTGATCGAAACGTCCGGCCTCGCGCTCCCCAAGCCGCTGCTGAAAGCGTTCGATTGGCCGGCGATCCGCTCGCGCATCACCGTCGACGGCGTCATCGCGCTTGCCGATGCGGAGGCGGTCGCCGCCGGACGGTTCGCGCCCGACGTCGCCGCGCTCGATGCGCAGCGCGCCGCCGATCCGAGCGTCGATCACGAGACGCCTCTGTCCGAAGTGTTCGAGGACCAGCTCGCGTGCGCCGATCTCGTCCTGCTCACTAAGGTCGATCTCGCCGGTCCCGAGGGCGTCGCCAAGGCGCGCGCGGTCATCGCCGCCGAGTCCGCCCGCCCGCTCCCGGTGATCGACCTGACCGACGGCATCATCGACCCGCGCGTGATCCTGGGCCTGAACGCCGCCGCCGAGGACGACATCGCCAGTCGCCCATCACATCACGACGGCGAAGACGATCACGAGCATGACGATTTCGACAGCGTCGTCGTCGCGCTCGGCGAGATCGCCCATCCTGCCGAACTTGCCGCCAGGATCGAAGCGCTCGCCCGCAGCGCCGACATCCTGCGCGTGAAGGGATACGCCGCGGTCGCCGGCAAGCCGATGCGCCTGCTCGTCCAGGCGGTCGGCGCGCGGGTCCGGACGCAGTATGACCGCCCGTGGCGCGCCGACGAACCCCGCCGCACGCAGCTGGTGATCATCGCCGAGCATGACCGCATCGACGAGGCCCGAATTAAGGCCGCGCTGGACGCCTGAGGCCCGCGATGCACGTCGTCTTCCGCGAGACCCACGGGCTGGAGGAAAGCGCGGTCCCACAGGACCTCGCCCAATCTGCCGCAGACCTCGTCGTCCTATCCTTTTCCGACGGCGACCTCGGCGCATTCGCTGCAGGCTGGAGACGTGCGGCCGCGGCCGGAGGCCGGTTGCCCTCGCTGCGCCTGGCAAACCTGACCGCGCTTCAGCACCCGCTCTCGGTCGACACCTATGTCGAGCAGACGCTGGCCGGTGCGAAGGGCATCCTGATCCGACTGATCGGCGGGCGCTCCTATTGGAGCTACGGCCTGCAACAGGTCGAGACTCTCGCGCGCGAGAAGGGCATTGCGCTTGCAGTCCTTGCCGCCGATGGTCGGATCGACGCGCGCCTCGATGCCGCCTCGACGATCTTGCTTTCGACGCTCCGCCGGCTGGCGCACCTCTGCGACACAGGTGGCGCGGTTGCGGCGCAAGCGGCCCTCGCGCAGTTCGCGCTGGCTGCCGGTTGCTATGCCGGCCCCGTGACCGGCGTCCGCGCGATCGCCGACGTCGGCGGCTGGCAACCGCATGACGGCGTGACCTGTCCCGCCGCGTTCGCGCTCAACGCGGACCGCCCCCGCATCCTGATCGTCTTCTACCGCTCCTACCTCACCGCCGCCGACCTGCACCCGATCGAAGCTCTTCACGCCGAACTGACCGCGCGGGGCTTCGACGCCATCGGCCTGTTCGCGCCGTCTTTGAAAGCGCCCGACGCAGCCGGCTGGCTGACCCGCTGGGTTGAAACCCTGGAGCCCGCCGCGATCGTCAATGCCACCGCCTTTTCGGCACGCGGCGCCACCGACACCACACCCCTCGACGGCGCCGACGTGCCCGTGTTCCAGATCGCGCTCGCCACCTCCGACCGCGCCGCCTGGGCGGGCGCGACGCGCGGCTTGTCGCCCGCTGATCTCGCCATGCACGTCGTCCTGCCAGAGGTGGACGGCCGCCTGTTCGCCGGCGTCGCTAGCTTCAAGGAAGCCGCAACGCGGGACGGCGACCTGGAATACACCCGCCGCGAACACCGCGCCGACGCTGCACGCGTTACCGCCATCGCCGCGCGCATCGAATCCTGGATCAAGCTCGCCAGCAAACCCGTCGCCGACCACCGGATCGTGCTCGTCCTCTCGACCTACCCCGGCAAGGCGTACCAGATGGCGCACGCCGTCGGCCTCGACGCGCTCGCCTCGACGCACGCCATTCTCGCCGACCTTGCCGAAGCCGGCTACGCGATCACTCCCGAAGTCAGCGACCTAGCTACGTCCCGCATCCACTGGCCGCTCGCCGAGTATCAGGCGGCGCTTGCGCACCTCCCCGAAGCGCTGCGGAACGACCTCCGGCAAAGCTGGGGCGTCCCCACCGAAGACTTCACCTTCACCGCGGTCGATCGCGGCGGAGCACTAATCGCGCTGCAACCCGAACGCGGCCGTAGCGAGCACCGCGCGGACGAGTATCACGATCTGTCGCGATGCCCGTGCCACGCCTATGTCGCTTTCTATCTCTGGCTTCGCGTGCGCGGCACCGATGCGCTCGTCCATGTCGGTGCGCACGGCACGCTCGAATGGTTGCCCGGCAAGTCGGTCGCGCTGTCCGACGCCTGCTGGCCCGAAGCGCTCACGGCGGCGATTCCCGTCATCTACCCGTTCATCGTCAACGACCCCGGCGAAGCCGCCCAAGCCAAGCGCCGGATCGGCGCGGTCACGCTCGGTCACGTCCCGCCACCGCTCGAACGCAGCCGTACCGGCGCTGGCCTCGGCCGCCTTGAAGCGCTGCTCGACGAATTCTCCAACGCCGACGGCCTCGACCCGGCGCGCCGCGATCGCCTGCAACGCGACATCCGCGAAGAAGCCACCGCCACGGGCCTCGCCGCCACGCTGGGGCTTGTTCACGCGCAGTCCCAAGCCGAAGCGATCACGCGTATCGATACCTTCGTGTGTGACGTGAAGGAGAGCCAGTACGGCGACGGCCTCCACATCTACGGCCGCGGCGAGCACGGCGCTGCCGAACGTACGGGATTGCTGACGGCCCTCCAAGGCAAACGCGTCGCACCCGGCCCCTCCGGTTCCCCGTGGCGGGGCCGCGCCGACGTTCTTCCAACCGGCCGCAATCTCTACACCACTGACCCTCGCGCGGTGCCGTCGCGCGCTGCGCATACCCAGGGTGTGAAGCTCGCCGACGAACTGATCCGTCGCCACCTGCAGGATCATGGCGACTATCCCCGCAATCTGGTCGTCGACCTCTGGGCCTCCGCGACGATGCGCACGGCGGGCGAGGAATTCGCGATGGCGCTTCACCTGCTGGGCGCAGAGCCGGTGTGGGACATTCAGTCCGACCGCGTGACGGGTATCGAAATCCTGCCGCTGGCCAATTTTGACCGCCCCCGCATCGACGTCACTTTGCGTGTATCCGGTCTGTTTCGCGACGCCTTCCCGACGCTTTGCACGATGTTCGGCCAAGCGGTCCGGGCGCTCGGCGCCCGCGACGAACCGGCCGACTGGAATCCCTTCGTCGGCAAGGCGGTCAGCGCCCGCGTCTATGGCCCTGAACCAGGCCGTTACGGCCTGAACATGGGCAGCGCCGCCGGAACCTACACGCCAGAGGCGCGGCTGGCGGCCGGCGAAGCGTGGCTATCCGCCTCCAGCCATGCGCTCGACGACGGCCAAGACAGCTTTGACCCGACCGGCATCCGCAACCGTGTCGCTGCGGCCGATGCCTTCGTCCACGTCCAGGACTTGCCCGAAACCGATCTCCTGCTGGCCGCGGACTATGCCGCGCACGAGGCCGGCTTCGCCGCCGCGCAATCGGTCGCAGGGGGACGCGCCTCGCTCTACCATCTGGACGCGCGGAATCCGGATCACGCGAAAGCGCGCCCGCTGGGCGAGGAGATAGCCCGCGTCGTACACGCCCGCGCTGCAAACCCAAGCTGGGTAGACGGCATGATGCGCCACGGCTTCCGCGGCGGCGCAGAGATCGCCGCCACGCTCGACCACCTCGGGGCCTTCGCGCACCTCGCCAGCGTCGTCAGCCCCGAACTGATCGACCTTTACTACGACGCCACCTTGGGCCGAGACGACGTCCACGCCTTCCTCGCCGAAGCCAACCCCAGCGCGCTCGCGGCGATGCAGGCGCGCTTCGCCGCCCTACACGACGCCGACCTCTGGCCGACGCGCCGAAACTCGATCCTCGCACGTCTCGACCTGCCGGCATGAGCGCATTCGAGGTCAAAGGCTGGTGCCCCGACGCGTGGCGCCCAATGATGGCCGGTGACGGCCTGCTGGTGCGCGTCCGCCCCCCGCTTGGCCGCCTGACACGCACGCAGGTGCTCGGCCTGTGCGAGGCTACAACGCGGCACGGCAACGGTCAGATCGACGCCACCACCCGCGCTAACCTCCAGATCCGCGGAGTCCGAGAGGATAGCTGGCGCCCGCTGATCGACGCGCTTCTCGCGCTCGGCCTGATCGACCCGAATCCGACGCGAGAAGCCCGCGCCAACATCCTCGTCGCACCCGAATGGCGGGCAGGCGACGATACGCATCGCATCGCCGAAGAGGTGCGCGGCCGCTTGTCCGAATTACCTCATCTTCCTGGCAAGATCGGCTTCGCGATCGACGCCGGCTCTACGCCGACGCTCCAAGACGCCCCGGCCGACTTCCGTATCGAACGTGCCGTATCCGGACAGTTGATCCTGCGCGCAGACGGCCGCGTGACTGGCAAACCGCTGTCGCCCGGGACCGAAGTCGACCACCTGATCGCGCTGGCGGGGTGGTTCGTAGAAAGCGGCGGTGTCGTCAGCGGTCGCATGGCGCGCCACCATGTTCCGCTTCCTGAATGGGCGGCCGGCACGACGCCCCCGGCGGCATCCACGGCTTACGTCCAACCCGGCATGCATGCACGTGGCATCGCGTTCGGCTTGCCATTCGGTCGGGTCGTAGCGGCCGCGCTTGCCCGCTTCCTCCGCGCCGAGCCCGCGATCGATGCGATCCGCCTCACGCCCTGGCGCGTCATGATCTGCGAAACGGATGCGCTGGTCGCGAACCAACCCGACCCTGCCGACTTCATTACCGATCCATCGTCATCGCTCCTGCGCACAGATGCCTGCGTCGGTGCGCCGGCCTGTCCGCAAGCCACCGTCGAAACGCGCGGCCTTGCACACCGTCTTGCGCCGCACGTCGCCGGTCGACTGCACGTCTCCGGATGCGCGAAGGGATGCGCGCGCGCCGCCCCCGCCGACGTGACGCTGACCGGGCGCGAAGGCCGCTACGACCTCGCGTTCGGCGCGCGAGCCGGCGCACCACCCTCCCGCGCTGGCCTCGACGCCGCGCAGATCCTCGCTCATTTCGGAGCCGCCTGAATGCCGTACGCCTATGAAACCGACGGCGCGGCGATCTACCGTCAGTCCTTCGCGATGATCCGCGCGGAAGCCGACCTTGCCCGCTTCTCGTCCGCGGAAGAGCCGGTCGCCGTCCGTATGATCCATGCCGCCGGACTGGTCGGGCTCGCGCAGCACATACGTTTCTCGCCAACGTTCGCCGTTGCAGCCCGCAAGGCGCTCCAGGCCGGTGCGCCGATATTGTGCGACGCACGCATGGTCACCGAAGGCATCACGCGCGCCAGATTGCCCGCCGACAACGCTATCATCTGCACGCTCCATGCGCCCGAGACACTGGATCTGGCCCGTTCGATGGGCAACACGCGATCGGCCGCGGCGCTCGAGCTCTGGCGTCCGCATCTCGCTGGCGCCGTCGTCGCGATCGGCAACGCGCCGACCGCGTTGTTCCGCCTGCTCAACATGCTCGAAGACCCCCATTGCCCGCGCCCGGCGGCGATCATCGGCTGCCCGGTTGGCTTCGTCGGCGCAGTGGAGTCGAAGGCGGCGCTCTGGGTTGACCAGCCGGTACCTTGCGTCGTCGTCGAGGGCCGGATGGGTGGCAGCGCGATCACCGTCGCCGCGATCAACGCGCTTGCGAGCGGCACCGAATGAGAATCGGGACGATCCACGGCGTGGGCCTGGGGCCGGGCGCGCAAGACCTGATGAGCGTCCGTTCCGACCGCCTGGTCCGCGGCGCGCGCCACGTCGCGTATTTCCGCAAGGCCGGCCGCCCTGGGCAAGCGCGGAAAATCGTCGACGGCATGCTTCGTGCCGACGTGGACGAGTTCGCGATGGAATACCCGGTCACCACGGAGATCCCGGTTTCCGACCCGCGCTACACGGAATGTTTGTCGTCGTTCTACGAGCGCTGCATCGATCATCTCGCCACGCTGGCCCGCACCGGCGAAGACGTCGTCGTCCTGTGTGAAGGCGACCCCTTCTTCTACGGTTCGTTCATGCACCTCTACACGCGCCTGCAGACGATCGCGCCGGTGCAGGTCGTGCCCGGGATCACCGGCATGTCCGGCGCCTGGACCGCAAGCGGCGCGCCCATCACTTGGGGGGACGACGTCCTCACGGTCCTGATGGGCACGCTTCCCGAAGAGGATCTGGTCCGCCGCATCCGCGATACCGACGCGCTGGTCGTGATGAAGATCGGTCGTCATCTCGCCAAGATTCGCCGTGCCGTCGCCGCGGCGGGTCGTGCGGACGAAGCATGGCTGGTCGAATATGCGGCAATGGCGGATCAGCGCGTGACGAAGCTGTGCGAGGCGGACGCTATCACCCCCTATTTCTCGATCCTGCTGATCCATGGGCAGGGGCGGCGGCCATGACCGGCTGGCTCGCAATCGCCGGCCTCGGCCCTGGAGACGAAGCGCTCGTGACCCCCGAAGTCACCGCGGCGCTCGCTGAGGCGACCGACGTTATCGGCTACATTCCCTATGTCGCGCGCGTTACGCCGCGTGTCGGCCTGACGCTGCATGCGACCGACAACCGCGTCGAACTGAGCCGCGCCGCGCACGCACTCCACCTCGCGGCAAAGGGCCACCGCGTCGTAGTCGTATCGTCCGGCGATCCCGGCGTGTTCGCGATGGCCGCCGCAGTGTTCGAAGCGCTCGAAGCCGGCCCTCTCGAATGGCGCGACCTCGATATCCGCGTACTCCCCGGTATAACCGCGATGCTCGCCGCGAGCGCACGCGCCGGCGCGCCGCTCGGTCATGATTTCTGCGCGATCAACCTGTCGGACAATCTGAAACCGTGGAGCGTGATCGAACGCCGCGTGCGCTTGGCCGCGGAAGCTGACTTCGCAATAGCCTTCTACAACCCCCGATCGAAGGCGCGCCCGGACGGCCTGATCCGGATCCTCGACATCCTTCGCGAGACCTGCCGTGACGACCGGCCCGTCCTGTTCGCCCGCGCGGTTTCCACCCCGGAGGAAACGCTTCGCATCGTCCCCCTCACCGAAGCCAGAGCGGACATGGCCGACATGCGGACGATGATCATCGTCGGCTCCAGCCTGACGCGGATCATCGAACGCCCGGCCGGCCCGATCCTCTACACCCCGCGGTCCGCGCCATGATCGAGCCAGCGCACCACATCCGCCACCGCATGCACCTCTTGGCGAGCGGGCAGGGTAGGGCGATCGATCATGATCACGGACAGCGAGAGCAAGCGCGCCGCATGCAATTTTGCCGATGCCCCCGTGCCGCCTGCGTTCTTGCAGACCACGACCTGCGTCGCATGCGCCTCCATCAGCCGCCGGTCGTCCTCGACATCGAACGGCCCGCGATCGACGACGAGATGATGGCGCGGCAACCCTGGCGGACGATCGGGCCTATCGACGAACCGCAGCAGATAGTCGTGCTGAGGCTGCACCGCGAACGCATCGACATGCATTCGCCCGAGCGCCAGCATCACGCGCCGCGACGGCCCAGCCAATGCAGCGACGGCGGCGTCGATATCCGCCACCCGCGTCCAGCGATCGCCGGCAACCGGAGTCCAGGCTGGCCGCGTCAGGGCAATATGCGCAATACCCGCACGCTTCGCGGCAGCGACGGCGTTGGCGCTCATCCGCGCCGCGAACGGGTGCGTCGCGTCGACCAGATGGGTTACGCCGTGCGCGCGCAGATACGCTTCCAACCCCTCGACACCGCCAAAACCGCCCACGCGTACCGGGATCGGCTGGGCTTTCAGAGTCGTGACACGTCCGGCATAGCTCAGCACCGCATCATCGCCGCGCGCAGACAGCGTGGCGGCCAGCGCGCTAGCCTCGGTCGTGCCGCCCAGCACCAGGATGTTCGACATGGCTGACATTCCCTGGCTGACGATCATCGGACTGGGTGAAGACGGCGCGGATGGCCTGTCCGCCTCAGCG
The DNA here is from genome assembly GCF_013374115.1 of Sphingomonas sp. HMP9. Classification (NCBI taxonomy): domain Bacteria; kingdom Pseudomonadati; phylum Pseudomonadota; class Alphaproteobacteria; order Sphingomonadales; family Sphingomonadaceae; genus Sphingomonas; species Sphingomonas sp. HMP9. The sequence goes on along the minus strand of NZ_AP022673.1, from coordinate 847,491 downwards.
AAAGCCGCGCTGGCGGATGCCGAATTCGTCACCGGCGCGATCCGCCACCTCGCGTTGCTCCCCGACCTTAAGAGCGCGGTCGAACCCTGGCCAGTCCCGTTCGACGACGGGATACCGCGCTTGCTGACGCACCGCGGAAAGCGTGTCGCGATGCTCGTGTCCGGCGATCCGTTCTGGTTCGGCGCGGGGACGTCGATCACCCGCCACCTTGCGCCGGGCGAATGGGTCGCGCACCCCGCACCCTCCACCTTTGGCCTTGCCGCGTCCCGGCTCGGCTGGCCGGTCGAGGACACCGCCTGCCTTGGCCTCCACGCCGCTCCCCTCGCGCGCCTCAGCCGACATATCGCGCCGGACCGCCGCGCGATCGTGTTGGTCCGCGACGGGTCCGCGGCCGCCGCGCTCGCCCGGTATCTCTGCGATCTCGGGTTCGGGAGATCCCGTCTGCACGTCCTCGAAGCGCTAGGCGGACCACGCGAGCGTATCCGCAAAACGACGGCCGCTACGCTGGATTTCGACGACATCGCGCATCCCGTCGCGATCGGGGTCGTCTTCGCGGGCGCAGGCGCTGTCCTGCCGCGTACATCCGGCCTGCCAGACGCCTGGTTCGAGCATGACGGTCAACTGACCAAGCGCCCGATCCGTGCGCTGACGCTATCTGCGCTCGCGCCCGAGCCCGGCGAGACGCTGTGGGATATCGGCGCGGGGTCGGGCTCGATCGGCATCGAATGGCTGCTCGCCCATCCCTCTACGCAGGCCATTGCCTTCGAAGCGGACCCCGTCCGCGCCGCCCGAACCGAGAGCAATGCCGCAGCCCTGGGTGTCGAGCGCATCCGGGTGGTTCAAGGCTGCGCACCCGCCGCTCTTGAAGACCATGCAACACCGGACGCCGTCTTTGTTGGAGGGGGACTATCCGACGCGCTGCTCGACGCATTATGGGCGAGATTGCCGGCCGGCACGCGGCTGGTCGCCAACGCCGTGACGCTCGAATCCGAGGCAGTGTTGGCGCGCTGGCACGGTGTCAAAGGTGGCACCCTAATGCGGATCGAACTGTCCGACGCCCTGCCGCTCGGCACCCGCCGCGGCTGGCGCGCCCGCTATCCGGTCGTCCAGTGGAGCGTCACGCTGTGATCGTCGCCGGCTTCGGGTTCCGCGCGGCGGCAACGCTGTCCGCCCTGCAAGAGGCGCTTGCCAGCGCGCAGCACGGCCAGCCACAGGTCACGCTGCTCGCCACCCCGGACGATAAGACGATTCTGGTCGAACGTTTGGCGGAATTGCTGAACCTCCCACTGGTCGCCATAGCTCCCGACGTGGTCCGCGGGGTACAAACGCCGACGCAATCGTGCGCGAGCATCGGTGCCCGCCATACCGGCAGCGTCGCCGAAGCGTGCGCTCTTGCCGCCGCCGGACCCGGCGCGCGACTCCTCGCCACTCGCCACATCTCCCCCGACCGGATGGCGACCTGCGCGCTTGCTCGATCGGGCACTCAAGGATCTGCCGCATGACCGTCCATTTCATCGGCGCAGGCCCCGGCGCGCCCGACCTCCTCACGCTCAGAGGTCGGGACCGGATCGCCGGATCGCCCGTCTGCCTCTACGCAGGCTCGCTAATCCCTGCGACGATGCTCGCTCATTGTCCGCCCGGCGCGCGGATCGTCAACACAGCGCCTTTGTCGCTCGACGCGATCATCGCCGAGATCCAGGCCGCGCACGATGCCGGCCAGGACGTCGCGCGTCTCCATTCCGGCGATCTCTCGATCTGGTCGGCGATGGGCGAGCAACTCCGCCGTCTTCGCGCGCTCGGCATCCCGTTCACGATCACCCCCGGCGTGCCCGCCTTCGCCGCTGCCGCCGCGGCGCTGGAGGTCGAACTCACGCTGCCCGAACTTGCGCAGTCGGTGGTGCTGACCCGTACGCCCGGCCGCGCCAGTACGATGCCGCCTGCCGAGACGCTGCCCGCCTTTGCCGCGACCGGCGCGACGCTCGCCATCCATCTCTCGGTCCACAATCTCGCACGAGTGATCGCGGACCTCACGCCTTACTACGGCGCAGACTGCCCGGTTGCGATCGTCTGGCGCGCAAGTTGGCCCGACCAGCAGATCGCGCGGGCGACACTCGCGACGATCGCGGATGCCGTGGCGGGCAAACCCGACCGGACCGCGTTGATCCTCGTCGGCCAGGCGCTCGGCGCGCGGGATTTTGCGGACAGCAGTCTCTACGCACCAGGCTATGACCGCCGCTTCCGCCCGCAATCGGCGGACTCGAAATTTGCAGGAGGCGAAGCATGACGCCCGGCCTGATGATCGCAGCGCCCGCATCGGGCACTGGCAAGACCACCGTAATGCTCGGCCTCCTGCGCGCACTTCGCGACGACGGCCTCGCGGTTCAGCCGTTCAAGAGCGGACCCGATTATATCGACCCGGCCTTCCACCGCGCCGCCAGCGGCCGTGCGTCGTTCAACCTCGATAGCTGGTCGATGCCCGCGACGATGCTCGACACCCTCGTTACCAAGGCCGACGACGCGGACTTCGCACTGGCGGAAGGCTCGATGGGTCTGTTCGACGGCGTCGCGAAACCAGGCGCGACCGGCAACGGTGCGAGCGCCGATATCGCCCGCCGGATGGGTTGGCCGGTCGTGCTGGTGATCGACGTCTCCGGACAGGCGCAGTCCGCCGCCGCCACCGCACTCGGCTTTGGCCGTTACGACCCCAGCGTGCGGATCGCCGGGGTAATCCTCAACCGCGTTGCCAGTCCCCGTCACGAACGCCTCGCCCGAAGCGGCATGGACGCGGTCGGGATCCGCGTATTCGGCGCGTTGCCACGGCGCGGCGACCTGAAGCTGCCCGAACGCCACCTGGGGCTGGTACAGGCGGTCGAGCATCCCGACCTCGACGCTCGGATCGTCGAATATGCCAGCTTCCTCCGCGCGCATGTCGATATCCCCGCGCTCCGCGACGCGGCTAGCGCGAGCGCCCGACCGGCAAGCGCGCCAAGCTGGATACGTCCTCCGGCGCAGCGCATCGCACTCGCACAGGACGCCGCCTTCTCGTTCACCTATGCACACGTCCTCGAAGGCTGGCGGCGTGCAGGCGCGGAAATCCTGCCTTTTTCCCCGCTTGCCGACGAGTCGCCAGCTGCGGACGCCGACCTCGTCTGGCTCCCCGGCGGCTATCCCGAACTCCACGCCGGCAAGCTCGCCGAAGCACGGCAATTCCAGGCCGGCCTGGCCGACTTCGCGAAGACCCGCCCGGTCCACGGCGAGTGCGGCGGCTATATGGCGCTAGGCGAAGCACTGATCGACGCGGACGGCGTTCGCCACCGGATGGCTGGTTTGCTCGGCCTCGTCACCAGCTATGCTCAGCGCAAGATGCACCTAGGCTACCGCCGTGCCACGTTGCTTGCGCCGATGGGCGGTGTCGCGACCGGGGCGTCGCTGACTGGCCACGAGTTCCATTACTCCACGATCATCGACCAGCCCGACATCCCGCTCGCGCACGTCTGCGATGCCGAGGGTAATGCGGTCGCGGAAACCGGCTCGTATCGTGGCCCCGTATCGGGCAGTTTCTTCCACATGATCGCAACCAATCCATGACCGGTTTTGTCTCGTTTGTCGGCTCCGGACCTGGCGACCCCGAACTCCTGACGTTGAAGGCGGTCTCGCGCTTGCAGGCCGCGGACGCGGTGCTGTTCGACGACCTGTCGTCCGGCGCGGTTCTGGGTCATGCCCGCCCCGGTGCCGACCTCGTCGCGGTCGGCAAGCGTGCCGGTCGCCCCTCGCCCAGCCAGGCGCATGTTTCGCAACTGCTCGTCGAGTACGCCCAAACCGGTATCCGTGTCGTCCGGCTCAAGTCCGGTGACGCGGGCATGTTCGGCCGCCTCGAAGAAGAGATCGTCGCGCTCAGGGCTGCAGGGGTACCGTTTGAGATCATCCCCGGCATCAGTGCCGCCAGCGCCGCTGCCGCCGCCGCGCAGATCCCGCTCACCCGCCGGCTCAGCGCCCGCCGCGTCCAGTTCGTGACGGGGCACGACGTGACCGGCGACCTGCCCGAACAGCGCAACATGGCCGCGCTTGCCGACGCCGAGGCGACGACGGTCGTGTTCATGCCGAAGCGAACCTTCCCGGCGCTGGCCGCATCGCTGATCGAGCATGGGCTTTCCCCGGATACGCCAGCGCTGATCGCCGAGAATGTCGGCCACCCCGACCAGTCGCTGACGCGCTCGACGATTGCAAGCCTCGCGGCCCAACTGGAGGCCGGCTTCTCCGGCAAGCCTGCGCTGATCCTCTACGGTCCGCTGATGGAAGACGAGACCGAGGAATGATTGACCTCCACTTGATCGGCATTGGCACCGGCAACCCCGATCACCTCACCCGCGCCGCGATCGCCGCGATGAATGCCGCCGACCTGATCCTGCTGCCGCGCAAGGGCGATGCGAAGTCCGACCTGATCGATCTACGCCGCACGATCTGCGCAGACGTTCTGAGCGGTGCCACGCGCGTCGTCGAGTTCGACCTGCCGGACCGCGACCCGGCCGCGCCGTATCTGCGTGCGGTCGACCAATGGCACGACGCGATCGCGGTCGCCTGGAAAGACGAGATCGCACGACATCTGCCGAACGGCGGCCGCCTTGCGCTGCTCGTATGGGGCGATCCGTCGCTGTACGACAGCACGCTTCGGATCGCCGATCGGCTGCGCGCGGATGGCTCGGCGATGACCATGAAAGTCGAACCCGGGATCACCAGTCTGCAGGCCCTGACCGCTGCACATGCGATACCGTTGAACACTGTCGGCGCGCCGGTGGTCATCACGACGGGGCGAAGGTTGAGAGCAGGGGGGTGGCCTGCGAACGCCGATACGATCGCAGTCATGCTCGACGGCGATTGCGCGTTCCAGACGCTGGACCCGCCCGGTATCTCGATATGGTGGGGTGCGTATCTGGGGATGGCGCATCAGGCGCTGATCGCCGGCTCGCTGGACGACGTCGCTGCCGAAATCATCCAGACACGTGCTGCGCTTCGCAAGCGGCATGGCTGGATCATGGACATCTATCTTCTACGCCGCGCCACCGGCTGGTCGGCCGTCTCTACTGGACCCGTATCGCTCGGTTTATGACCGAAGGTAGACGTCACGCGAAAGGAACGATCGGCGCGTCCGAGACGTCGCCGATCGCCGCCTTATCGTTGCTTATTCAAGGTCGTCTTCGTCGACGATGATCGTCGACGCATTCGGCTTGCGCTCGATGGCCGCGAGGCACGCATCGACGATATCGTCGTTGAAGCGATTGAACAGCTCGATGCCGTCGTCCTCGGGCTCGTCGCCGCTCAGTTCCTTCAGAACCGCGTACTTGACCGCGAACTCATATTCGTCGCCGTCGAACTCGCCGGAAAATTCGATCTGCTTCTGGATGTCGTTGTCGACGACGCTCGCCTGATCGATTTCGAGGGTATTTGCCATGTCCGAACTCCTGGGGTTTGACCGCCTACTGCCTGCGCACGCGCGACAGCGCAAGCGCTCAACCCGGTGGTTTGCTAACCGATTGTAACAAGGGCTGGGGCAGGGCAATGAGAGGGGCATCACTCCTGCCATTGTGAGTCGTCAATGTCGCGTTCCAGCCTGCTTCGTTCCGCCGCCATTCTCTGCTGCATCGCCAGCGCCGCGTCCGCGCAAACCCCCGCCAAACCCTCCCGCGTCAACCCGCTGACCGTGCCCAGCACGCTGCCGTTCCAAGCGCCGCGCTTCGACCAGATCACCGATGCCGACTATCAGCCTGCGCTCGAGCAGGGCATGGCCGAGCAGATCGTCGAGATGAAGGCGATAGCTAACAACCCCGCCGCGCCAACCTTCGCCAACACGATCGAGGCGATGGAACGCTCCGGCCGGACGCTCGATCGCGCGAGCCAGGCGTTCTTCGGCGTATCGCAGGCGAACACCAATGACGCACTCGACGCAGTGCGGTCCGCGGAGGCGCCCAAGCTCGCGCAGCATAGCGACGCGATCTATCTCGATCCCAAGCTCTTCGCACGCGTCCAGGCGCTTTATGCAAAGAAGGACTCGCTCGGTCTCGATGCCGAGCAGCGCCAGGTGCTGGAGATCTACCACAGCGACTTCCTCCACGCCGGCGCGCAGTTGAACGACGCCGACAAGGCCAAGCTACGGTTGCTCAACACGCAGATCTCGACCGCGACGACCGACTTTCAGCAGAAGCTGCTCGCGGGCACCAAGGCGGGCGCGCTCGTGGTCAACGACAAGGCGAAGCTCGCCGGCCTGAGCGAGGCCGAGATCGCCGCGGCGGCGGAAGGCGCGAAGGAGCGCGGGATGCCCGGCAAATACGTCCTGTCGCTGCAGAACACGACGCAGCAGCCCGCGCTCGCCTCGCTGACCGACCGCGCGACCCGCGCCGCGCTGTTCGAGAAGAGCTGGAACCGGTCGCAACGCGGCGACGCGAACGATACGCGTGCGCTGATCCGGACGATCGCGCAGTTGCGCGCGCAGAAGGCGCAGCTGCTCGGCTATCCGAACTATGCCGCCTATTCGCTGTACGATCAGATGGCCAAGACGCCGGCGGCGGCAAAGGGTTTCATGACGCAGCTCGTTCCTGCCACCGCCGCCGAGCAGCGCCGCGAGGCCGCCGAGTTGCAGAAGACGATCGACGCGACCGGCGCCTCGTTCCCGCTCGCGCCGTCCGACTGGGATTTCTATTCGGACAAGGTGCGCAAAGCCAAGTACGACCTCGACCAGAACGAGCTGAAGCCGTATTTCGAGATCGGCCGCGTGTTGCAGGACGGCGTGTTCTTCGCCGCCAACCAGCTCTACGGCGTCACCTTCAAGGAACGCCGCGACATCCCGACCTATCAGCCGGACATCCGCGTCTTCACTGTCTACGACAAGGACGGTTCCGAACTGGGGCTGATGTATTTCGACTATTGGAAGCGCGACAACAAGGCGGGCGGCGCGTGGATGTCGAACTTCGTCGGCCAGTCGAAGCTCTTCAAGACCAAGCCGGTCGTCTATAACGTGGGTAACTTCACCAAGCCGGCGCCGGGCCAGCCCGCGCTGATCACGTTCGACGACGTGACGACGATGTTCCACGAATTCGGCCATGCGCTGCACGGTCTGTTCGCGAACCAGACCTATCCTTTGGTGTCGGGCACCAACACCGCGCGCGACTGGGTCGAGTTCCCGTCGCAGTTCAACGAGCATTGGGCGCTCGATCCCAAGGTGTTCGCGAACTATGCCAAGGATTATCGCAGCGGTGCGGTGATGCCGCAGGCGCTGGTCACGAAGATCAAGAACGCGGCGAAGTTCAACCAGGGCTATGAACTGGGCGAACTGGTTGCGGCCGCGACACTCGATCAGGACTGGCATTCGCTGCCGGCGTCGGCCGGGCCGCAGGATGTCGACGCGTTCGAGACCAAGGCGCTGAACTCGATGGGCCTCGACACGAAGGACGTGCCGCCGCGCTATCGCACCAGCTATTTCGCGCACATCTGGGCGGGTGGCTATGCGGCCGGCTATTACGCGTATCTGTGGACGCAGATGCTCGACAACGATGCATACGCCTGGTTCATGGCCCATGGCGGGCTCACGCGCGCAAACGGCCAGCGCTTCCGCGACATGATCCTGTCTAAGGGGCATACGCAAGACTATGCGCCCATGTTCAAGGCGTTCTACGGCAAGGATCCCGATATCGGCCCGATGTTGGAAGACCGCGGCCTGACGGGGGGCGCCAAGTAACACAGCCAGCGGTGCGGCGGTCATTTGGCTCGCCGCACCGCACCATATTAAAACTGTCGCGTAACGGTCATCCGACTGTCTCGCAGTGACAATAGGCGCAGCCCCGGGAGTGACGATCGATCGATCTCGCTAGGGGTTTTCAAGAATGACGATGTTTTCTCGTGCGGCCGCGCGGCTGTTGTGCGGCGCTGTTGGTCTGGTCGCGTACGGCGTACCGGTCGCCGCCACGGCGCAGTCGCTGGTGGCCAAGGACGCGGCGCCGGGGTCGCCCGCACCGGTGGTCGATCCCGCCGATCCGGCAACCCCGCCCGCCGGGCAGGACGACACGATCGTCGTCACCGGCGCCAACACGCGGTCTGTGACGCAGGTCAGCGGCGTCGATATGCAGAAGATCCTTCCCGGCGTCAGTCCCTTGAAGGCGCTCCAGACGCTGCCGGGTGTCACGTTCCTGACCGCTGATCCTTGGGGCAATAACGAGCAGAACATCTCGCTGTTCGTCCACGGCTTCAACGCGCAGCAGCTTGGCTACACGCTCGATGGCCTGCCGCTCGGCGACCAGAATTACGGCAATTACAACGGCTTGTCGCCGCAACGTGCGATCATCTCGGAGAACGTCTCGCGCGTCACGCTGGCCAGTGGTGCGGGCGATCTCGGGACCGCGTCGACCAGCAATCTCGGCGGCACGATCGATACCTTTTCGAGCGATCCGCGGAAGGATCTCGGGGTTCAGATCGACCAGACGCTTGGCAGCCACTCGACCTCGCGGCTGTTCGCGCGGATCGACAGCGGCGATCTCGGCAACGGCAACGCGTTCTACATTTCGGGGTCGCGTCAGAAGGCGAAGGCCTGGGATTTCAACGGTATCCAGGGCGGCTATCAGGCCAATGCCAAGTTCGTCCACGATGATTCGAACGGCAAGCTGACGCTGTACGGCGCCTTCTCGGACAAGACCGAGCCGAATGAGGATTCGACCGTCATCACGACGGCAACGCAAGCGACCGCGCCGTACGTCCGCCCGTTCGTCTACCCCAATTTCAACGAGATGCTGACGTATCTCAACTCCGGTGCGTACAAGGCGGACGGGGCGAACTACCGCAATTACTACGGCGTCGCCGCCCGCACCGACTATCTCGGCTACGTCAAATACGACTGGAACGTCAGCGACCGCGTGACCTTCTCGAACCAGGCCTATTATCACCACAATGACGGCGTGGGCGTCATCGGCGGCCCGATCGACGTCGCCGGCCTGCCCAAGCTGTTCTCGTTCTACTACCCCGGCCAGAACCTGACGTCGGTGTTCGGCGGCTCCGGCCTTGCGACGCGCACCACAGAATACCGGATCGATCGCGGCGGCCTCGTCTCGACCGTCGCGCTCGATCTCGGCGCGCATCACGTCGAGTTCGGTGCCTGGTACGAGCATCAGAGCTCATCCGCCTATCGCCGGTGGTATCCGTTCCCGGTCAACGATCCGAGCACGCCGTACCAGCGTCCGCGCGAAGAGCTGACGCCGCTGATCACGCAATATCACAGCGAAGTCCGCGTCGACGAATACCAGGCGCATATCCAGGATAGCTGGAAGGTCTTGCGCACGCTCACGATCCTGGGCGGCGTCAAGAGCACGTTCCAGAACGCGTCGCAGCGCGTGCCGACGCAGCCGATCCCGGGCTCGTTCACCGGCTCGGTCGCGCTGCCGGTCGGCAAGATCGACACGCACAAATACTTCCTGCCACAGCTTGGCGGGCTGTGGGATGCCACGGACAACGAACAGGTGTTCGTCAACGTCCAGAAGAACATCCGCCAGTTCCAGACCAGCGCCGCGGCGGGCCTGTCGCCCTTCGCGCTTGGCAGCCAGGCGGCGTTCGACCTGTTCAAGCAGGACGTCGAGCCCGAGACGAGCTGGACCTATGAAGCCGGGCTTCGCTCGCACCACGCGCTGAACCTTGGCCCGCTCACGGGTTTCGATGGCCAGATCAGCGTCTATCATGTCGATTTCAGCAACCGCCTGCTCGGGATCAGCCCGACGCCGGTGGTGACCGCGGTCGTCAGCGGTGCAGCGATCCTGCAGAACGTCGGTGCGGTGAAGACCGATGGGTTCGACGTCGCCGGTACGTTCCGGTTCGGGTCGCACTTCTCGTTCTACGATGCGCTGTCGTACAACAACTCGCGCTACGAGGAGAACTACATCAGCGGGACGAGCACGGTCGCGACCGCAGGCAAGAAGGTGCCGGGAAGCCCCGACTGGCTCAACAAGTTCACCGCGTCCGCGAACTACGGAATCTTCGACGCGCAACTGGTCGGCGACTATATCGGCAAGCGGTTCGCCACCTATACCAACGACCTGTCGGTGCCGTCCTACTTCACGCTATCCGGCCGCATCGCCGCGCGCGTGCCGCTGTCGGAAGGCCAGATCGTCCGCACCGCGACGGTTAGCCTGAACGTCACCAACATCACCAACAAGCGCGCCGCTTCGACGCTGAGCATCGGTGCGGCGAGCGGGACGTTCAACCAGTTCCCGGTTGCACCGCGCCAGGTGTTCGGGACGATCAGCGTCGGCTTCTGATGCGGGCAGGGGGCTCCGGGTTTGCCGGAGCCCCTAATGCGCGTCCGTCGTCGGGAACGACAGCGGAGGATCGCCCGGCTGCCACGCCGCCGGGCGTATCATGACCCGCGCGAACAGCGGCGATGCGAGGTGCATCGCCAGCCACGCCTGTAGCCGCGCGAAAGGCAGGCCGTCGAAATAGGATCGATCGGTTTGTGCGAACTGACGAACGAACGGCATGATCGCGAGATCGGTCATCGACTGCGCGCTGCTGCCGAGACTGGCCGAAGCGCGGAGCCTTTCGTCCAGGTCGCGGAGCAAGCCCGTTGCGGCGGCCCGGTGCTCGATCGGATCGACATCGTAGCGGTCGGCATATTTGTAGCGGTCGAGATGGTGTTTGAACTCACCGTCGTTCACCGCGATCAACCCCGCGTCGTTACCGGTCGGCCACGCGGCATCGCCCGTGTTTGCGCACGCCCAGCGCATGATATCGAGGCTCTGGTCGATCACCGTCCCGTCCGGCAGCACGAGCACCGGCACGGTTCCCTTGGGCGACGCGTCGAGCATCGCCGCCGGCTTTTCGCGCAAGACGATCTCGCGAAGTGCAACACGACGATCGTTCGCCGCGATCGCGAGCCGCGCGCGCATCGCATAGGGGCAGCGTCGGAAGCTGTAGAGTATCGGTGCCATCTCGCCCGCATACCGCGTAGGGACGGTCAGGTCGCCCGATCCTTGGCGGCAGTCCGCGCTGCCGCGATCGATATCCAAGCAAGGGTTCGATCGCGGACGAGCGCATCGGCTCAGAAACGATAGCCGATCGTCGCCTGGACGGTGCGGCGGTTGCCGTACCAGCACCAATTGTAGTTGGCGAAGCACGACGTCAAATACTTCTTGTCGAAGATGTTGGCACCGTTGACCGCCAGGCTCAGACCCCGCAGCGAAGGCGCGAACTTCTCCAGGTCATAGCGGATCAGCGCATCATAGACGGTGTATGACGGGCTGCTGCGGCCAACGGTCTCGTCTGGCGTGACGCCTGCATAGACCTGATCGACATGTCGCACTGCGCCGCCAATGGTCAGACCTTCGAGACCACCGCCGCGAGGCGCCCAGTCGAGATAGGCCGACGTGCCGCCACGACCAACGGTCTCAAGTCCGCGACCGACCCGGGCCGGAGCATCGGCATCGCTGGTAACCTCGACGCGCTGCCGGCTGAACGCGACACGGGCGTTGAAGCCGTAGGGCAGGGGGGCGCTCCCTTCGAACTCGACGCCTTGCGAACGAACGCCGCCGGTCTGCCGGGACACGCTGAAATTGGGCGTGGACGTCAAGACGTTGGTCTGGTCGATACGGAACCACGCGCCGGACAGCAGGATTTGCGTTCCAGGAATCGAGAATTTCGCACCGGCCTCGATCTGCTTGCCGAGCGAAGGGTCGGCAAGCCCAGGTCGGCCGTCGCTCTGCGTGATCGGACTGGCTTGCTGTTCGAACGACGTCGAATAGCTCACATACGGCGCAAGACCGAACGGAAGCGTGTAGAGTGCGGCCGCACGATAGGTGAATTTCTCGTCGTGTTTGGCGCTACGCCCGTCCTGATGCGCACGCGCCCAATCCTGCCGCCCGCTCAGGACCACGCGTAAGTCGCCGAGCGCCATCTGGTCCTGCGCGTAGACGCCCTGCTGACGCTGCTGCACATTGGTCTGAAACTGGCCACCGATCTGCTCCGGCGTCGTCGGAACCGTCACCGTGCCGTAGACCAGGGCAAAGCCGTTGAGCGACGGTGCGACCCCGAACGCGGCAAGCTCCCTCGAATGGGCGACCTGGCGATCCACGCCGAACAGCAGCGTGTGCTTGATCGGGCCGGTCTGCACGGTGCCGGTCAGTTGGTTGTCGAACGTCCAGTTGTTGAGCTGCTCGCGGGTTGCGTAGGACGCGCGGCTGAAAGTCTGCTGCGTCGGGTCGGCCGTGTCGAGGCCGCCTGCGGTATAGATCAGCCCGAGCGCCGACTTCACATACTGATAGCGGCCCGACGAGCGGAACGCCCAGCCGCCGCCGAAATCATGCCGGAAGATGTAGGTCAGCGCGGCCTGTTCACGGCTGAAGCGGTTACCCGCCTCGCCACCGTCGAAGCTGGTCGGCAACTTGCCGTTCGGGTTGCTGAGCAGCGTGCCGCTGGCCGGGAACACGCCGTAGTCACCGTTGTACGGATCATGCGAGTAGGCGCCGAGCAGCGTGAAGCTGGTGGAACTGCCCGCGCCGGCAGTCACCGCGGCCGATATCGTCTGGCGCTCGCGCTTGCCGAACTTCTGCTGTGTGTCGGCGCCATTCGCGCTCCCGTTGATCCGCCAGAGGACGCCTTCGCCCGCCCGGCCACCGATGTCGGCATCGACGCGGTAGAGATCGTAATTGCCATAGGTACCACTGATCGCGCCGTAGAGCGCCTGGTCGAGCGGAAGCTTGCTCGATTCCGCAACGAGGCCGCCTGGGCTCGACTGGCCGTACAATACCGATGCTGGTCCCTTGATGACCTCGATCCGGTCGAGACGCGAGACGTCGACCTGCGGGACGGCATAGCCGGTCGGGCTGCCGAACTGCTTCAGGCCGTCCAGATAGACCGGCGCATCGAAGCCGCGCAGCTTGAACTGGTCATAGACCTCGCCGCTCGATCCCCGCGTCTCGGGGGTCACGCCCGCGACGAACCGGAGCGCCTGGTTCAGGTTCTGCAAACTGCGTCCTGCAAGGTCGTCGGCGGTGATGACGGTGATTGACTGCGGCGTCTCGGCGAGCGGCGTGTCGGTCTTCGTGCCGGATGACGCTTGATCACGCGGATGCTGTCCAGTCACGACGATCACGTCGGAGGCGTCTTCGCGCACCGTCTGTGCATGGCCCGGCACGGTAGCGAATGCGGCGGAGCCCAGCAGGATGGCGATGCCAAGGCGACGTGTCATATGATTCCCTTTACGTTACCGCGCCCCGCTAATGTTTCTGATAACTATTATCAATAGCTGTTCAACCGCACGCCATATAGCGCTTGCGTCTGCGGCAATCCTGCAACACCCGATGCCGAACAGTATGAGCGGAATGGAACAGCGAGATGAGCGGCAAGATATTGGCAGTCGAGATCGCCACGGCGGGGGATGCGTCCTGGTTCGTCAACCACCCCGATCGACGACTGCGGATCCGCAACATGGTCGTGGGCGAATTCAGCGACGTGGGCGGCCAGCCACCGGTCGGCATGGCGTGGCGGACGATCGTCCTGGAAGCTCAGCCTGGCGCGCGAAGCCGCCAGGCGATCGCGCTCCCGATCGGCATGGATGTCGACGCGTTTGACGACGATGACCTGTTCGATCTGTTCCTGCGCGTGGCGCCACCCGGCTCCCGAAAGATGATCGCGGCATTGCGGAAGATCAAGTTACCGACGCCCCCGAATCCTGAGTCCGGCGCCTAGCCTTATTCCCGTGCCTTCATCGACCCAGATATCGGACAAAGCGAGGTTTTGACGTGACGGACTGCGCTTCTAAACGCTCCGTCTCCTGCTAGCTTGCGTGACAGCGATGCGCTGCCAAATGGCGCTGCATCCTCGGTGCCCTGCCCGGATACGAGAGTGTCGCACGGACGGGCGGGGCACTTCGTTCATGGCAAATTCACTTTCAGACGGCATAGCGCGAGGCAGAGGCTTCGCCCAAGTACCGCGTACCTTCAGCGCCCCGCCGGTTTCAGTCACACGGGCGGGCGGGGCGCTATTTCGCTTCGATCATCTCGAAGTGTCTCAGGCTAGGCCCTGCCGCGACAATCGCGCATCGATCAGGTCGAGTTCGCGCCCCAGTTGCTCCGCCAGTTCGACACCAATCTCCCGCCGCCGCGCCAAGTCGAAGATCGCGTTGCGTTCGGCGCGGACGGCGGCGAGGCGCATGTCGCGTTCGATCTTCACATCGCCCTGCCGCGCGCGGTCCTCCGGCAGCGACGAGAGGCTGTCGATGCGTTCGCGGTACTGGTCCATCAAGCGCGCCGCGACGTCGGTGAAGCGATCGGGATCGTCGCGCCCTTCGGCCATCCGGTGCTGGACGCGGTCGAGTTCGGCGATCGCCGCATTCGCCGCGACCAGCCGCGCCTGATCGCGTGCGGCGCCGATCCCGGTTTCAGGCGGCAGGCTGAGACCGCGCAGCAGCAGCGGCAGCGCAACCGCGGCGATCACCAGCGACGACAGGATCACGCCCGACGCCAGGAAGATGACGAGATCGCGTGCTGGGAACGGCGTGCCGTCGGCGAGACTCAACGGGAGCGTCAGCGCGCCGGCCAGCGTGATCGCGCCGCGGGCGCCTGCGCACGACATCGCCGCGATGATCCGCCGTGGCGGGCTCTCGCCGCCGGTCATATCGTTGCGCCGCCGCGCGCGCAGCAGCGTGAACTGCAGCGAAACCCAGACCCAGCCGTAGCGAAGGATCGCGAGCCCGGCGACAACGGCGACGACATACACCGCGAGCCACCACGGACTGACATGCCCGGTCGACGTCACGGTATCGCGCGCGCGGACGAACACTTCGGGCAATTGTTCGCCGAGCAGCACGAAGATCACGCCGTTCAGCGTGAATTGCAGCATGTCCCACACCGCGCGCCTGCGGATGCGCGTTCCCGCGGCCACGGCCGTGGTCGCATCGGTGAAGGTCATCGCGATGCCCGCGGCGGCGGCGGCGAGAACGCCCGATGCGTGGATATGTTCGGCCAGCAGATAGGCCGCGAACGGGATCAACAGGCTGACGAGGATGTTCGAGCCGGCCTCGTCGCCGAACCGTCGTGCGAACGCGCTCTTCGTGGCGACGATACCCAGCGCGACGCCGACGCCGATCGCAACACCCGCGATCGCCATCCACGCAAACGTCGCCGCGGCATCGGCAAACGAAAAGGTGCCGGTCAGCACCGCGGCGATCGCGAACCGGACGCAGACCAGCCCGGAAGCGTCGTTCAGCAGCGCCTCGCCTTCCAGGATATGCATCATGCGCTTCGGGATCGGCGCGTTCTGCGCGACTGCGGAGACGGCGATCGGATCGGTCGGCGATACGACCGCTGCCAGGGCGAACGCGACGCCGAGCGGCATCGCCGGGATCAGCCAATGGACGAACAGGCCCATGCCGAGGACCGTGAGGAAGACCAGGCCGAGCGCCAAGCCGAGAACCGCACCGCGATCGCGGAAAAGTTCGTCCTTCGGAATGCGCCAGCCATCGAGGAACAGCAGGGGCGGGACGAGCAGCAGGAAGAAGAGTTCGGGATCGAGCTCGACCCTGACGTGGGCGACCATGCCGATCAGCGCACCGAGCGCGATCTGTACGAGCGGCCGGGGCAGCGCCGAAGGCAGCATGCGCGAGGCGATGCCGCTCACCACGACGGCGAGCAACAGGAACAGGCACAAGGTCACAATCTGCAAACCGGACTCCTCGAGGTGTTAAAGGCGCGGCAAGCACGCAATGCGATCTTCAGGACCGCAAGAGATGTCGGAGCGATAGCAGAGAACCCTAAATGTCGGAAGCGCGCACTGGTGTTCCAGAGGCGCGCCGCATCGCATTACCCGGGCGCTTGGCAAGATCGCTCGAAAATCAGCGCAGGGGTTGGAAGAGGCTGCCTGCGTACGGTACGCACGCGAAACTACGCGTCGCCAGCCTGGTCCCGTCGCCATGTCCGCCGCGGATGTAAGAAAGCTATCGCATGACAAAGTTCCTGGCGTTCGGCGAGATCATGCTGCGACTTTCCCCGCCCGGCCGTGAGTTGCTGATGCAGACGCCGAGGTTCGACGTCTGGGTCGCAGGCGCAGAGGCCAATGTCGTCACGCAGCTTGCCCGGCTTGGCCATGACGTCGGGATGGCAACCATGGTCCCGGACAATGATCTGGGACGTGCGGCGATAACGACGTTGCGCGGACATGGTGTCGACACGTCGACCATCATACGCGACGGCGAGCGGATGGGCCTGTATTTCGTGACGTCCGGCGCCGGACTGCGTGCAACCGAAGTGATCTACGATCGCGCCTGGTCGTCGTTTGCGCAGGCGCCCGCGGAGAACTGGGACTGGACCGCGTTGCTTGCGGGCGTCGATCGTTTTCATTTGTCGGGCATCACGCCGGCATTGGGTCCGGTTCCGGCGAAGGCGGCGCTCACCGCCGTCCGCGCCGCGACGGAGCGAGGGATCCCGGTCTCGTTCGACGGCAATTGGCGCGGCAAGCTGTGGGAGCGGTGGGATTCCGATCCGCGGACCATTCTGACCGAACTCGTCGAGCACGCAGACCTGATGTTCGGCAATCACCGCGACATCGCCTTGCTGCTCGACCGCGCATTCTCCGGCGACGCGGAGGACCGCCGGCGCGAAGCGGCCGAGGCGGCGTTCGCGGCATTCCCTCGCCTGCAGACGATCGCCTCGACCGCGCGGCACGTCGAGCATGTCGATCTCCACCGCCTGTCCGCAAGGATCGACACGCGGCAGGAACACGTCCAGACCGCCGAGGTCGTGCTGGCTGGGATCGTCGATCGGATCGGCGGCGGCGATGCGTTCGCAGCGGGCGTTTTGCATGGACTTCGCTCCGGCCAGGATATCGCGACGACCGCCCGTATCGGCCTTGCGCTCGCCGCCCTGAAACATTCGCTGCCGGGCGATGCCAGCCTGTTCCGCCAGGCCGATATCGATGCCTATCTGGACGGCGGGCTCGATGTCCGCCGTTGATCGGGGAACGGATCGGACGCCCCCGACCCGTTAAATCTCGTCGGGTCCGAATCCCAGCGCGGCCGTCAGCGACGTCCGTGCATGCTTGCATTGCGCCCAGAGATCCGGATTTCCGAGATCGCCGGGCGCAATCGCTTCGGGCCATTCGCGTGCAATGACGGCCTCGATCCGGTCGCAAGCCGCGTCATCGAGCAGGAACCGAGGATCGATTGCCGCACAGGCATCGGCATCGACCTGAACGCGAAACCTGAGGCATGCGGGACCGCCGCCATTGCGCATCGACTCGCGAACGTCGACGACCTCCAGACGTGTGATCGGACCGTTGGTCGCCATCAGATCCGACAACCACGCCCACACGTCCGCATTCTCGCCCGCTTCTGCAGGCAGGACGAGAGTCATTCCGCCGTCCGGCATTGTGACGAGTTGCGAATTGAACAGATAGGTCCGGATCGCGGTGTCCAGGCTGATGCGATCCGCGGGGACTTCGACGATCGCCGCACCGGGAACACGTGCCGTGACGGCATCGTACAGCGCGGCAGGATCAGCGAACGCCTGTGCGTGCGCGAACAGCACATGGCCGTTCGCCACGGCCACCACATCGTTGTGAAACGCGCCCGCCGCGATCGCCGCGTCGCTTTGCCGCACCATCAGCGTCCGCGACGGATCGGTTCCATGCCGCCTGGCAACGGCTTCGCTTGCGGTGCGATGCTGGCGCGAGGGAAAACCGCCCGCATGGCCGTCGCCGTGGACGAAGATCTCGACGGCGGCACCGCCATTGGCAGGCACGACCCGCATGAAGTTCGCCGCCCCCTCATCACCGAACGCGGAGGGCAGCGGACCATGGACGCGGAAGTACCGCGGGTCGGCGAAGGCAAGACGAAGCTGGCGCTCGGTCTGCGCCGCCTCGCTGGCGCGGTGCGGCATCGTCGACAGGTTCGCCACCGAGATATGGCACAGTCCGTCGGACGTATCCGATGCGGGCGAAACGGTGCCTGCATTCGCGGTCCACATCGCCGAAGCCGACATCGCGTTGGCCACCAGCGCAGGGTCGGCCATCCATGCCGAGGCGAGCGCTTCCTGCTCGCTGCCGACGAAGCCCAGCGCGCGCAGCCAGCCTGTATTCGGGCGGTCATGCGGAAGGAACACGCCTTGCCTGAGCCCCAACGCCATCATCCGCCGCATCTTCGCAATGCCCTGAAGCGCGGCGACGCGAGGCGCCGATACCGCGCCGGCGTTGGCGGCGGATGCGCGATTGCCGACCGAGAGCCCGGCGTAATTATGGGTAGGACCGACGATCCCATCGAAATTTATCTCGATCACGACGTCACTCCTTCGTCCCATCACTCGGCGATCCATTACGATGGAACTGCCTGATGCGGAACGGATAGCCGGAATAGGCGAGGGCGTAAAAGGCCCGAAACCGCCTTGTGAGTATGGCCGGATATGTAGATCGGTTTGTCCGCCGGCTCGCGCGCGTCGACGGGCTTGCAACGATAGTTTTGATCGGGTGGTACGGGGGCTTGCTCGCCTCTCACAGCTGAGTTACGCTACTACTACACCATTGCAGGAATTTAGATGCGCGCCTCATATTTCGTCGGTTTTACCGCCCTGTTGCTGTCGACGACCGCGCAGGCGGGCACTGCACCCGCACCCGCACCCGAGGCGCCGACCAAGGCGGCGGTGACTGCCGACGCGAACGCGCCGAAGGGCAGGCTTTCCGATGCGGCGATACCCAAGGCGTATCGTCTCGATTTCACGATCCTGCCCGAGAAGGACAGCTTTGCGGGGCATAATGAGATCGACGTGATGCTGAAGGCATCGACGAAATCGCTCTACTTCCACGGTCGCGACCTCAAGATCACCAAGGCTGTCGCGCTGGTCGGGGGGAAGGCGACGCCGGCGGTGTTCACGCAGGTCGATCAGACCGGTACCGCGCGACTGGACTTCGCGCAGGCGTTGCCCGCTGGCGCAGCGACGCTGACGTTCGATTATACCGGCAGCCTCGGCGATAGCGCGTCGGGGCTGTTCCACGTCAAGGTCGGCGAAGCGTGGTATAGCTGGACGCAGTTCGAGAGCATCGACGCCCGGGCCGCCTTCCCGAGCTTCGACGAACCCGGCTTCAAGACGCCCTTCACCGTGTCCGTGACGACGCATCCGGGTCTGGTCGCGATCAGCAACGCGCCGCAGGTCTCGGTCACCAAGGTCGCCGGCGGGATGGAGAAGCACCAGTTCGCGCCCACCAAGCCACTGCCGACCTACCTCGTCGCGCTCGACACCGGACCGTTCGTCCACCAGACCGGACTGATCCGCCCGACGCCCGAACGGCCCGCGCCGATGCCCTATGGCGCGGCCGCGACCGCGGCGCAGAAGGACAAGATGGGCTATGTGATGGCGGAGACGCCCCGCATCGTCTCGTTGCTCGAGAACTATTTCGGAGAGCCGTTTCCATTCCCCAAGCTGGACCAGATCGGCACGCCGATCATGGCCGGCGCGATGGAGAATGCCGGCGCCGACACGTACGGCGACGGCATCATCTTCCTGGCGCCGGGCGCAACGACCCGCGACAAGCAGTCGTTCGGGATGATCGTCGCGCACGAGCTGTCGCACCAATGGTTCGGTGATCTGGTCACCCCGGCCTGGTGGGACGACATCTGGCTCAACGAAAGCTTCGCCAACTGGATGGGCTATCGCATCGGCAACGAATGGCGCCCGGAACTCAAGATCGGTGTCGGCGCGCTAGCCGAGGGCTTCGGCACGATGAATACCGATGCGCTGGAGGTCGGGCGCCCGATCCACCAGCCGATCACTGAAAACGGCCAGATCGATTCCGCGTTCGACAACATCACCTACGGCAAGGGCGGACAGGTCGTGGCGATGATCGCCGCCTATCTCGGCGACGAGAAGTTCAAGGCAGGCGTCCGGCTTCATCTTAAGCGTCATGCGTACGGCAATGCGACGTCGGAGCAATTCTTCGAATCGATCTCCGATGCGGCAAAGGACCCGCGCGTCCTCGACGCGCTCAAGTCGTTCGTCGATCAGCAGGGAGTCCCGGTCGTTGACGTTCGCCGACAGGGCGGCGGTGTCGTCGCGACCCAGTCACGCTACGCCTTTCTGGGCTCGACCCCGCCGCCGCTCAGCTGGACCATCCCGTTCTGCGTGCGAGTCGGTGCGGCGAAGCAGTGCGCTCTGCTCGATAAGCCGGCGACCTCGCTTGCCGCGCCGGGTTCGGGCGTGATCATGCCCAATGTCGGCGGCGCGGGCTATTATCGCTTCAATCTCGCGCCCGCCGACTGGCAGTCGCTGATCGCGGCGTCGGGGACGTTGTCGCCGGGTGAGGCGCTCGCCACCACCGACAGCCTGTGGGCGGCGTTCCGTGCGGGCAAGGCGCCGGCGGCTTGGCTGTTCACGCAAGCGCGTGCGGTTGCGGCGAACCCGGACGCGACCGCCAGCATGGACGGCGGGCGGCGGATCACGGGGTTGCGCGCACGCGGTCTCATCTCTGCGGCGTCGCTGCCCGGATATCGTGCGGTGCTGGCGTCGATCTACACGCCGCGGCTCGCCGCGCTGGGGTTCGATCCCGCCGCCGGTGCCTATGCGAAGGACGATCCCGACCGGCAGAGCCTGCGCCACGACCTCGTCGAACTGGTCTCGGACGAGGCCGGCGACGCCGCCGTGCGCACCACGCTCAAGACCGCCGGCGAGAAATACCTCGCTGGCAACACGGGTGCGCTGGATACCGGCTTCCTCGGCAGCGCGCTGACCGTGGTGGCGCAGGAGGGCGGCTTGCCGGCAGTAAAGTCGCTGATCGACAAGGCGCTGGCGAGCGAGGACCCGACCTTCCGCCAGACGGCGATCGGCGCGGCGGCGTCCAGCGGCCATGCCGATGCGGCCGCATATCTGCTCGGACTCGATGATTCGCGGATGCGCAGCTACGACAGGATCGGCCTGATCTTCGGCGTCGTCGGCAATCCCGACACCCGCGACCTCGGTACCGACTGGATCCTGGCCAATTACGACAAGCTTCTTGCTGGCGGTAACGGCATCTTCCTGACGAGCCGCCTCCCGCAGGCGCTGGCCACGCAGTGCGGGGCCGATCGGGCCGACCGGATCGATGCGAAGGTCGGCGCGCTGATCCGCAAGGCCGATGTCGGCGTGCTGGGATACGAACGCACGCTGGAGGTCATACGGCACTGCGGCGTTCTGCGGCAGGCCAAGTCCGCGGAAATCGCGGCGGCGCTCGCGGTCAGATAAGCCTGTGCACGCCGCGGCATGTCGGTTCGACGACATTCGCCGCGGCGTGCGTCCACGCGACCAGGGTCGGTGCCGGCCATGTGCGCGTCACCGCTGTTTCTTGGTCGTGGTGGCGGTGAAATCCGGCTCCTTGTTCGCGACCCAGTCGACGAATTTGCGCACGGCGGGGTGCGCGAGCAGACCCTCCGCATCCATGCCATGACGCTGCAATTCGGAGTTGGTGAAGTTGGCCGTCAGCGTCTGCTAGCAGATCGGGTGC
The DNA here is from genome assembly GCF_013374115.1 of Sphingomonas sp. HMP9. Lineage (NCBI taxonomy): Bacteria > Pseudomonadati > Pseudomonadota > Alphaproteobacteria > Sphingomonadales > Sphingomonadaceae > Sphingomonas > Sphingomonas sp. HMP9. The sequence goes on along the minus strand of NZ_AP022673.1, from coordinate 826,008 downwards.
ATCGGTACGACGTCCCGCCCGCCACGGCTTTTTGGAACGGGGTGATGCCAGACGACGATCTTGCCGGTCGGCCGACCGCAGAGCCAGCACGCCAGCGTCTCTGCCGGGGTCTCGTCTTCGTGGCGTAGGTCGTCGGTGAAACCGTGTTTCGAATGCTTTCGCGCCATATGGCTACCGGGTCCCTGCTGTACCGCCTTACGCGATAGGATTGATCGCCTCCCTTTGCCGAAATCGTCGCCCTAGGCGACCACGGAGTTCGCCAGCTTCAACGGCGGCGGCGAATACGCCATCGTAAACGCAGTTCGCGCGGCTGTGCGTGCCCTTGATGCGACGATGCGAGGTTCCGGTTGGCGGGCGTCTGTGGCACATCCTCGTCATGGGTGGGGCATCACGAGCAGCTTGGCTGCGCAACGGCGTATTCGGCATGATCGCCCTGCTGTGCGGTAGCGCACCAGCGGCGGCGCAGGACGACGCAGGGTTTCAATCGTACATGAGCGTACTGCGTCAGCAGGCGCTTGCGGACGGCGTCAGTGCGCGCACGGCGGACGCGGTGTTCCCCACGCTCACGCTCAACACGCGGGTGATCGAGTTGGACCGTGCTCAACCCGGTTCGACCAACCCGAGCGCCATCCCCGCGTTCGCGCCCTACAAGGCCCAGCACGTTGATGCGGCGCGGATCGCGCGCGGGCGTCAGACGTATCTTGCGCAGCGCTCCCGTCTGCAGCGCATCGAGCAGCAGACCGGCGTTCCCGAATCAGTCATGGTCGCGATCTGGGGGCATGAGACGAATTACGGCAGCTATACCGGCAATTTCGATCTCCTCCGCTCGCTCGCCAGCCTCGCTTATGAGGGGCGGCGCAGGTCGCTGTTCGCAGGCGAGTTCATCGCCGGACTGAAGATGCTCGACCGCGGCGTGACGCGCGAGCAGTTGAAGGGCAGCTGGGCAGGAGCGACGGGCAATCCGCAATTCCTGCCGTCTATCTATCTGCGCCTGGCGCGCGACGGCGACGGCGACGGCCGTGCCGACATCTGGAACAGTCCGGCCGACACGCTCGCATCGATCGGCAATTACTTCACCGACGCCGGCTGGCGCCCGGGCCAGCCCTGGGGCGTCGCGGTCAACGTGCCCGCCGGGCTCGATCGGTCGCAGGTCCGCAACCGGCTGGTGTCGCCGCGTTGTCCCCGCGTGTTCGAGCGCCACAGCGGCTGGCGGACGATCGCCGAATGGCGCGCGCTTGGCGTGACGCCGCAAGGCCGAAGCCTGCCCGCCGACAGCGTGATGGCAACGTTGCTCGAGCCGGACGGGCAGGGGGCTACCGCTTATCTGCTGACCAGCAATTACCGCGTCATTCTCGATTATAACTGCTCGAACTTCTACGCGCTCTCGGTTGGTTTGCTGGCCGATGCGGTCGAGCGCTAGGACGCTGTGCCTGGCGCTCGCGCTGGCGGGATGCAGCAATGCGCGCGAAAGCGTGGGCGCACCACTCCCGGCGGGCGGCGGCCTTTATGGCAGTTATAAGGATACCGGGCTAGCCAGCTGGTATGGCGAGGAATTGTCGGGAAACCGCACCGCATCGGGTGAGGCGTTCGATCCTGACGCCATGACCGCCGCGCATCGCACCTTGCCACTTGGCTCGTTCGTCGAGGTGACGTCGGTGGCGACCGGCCGTTCGATCCTGGTCCGGATCAACGACCGCGGGCCAGGGCGTCGCGACCGTATGATCGACCTCTCGCGCGCCGCGGCGCATGTGCTCGGGACGGACCGGCGCCAGGTCGCAGCCGTCCGTATCCGCGCGATCGTCCCGACGGCACACGACGCATCGTTGCTACGCGCCGGCAAAGCCGCCAGCGAGCGCAATCCAATTTTCACTCAGGCGGCGAGCCTGGACATGCTTCCCGCCCGCAAGCCACTTCCCGTGTTGGTAGCTGGACGACGATATGTCTTGCAGGTCGCAACCTTCTCGAACGCGGGCCGCGCGACCGCATTGGCGCGACGCCTCGATGCCGATGTGGTCGAAGGCGGGGGCCTGTACCGGGTTCGCATCGGCCCGTTCAAAGATGCCGCCAGCCTGCAACGCGCGCGTGACGCGGTCGCCGAGCGCGGCTATGGCGATGCACAAGTCCTGCCTACGGATTGAGTTCCCTTTTGCTCACGGAATACCCCATGAAGAAGCTGATCGTCGCACCGCTCGTCGCCCTCGCGTTGGCGCATCCGTCCATTGCCGCAGCGCCCCAATTCCAGACCGCTGCGCCGATCGCCTATATGGAGGATCTGTCATCGGGTGCGGTCCTGTTCGCGCGCGATGCGGATCGTCGCATGCCGCCGGCCTCGCTCGCCAAGATGATGACCGTCTATGTCGCGTTCGACATGGTCAGGAAGGGCGAGCTGAAGCTCGACCAGATGATGCCCGTCCGCCCCGAGACCTGGGCAAAATGGCATGGTCCGTCCGCGGGTTCGACGATGTTCCTGTCGTCGGGTGAGAACGTCAGCGTCGCCAACCTGCTGTACGGCATCGTCACGCTGTCGGGCAACGACGCGTGCATCGTGCTCGCCGAGGGGATTTCGGGGTCAGAGCAGGCGTTCACCGAGCGGATGAACCGCAAGGCGGCCGAACTCGGCCTCAAGGACAGCCATTTCGGCACCGCCAACGGCTGGCCCGACAACGGCGTGACCTATGTCACGGCACATGACCTCGCCAAGCTCGCCGCCGCGACGATCACGAACTATCCCGATCTGTACAAGCAGTTCTATTCGAAGCGCGACTTCACCTGGGGCAAGACGATGGGCGGCAGCGCCATCACCCAGGCGAACCGCGATCCTATCCTCGGGCGCGTCGCTGGTGCGGATGGCCTAAAGACCGGGCATACCGAGGAAGCCGGCTATGGCTTCACCGGGTCCGCGGTCCAGAATGGCCGTCGCCTGGTGATGGTCGTCGCCGGCCTGACCAGTTCGGGCCAGCGCGCGGAAGAATCCGTGCGCTTCATGGAATGGGGCTTCCGCGCATGGCAGTCGAAGCCGATCGTCGCGAAGGGCAAGAAGATCGAAACCGCCGCGGTCCAGATGGGCGATGCTTCGTCGGTCGGGCTCGTCGCGCCCAAGGCATTGACCGTGACGCTGCCCGCGGGGACCTCGCCGACCATGACCGCCAAGGTGGTCTATGACGGTCCGATCAAGGCACCGATCAAGGCTGGCCAGCATATCGCCGATCTCGTCGTCACCACGTCCGACGGTCTCCAGCAGACTATGCCGCTGGTCGCCGAGAAGGACGTCGCGGTCGCTGGCTTCTTCGGTCGTGCATGGGCAGGACTGACCGGCTTCTTCGGCTGATGACCCCGGCGCCGACGACGTTTCGCGCATGACGCCGATCATCGGCAACACCGCCGCGCAGGCTGCCTTCATGGCGGCGATGCGCGGGGGATCGTTGCACCACGCGTGGCTGATCGCCGGGCCGCAGGGCGTTGGCAAGGCCAGCTTCGCGCGGGCCGCGGCCATGCGGATGCTGGCGGATGCGGCCGAGCCCGACGGCGGATCGGCCGGGTTCGAGGTTCCGCCGGGAAACAGGACGCGGTCGCTGATGGAGGCCGGGTCGCACCCCGACTTCCGCGTGCTCGCGCGGTTGCCGAAGGACCTCGACAAGCCCGACCAGGATCTCGCGCGCAGCATTACGATCGCGCAGGTGCGGACGCTGCAACCGCTATTCGCGACCACGCCGTCGATGAGCCCGAGGCGCGTGGTCGTGATCGATGCGATCGACGATCTGGAGCGGGGCGGGGCGAATGCGCTGCTCAAGAACCTCGAGGAACCGCCGGCGGGAACGATCTTCCTGCTCGTCAGCCATGCGCCGGGCCGATTGCTGCCGACGATCCGCTCGCGCTGTCGGTTGCTGCGGTTCGAGGCGCTCACCGACGGCGAGGTCGCGACCGCGATCCGGACCTTGCAACCCGATGCCGACGAAGGCGAGGTTGCCGCGCTGGTTCGGGCGAGCGATGGCGCGCCCGGCCGCGCGCTTCGCTATGCCGGGCTCGACATCGCCGCGATCGACGACGCCATCGCCGCGATCGCGCAGGATGGCGACCGGGATAACGGGCGCCGGTTGAAACTGGCCAAGGCGCTGGGGCTCAAGGCGGCACAACCGCGGTACGAGGCGTTCCTCGACCGTGCGCCTGCCTTCGTTGCCGATGCCGCACGAACCCGGTCCGGGCCGGCGCTCCGTGCCGCACTCGACGCACATGCCGCGGCACGCGAGCTTGCGGCGGCGGCCATCGGCCTGTCGCTCGACGCACAGGCGACGGTGTTCGAGATGGCGGGGATCGTCGCGACATTACGCCATTGATCGGGCTGCACAGGCTTCACCTGTTAGGGACGATGCTCTAGGAGCGCGGCATGGCCGATCCTTTCTATATCACCACCGCAATCCACTATCCCAACGGGCGTCCGCATATCGGCCACGCCTATGAGATGATTGCCGCCGACGCGATCGCGCGCTTCCAGCGTCAGGCCGGGCGCGACGTGCTGTTCCAGACGGGCACCGACGAGCATGGTCTCAAGATGGTCCAGGCCGCGCGCGAACGCGATATCCCAGTGCGTGACCTTGCCAACGAAATGTCGTCGTATTTCCACGAGATGGCAGACCGTCTGGGCATCTCGTATGACCGGTTCATTCGTACCGTCGATGAGGATCACTACGCAGCGAGCGCGGCGATCTGGCAGGCGATGGCGGACGCGGGCGACCTGTATCTCGATCGCTACGAGGGCTGGTATTCGGTCCGCGACGAGGCGTTTTACGACGAATCCGAACTGACCGGGGAGGGCGACGATCGCCGCTCGCCGCAGGGCACGCCGGTCGAATGGACCGCCGAGGAGACCTGGTTCTTCCGCCTCTCGAAATATCAGCAGCCTTTGCTCGATCTCTTCGCCGCCAATCCCGATTTCATCCGGCCCGAGAGCCGGCGCAACGAGGTGATGCGCTTCGTCGAGGGTGGCTTGAAGGATCTGTCGGTTTCGCGGACCAGCTTCGACTGGGGCGTGCCCGTACCCGGCAGCCCTGGGCACGTCATGTATGTGTGGGTCGATGCGCTTACCAACTACCTGACCGGGATCGGCTATCCCAACATGAGCGGCGACAAGGCCAAATACTGGCCGGCCGATATCCATCTAATCGGCAAGGACATCGTCCGGTTCCACGCGGTCTATTGGCCGGCATTCCTGCTCTCGGCGGGTATTCCTTTGCCGAAGAGCGTGTTTGGCCACGGCTTCCTGCTCACCCGCGGCGAGAAGATGTCGAAGTCGGTCGGCAACGTCGTCGATCCAATGGCGCTGGCGGATGCATTCGGCGTCGATGCGCTACGCTATTTCTTCCTGCGCGACGTGAGTTTCGGTCAGGACGGAAGCTACTCGCCCGAGGCGATCGTGACGCGCGTCAATGCCGAGCTGGCCAACAGCTTCGGCAACCTTGCACAGCGGACTTTGTCTTTCATCGCCAAGAACTTGGGCGGTGAGTTTCCCACGGTTGGTACGGTCCAGGATGCCGATGGCATGCTGATCGAGGAGGTCATCATCGCCTGTGCCGGCTTTAAGTCAGGCTTCACCGATCTCGCGCTGTCGCAAGGGATCGAGGCGTGGATGCGCGGTGTGTTCGCGTGCAACCAGTATATCGACGCGCAGGCTCCCTGGGCCTTGCGCAAGACCGATCCCGAGCGGATGAACGCCGTGTTGCGCACGCTGGTCCGCGCGATCCGGATGCTCGCCATCACCATCCTGCCGGTCGTGCCCGAGTCCGCGGGGAAGGTGCTCGACCAGATCGGCGCGACCGAGCGTGATCATGCCGCGATCGACGACGATGGCTGGTACGACCGCATCGCTGCTTCCGGCGTCCTGATCGCACCGCCCGCGCCGGTGTTCCCACGTCTCGAACTGCCTGCGGGGGCCTGATGCTCGCCGACAGCCATTGCCATCTGAACTACAAGGGTCTTGTCGAGGACCAGCAGGCGGTGCTTGCCCGCGCGCGGGCGCGCGGCGTGACCGCGATGCTCAATATCTCCACGCGCGAGAGCGAATGGGACGATATCGTCGCGACCGCCGAGCGCGAGCCTGACGTCTGGGCGACGATCGGCATCCACCCGAACGAGGCGGACGTGTATCCCGACGTCGATGCCGCCAAGCTCATCGAGCGCGCGCGGCATCCGCGCGTGGTTGGCCTGGGCGAGAGCGGCCTCGACTATTTTCGCGACACCTCGGATCGCGCCCGCCAGCAGGCCAGCTTTCGCGCGCACATCGCGGCGTCGCGCGAGACCGGGCTGCCCATCGTCGTTCATACGCGCGATGCCGAGGACGATACCGCAGCGATCATGGCGGACGAGATGGGGAAGGGGGCGTATCCCGGCGTCATCCACTGCTTCACCGCGAGCGGTGCTTTCGCCGACAAGGCCTTGGACATGGGCCTCTACATTTCGATATCGGGGATCGTCACGTTCAAGAACGCGCGTGACCTGCAGGAGACCGCCGCGCGGTTGCCGATCGAGCGGCTGCTGATCGAGACCGACGCGCCGTTTCTCGCGCCGGTACCGCATCGGGGCAAGACCGGCGAGCCTGGCTTCGTCGCCGACACCGCGCAGTTCCTGGCCGACCTGCGCGGCGAAAAAGTCGAGGAATTATCGCGTCGTACCGCCGAGAACTTCCACACGCTGTTCGGTAAGACACGGGTGCACGGGGCGGACGCATGAAGATCACGATCCTCGGCTCCGGCACGTCCTCCGGCGTGCCGAGGATCGGCAACGACTGGGGCGAGTGCGACCCGGCCGAGCCCCGCAACCGCCGTACGCGTGCCTCCGCGCTGGTCGAGCATGACGGCACGCGGATTCTGGTCGACACGAGTCCGGACATGCGCGAGCAGCTGCTGGCCGCCGATATCGACCAGGTCGATGCGGTGATCTGGACGCACGACCATGCCGATCACTGCCACGGCATCGACGACCTGCGGCAACTCTTTCACGCGACCGGCACGCCGGTCCGCGGCTATGCACGGCCGTTCACATTGGCGGCACTCGACGCGCGCTTCACCTATGCCTTTCACGGTCGCCCCGGCTATCCACCGACGATCGCCGCCGAGGTCTTGCCCGATCGACTGACGATCGGCGGGATCGACATCCGCGTCACGGACCAGCCGCACGGCAGCATCCACGCCGCCGGCCTGCGGTTCGAGGCGGACGGTGTCTCGATCGGATATGCGACGGACTTCAACGTGATGACCGACGATATGGCCATCCTGTATGAGGATCTCGACATCTGGGTCGTCGACGCATTGCGCCGCCGCCCGCATCCCACGCACATGGCCTTGCCCGCCGTGCTGGAGTGGGTCGAACGCCTGAAACCCACGCAAACCGCACTGATCCATATGGACACTACAATGGACTACGCCACATTGCGCCACGAACTGCCCGCAGGTGTCGAGCCGGGCTATGACGGGATGGTGCTGACGGCGTGACACTCGACCTCGCCGCCCAATTCGCGCTGTACGCGATCATGCTGATCCTGCCGCTATCGGCACTTGTCGCGCGTCGGTTGCCGCTGACGAAAGCGCTGGCTTGGGTAGCGATTTTCGCGGTGGGGTTACTGTTCGCGAGCCAACGGGACCGGTTGTCGGGCCTGGAAACGCTGTTTGCCGACCAGCAGATCAGTGGGACTGCAACGCGGATCCGCATGGCCGAGGACGGGCATTTCTGGGCCGATGTCGATATGAACGGCGTACGACGGCGAATGCTGATCGATAGCGGAGCGACCACGACCGCGCTGTCGGCGGCCACTGCGAAGGCGGCCGGGCTGGACAGCGAAGAAAGTCCGTTCCCGGTGATCATAGCGACCGCCAACGGCCACGTCTCGGCACGCACTGGGACGGTTAGGCGCGTCACGATCGGAACGATCACCACGACCGATCTGGGTATCGTCACGTCGCCTTCATTCGACGATACCGATGTGATCGGCATGAACTTTCTGTCTAAACTCGGGTCGTGGCGGGTTGAGAAAAACACCCCCATACTTACCCCAATCCATGCTTAGATTTTACATAATGTATGTTATCGATCTCATTTCAGTAATCAAAATTTAGCTAACTTCGGATATCTCTCATGATTGAACGACTGACTTCCATCATGGCGCGATTGCGGGATCCGGTGGAGGGTTGCGAATGGGATCGAGCACAGACGTGGTCCTCGATCGCTCCTTATACGATCGAGGAAGCGTATGAGGTTGCCGACGCAATAGCGCGTGACCACCATGCGGACATCAAGGACGAACTTGGCGACCTGCTGCTTCAGGTAGTGTTCCACAGTCGGATCGCCGAGGAGTCCGGCGCATTCGATCTGGCCGATGTCGTCACCGCGATCAGTGACAAGATGGAACGCCGGCACCCCCATATATTCGGCGATGCCAGGACGTCGCCGGGTTGGGAAACGATCAAGGCCTCAGAGCGTTCAGACCGCGCCGATGGCAGTGCGCTGGCTGGCGTGGCAAGTGGCCTGCCGGCGCTAGCTCGTGCAGAGAAGCTGCAGAAGCGCGCGGCGCGCGTAGGGTTCGACTGGCCTGATGCGACGGGTCCACTAGCGAAGGTTTTTGAGGAAATCGAGGAGGTTCGCAAGGCTGGTTCGGATACAGTAGCGGAGGAAGTCGGCGACCTATTGTTTGCCGTGACGAACTGGGCACGGCATCTCGGCGTTGACCCTGAGGCCGCACTCAGGGCAGGCAATGCAAAGTTCGAGGCGCGCTTCCGAGCGATCGAGGTCGAAGGCGGCGCGGCGTTCGCTGGCTCGACGCTCGATCAGAAGGAAGAATTATGGGCCACCATCAAGCGTCGCGGCGGATGAACCGGTCATAATCGGTCTCGGATAGCCGAACGTCGTACGTGGTCTCGAGTTCATCGTTGACGCTACCGAGCACCTCGCCGTGCGCATGAAGCCACGCAGCGCCCGCACCGTCGCTGGCCTCGATGGCGATGCTGTACCGCCGATGCGCGTTGGTCAGCTTCGCCGCCACCTGCTCGACGAGATGCTGCACCCCTTCCCCGCTAAGCGCCGAGATCGCAACGACATCGTCGCGATGCGCCGCCTGCCCGGCAATCTCGTCGTGCGTATCTGCATCGAGCAAGTCGAGCTTGTTCCATACCTCGAACCTCGGAGTATTCTCGTCGACACCGATCTCGGCTAGCACAGTTTCTACATCCGCGCGCTGCGCCTCGGTATCGGGGTGCGCGATATCGCGGATGTGAACGAGCAGGTCGGCAGATACGACTTCTTCCAGCGTGGCCTTGAACGCCGCAACCAGCTGGGTTGGAAGATCCGAAACGAAGCCGACCGTATCCGAGAGGATCGCCTTGTCGACGCCCGGTAGCTGCATCTGCCGCAACGTCGGATCAAGCGTCGCGAAGAGGAGATCTTCCGCCATGACGTCGGCACCAGTCAGCCGATTGAACAGCGTCGACTTTCCGGCATTGGTATAGCCGACCAACGCGATCACGGGCCAGGGTGCGCGCTGACGTCGTTCACGGTGGAGCCCACGCGTTCGGCTAACCTGCTCGAGTTCACGCTTCAAGCGCGCCATCCGATCGCGGATTAGCCGACGATCCGCCTCGATCTGCGTTTCACCCGGACCACCGAGAAAGCCGAAGCCGCCGCGCTGGCGTTCGAGATGGGTCCAGCTCCGGACGAGTCGGCCACCCTGGTAATCGAGGTGCGCGAGTTCGACTTGCAAACGGCCCTCGGCCGTCGCTGCACGCTCGCCGAAGATCTCGAGGATCAGTCCGGTGCGATCGATGACCTTCACTTCAAGTGCTTTTTCAAGATTGCGCTGCTGGATCGGCGTCAGGCTCGCATCGAAGACGACGAGCCCCGCCTCTTCCATCCGTACCTGGGTCGCGAGCAGTTCAACCTGCCCGCTCCCGATCAACGTCGCCGGCTTGGCTTGACGAACACGATACGCAATCCGCTCGACGACCTTCACACCAATCGCAGCAGCGAGCCCCGCAGTTTCTTCCAGTCGAGCATCGACATCACGCGTCGCGTCCCCCTGATCGGGGAGAACGACGATCGCGCGTGTGCCCCGGGCGAACTCGTCCCGATCGCGTTCGAACCCGCTACTCAATCGTCACCGTCCGAATCATCGGCGTCATCCGTATCAGTTGGCTCTTCCGCCAGGTTCAGCGGGCGCGCAGGCTGAATCGTCGATACAGCGTGCTTGTAGACGAGCTGCGCCATACCCTCACGCTGAAGCAGCATACAGAACAGGTCGAAGCCTGCGATCTGGCCTTGCAGCATCACGCCGTTTATCAGGAACATCGTCACGCTGTCTTCGGATTTGCGCACGGCGTTGAGGAATATCTCCTGCAACAACGGATGCTTCTTCTGGTTCTCTCCAACGGCATCGACGATCGCCGACACGTCCATGGGTCCAGCAGGCATGATCGTCGAGATGGCATGCTTGTAGATCAGTTGCGACTGCCCATCACGACGGAGAAGAACCGAAAAATTATCAAACCACGTAACGATACCTTGCAGCTTAACGCCTTTGACAAGAAACATGGTGACCGGCGTCTTGGAGCGCCGGAGTGCGTTCAGGAACAGATCCTGAAGCGAGCCTGGTTTATCGGCCAATGGGATAACCCTTTGTTTTTGGCGGGACTTTGCCCGCGAGGCGCCGTTTCCCGGCGTCGGAGATGCACCCGGATCCCGGGCACGGATACTGATCTATGATCGCCGCCCTATTATATCCAGAGGGCGGCGAAAATGCGGCGTCTATTCCTCGCGCGTTTCGGTGATGCCAAGCAGCTTCAACTTCCGATGCAGCGCCGAACGCTCCATGCCGATGAAGCTTGCGGTGCGCGAGATGTTGCCGGAAAAGCGCCGGATCTGAACCCGCAGATATTCGCGCTCGAACGTCTCGCGCGCTTCACGAAGAGGCGACCCCATGATCGCGGTCGATCCGGCCGATCCGATATCGCCTTGATCACCCAGGACCTCGGCGGGCAACAGATCGAGATCGATGCGACCGATCCGGTCTCCCGGTGCAAGGATGATCGTACGCTCGACGACATTGCGAAGTTGGCGGACATTTCCGGGCCAGTCGTAGGACTGCAGCGCAACCATCGCATCCGGCGCGATTTCCGGCGTCGGCACGCGGCGTTCGGATGCGTAATGCGCAATGAAATGCTGGACTAGTGCGGGGATGTCCTCGCGACGATCGGACAGCGGCGGGATCATTACCGGTACGACGTTGAGCCGGTAATACAGGTCTTCGCGGAAACGGCCTTCCGCTATTTCAATGACCAGATCGCGGGCGGTTGCCGAGACGACACGGACGTCGACCTTGACGACACGCGTACCGCCAACGCGCGTAAAGCTCTGGTCGGTCAGGGCACGGAGAATCCGCGCTTGCGTCGCGATCGGCATGTCGGCGATCTCGTCGAGAAACAGCGTGCCACCATGCGCCTGCTCGAACAGGCCCGGACGGACGAGATCGCCCGCTTCCTCGACGCCAAACAGTTCCTCGTCCATCCGCTCGGGCGTCATCCGCGCAGCGCTAACGACGATAAACGGCGCGTCGGTCCGCAGGCTCCAACCGTGCAGCAGGCGCGCGGCGACTTCCTTGCCGACTCCTGCCCCGCCCATGATCAGCACGCGGCTGCCGGTTGCCGCTACCCGCTTCAGCGTCGCGCGAACGCCGTTGATCGAGCCGGAGCTGCCGGTCAGGTCGGTTTCACGACCGACACTCGCGCGCAGCGTGGCCACTTCGCGACGGAGGCGTTCGGTCTCGGTCGCGCGTGCGACCATCAGCAACAACCGCTCGGCCTCGAACGGCTTTTCGATGAAGTCGGACGCGCCGCGGCGGATCGCCGCGACGGCCGTATCCAGATTACCGTGGCCCGAAATCACCAGCACAGGGATCGACGGATCGCGACGCTTGATCTCGTCGAGCAGTTCCAGCCCGTCGAGACGCGAGCCTTGCAGCCAGACGTCGAGCAGCACCAGCGAGGGACGCCGTGCGGCAATCGCTTCCAAGGCAGAATCACTGTCGCCAGCGTCGCGGGTCTCATAGCCTTCGTCCTCCAGGACGCCGGCCACGAGTTCGCGAATGTCACGTTCGTCGTCCACGACGAGAATATCGAGCGCCATTAAATCATGTCCGGTTGCGGGTCATAGTGTCGAGTCGGCCCTCCCCAGCCAACTCGGATGCGGGAGCCCCTTGGTCGAGCGCGGCCAGCGCCTTGGCGTCGAAGATCATGGTGACGAGTGTACCGCCCCCCGGCCGATCGGAAAAGCCGATCGTGCCGCAATGTTCCTCGATGATCTTCTTGACGATGGCAAGGCCGAGCCCCGTGCCACGTGCACGGGTCGTCACATAGGGCTCGACAATTCGGTCGCGTTCCGCCGGCAGGCCAATGCCGGTGTCGGCGACCGCGATGCCGACCGTGTTCGCATCGCTGGTCAACGTCATCGTCACAGAACCGCCGGGTTCGCCCCGTGTTTCAATCGCTTCGACCGCGTTCTTGACAATGTTCGTCAGCGCCTGGCCGATCTGCCGCCGATCGCAAACCAGCGCGAGGCCGGGATCGTCCTGCACCAGTTGGAAGCTAATCGCCGGATGCGCGACCTCGTGCAGGAACAATGCCTGGCGTGCGGCATCGACCAGAGATTCCTCGCGGAACACTGGCTTGGGCATGCGCGCGAACGACGAGAATTCATCGACCATGCGGCGAAGATCGCCAACCTGGCGAATGATCGTGTCGGTCAACCGCGAGAACGTGCCGTCCTGCGCCTCGATCTTGCCACCATACCGACGCTGCAGCCGTTCGGCTGCCAGCTGGATCGGCGTCAACGGGTTCTTGATCTCGTGCGCGATGCGGCGGGCGACATCGGACCACGCGGCGCGGCGCTGATCGAGCAATTGTTGCGTAATGTCGTCGAAGGTCAGGATCGGTCCGGTCGCGGGTCGCGCGATCCGGACGGCGAGCGTGCGCATCTCGCCCCCCTGCCCGACCTCGACGATCGCCTCCCTGTCGCCGCTGTCGAGCATCGCGTCGAGTTCCGGCGCGACATCGCCGAGCTTGCGCCCGACGAGATTGACGCTGCCGGCCCCCGTTCCCAGCAACCCCGTCGCGGATGCATTGGTGATCGTGATCGTACGATCACGACCGGTAGCGATGACGCCGGCCGACACACCCGCCATCACCGCCTCGATCAGCGCGCGGCGGCTTTCGAGCTGGCCGTTGGCGGTGACGAGTTCGGTGTTCTGTTCTTCGAGGCGCACCGTCATCTGGTTGAAGGCATTGGCCAGCGTACCGACCTCGTCACGACTGCGCGGGTCGGGCACGCGCGCGGTCAGATCGCCCGCGGCGACCCGGCGGGCGGCGTCGACCAGCTCGCCGACCGGCCGCACGAGGCGATCCGCTACCGCCAGAGCTATCCACACGGCGACCCCGACGATCAGCAGCGATATCAGCAACAGCGCCGCGTTGAACCGCAATTGCAGGCTGCGCGAACGGGCAAGCAGCGACCGATAACTCTTCAGCACTTCGTTTGCGCGCGTCGTCTGCTCGGACAAAGATTTCGTATCCTCGACGCGGCCAGCGTAGAGGAACAGCTCGTCCGATCCCGGCAGCAGCGTGATCGTCTGGATACGATCGCCGGTTACTGCGAGAACCGCGCTCTTGCCCGATCGAAGCTCAGCGATCGCCGCGGGCGTGACGCGACGCGTAAAGTCGATCTCGTAGGGGTTGACGATCGCCAGCGTCTGGATGCCTTGCTGTGGAGACACCTTGAACAACGCCGCTTCCGAAAGACTGCGATAATAGACCTGTTGGAGGAACCAACCGGAGAAGTCGGGGCTCTGCAGCGAGCGTTCGCGCAGATACGCCGACATGTCGCTTGCCATCGTGACCGTGGCTTCCTGCCATCGGTTGAGCTGGCGCCCATAGGACGACTGGGCGAGCCCGGTTGCGTTCTCGAGCATCCCGCGTGCCTGATCGGAATACCAGAACTGAACGCCGTACTGAAACAGCAGCGAGGCGAAAATCGTCACCAGCAGCATCGGCAGCGCCGCGACGATCGAGAACAGCGCGACAAGGCGGACGTGGAGGCGTCCACCGCCGCCTACGGGTGACCGTGCGGCCCGGCGCATCGCCACGCGGCGGCCGAGCAGCATCAGCAACGCGATCCCGGGCACGAGATTGGCGATGAGCAGCAGCGCCACCAGCGGCGGCGGGATCAGGCGCTGCGGTGCGTCAGTGCCCGTGATGATGAAGTAGCTCGCGACGCCGATCGCAATCGCCACCGCGAGGACCAGCGCCTCGATCGCAGGCGTCACCGCAAACCGGTGCAGAGGCCCGTCTTCATCCATCGGTAGCGTCGCGGAAGCGATCATCGTTGCTTCGGTACAACGTCAATCGTTGCCTTGAAACCACATAATGCGCGATTTCATCGCTGATCCGGATCATTCGTACGCATGTCGGCAACCGTGATGCCGAGCGTATCGAGCCGCTTGCGCAGTGTGTTGCGATTTATCCCCATCGCCCGCGCGGCCCGCAGCTGATTTTGACCATGCCGCGCCAGCATCGCCTCGATCAGCGGACGTTCCACCTCGCCGATCACGCGGTCGTACAAGCTTCCGTCATCGAGTGCCGCGGGATCGTCACGGGCGATCCGCTCGATCAGCGCACGCACTGCATGGGCGATGTCGACATCGGCGGCTTGATCGGCGGTCGCTGATGTTCCGATCATCGCGCGGATCGCGTCGGCCGCGATCACCTCGTCGCGCGAGAGCACCGCCAGCCGGCGCATGAGGTTCTCGAGCTCGCGGACATTGCCGGGCCAGTCGTGCGCGCCGAGGGCAGTCAGTGCATCGCTTGCGAGTTGGCGCCTTGGAAGACCCTGTGCCGCGGCGTGGTCCAGGAAGTGACGCGCGAGCAAGGCGATATCCTGTCGTCGCTCGCGCAACGCCGGCAGCAGGATGGGCACGACGTTCAGGCGGTAGAAAAGATCTTCGCGAAAGTGCCCCGCGGCAACCTGCGCGTTGAGATCGCGGTTGGTGGCGGCAACGATGCGGACGTCGACGCGGATCGTCCGCGCACCGCCGATGCTGGTGAACTCGCCTGATTGTAGCACGCGGAGCAGGCGGGTCTGTGCCTCCATCGGCATGTCGCCGATCTCGTCCAGAAACAGCGTCCCGCCCGACGCCTGTTCGAACCGACCGGCATTGCGCGTCGCCGCGCCAGTGAACGCGCCACGCTCGTGCCCGAAGAGTTCGGCTTCGATTAGTTCGCGCGGGATAGCCGCCATGTTGATCGCCACGAACGGCGCCGCATTGCGGGGCCCGAGATCGTGGATCGCGCGCGCGACGAGTTCCTTGCCGGTGCCTGATTCGCCCGAGATCAGTATTGTCAGGTCGTTCGACACGACGCGGGCGATGATCCGATAGACGTCCTGCATCGCGGCAGACCGACCGATCAGCGGGAGTGCGCGATCCGCGTCGTGCAGCGCGTCCTCGCTGGCCATCCCGCCGCGGGCCAGCGCGCCCGCGACGGCGCGAGTCAGCACATCGAGGTCGAACGGCTTGGGGAGGTATTCATAGGCGCCGACTTCTGCGGCGCGGACCGCGGTGGTCAGCGTGTTCTGGGCCGAGAGGACGATGATCGGGAGCAACGGAAAGCGCGCGGCGACGCTGCGGACGTGGTCGATGCCGTCGCCGTCGGGGAGGATGACATCGGTGATGAGGACGTCGGGCAGCGACGCGGTCAGCGCGCGTTCGAGTTGCGCCAAACTGTCGGCGACCGTGACGTCATGTCCCGCCCGGCGGAGCGCCTGTCCGACGACGGTCCGGATTGCGGCGTCGTCGTCAACGACCAGGACAGTGCTCATGATGCCGCTCTGGGAAGCAGCAAGCGGAGGACGGTCATCTCGGGATTCCCTTCGCGGGCGTATTGGACAATGCCGCCCATGTCGCGCGTCAGCTTGTCGACGAGCGCGAGGCCGAGCCCCTGCCCTTCGCGACGGCCGGACACGAACGGATCGAACAGATGGTCGGCGATATCGGCGGGCGCGCCCGGGCCGTTGTCGAACACGCAAATCTCGATCGGCAGTGGCAGGCGCGGTTTGCCCGGCGCCGAACTGACGGTGATGCCGTGGCGGTAGGCGGTCGTCATCACGATGCGTGGTTCGCGTTCGTCTCTAACCGCTTCGCGGGCGTTCTTGAGGAGGTTTATGACGATCTGAAGCAGTGCGTCGCGGTTGATCTGTGCGGGCGGGAGCGACGGATCGAAGCGTTCCTCGATCACGATGCCGCGTGCGAACCCGGCCAGCGCGAGCCGACGGGCATGACCCAGCAGCGGGTAGATGTTCTCGCTGGCGAGCGGCAAGGGCCGCGTGTCGCTGAAATCCTGCATCCGGTCGATCAGCGCGGCGATGCGGTCGACCTCGGTCACGATCAGCGTGGTGAGTTCGCCTGCACCGAGCAGTTGGGCCGCACCGCGGATGCCCGACAGCGGGTTCTTGATCTCATGGGCGAGCATCGCCGCGGCGCCGACCGCAGCCCTAGCGCCGGCAGCGCGGTCTGCGGAATGGCCGAGCCGCCGTGAAGTCGCGGCGGAATGCAGCGTGATCGCGCGCCAGCCGGGATAGTCGGCGATCTGCGTCTCGGCGAAATCGACGCGAATCTTCACGCCACGCGCGGTCGCTATCTCGGTGTCGTAGACAGCCAGGCCGTGGCCATCGCGGTTGCGCGGATCGTCGGGCGGCGGGATGATCGCGTCG
This sequence comes from Sphingomonas sp. HMP9, assembly GCF_013374115.1. Lineage (NCBI taxonomy): Bacteria > Pseudomonadati > Pseudomonadota > Alphaproteobacteria > Sphingomonadales > Sphingomonadaceae > Sphingomonas > Sphingomonas sp. HMP9. The sequence goes on along the minus strand of NZ_AP022673.1, from coordinate 809,217 downwards.
AGCGGTTGACCGATCATCAGCCGCTCGGACAGGTTCAGCAATTGTTCGGCGAGCGCGTTGGCATGCGCGACGCGGTGATCGGGATCGACGACGACGACCGCGACCGGCAAGGCCGCGAACAGGTCGGCGAAGCCCGGCCGTCCGCGTAAGCTGGTGTCACGCCGCTGCAAGTTCGCGCCAGGGAGCGTAGAACTCGGCCAGCATCGCCTTGACCTGCTTGGGGTCGGGAACCTGGTTCACCTTGTTGCGGAACTCGGCCGAACCCGGCAGTCCCTTGGTGTACCAGCCGATATGCTTGCGCGCCATGTTGACGCCGGTCTCGATCCCGTAATGCTCGAGCATCGCCTCGTAATGGCCTGCTATCGCGTCATATTGTTCGGTGATCGACGGGTCTTCGATGCGGCGGCCGGTGGCGAACCATTCCATCACCTGGCCGAGCACCCAGGGACGGCCATAGCTGCCGCGACCGATCATCAGGCCGTCGGCGCCGGACTGGTCCATGGCCGCTTCGGCATCCTCGATCGTGCAGATGTCGCCGTTGACGATCACCGGCACGCTCACCGCGTCCTTGACCTTGCGGACGAAGCCCCAGTCCGCGCTGCCCTTGTACATCTGGTTGCGCGTGCGGCCGTGGACGGTGATCAGCTTGATGCCGAGGTCCTCGGCGATCCGCGCGAGATCGGGCGCGTTGAGACTGTCGTGGCACCAGCCCATCCGCATCTTCAGCGTCACGGGGACGTCGACGGCCTTGACCGTCGCTTCGATGATCGCACTGGCGAGCTTTGTGTCGCGCATCAGCGCCGAGCCCGCATCGCCGTTGACGACCTTGCGCACCGGGCAGCCCATGTTGATGTCGATGATCGCCGCGCCGCGATCCTGGCTGAGCTTGGCCGCCTCGCCCATCTCGTACGGCGTGCAGCCGATCAGCTGCATCGACACCGGTTCCTCGAGCCGGTCCCACGCCGCCTTCTGCAGCGACTGGCGCGTCTCGCGGATCGCGGCCTGGCTCGCCACCATCTCGGTGACGTTGAGGCCGGAGCCATAGCGTCGCACCAAAGTGCGGAACGGCATATCGGTGACGCCGGTCATCGGCGCGAGCACGACGGGGCTTTCGATCCGGACGGGACCGATCTGGATGGGGGTCAAGTTACGCATGGATGTGCCTGAAAAAGAGGCATCCCCCTACCCTGTCCTGCGGTGTGCCGCAAGACTGGCGAGCGTCGGGACGAACCGCTAGGGCGCGGGGATGGCCCATGGACAGCGTATCGTCGCGATCATCGTCGCCGCCGGAACCGGCGTGCGCGCCGGGGGCGCGGTTCCCAAGCAATATGCGCGCATCGGCGGGCGACCGATGATCGCCTATTCGTATGACGCGTTCGCCGCGCATCCGGCGATTGCCGAGACGATCGTCGTGGTGGCCGACGGGCAGCAGGACATTGCGGTCGTTGCGCTTGGGGGCGATGCGACGATCGTCGTCGGCGGTGCGACGCGGCGCGAGTCGGTTGCGAACGGGCTCGCAGCGGTCGGCGCGGCAACACATGTGCTGATCCACGATGCGGCGCGTCCCTTTCTTTCCGCCGTGGTCATCGATTCGCTTGTCGACGCCTTGAAGACCAGGGACGCGGCCATTCCTGTGCTGCCAGTGACCGATACGCTCGCCCGCGGCAGTGTCCTGCTCGGCAATATCGTGCCGCGTGGCGACCTCAACCGGGTGCAGACTCCGCAGGCGTTCGCCGTGGAGGCGCTGCGGGCTGCGCATGCCATCTGGCCGGCGGACGAAGAGGCGACCGACGACGCGCAGATGGTGCGACGGCTTGGCGTCGGCGTCGCGTTGGTGCAGGGCTCGGCGATGCTCGAGAAAGTCACCCACCCCGAAGATTTCGCCGCCGCGGAAGCGCGTGTCGCATACGAGACCCGCACCGCGATGGGCTTCGACGTTCACCGGCTCGAAGCTGGGGAGGAGTTGTGGCTCGGCGGCGTGCTGATCCCGCACGACAAGGGCCTTTCTGGGCATAGCGATGCGGACGTCGCGCTTCATGCGCTGACCGACGCGCTGCTGGGTACGATCGCGGCGGGGGATATCGGCACGCATTTCCCGCCGAGCGACCCGCAGTGGAAGGGCGCCGACTCCGCGCAGTTCCTCCAGCACGCCGCGAAGCTCATCGCCGACAAACATGGCCGGATCGATTTCGTCGACCTGACATTAATGTGCGAGGCGCCGAAGATCGGCCCGCACCGCGCTGCGATGACCGCGCGGATCGCGGACCTGCTCGGGCTCTCGATCGATCGGGTGAGCGTCAAGGCGACGACGACCGAACGTCTCGGCTTCACGGGCCGCGGTGAAGGCATCGCGGCACAGGCCGTCGCAACCGTCCGCGTCCCGGGATCACCGTTTTGAAGATCGTTGCCGCGCTTGCGACGATCGCCTTGCTCGCAAGCCCGGCGGTGGCGCAACCGCGTTGCCTCACCGGTGCGGAGGCCGAATCGCTGACCTTGGTCGCGATGCCCGACATTCTCCGCGAGACCGGGCGGGTCTGTGCGGCGCAGCTCCCGGCGGCCAGCCTGATTCGGCGGCAGTCGAGCGCGCTCATCGGGCGGTACGAGACAGAAGCCGAGCGGGCATGGCCGGCGGCCCGCGCGGCGATCGTCAAGCTCAGCGATCCTGCGGTCGATGCACTGCTCGACTCCGATTTCGCGCGCCCGTTGCTGACGACGTTGCTCGTGCCGCAGATCGTCGGGCGGATCGCGCTGCGCGATTGCGCGACGATCGACCGGCTCGTCGCGCTGCTCGAACCGTTGCCGCCCCGCAACACCGCGGGGATCGTCGTCGAGACGCTGCGCTACCTCAAATCGCAAAAGACGCGTGGGGGTGCTATCTCGGTCGCGTCGTTGCCCCTGTGCTCGGTGGAGACTCGCTGATGGATACGATCCTTCCCGCCGAACTCGTCGACGCGGCGCGTCGGGTGATCGAGGAAAATCGCGCCATCGGACGCCGCGTCGCGGTCGCCGAGAGCTGCACCGGTGGCCTCGTCGCTGCGGCGCTGACCGAGATCCCCGGGTCGTCGGACGTGTTCGAGGTCGGCTTCGTCACCTATTCGAACGCGGCCAAGCTCGGCGTGCTCAAGATCAGTTCGGACGTGCTGGAAACGTTCGGCGCGGTGTCGATCGCAGTCGCCTGGAGCATGGCCCAAGCCGCACTCAAGCAATCGGGCGCGGACATTGCGGTCGCGATCACTGGCGTCGCCGGTCCGGGTGGCGGCTCGCTGAAGAAGCCGGTCGGTACGGTCGTGTTCGGCCGTGCGGAAAAGGGCAGCGACCCGTCCGACGTCCATGCCGACCGGAAAGACTTCGGCGATCTGGGGCGCGGCGGGATCCGACTTCAGGCCGCGTTGTGGGCGCTCGAACTTTTGCTGCCGGACGCGTCGGCGCCGTAGAGCTCGGCCGCCCGCGTCTCGAACGCGCCGATCATCTTGCGCAGTGCGGCACCGAAGACCTGCCCGGCGATCATCTCGAACATCCGGTTTTTGAACGCAAAGTCGACGGTGAAATCGACCGCGCAGCCCTGCGGCTCGGGCCGGAAATGCCATTCGTTGCGCAGATATTTGAGCGGACCGTCGACATAATCGACGGTGAGTTCGCTCGGCCGGACCTTCTCGACGCGCGAGGTGAACGTCTCGCGCAGGCCCTTGAAGCCGACGATCATGTCCGCGAGCGTCTCGGTCTCGCTGTTCGATCGCACCCGCATCGCGCTGACCCAAGGCAGGAATTCGGCGTAGCGACCGACATCGGCCACCAGGTCGAACATCTGCTCAGGCGTGTACGGCAAGTGACGCGTTTCCGAATGCTTGGGCATCAGATGCGCACGACGCCCAGCTTGGCATCACGATTGGCACGCAACTGCTCGAAATCGTCGCCGGCGTGATAGCTCGACCGCGTCAACGGCGACGACGCGACCAGCAGGAAGCCCTTGGCGCGCGCGATCGAGGCATAGGCGTCGAACGCCTTGGGCGGCACGAACTCGGCGACCTTCGCATGACGCGGCGTCGGCTGGAGATACTGACCCATCGTCAGGAAATCGATGTCGGCACAGCGCATGTCGTCCATCACCTGATGGATCTCCAGACGCTCCTCGCCCAGCCCGAGCATCACACCCGACTTGGTGAAGATCGACGGGTCGTGGCGCTTCACACTCTCCAGCAGCCGCAGCGACGCGTAATAGCGCGCGCCCGGGCGGATCGTCGGATAGAGCCGCGGCACCGTCTCTAGGTTGTGGTTGTAGACGTCCGGACGCGCCTCGACGATCGACTCGATCGCGGCCTGCGCCTTGTTGCGGAAGTCGGGCGTCAGAATCTCGATCGTCGTGGTCGGGTTCGACGCGCGGATCGCCTGGATGACCTTCACGAACTGCGACGCACCGCCATCGGGAAGGTCGTCACGATCGACTGACGTAATGACGATGTGATTGAGCCCCATCTGCGCAGCCGCATCGGCGACGTTCTGCGGCTCCATCCGGTCGACCGCGCGCGGCATGCCCGTCTTGACGTTGCAGAACGCGCACGCCCGTGTGCAGGTATCGCCGAGGATCATCACCGTGGCATGCTTCTTCGACCAGCATTCGCCGATGTTCGGGCATGCCGCCTCTTCGCATACCGTGGTGAGGCTTTTCGATCGCATCAGCTCGCGGGTTTTTGCGAAGCCAGCGGAGGTCGGCGCCTTGACGCGGATCCAGTCGGGCTTGCGCGCACGAACCGGCGCAGCCATCGGGGTCATGTCGTTCATGGACGCCAGATAGCCCCGCCCTGCTCTTGAGACAATGGCAGCCGATCGCGTCGTCGGCTTGGAATCACCGTTCGCCGAGGATAAAAACTTCCCCGGGAACCAGTTGGAACATGACAAGTTTGTCATGTTGCAATGCAACCGTCCATGAAAGGCTAACCGTGCCCACTCACTTTCCGGAAATGATCGAAGGCTATCACCGCTTCAAGGATGGCCCCTGGGAGCAGCAGCGCGAGCGCTGGAAGGAGCTGCAGGAAGGTCAGAGCCCGAAGGTGATGATCATCGCCTGTTCGGACAGCCGCGTCGAACCCGCGCAGATCTTCGACACGCTGCCCGGCGAAGTGTTCGTCGTCCGCAACGTCGCCAATCTGGTGCCGCCCTACGAGACCGGTGGCGGCCATCACGGCGTGTCGGCGGCGATCGAGTTCGCCGTAACCCAGCTGAAGGTCGAAGAGATCGTCGTGATGGGCCACGAGAAGTGCGGTGGCTGCAAGGCCGCGCTGACCCAGGCATTTGCCGACGCGGACCATGGTGCCGGCGGCTTCGTGTCCGACTGGGTCAGCCTGCTCGACGGCGCGCGCGAGAAGGTCATCGCCAAATATGGTGACAGCGACGAGGCCGGTCGCGAGATGGAACTCGAGTCCGTCCGCACCTCGATCGCCAACCTGCGCACCTTCCCGTTCGTCAGACGGGCCGAGTCCGCCGGCACGCTGGCGCTTCGCGGTGCGTATTTCGGCATCGACAAGGGCCAGATGCTGCTGCTCAACTCGGATGACGAGTTCATCCAGGCTGAGGCAACAGAGGCCAACGCCGCAAAAGCCTAACGGGTCAGCGAAGGCCCAACGCCTTTTCCGCCACACGCTTGACCTTAGGGTCTAGCGCTGGCGGGACCATCGATACGCTCGCTTCGAGGCGGTCCGCGATCAGCGTCAGCGCTGCGATCCGGGCCGCCTTTTTGTCGTTGCCGTCGATCACGGTCCACGGTGCGGTCGCGGTATCGGTGCGCGCGAACATCTCCACCATCGCCTCCAGATAGTCGCCGCGCTTCGACCGATTGTGGTAATCGTCGAGCCCGGTCTTCCAGTGCTTCCACGGATCGTCGAGCCGCGCCTCGAGGCGACGGTCCTGCTCCTTCTGCGTGGTATGGACGAACAGCTTGATCAGCGTCGTGCCGCTCTCGACCTGCTGCGCCTCGAACGCGTTGATCTCTTCATAGGCGTGGCGCCATTGGGTTTCGCTGGCGAACCCTTCGACGCGCTCGACCAGGACCCGGCCGTACCAGCTGCGATCGAATACCGCGATATTGCCGTTGGCCGGCAGGCGGTTCCAGAAGCGCCAGAGGAAATGGTGCGCCTTCTCGTCCGCGGTCGGCGCGGCGATCGGCCAAACCTTGTAGTTGCGGGGATCCCACTCAGCGGACAGGCGCTGGATGATGCCGCCCTTGCCCGCAGCGTCCCAGCCCTCGAACATGACGATCGCGCGCGTGCCCCCGACGATGTGCGCGACCTGGATGTGCTCCAGGCGCTCCTGCAGTTTTGCAAGGTCGCGCTTGTACTTGCCGTCGTAGGCGTCGCCGCTTTCGTAATCGGCCAGATGGATCGTCATGCATTTCTCTCCGTCGCTCGTGGGGTATGAACGTTCCAAGGGCCGCGACGACGCAAGACGAACCAATAATAGCCGATCGAGAGCAGGATTTCCGCTACGGTCATGATGAGGCCGGGACCGCGCCGATCGAGACCCAGTCGAAAGCGGTGCGGTACCCAACTCTAAACCCTCTCTCCTCGGGGGAGAGGGAGGGGCTCGGCCGCGCTTGCAGGTGGGAGAATGAGGGCACGCGGTCCATGACTGAACGTGCCCTCACCCTCGCTCGCTTTGCGCGCTTTCCCTCTCCCCGCCGGGGAGAGGGTTTAGGCCATTACCCGGCGTTGGGTGCGACCACCTTGGCCGGATCCTTCGGGCCATCGACGGTCAGGCGGATGTTGAGTTCCTTCAACTGCTTGGCGCTGACCGGGCTCGGCGCGCCCATCATCAGGTCCTCGGCCTTCTGGTTCATCGGGAATAGCACGACCTCGCGGATGTTCGGCTCGCCCGCGAGCAGCATGACCATCCGGTCGATCCCCGGCGCCGACCCGCCGTGCGGCGGCGCGCCGACCTTGAACGCGTTGATCATGCCAGCAAAGTTCGTGTCGACATCGGCCTGCGTGTAGCCCGCGATCTCGAACGCCTTGTACATGATCTCGGGACGGTGGTTCCGGATCGCGCCCGACGACAGTTCGACGCCGTTGCAGACGATGTCGTACTGATAGGCGAGGATATCGAGCGGATCCTTGTTTTCCAGCGCGTCCATCTCGCCCTGCGGCATCGAGAACGGGTTGTGGCTGAAGTCGACCTTCTTGGCGTCCTCGTCATATTCAAACATCGGGAAGTCGACGATCCAGCAGAATTCGAAGCGGTTCTCGTCGATCATGCCGAGGTCGGCACCGATCCGCGCGCGGGCGGCACCGGCGAGCTTGGCGGCGGCGAGTTCCTTGCCGGCGGCGAAGAAGATGCCGTCGTTGGGGCCAAGACCCATCTCGGCGATCAGTTTCCGGGTCGCTTCCTCGCCGTGGTTCTTGGCGATCGGACCACCCAACTCGCCATTCTTCTGCGTGATGTAGCCGAGCCCGGCATGACCTTCGGCGCGCGCCCAGTCGTTCATGTCGGTGAAGAACTTGCGGCTCTTCTCGGCGGTGTTCGGCGCGGGGATCGCGCGGACCACGTCACCGCCGGCGACGATCCCGGCGAACAGGCCGAAGCCCGAATCGACGAAGTGATGGCCGACGTCGTGGATCAGGATCGGGTTGCGCAGATCGGGCTTGTCGCTGCCATATTTCAGCATCGATTCGCGGTAGGGGATGCGCTTGAACGGTAGCGCGGAGACCTGCCTACCCTTGCCCTGCCAGTCGGCGAACTCCTCGAACACGCCGTGCAGGACGGGCTCGATCGCGTTGAACACGTCGTCCTGCGTGACGAAGCTCATCTCGAAATCGAGCTGGTAGAACTCGCCCGGCGAACGGTCGGCGCGTGCGTCCTCGTCGCGGAAGCAGGGTGCGATCTGGAAATAGCGGTCGAAGCCGGCCACCATCAGCAGCTGCTTGAACATCTGCGGCGCCTGCGGGAGCGCGTAGAACTTGCCCGGATGGACCCGGCTGGGGACGAGATAATCGCGCGCGCCCTCGGGGCTCGACGCGGTCAGGATCGGCGTCTGGAATTCGGTGAATCCCTGCCCGTTCATGCGGTTGCGCAGCGAGGTAATGACCTGGCTGCGGAGCATGATGTTGGCGTGGAGCCGCTCGCGACGCAGGTCGAGATAGCGATAGCGCAGGCGGATATCCTCGGGGTACTCGGCCTCGCCCGCGACGGGCATCGGCAGTTCGCCCGCCATCGACTGGACGGTCGCGGCGGTCGCGCGGACCTCGATGCCGCCGGTCGGCAGGTTCGGGTTCACCGCCTCGGGTGCGCGTGCGGTCACCTTGCCGGTTATCGTGACGACGCTCTCGCTCTTCAGGCCCTCGATGACCTTGAAGACGGGGCCCGACACGTCGGTGACGATCTGCGTGATGCCGTAATGATCGCGCAGATCGATGAAGACCAGGTCGCCGTGATCGCGCTTCTTGTGGACCCAGCCCGATACGCGGACCTCCTCGCCGACCTGTTCGGGACGGAGGGCGGCGCAGTTATGGGTGCGATAGGCGTGCATGATGGGTCTTCTCGGACGATAAACAGGTGTCTGGCGCTTCCCTTCCTCACCCGCCTTTGTCAACCCGGACTACCCTCGCTATGGAAACGTCATGCATATCCACCCGCTTATCTCCGACAGTGCCACGCTCGCCAATCTGTGCGCGCGCATGGCCGACGCCGACTATGTGTGCGTCGACACCGAATTCATGCGCGAGAGCACCTATTACCCGGAGCTCTGCCTGATCCAGATCGCCGACGACAAGGAAGCTGCGGCGATCGACCCGATGGCGCCGGGCATCGACCTGAAGCCGCTGCTCGACCTGCTCGTCGAGAATCACGACGTGCTGAAGGTCGTCCATGCCGGCGGTCAGGATATCGAGATCGTCTACAACCTCACGGGCAAGACGCCCTTCCCGCTGTTCGACACGCAGGTCGCGGCGATGGCGCTCGGCCAGGGCGAACAGATCGGCTATTCGAACCTGGTCGACAGTTGGCTCGGCATCGCCGTCGACAAGGGCGCGCGCTTCACCGACTGGGCGCGCCGGCCGCTCGATGCGCGGCAGATCGAGTACGCGATCGGCGACGTGACGCATCTGTCGAAGATCTTCCCCAAGATGCTCGAGCGACTGCGCAAGACGGGGCGCGGCGTATGGCTCGATCAAGAGATGGAGCGGCTTGGCGATACCGCCAATTACGCAAACGATCCCGATCTGGCGTGGAAGCGAGTCCGGATTTCAGGGCGCAAGCCCGAGGTGCTCGGACGACTCAAGGCTCTCGCGCGGTGGCGCGAACTCGAGGCGCAGGCGAAGGACCTGCCGCGCGGCCGGATCGTCAAGGACGAGACGCTCGGCGACATGGCGGGCCATCCGCCCAAGAAGCAGGCGGATTTGGCGCGAGTGCGCGGTCTGTCGGCGAGCTGGGCCGGGAACGACATCGGCGGCCGGCTGATGGCGGCGATCGAGGGCGCGCAACCGCTCGGCGAGGACGAACTCCCGCCGCGCGACGATCGCAAGCCTGGGCTCGGCAAGGAGGGCTCGCTGGTCGCGGATCTCCTCAAGCTGCTGCTGAAGATCCGCTCGCGAGATATTGATGTCGCGTCGAAATTGCTCGCGCGGACCGACGAGCTCGAGGCGCTTGCCGCTGGCGTGCGGACTGGGTTGCCGATGCTCGAGGGTTGGCGGTTCGATCAGTTTGGCCGCGACGCGCTCGATCTGGTGGAAGGTCGACTGGCGTTTGCGGTGATCGGCGGAAAGCTCAAGATGACGCGTACGGAGGATGCCGCATGAAGATCGTTCTGGTTGCCGCCCTGCTGGCGTCCGCGGCGTGCACGCCGGTCGAGATGCGTGGCGAGACTCCCGCTGCGGCCCCCGTCGCAGCCCCGACCGAATCCGCGTGCAATGCGGATTCGCTGGGCGATCTGGTCGGCAAGCGCGCGAGCGATGCGCGGGCGGACGTGATGCAGACGCGGTCGGGTGCACGGACGCTGCGCTGGATTGCGCCGAACACCGCGACGACGAAGGATTTCCGCGTCGATCGGCTGAACGTCTATGTCGATGCGAAGGGGCGGATCGAACGCTTCACCTGCGCCTGAGGCCGAGCCTTTAGACCCTCCTCCGCCAGGGGGGGTGGCGCCGAAGGCGACGAAGGGGACACGGAACGGGCGTTTCCCTTTCCGCCCCCTCCGTCAGGCTGAAGCCTGCCACCTCCCCCTGGCGGGGGAGGATTCGAGGGAGCGACGGTTACGCGATCGTCAGCAGCGCCTTGCGGCCGAGCGCGGTGGCTAGCGCGTTATGGCGACGTTCGACCGCCTCGCCGTACAACCCCTTGTCCTCGGGAAGCAGGGTCAGCGTCAGCGTGAGGCCGTCATCGGTCAGCCGCGACCGTTGGAGCGGGCCGGCGAGCCCACCGCTCATCCGCTGACCGAGTCGCATCGCAAGTCCCCACACCGTAGCGCTTTTTATCGCCGCGGGTGACGCCAGCCGGCCGACTGGGTCGGCCGCCGCGAGATCGCCGCCAAGGCTTGCATAGAGCGCCTGTGCGAGCATGCCCCGGCCGGGCGCGTCGATCGCGACCCAGTTGCCGTGCAGCGCGACCTCGACCCCGCGTTCGGCGCGGAACTCCGGATTGGCGCGCCAGCCGACATCGGCGAGCAGGCAGGCGGTGTGCCGTATCCGCGCCATCGCGGCGGGTTCGCCGACGAACAGCGGTGCGATCCAGCGATCGAGGAGATCACCATGCTCGGGAAAACGCCCGAGCAGCCGACCTTCCTCGCGCGCGGCGACGATCAGCGGATCGAGCGTGCGGTCCGCGCGCTTCAGGTCTTCGTAGAGCAGCCCCTCACGCAGGCCGTAGGCGGAGACGATCGTCGTCCGGCTGCCGAGTTGCCGCATGAGCACGCCCAGCAGGGCCGCGGCGTCGGCAAGCGTTGCCGAACGGCCTGATGACAGTCCGGGAGTGGCCTTCAGCCGCGGCTTTGAAAGCTGCGGGATCGTGCGGCTGAGACGCGTGATCGTCGCGGCGGTCATCGTATATTGATGGATGATCGGCAGCGGATAGTCCGACAGTTCCATGTCGAGACGCGCCAGCGCCCGCCACGATCCGCCGACGAGATACAACGGAAGCCCCTGCCCGCGCGCCGTCCAGCCCGCTTGGCGGATCAGGCGGGCGACGAGCCGTTCAAGGACCTTGCCACGTTTAGCGCGGATCGGACCGATGCGCAGCACGCCGAGCGGAAACGAGACGCGATCCTCGATCTTGCCGTGGCGAACGCGAACGAGTTCTAAACTGCCGCCGCCGAGATCGCCGACGATGCCGTCCGCATCGGGGATCGCCGAGAGCACGCCGTACCCCGCCGCGCTGGCCTCCTGCTCGCCAGACAACGTCTCGACCTTGAGACCGAGTTGTTCTGCGGTCGCAATAAGTTCGCCGCCGTTCTTCGCATCGCGTACCGCCGCCGTCGCGACCGTGCGGAGTGTCGAGCATTCCATCTCGCGGGCGACGGCAGCGAACCGCGCCAAGGCGACCCGTGCCGTCTTCAACGCGGATTTCTCGATCGAGCCGGTAGCGGCAAGCCCGCGCCCTAACCCGGCCAGAACCTTCTCATTGAACCGGATCGCGGGCAGTCGCGGCGGCCCCTGATACACAACCAGGCGGATCGAGTTCGAGCCGATGTCGATGATCCCCGTGCGCGGGTGATCATCGGTCTCGGCCTTGGGCGGCGCGTTGCCGAACAGGCGGTGTGCGACGCTCATCGTTTTCGACGGAGCGACAAGGTCGGCACGGCATTGCTGGTCGCGAGCGAGGCACCACGGCCGGAAAGCGACGGATTGGTCATGAAATACCGATGCAGGTTGAAGGGGCGGTCGCCGGGATCGACGCGATTATACTCGCCATCGGGTTGCAGTTCCCAGCTCTGCTCGTTGTCGATCAGGTTCGCGACCATCACCTGATCGAGGATCTGGTCGTGGACGGTCGGGTTGAGGATCGGCAACATGTATTCGACGCGACGATCGAAGTTGCGCGGCATCCAGTCGGCCGACGAGATGAACAGCTTGGCGCCGTCATTGGGCAGCGCCTTGCCATTGCCGAACGCCCAGATCCGGCTGTGCTCGAGGAAGCGTCCGATCACCGACTTGACGCGGATCGTCTCGGACAAGCCCGGTACGCCTGGGCGGAGGCAGCAGATGCCGCGGATGATCAGGTCGATCTCGACCCCAGCCCCGCTCGCCTCGTACAGCTTCTCGATCACCGCGGGGTCGACCAGCGAGTTCATCTTCGCCCACACGCCGGCCGGCTTCCCTGCGCGCGCATTGGCGATCTCGACGTCGATCAGGTTCATGAGATTCTGGCGCAGGTCGCGCGGCGAGAGGCTGACTCGCGCCATGTCGGTCGGTTCGACATAACCGGTGATGTAGTTGAACATCTGCGCCGCATCACGCCCCACCGCCGCGTCGGCGGTGAAGAAGCTGAGGTCGGTATAGATCTTGGCGGTGACCGGGTGATAATTGCCCGTGCCGAAATGGCAGTAGGTGCGGAACGCAGACCCTTCGCGGCGGACGACCAGCGACACCTTGGCGTGCGTCTTCCAGTCGATGAAACCGTACACCACCTGCACGCCCGCGCGTTCCAGCGCTGAGGCCCAGACCATGTTCTGCTCCTCGTCGAACCGTGCCTTCAGCTCGACGACCGCAGTCACCGACTTGCCGGCTTCGGCCGCGGTGATCAGCGCGTTGATGACCGCAGGCTGCTTGCCGGCGCGGTAGAGCGTCTGCTTGATCGCGACGACATCGGGGTCGTTCGCCGCCTGTTTCAGGAAGGCGAGCACCACCTCGAACGTCTCGTACGGATGGTGGACGACGATGTCCTTGGCCTTGATCGCGGCAAAGCAATCGCCGCCGAATTCGCGGATCCGCTCGGGAAAGCGCGGCGTGAAGGGCGGAAACTTGAGGTCGGGACGATCCTCGTCGACCAGACCGTCGAGATCGACGATGCCGAGCAGGTTGCCGCTTTCGGTGATGATCGCATCAGCGCCGCCGAGTTCGTCCTTGAGAACGGCCGCGAGCACGTCGGGGATTCCGGTCTCGAGTTCCAGACGGATCACGCGGCCGCGGCGCCTGCGCTTGATCGCATTGGCGAAGTAGCGGACGAGGTCTTCCGCCTCCTCCTCGATCTCCATGTCGCTGTCGCGCAGGACGCGGAAGCTCGCCGCAGCGAGCACCTCGTAGCCCGGGAACAGGACTGGGGCGAAGCGCTTGAGCAGCGTCTCGATCGCGATGTAGCGCGCCGGCTCGCCAGGCAGGCGGACGAACCGCGTCATCGTGTGCGGCAGCATCACCAGCTCGCGCACCGGCTCGTTATCCGAAATTCGGACGAGATCGAAGATGACCGACAGGCCGCGGTTCGGGATGAACGGGAACGGATGTGCCGGGTCGAGTGCCTGCGGCGTCAGGATCGGGAAGATCTGATCGCGGAAGTGCGTTTCGAGCCACTCGTCGGCCTCGCCTTCGATCGCCTCGCGGCGCAGCACGAACAGCCCGGCCTCGTCGAGCAGCACGCGCAGGTCGCCCCATACCGCCTGCTGGCTCGCCATCAGCGCATCGGCCTCCCGGACGATCGCGGTCAGCTGCTGGCCTGCGGTGAGCCCGTCCGCAGAGCGGCGATCGACGTCCTGCGTCTGCTGGCCCTTCAGCCCGGCAACGCGGACCATGAAGAACTCGTCGAGGTTCGAGCCTGAGATCGACAGGAAGCGAAGCCGCTCGAGCAGCGGGTGCGCTGGGTTGCACGCTTCCTCCAGCACGCGACGGTTGAACGCCAGCCAGGAGAGCTCGCGGTTGAAGAACCGGTCGTTCGGCTCTGCGCCGATGGGATCGTCGTCGTCTTCCGCTTGGCGGACGATATGCGCTGGACGGTTCATCGGTCCTCTTGGGGTCTTATGGTGACGTAAAGAGCGGCAGATCCAGGGCAAGCTGTGGCCGCAGGATCAGCCCGGCCTCGGTGAGGGTCGTTCGTGCAAGAGGAATGGACAAGCGCTTGCGGCGTTCCATCGCCTCCTGATCGAGCGCATCGACGGTTCGCGTTACGGTAATATGACTACGCTCAATTCGGGTGGCGAGCCAGTCGATCAGATCGGGTCGCGCATCGAGGCTCCGCCGTTCGAACAGATGCGCGAGCAGCAGCCGCATGAGTTCGTCGTCGGGCGCACCGATCGCCGCGATCGGGCTGGCGGCAAGACGCGAGCGGAGGTCCGGGAGCTTCACCTTCCATTCGGGCGGCGCCGCATCGGCGACGATCAGGAGCGGCCGATGCTCCTCCTGCGCGCGGTTCCAGGCGTGGAACAACTGCGTCTCGGGTACGCGCTCGGCATCGTCGATGATCGTGCCGCCGCTCTTCGCCGCGAAGATGCGTGCGAGCAGGCTGCGGCCCGATTTGCGCGGGCCGGTGAGGATGGCGGTCATGACAGGCCACGTCGCGGTATGCTCCAGCGTGTGGACGGCCCGCGAATTGGAGGGGGTAACCAGGAAGGCGTCGTCGCGAGGGTCCGCCGGCCAACCGAGTGGCAGCGCGATTTGAGTCATCTTGGTCGCGCTCACCCTGTCGTCACGGTATCCGCGGGAAGATCCGGCGGAAGAAGTTGGGAAACCCGGCGAATCCGGATCGTCTGGCCGGAGCCGAAGACCTGATAGCCGCGCGCCTCGAGCGCGGATTTCAGCGCGGCCGGATCGCCGTCATAGGCGACGCGCATCAGCGAGACGCCGCCGAGCGCGAGGCTGGTCGTCGCCGCCGAGCGGACTCCGGGTATCGCGCGCAGCGCGGCCTCGGTCGAGGATACCGCGGTCGCGGCCGGCGTGTCGAACTGGACGATGACCGAAATCCCCTCACCGCCGGTCAGCACCGCGGTATTGGCGTCCGCGGTCTCGTCCGTCGGCAGGTCGTCTATCGCCGCTGCTTCGGGGGCCGGCGGTGGCGACAGGCTGTAGTCGACGCGCAGCGACCCGTTGCGCCGCGCCTGCTGATACAGGTCGTCGATCCGCTTGACGCCGGTGTCGAGCAGTTGCGCGATGCCGTCTGGCGTCCCGACGCGCAGCGTGAAGCGGCCGATCAGTTCGTTGTCGGGGCCGTGACGCGCTTCGAACACGCCGATCACGGGACCGCCCGGCCATTGGCGATAGAGCTTCACGACGGGCATCAGCACGTCGCTCGCGCCATATTGGTCGAGGATCGTCCGCCACCAGCCGCGCCCGGGGCGCTGCGTCTGGCCGACGTTGAGCAGGAGCGCGTCGGGACCGGAGCCCGACGGCCGGACATAATCGATGCTGCTGTTGCCCGTGCGATAGCGCGCCCAGGCCTGCTGCCACTGCGTGCTTTGCTCGAACGCCTGGCCGACGCCGCCCGACCACTGGATCGGGATGACCAGCATCGGTTGCGAACGATCGGCGTAGGTCGAGATGCCGAGGATCGATCCGGCGCGGGTGCGATCGAACAACACGCCGAGTTTCGCGATATAGCGCTGTGGGCCGATCTGCTCGTTCTCGACGACGATCCCGGACACGAGCGAATCGAGCGTGCCATCGGAGACGAGGCCACCGCCGCCGCCCAAGCGGTTCGACAATTGCACCCACGCTTTTCGCTGGGCGAGCCGCCATCCGGCATAGCGCGCGGCGTCGGCGGTCTTGCCGGCTACATCGACGGTGACGCCGCTCACTTCGTAGGCGCTGCCGCTGTCGACCGGGGCTGCGCCTCGGCTGCCGCCCTCGATCTGTGCGAGCACGGCTCCACCGCCAAGCAGCAGGGCGGCGCCGGCAAGGGCGGTGGTAAGGGCATTGATACGCGTCACGCGGGCCTTTTGGCGAAGCAGACGTGGAAATCCAAGCGCGATGTGGCTAGCAGCACCGATCATGACCGATACGCCAGACTCCGCCGCCCCGAATGCAGGCTCCTACACCTACGCTCAAGCGGGCGTTTCGATCGCCGCGGGCAACGCACTGGTGCGCGCGATCGCGCCGCTCGCGCGTGCGACGCGGCGGCCGGGCGCGGACGCCGATCTCGGCGGGTTCGGCGGCATGTTCGACCTGAAGGCGGCGGGGTTCGTCGATCCGTTGCTGGTCGCGGCGAACGACGGTGTCGGCACCAAGCTGAAGCTCGCGATCGAATGGGACCGGCATGAGGGCGTCGGCGTCGACCTGGTCGCGATGTGCGTCAACGATCTCATCGTGCAGGGTGCCGAGCCCCTGTTTTTCCTCGATTATTATGCGAGCGGCAAGCTCGATGCGGCGGTCGCCGAGCGCGTCGTCGCCTCGATCGCCGAGGGCTGCAAGACCGCCGGTTGCGCGCTGATCGGTGGCGAGACCGCCGAGATGCCGGGCATGTATGCGGACGGCGACTATGATCTGGCGGGCTTCTGCGTCGGCGCGGTCGAGCGGACCAACGTCCTGACCGGGCGCGAGATCGCGGCGGGCGACGTCATGCTCGGGCTCGCCTCGTCGGGGGTGCATTCGAACGGCTTCTCGCTGGTTCGCCGGCTGGCGACCGACCGGAAATGGAAGCTCGATCGCCCGGCGTTGTTCGACCAGGACCGGTTGTTGATCGATCACCTGATGGCGCCGACTCGCATTTATGTCGCCAGCCTGCTGCCATTGCTGCGCGATCGGCGAATCAGGGGCCTCGCGCACATCACCGGTGGCGGCCTGCTCGAGAACATCCCGCGCGTGCTGCCCGAGGGCGTGCATGCGGTGGTCGATGCGGATGCGTGGGAGCAGTCACGACTGATGGCGTTCCTGCAGGCGCAGGGCGCGATCGAGCCGGAGGAAATGGCGCGCACGTTCAACTGCGGGATCGGCATGGTCGTGATCGTCAGCGCCGACGAGGCCGAGGCGGTGACCGCCGCGCTCGAAGCCGCCGACGAGACGGTGTTCACGATTGGGCAGATCGAGACCGGCGCACACGGCTGCACCGTGCGTGGCTCGGCCGGCACGTGGAGCGCGCGCGCCGACTGGACTGCGACGCATGGCTGAGAAAACGCGCGTTGGCGTGCTCATCTCGGGGCGCGGATCGAACATGATGGCGCTGGTCGAAGCGTCGCGCGCGGCCGACTGTCCCTACGCGATCGCGCTAGTCGCCTCGGATAAGCCGGATGCGGCCGGGCTCGGATGGGCGCGGTCGCAGGGGCTGGCGACGTTCGCGCTCTCGCCCAAGGGTCTGGGCAAGCCTGCCTATGAGGCGGCGATCGATGCGGCGCTGCGAGAAGGGGGCGTGGAGGTGATCGCGCTGGCGGGCTATATGCGGTTGTTGTCCGACGGCTTCGTTGCGGCGTGGCGGGACCGGATCGTCAATATCCATCCGTCGCTGCTGCCCGAGTATAAGGGGCTCGATACGCATGGCCGGGCTATCGCGGCGGGCGATGCCGTCGGGGGATGTTCGGTACACGTCGTGACCGAGGAACTGGATGGTGGCGTCGTGCTCGGGCAGACCGAGGTCCCGATCCTTGCCGGCGACGACGCTGACGTGCTTGCAGAGCGCGTGCTGGCAGCCGAACATGCCTTGTACCCGAAGACTTTGGCGGAGTTCGTGACGCGATGACCGATATGTCCCCCCTCGACCGCGTGCGTGCAGCCGCGCTCGCCCTGCCCGAGACCGAGGAGACCGTGTCGCACGGCCAGCCGACCTTCTTCGTTGCGGGCAAGCAGTTCGCGCAGTTTCGCGCCGATTATCACGGCGATGGGTTGACGTTGGTGTGCGTGAAGACCGGTGGCAGCGACGAACAGGCGATGCTGATCGAGGCGAACCCCGCCGTCTATTCGAGCCCCGCCTATCTCGCCTCGAGCGGGTGGGTCGGCATGACGCTCGCCGGCGATCCCGACTGGGCGCTGGTCGAGGACCGGATCGCCCGCAGTTGGGAACTCGCCGCCCCTGCCCGCCTGCTGGAAGCCGGCGGACGATGAGCACCGAGAGTCCGAACGAACGCCGCGAAGCCGCTGCTACCCGCCGCCGCTGGGTGACGCTGGCCGAGGTCGTCGCGGTCGCGGGCGTGCTGATCGCCGCGCTGACGCTGTGGACGAACTGGTCCGAACACCGAGCCGACGAGGCCGACAAGATCGCGGCGCAGTCGAGCGCTGTGCGCGAACGCTCTCGGATCGACCTGTCGGCGATCGTGCAGGATGGCGGCGACACGCTGTTGCTCAAGGATGCGCGGCACGATCTTCAGGATGTGACGATCACCTTCCCCCGCGCGCTCGGCGTCTCGGCACAGCGGCCGCCGGCGGAGCCGGTCATCGAGGGGTCGTGGTTTTCGGCACCGTTGCTGAAGCTGACGGATGGCGGTTCGGATGACCGTGCGGGGCGGTTGCCGGTGCTGGTCAGCGTGCGGTATTTCGATGGTGACACGACTCGGTCGGCGAGCGGGATCTACGACGTGATCTGGAAGACCGAGGGCCGGATGCTGCGCGGCCGTGCGCTGAAGCTGGAGGGTTTGCGCGTTCGCCAGCGTGGTGGCGACCAGGCGAAGCTCGATGCGATCTGGGCGCGGGAGAAGCCGGCGGTTTGAGCCGTCGTATTCTCCCAGTTGCATCACCCCGGCGGAGGCCGGGGCCCAGTTGGGAAACGCCGCTAACGGAGTACGTCGCGCTGTTACGACAGCCTTGCCAACTGGGCCCCGGCCTTCGCCGGGGTGGTAGCAGTTTCAATTCACTGCTTGTCTGACCCGCTCAAACGGACCGCGCGTAGACCGGGTCTTCGTGGAGCGTCGTCCCGACCGTGAACTGCCGCGCGCCGATTACTGCGTACCCGTGGCGGTCGTAGAAGGCCCGCGCGCGCATGTTACCCTCCCACACGCCCAGCAGGACGCGATTGCGGCCAGCGTCAGCGGCATCCTCAAGTGCTTGCGTCATCAGCGCGGCGCCAAGGCCGGTGCCCTGCGCCTCATTCATCAGATAGATGCGACGGAGTTCGATATCGCCTGGGCCGATCGGAATCGGAAAGTCCGGCGCGGTGAGCACCGTGTAGCCGATCGGCGCATGGCCGGGCTCATACTCCGCGATCGTGACGATCGTCGCGGGATCATCGAGCCACGCGTCGAACGTGGCGATGCTGTTCTTCGTCGTGCAGTGGGCGACGATGTCGGCCCCGGTCAGCACGGTCGCGTAGGTCTCGAGAAACGTGGCGAATGCGACGAGTGACAGCGCGGGCGCATCGCCCGGCCCAGCCCGCCGCATCCGCCAGGTCATTAGCCGACGATCTCTTCGGGCTTGAAGAAGTACGCGATCTCGATCTCGGCATTCTCGTCCGAATCCGACCCATGTACCGAATTCGCTTCGATCGACTCGGCGAGTTCCTTGCGGATCGTGCCGGCGTCTGCGTTGGCGGGGTTGGTGGCGCCCATGATGTCGCGGTTACGCTGCATCGCGTTCTCGCCTTCAAGAACCTGGACCACGACCGGGCCCGAGATCATGAACGACACGAGTTCGCCGAAGAACGGACGCTCCTTGTGGACCGCGTAGAAGCCTTCGGCCTGCTCGCGGGTCATCTGGATGCGCTT
Source organism: Sphingomonas sp. HMP9 (assembly GCF_013374115.1). NCBI lineage: Bacteria > Pseudomonadati > Pseudomonadota > Alphaproteobacteria > Sphingomonadales > Sphingomonadaceae > Sphingomonas > Sphingomonas sp. HMP9. The sequence continues at coordinate 789,692 of NZ_AP022673.1, read as the reverse complement.
CGAAGCGACGACGCGCAAGCCGGCTTCCTCGAGCATCTTGGTGACCGCACCGGTCAGGTTGCGGCGGGTTGCGTCGGGCTTGATGATCGAAAAGGTACGGTTCGCGGCCATGATGGTCACGGGCTCCTGTGTTGACGGTAATAGGATGCGCGGCGCTTAGGCGCGGATCGGTCCTAAAGCAACCTGCGCGGGACGTTCCGCCTACGCTGCCTGTTCCCAACGGCCTGAGTCGTTCTGCTTCCAGTAGCGGCGTTCTACCCCGTCGCGATCGGCGAGCGCCTTCCACGCCAGCCGCGCTTCGCGGATCGCTTCATCGTCGAAGATATGGAAGGCGCGGTCGAAGGTCAGGACATGATCGCGCCAACGCCCGTCAACCACTGCGACGTTACGGGCCGCATTGGCGGGCGCGGCTTCGGTTATGTCGTCTGCAATGAGAACGGGTTGGGCCGCGTCGTCGGCGCTGCCCGCCTGGGCGTGGGGGAGGAAGCTCTCGGGCGCGTAGGACCAGAGCAGACGATCGAGGGCGACGCGCTGCTCCTGCGGTTCGGCCACGATCAGCAGGCGACCGCCGGTTGCCACGATGCGCTCGGCGATCCGCGGGAGGACGCGGTCGAGAGGGCTGGTGAGGTGGTAGAAATCGACCTGCATGGATGCCCCCTATCATTCCTCCCCCGCCAGGGGGAGGTGGCAGCCAAAGGCTGACGGAGGGGGAGGACACGAACCAGACGTTTCGTATCCTCCCCCTCCGTCACGGCTGAGCCGCGCCACCTCCCCCTGGCGGGGGAGGATTATTTGCAGGCTCAGCCCTCGAAATTGTCAGCGACGAACTGGTCGAGCAGGCGCACACCGTAGCCGGTCGCGCCCTTGTCGTGGTTCGTCCCCGGCTTTTCGGACCAGACCATGCCGGCGATGTCGAGATGCGCCCACTTCACGCCCTCGTCGACGAAGCGCTTGATGAACTGCGCCGCGGTGATCGAACCGGCGCCGCGTGGGCCGACGTTCTTCATGTCGGCGATCGGCGAGTCGATCAGCTTGTCGTAGGCGGGCGACAGCGGGAAACGCCAGAGCGTGTCGCCGGTGGCCTTGCCCGCCGCGATCAGCTGGTCGGCCAGCGCATCGTCATTGGCGAAAATGCCGCCATTCTCGGTGCCGAGCGCGACGATCATCGCGCCGGTCAGGGTGGCGAGATCGACGATCGTCGTCGGCTTGTACGCCTGCTGCACCCAGGTGACGCAATCGCACAGCACGAGCCGCCCCTCGGCGTCGGTGTTGAGCACCTCGATCGTCTGGCCGGACATCGACGTGATGACGTCGCTCGGACGCAACGCGGCACCGTCGGGCATGTTCTCGACCAGACCCATCACGCCGACGACGTTGGCCTTGGCCTTCCGCGAGGCGATCGCCTTCATCGCGCCCGCGACCGCGCCGGCACCGCCCATGTCCCACTTCATGTCTTCCATGCCCGCGCCGGGCTTGATCGAGATGCCGCCCGAATCGAACGTCACGCCCTTGCCGACGAATGCGAGCGTCGGCGCATCGTCCCCTGCCCCGTTCCACTTGAGCGCGAGAATGCGCGCCTCACGCCGCGAACCCTGGCTGACGCCGAGCAGCGAGCCCATGCCGAGTTCGGTCATCTGCGCCTCGTCGAGCACGGTGATCTCGAGCCCGAGCCCTTCGACCTCCTTCGTCACCTTCTCGACGAAGCTCTCGGGGTAGACGACGTTCGGCGGCGACGTAACCAGCCAGCGCGTCAGGTCGAGACCGCCGGTGACCGCGGCCACCTCGTGCCAGGCCGCATCGGTGCCGTCCGGCGCGCCGGCGATGGTGATCTCCGTCAGCGTCGGCTTCGACGTCTCGGCGAGCTTGGTGCGGTATGTGTCGTAGCGCCATGCGCGCTGGACTGCGGCGGCGGCGAAGTGCGCAGCGGTCTTCGCGGTCGGCGTGGCGCCGGCCGAGAGATCGGCGGCGACCGACGTCGCGCCCGAGGTCAGCAGGCGTGCGGTGATCGCACCGCCGGCCTTCTCCCAGTCGCCGGTCTCACCAGCGCCGACCCCGACGAGCAGAACCTGGCGAACCGCGCCGTCGACCGGCACGAACAGCTCGACGACCGATCCCGCCTCGCCCGCGAAGCGCGCGGCAGTCGCTGCGCTCGTCGCCACCGCTTCGACATCGCCGCCGATCGCGCTCCACTTGATCTTCGCCACGCCGTCCTTCGCGACGGGGACGGCGAGGATGGACGCGTTGGCGGGAACGGTCGGGGCGAAGACGATCTGCATGGAGAAACCTCGGGAAGCTTTTGAACGGATGTGCGTACGCCATAAGTTGATGACGCGCGTCCGGCAAAGCAAGGTGCGGCCCGTCAACGCCCGATGATTGCAGCGACACGCTGGGATGCGATTGCGGGATGCGATTGCAGCGAAGCCCCGGTGATGCGATAGGCGGGCGATATGGCGGCAAACGGCTGCCCAGTGCCAAAGGGGTTGGTTCGGATCGTGTTGCGTATCGACCTTTTGACGGGTTGTGCCGTTTCGCTCGCGCTGGCGTGCGGACTGGCGACCTCACCCGTGCATGCCCAGGATTTCCAGAACCGCCCGGTCGCGCCGCCGGTGCAGGACCCACCGGTCGCCAATGCGTCGACAACGACGCCCGCCGACGACCAGGTGCAGTTCAGCTCGACGACGCTCGAATATAACACCAACACCGACATCGTCACAGCGACCGGTGAAGTCCGCATGTTCCGCCAAGGCAGCCGCCTGCGCGCCGACAAGGTCGTGTGGGACCGCAAGACCGGCAAGGTCGTCGCGACCGGCAACATCGCGGTCACCAACCCCGAAGGCGACATCGCGTACGGCGACGAGATCAACCTGACCGATTCGCTGAAGGACGGCGTGGTCGACAACATGCTCGTCGTGCTCGAACAGGGCGGCCGCCTTGCCGCGCAGCAGGGCACGCGCGATGCCGATGGCACGGTCAACCTCAAGACCGCCGCCTACACGCCATGCAGCGTCACCAACACCGCCGGTTGCCCGAAGGAACCGACGTGGAAGATCACTGCGGTCCGCGTCACCTATCGCCCCGAGCGAAAGCGCATCTTCTACAAGGGCGCCCGGCTTCACCTGTTCGGCCTGCCGAGCCTGCCGCTCCCCGAATTCTCGAACCCGGTCGGTGGCGGCAGCGACAGCGGCCTGCTCTCGCCGAACGGTGGCTATAGTCGCGTGAACGGCGTCGAAGTCAGCGTTCCCTATTACTGGAAACTTGCCCCGAACCAGGGGCTGGTCATCACGCCGCATATCTACAGCAGCGTGCTGCCGATGGCGCAGGTCGATTATTCCGCGCTCAATTCCAAGGGTGCGTTCAAGATTCGCGCCTATGCGACCGAGAGCCGACGCAGCGACGATCTCACGACCGCCACCCCGACCGATACCAGCATGGCGTTTCGCGGCTATATCGACGGCATGGCGCGATACCAGTTGACCCCGAACTGGACCGCGAGCGGTTCGCTGCGCCTGACGACCGACCGGACGTTCCTGCGTCGCTACGATATCTCGCGCGACGACCGGTTGCGCACGACGGCGAGCCTGGAGCGGATCGACGACAGCAGCTATTTCTCGCTGAGCGGCTGGTATGCCCAGACCTTGCGCGTCAACGACCGGCAGGGGGAGCAGCCGATCGCGCTGCCCGAGATCGATTACCGCAAGCGGTTCGACGACGGCCTTGTCGGCGGTCGGTTCCAGTTGCAGCTGAACACGCTCGCGCTGACCCGTACCGACGGCCAGGACACGCAGCGGGCGTTCGCAAGCCTCCAATGGGACCTGCGTCGCCTGACCAACTGGGGCCAGGAGGTGACGTTCACCGCCTTCGCGCGGGGCGACCTGTACAATAGCAACGAAATCGATTCGACGATCAACCCCACCTATCGCGGGTTCGGCGGCTTCCGCCAGCGCGCCATCGGTGCGGCGGCGGTGGACGTGAAATGGCCGTTCATCGGCACGTTCCTGGGGGGTACGCAACGCTTTACGCCGCAGGTGCAGTTCGTCGCCGCACCCAAGGTCGCCAACCTCTCACTGCCGAACGAGGACTCGCGCGCCGTCGATCTCGATGACACCAACCTGTTCTCGCTGAACCGGTTCGCGGGCTATGACCGGTTCGAGGATTCGTCGCGCGTCACCTATGGTGGCGAATGGGCGCTCGACCTGCCGGGCATCACCTTCACGACCAATGTTGGCCAGAGCTACCGTCTCGATCTGCGGCCGACGATCCTGCCCGACGGCACGGGCCTCAGCGACCGGTTCTCTGATATCGTCGGGCGCAGCGAGCTTCGGTTCCGCGACTTCGTCTCGATCGTCCACCGCTACCGTCTCGACAAGGATGGCTTCGCGATCCGGCGGAACGAGGTCGACGCGACGATCGGCTCGCGCGCGACCTATGTGCTGGTCGGGTATCTGAAGCTGAACCGCAACATCGATGCCTCGATCGAGGATCTGCGCGACCGCGAGGAGGTCCGCGTCGCCGGCCGCGTGCAGTTCGCGCGGTTCTGGTCGGCGTTTGGCTCGGGCGTGGTCGATCTGACCAACGCATCGGAAGATCCGCTGTCGCGCAGCGACGGCTTCACGCCGATCCGCCACCGGCTGGGCGTCCAGTATGAGGACGATTGTCTACGGCTCGGCGGGACCTGGCGGCGGACGTACAACGACACGGGCGACGCGCGGAAGGGCAACAGCTTCCTGTTGACGCTGGCCTTCACCAACCTCGGCCGCTAAGCCCGCGTTCAGCTACTTTGAGGCAAACCGCGCCGGATATGCGTCGTCATGGCAATGACGGTGCGGATTACGACATGCGATGATGGGATACCGACACTTGAAGCATGATGTTCGACTGGCGGCGCGTGGCGGCCGTGTGATCGGTTCGGTTGTTCTGGCCGCGCTGGCGGCAAGCGCGATCGCGCAGGCCGTGCCACCCAAGGGTGCCCAACGCAGACCCGCACCGCGACCTGCGCCGGTGCAGTCCGCGCCCGCCCCCGCACCATCGGCGCCGGGCCAGACGGTTCAGGACCGCAGCGTGCCGGACAATACCGGCCTCGACATCCCGACCAATCTGCAGATCTTCGGCAAGGTCGATCCCAACGTCCGCAAGCCGACCGCGATCGTCAACGATACGGTCATCACCGGCACGGACGTCGATCAGCGCGTCTCGCTCGTGGCGATGGCGAACGAGGCGAAGCTGTCGGCTGAGGACCGTGAGCGGCTCAAGCTCCAGGTACTGCGCCAGCTGATCGACGAGACACTCCAGATCCAGGAAGCCAAGGCGGCGGACATCACGATCACGCCGGCGGAGTTGAATCAGAGCTATGACGCGGTGTCGAAGCGCTTCAACCGGACGCCGGTCGCGATGCGTGCATTCCTGCGCGACTCCGGGTCGTCGGAGCGGTCGCTCAAGCGTCAGATCGAAGGCGAGCTCGCCTGGCAGCGCTATCTGCGTCGCCGCGTCGAGCCGTTCGTCAACGTCGGCGACGAGGAAGTGAAGTCGATCATCGACCGTCTCCAGGCCGCCAAGGGCACCGACGAGTTCAACCTCAAGGAAATCTATCTCGCGGCGACCCCGGCGAACAGCCAGCAGGTCTATGCGAACGCCAAGCAGATCCTGCAGGAAATCCAGAAGGGCGCGCAGCCGTTCGAATATTATGCGCGCCAGTTCTCCGAGGCCTCGACCCGTGCGGTCGGCGGCGACCTTGGCTGGATCCGTGCGGCGACGCTGCCGGGGCCATTGTCCGAGGCAGCGACCACGATGCAGGTGGGCCAGGTTGCCGGACCGATCGAAGTATCGGGTGGCTATTCGATCCTGTATCTGACCGACAAGCGCCAGGTGCTGACCGCCGATCCGCGCGATGCGAAACTCAGCCTGAAGCAGCTGACGTTGCGTTTCCCGCCGAATACCAATCAGGCGCAGGCCAGCGCGCGCGCGCAGGCATTCGCCAAGGCCACGCAGGAGTTGCGTGGCTGCGGTACGGTCGAGAAGGTCGCGGCAGGGATTGGCGCGGACGTGGTCGATAACGATACGGTCCGGATCCGCGACCTCCCGCCGCAGCTCCAGGAAGTGATGCTGAAGCTGCAGGTCGGCGAGTCGAGCCCGCCATTCGGGTCCGCGGAACAGGGTGTGCGCGCGCTGGTGCTGTGCGGACGCGACGAGGCGGCTGGCGGTTCGGTGCCCAACTCCGAGCAGATCCAGGGGCAGCTCGAGCAGCAGCGCGTCAATCTGCGCGCCCAGCAGAAGCTGCGCGATCTGCGGCGCGATGCCGTGGTCGAATATCGGTGATCGCAGCATGACGCGCATCCCGCCGCTCGCGGTGTCGATGGGCGATCCTGCCGGGATCGGGCCCGAGATCATTGCGAAGGCATGGGATGCGCGCGAGGCGCATCGCCTGCCGCCATTCGTCGCGGTGGGCGATGCGCGGGCGATCGAGCGGGTGTGGAGCGGGCCGATCGCGCGGATCGCCGATCTAGGCGCGGCGGCGGCAGTGTTTGGCGATGCGTTGCCGGTGCTGACCGTTGGTGACGCCGGCGCGATCGTACCGGGTGAGCCCGATGCGGACGGTGCCCGCTGTGCGCTGCATTCGCTCGAGCTTGCCGTCGGTCTCGTTCGCACTGGCGCCGCGCGCGCGCTCGTGACGGGGCCGGTGTCCAAGTCACAGCTCTATGCGATCGGGTTCAGCCATCCGGGGCAGACCGAGTTCGTTGCCGAACGCTACGGCGTGGCGGGCGACAATGCGGTGATGATGCTCGCCGGACCGTCGCTGAAGGTCGTGCCGATCACGACGCACGTGCCGTTGAAGGACGTTTCCGCGCTGCTGACGGTCGACCTGATCGTCGCCAAGGCGCGCGCGACGGCGCGCGGGTTGTTGAAGAATTTCGGGATCCAGAACCCGCGGCTCGCTTTTGCCGGGTTCAATCCGCATGCCGGCGAACAGGGTGCGCTTGGGCGTGAGGAGATCGAGATCATCGCGCCGGCAATCGCCATTCTTCGCGAGGAAAGCATCGATGCGTCCGGGCCGTTTGCTGCCGATACGATGTTCCATCCGCGGGCGCGCGCCACGTATGATGTCGTGATGTGCTGTTATCACGATCAGGCATTGGTACCTTTGAAAACGATCCATTTCGACGAGGGCGTGAACATGACGCTGGGCCTGCCGATCGTGCGCACGTCGCCCGATCATGGCACCGCGTTCGCGATCGCTGGCAAGAATCTCGCAGAGCCGGGCGCGATGATCGCGGCGATCGCGATGGCGGGCGAAGCGGCGGACCGGCGCGCTCAGACCGCTGCCCAATCGTGACCGAACTCCCGCCGCTGCGCGAGGTGATCGCGCGCTATGGACTGAACGCGAGCAAGGCTCTCGGGCAGAACTTCCTGTTCGACGGGCAGTTGCTTAAACGGATCGCGGCGGTGCCCGGCGATCTCCAGGATGCCGAAGTGCTCGAAGTAGGGCCTGGTCCTGGTGGCCTGACACGTGCGCTGTTGGCGGCGGGTGCGCGGGTGACGGCGATCGAGCGTGACCGGCGGTGTATCCCGGCGCTGGCCGAGCTTGGCGAGGCGTATCCGGGCAAGCTGCGCGTGATCGAGGACGACGCGATGCAGGTCGATGCGCCGGCGCTGTTCGAGGGTAAGCCGCACATCGTTTCGAACCTGCCGTACAATATCGGCACCGCGCTTCTGGTCGGATGGTTGTCGACGTCCTGGCTGCCATGGTGGCAGTCGTGCACGCTGATGTTCCAGAAGGAAGTCGCCGAACGGATCGTCGCAAAGACCAACGACGATCATTACGGGCGGTTGGCGGTGCTGGCGCAGTGGCGCTCGACTGCGCGGATCGCGATGCCGGTGCATAGGTCTGCGTTTACGCCGCCGCCTAAGGTGATGTCGGCGGTGGTGCACCTGACGCCGATCGAGGCGCCCGAGGCGGTGAACTTTGCGGTGCTGGAACGGCTGACGGGCGCGGCATTTGGCCAGCGCCGCAAGATGCTGCGGCAGAGCCTGAAGGGCGTGCCGGGAGCGCTGGATGCGCTCGAGCGGATCGGGGTTGACGCCACGCGGCGGGCGGAGACGCTGTCGGTCGCGGATTTTATCGCGTTGGCCAAGGCGGTTGGTTCGCCAACCACCTCCTGACCAGAGCTCTAGTTTACGGTGCTATAGCGTTCAACTCCGGCGGAGGCCGGGGGCCAATCGGCAAGGTCGCAGTAATCTGGCGCCGACCACGATTAGCTCCGTTCCCCCATTTGGACCCCGGCCTCCGCCGGGGTGGTTGAATGGGGGTGGGCTCCCGGCCCCTCAGTCCTTGGCGGCGGTCGGCGTCTTCTCGACCTGCGCGGTCGCGATCGGCGGCCCCTTGGCGATGACCGCAGCAAGCTGAGTCGCCTCCGGACAGGCACCCTTGCAGAGCGTCCGGATCTTCACGAGATTGTCCTTCGCGCGGACCACGGCGCCCTTGGCGACGAGCGCCTCGCCCTGCCCCTTCAAAGCTGCGACGTCGTTCGGTTCGAGCAGCAGCGCTTCGCGGTACAGACGGATCGCCTTGCCCGGCAGGTCGCGCGTCTCGGCGACGCGCGCGAGCAGCAGGAACGCGGCGCGGTTGCGCGGATCGACTGCGACCGAGGTCTCCAGCACGTCGGTGGCGCCGTCGAAATTGCCCGCCGACACGAGCGAACGGCCCTGTGCCAGAAGCTGCATCGAGCGCGCGTCGATCTGCGCGTCGGGACGCTGCCCGCTGAGCGAGGTCGACACGCACACGATGGTCAGCGTGGCGGCAAGGGCAACGGACGAAAAACGCATGATCGTCTCCAGGCGGGTCATTGATCGGCTGGCTAGCACGCAGCCCGAAGGCGCGCGACAAAAAAGCCGTCGGTGCCGTCGCGGCCGGGTTCGAGACGGACGCCGTGACCGTGCTTAGCGCCGGCGGGGAGCGAAACGGGCTCGGTGGTCCAGCCGGGATGGGCGTTCAGGAACCACGTCACCTGGTCGGTGCCCTCCGCGTCGAGCAGCGAGCAGACGATGTAGACCAAGGCGCCACCGGGCTTGACGAGTGTAGCGGCGACCGAGAGCACCTGTTGCTGAGTCGATTGCAGCCGCGAGACGCGGTCGGGCGTGAGCCGCCAGCGTGCTTCGGGATTGCGGCGCCATGTGCCGGTGCCCGAACAGGGTGCATCGACCAGCACGCCGTCGGCGCGGCCGGCCCATTCGCTCAGTGCCTCGATCTCGCGCGTCGGGTTGAGCAGGCGGCTCTCGACGATCGTCGCGCCTGCGCGGGTCGCGCGGGGAGCGAGGCGCGAGAGACGGTTGCGATCGGTGTCGCAGGCGAGGATCACGCCCTGATTCGCCATCGTCGCGGCGAGTGCGAGCGTCTTGCCGCCGGCGCCCGCGCACAGATCGACGATCCGCTCGCCGGGCTTGGCCTGCATCGCGAGGCCGACGATCTGGCTGCCCTCGTCCTGCACCTCGAGCGCGCCTTCGTTGAAGAGCGGCAGTGCCTCGACATTGGTGCCGGTGGGCAGGCGGATGCCGTCGGGGGCATGCGGCGTGGCTTCGGCCTCGGGCAGTGCGGCGAGTATGGTTTCGCGGTCCGAGGTCAGCGTGTTGACGCGCAGGTCGAGCGTGGCGCGGCCGGCGAGATCGGTCAGCGCGGCGCCGTCCAGGCCTGACGCGCGCAGCGCCTTGCTGAGCCACTGCGGCGCGACACCGGCGCGGGCGCGGGGTTCGTCCTTGCCGATCGCTGCGGGGGCGTGCGTCGATCCGTCGAAGGTGGCGGAAAGGTCGGGGTCGGCGTCGGCGACGAGCAGCATCGCGGCGCGCCCGGTTTCGGGGCGGTCGCCGGCCTTGCGGATCGCGGCATAGACGAGCTCGCGGACCGCGCGGCGATCCTTCGAGCCGGCGTAGCGGCGGGTCTGGAAATAGCGCGCGATCAGCGTGTCGGCGGCGGCGCCGGACTCGCGCGCGGCGGCGATGATCTGGTCGAGGAGTTCGATCGCGGCCTGGGTGCGTGCGGGAGGCGTCACTTGCGGCCTCCCGCGGTTGGGGACTGGTCGGAGGAGGCTTGGTACGGGGTGTTCGTCATCATCCCCTCCCCTAGCGTCTATAGGCGGCGGGCGGGGAATAATTTCGGGGGAATGCCGTCCCTCACCCTACTCGTCATCCCGGCGGATGCCGGGACCCATGGTTGCGGTCCGGGTTATGATTGCACGCTATCGCCGGGTACGCCGTGTCCATGGGTCCCGGCGTTCGCCGGGATGACGGAAGGGCTAGCGGGGACTCGCTGGTCCTAAGAGGTTTAGAGCCTGAAAATCTCGGAACCTCACACCTTCCATCGTCATCCCCGCGCAGGCGGGGATCCATACCCTCTGGGGTTTGCAGCTCTATCGCGAGCCCAGCCAGTATGGATTCCCGCCTTCGCGGGAATGACGGCAGTGGTTGGGTGGCCGATACGCAATCCGCTCGGCCATCACCGACCGCCCCCCCTTACCGAGTCGGGTAGTTCGGCGCTTCCCGCGTGATCGTGACGTCGTGGACATGGCTCTCCATGAGCCCCGCGCCGGTGATCTGCACGAACTCCGCGCGTGCCTGAAGATCCGAAATCGTCGCCGAGCCGGTATACCCCATCGCCGCCTTGATCCCGCCGACGAGCTGATGGATCACGTCCTTCGCCGGGCCCTTATACGCGACCTGACCCTCAATGCCCTCGGGCACGAGCTTCAGCTGATCCTTGATATCGCCCTGGAAATAGCGATCCGCAGACCCGCGGCCCATCGCGCCGACCGAGCCCATGCCGCGATACGACTTGTACGCACGCCCCTGGTACAGGAAGGTCTCGCCCGGTGCCTCGTCGGTCCCGGCAAGCAGCGAGCCGATCATGACGGTCGACGCGCCGGCGGCCAGCGCCTTGGCCATGTCGCCCGACGTGCGGATGCCGCCATCGGCGATCACCGGCACGCCAGCTTTGTGGCCCACCTCGGCGCAATCCATCACCGCGGTCAGCTGCGGCACGCCGACGCCTGCGACGACGCGTGTCGTGCAGATCGAGCCCGGCCCGATGCCGACCTTGATCCCGTCCGCGCCCGCGCCGATGAGCGCGCGCGTCGCCTCGCCGGTCGCGACGTTGCCCGCGACGACCTGGACCGAGTTCGACAACTTCTTCACGCGCTCGACCGCGCGGCCGACGTCGCGGTTGTGGCCGTGCGCGGTGTCGATCACGATCAGGTCGCAGCCGGCATCGACCAACTGTTCGGTCCGGTCGAAGCCCTTGTCGCCGACCGTCGTCGCCGCCGCCACGCGGAGGCGGCCCGCCTCGTCCTTGGTCGCATCGGGGAACATCACCGCCTTCTCGATGTCCTTGACGGTGATCAGCCCGACGCAGCGATACTGTGCGTCGACCACCAGCAGCTTCTCGATGCGACGCGCGTGGAGCAGGCGGCGTGCTTCTTCCTTGCCGACTTCGGTCGAGACGGTGGCGAGGTTCTCGTGCGTCATCAGCTCGCTAACCGGCTGCTGTGGGTTGCCCGCAAAGCGCACGTCGCGGTTGGTGAGGATGCCGACGAGCTTACCGTCCGCTTCCACCACGGGGATGCCGCTGATCCGGTGGCCCGACATGAGCGCCTGCGCCTCGCCGAGAGTCGCGGTCGGCTTGATCGTGATCGGGTTGACTACCATCCCGGATTCGAACCGCTTGACCTGGCGCACCGCGACGACCTGTTCCTCGACCGTCAGGTTGCGGTGGAGCACGCCGATGCCGCCGAGCTGCGCCATGACGATCGCCATGTCCGCTTCGGTGACGGTGTCCATCGCCGACGAGAGGATCGGGATGTTGAGCGCGATGCCGCGCGTCACCTGCGTGCGGGTATCGGCCTGGCTTGGCAGCACGTCCGATTCCCCCGGATACAGGAGGACGTCGTCGAAAGTGAGGCCGAGGCGGATATCCATGAGAGCTGCCGTTCCTGGGTGTGAGGTGGCGCGCCATGTAACCAAAGCCGGCGCGTACGGCTAGGCCTCTCCTGCGCCGACGTGTTATAGCGTTACGATACACGGATGGGGGATTGTTCGATGGGCTTAATCGCTGCCGCGCTCTTGCTGGCGCTGGTGCTGCTGTACCTCTTCACGAGCATCAAGATCGTCCACCAGGGCTATCAATACACGATCGAGCATTTCGGCCGCTTCACGACGGTCGCCCGTCCCGGCTTCAACTTCTACCCGGCGTTCTTCTACCGCGTGGGGCGGAAGGTGAACATGATGGAGCAAGTGATCGACATCCCCGGCCAGGAGATCATCACCAAGGACAATGCGATGATCTCGACCGACGGGGTCGTGTTCTTCCAGGTGCTCGACTCGGCCAAAGCGGCGTACGAGGTGTCGGACCTGTACCAGGCGCTGCTGCAGCTCACGACGACCAATTTACGCACGGTGATGGGATCGATGGACCTCGATGAGACGCTGTCGAAGCGCGACGAGATCAATGCGCGGCTGCTCAACGTGGTCGATCATGCGACGACGCCGTGGGGGGTGAAGATCACGCGAGTCGAGATCAAGGACATCCGTCCGCCCGCCGATATCGTCAACGCGATGGGCCGGCAGATGAAGGCGGAGCGCGAGAAGCGCGCGAACATCCTTGATGCCGAGGGCTCGCGCGCGTCGGAGATCCTGCGCGCCGAGGGGCAGAAGCAGGCGCGCATTCTCGAGTCGGAGGGGCGCAAGGAATCGGCGTTCCGTGACGCCGAGGCGCGCGAGCGGGCTGCCGTTGCCGAAGCGTCGGCGACGCGCGCGGTGTCGCAGGCGATCGAGGAGGGTGGCGCGCAGGCGATCAATTACTTCATCGCGCAGAAATATGTCGAGGCGATCGGCAAGTTCGCGACCTCGCCCAACGCGAAGACGATCCTGTTTCCGGTCGAGGCGACTCAGCTGATGGGGACGCTAGGCGGCATCGGCGAGCTGGCGAAGGATGCGTTGCGCGATGCGGTCGCATCGCCGCCGGCGCCTAAGCCTGCATCCCGTGGGCCGTTCGAGCTGTCCAAGTCGACCGAGGTTCCGAAAAGCTGATGGACGCACTCGGCGGAGTCGGCGGAGCGGCTGGCGCGTGGTTGATCGCCGCGCTGGTGCTGGGGATCGCGGAGCTGGCAGTCCCGGGAGTCTTCCTGGTGTTCCTCGCGATCGCCGCCGCGGTGACCGGGGTAGCGGTGTTCGTACTGCCGGACCTGCCCGTGGCCGCGCAACTGGCGGCGTTCGCCGTGTGGAGCGCGGTGACCGTGCTCATCGGCAAGCGCTGGTATCGCGACTACCCGGTCGAGGGGGGCGATCCGATGTTGAACGATCGCTCGGCGCGGCTGGTAGGGCAAGTGGTGGTGGTAGAAACGGCCCTAATCGGCGGACACGGCCGCGTGCTGGTCGGCGACGGGAGTTGGCCGGCGCGCGGCGACGATGCGTCGGTCGGGGCTCGCGTTCGAATCACCGCCGTGGTCGACGGTGCGGTCGTGGTCGAGCCCCTACCCCCGTCATCCTGACTAAAGTCAGGATCCAGAGCAACGGAACAGTGTCCCTTGTAACTCTGGATCCTGGGTCGAGCCCAGGATGACGGAAGGTGGGAGGCTGGCGTCGTGGCAATGCAACCCGAGCTCAAGAGGGCCCCCCCACGGCCTACGCCGGCTCGCGTACCTTCGGCGCAGCCTGCCGGACGCCTTCATCGACGTGCTCGGCGAACTGCGCGAAATTCTCTACGAACAGGTCGACGAGCTTGGCAGCCGTCGTGTCATACGCGTCCGTATCCGCCCAAGTCGTCCGCGGGTCGAGGATTGCGCTGTCGACACCCGGCACGCTGATCGGCACCTGGAACCCGAAATTCGGATCGGTCCGGAACTCGGCATCGTTCAGGCTGCCGTCGAGCGCAGCGTTCAGCAAAGCCCGCGTCGCCTTGATCGGCATACGGTTGCCGACGCCGTATTTGCCGCCGGTCCAGCCGGTGTTGACCAGCCAGCAATCCACCCCGCCCTTGGCGATCCGTTCCTTCAGCAGATTGCCATAGACCGACGGGTGGCGCGGCATGAACGGCGCGCCGAAACAGGTCGAGAAGGTCGCGTCTGGCTCGGTCACACCGATCTCGGTCCCCGCAACGCGCGCGGTGTAGCCCGACAGAAAGTGATACATCGCCTGATCGGGCGTCAGCTTGGCGATCGGCGGCAGCACGCCATACGCATCCGCGGTCAGCATGACGATGTTGCGCGGTACCGGCCCCATATTCTCGGCCGAGCCATTGGGGATGAAGTCGATCGGATACGCGCCGCGACTGTTCTCGGCCAGCGTATGGTCGTCGAGATCGAGCAGCCGAGTTGCCGGGTCCATGACGACGTTCTCGAGCACTGTCCCGAACCGCTTGGTCGTCGCGAAGATCTCCGGCTCGGCATCGGCGGACAGGCGGATCATCTTGGCATAGCAGCCGCCCTCGAAATTGAAGACCGCAGTGTCCGACCAGCCATGCTCGTCGTCGCCGATCAGCGTTCGGCTCGCATCGGCCGACAGCGTCGTCTTGCCCGTCCCCGACAGCCCGAAGAACACCGCTGTATCGCCGTTCGCGCCCATGTTGGCCGAGCAGTGCATTGGCATCACGCCGGTCGGCGGCAGCAGATAGTTGAGCAGGCCGAACACCGATTTCTTCATCTCGCCGGCATATTTCGTGCCGCCGATCAGGATGAGCTTGTCGGTGAAGTTGACCGCGATCACCGTCTCGCTGCGGCAACCGTGGCGCGCGGGATCAGCGCGGAAGCTTGGCAAGTCGACGATCGTATAGTCCGCGACGAAGTTCTTCAGCGCCGCCTGTTCGGGCCGCACAAGCATCGTCCGGATGAACAGATTGTGCCACGCGAGTTCGGTGACGACGCGGACATCGACGCGGTGATCGGCCTGCGATCCGCCGTACAGATCCTGTACGAACAGTTCATCCTTCTGCGCCAGCACCGCAAAGAAATCCTCCTTCAGCGCGGCGAAATGCGCAGGCTCCATCCCCTTGTTGCTCTTGCCCCACCAGACCGTCGCCTCAGTCTCCGCGTCCCGGACGATGAACTTGTCCTGCGCTGATCGGCCGGTATGCGCGCCCGTCTCGACGACCAGCGGACCATCGGCAGACAACGTTCCCTCGCCACGCTCCAGCGCCGCCTCGACGAGCTGTGCGGTAACCAGGTTCCAATGCAGACTGGCGCGGGTTTCGATCCCCTGCGCGGATAGGCCGACGGCCGGAATTCGCTCGTTCGACATGGCATCTCTCTCCTCAGACTATCGCATACGTATGTATGTCGTTGGATCCGGCTGTACGGGGCACCGTTTCGCCGGTCAAATAGGTCGAGTACGCCCACGCGCGGGCGTCGAGACGGTTCGTTTTAACCGGTTCGTCCGTGGCGGGCACGACAGGTCGTGTGGGCTGCGCCAAATCACGTGGATCGGCACCCGGTCGACGGGGTGCATTCTCCAAGGCGCTGAACATCGAGCTTGCGGTTGCGTCGGCGCTCGTCCTGCCGCTCACCCGCTACGCACGATCAGCGGATCGTGACGATCACCTGATCCGTGATGCGACTGGCTTGGTCGACGAGGCGAAGGCGGTGGCGGCCAGGCGGGGCGAAGAACAGCAGTTGCTGTGCGGCGGGGCCGAGGTCCCGGTTGTCGAGGAAGACATGATGGGCGCGGACGTCGCCGGTGGTCTCGATCGCGAGGCGCTGGCGGTCGGCGGGGATGTCGGGGTCGATCGCGTAGACGCTGCCCGAGGCGGGGTTGATGATGCGGGCGCGGCGTGCGGTGGCGGGGGCTGCGGCGATCAACGACTGCCCGGTGCCGCGCAGAAAATATTCGGTGCGGGGCTGCTCGATCGCGTCGGCAAAGGCGATGCGGCGGCGTTCGACGCCGGGGGGCATTGGCGGGCCACGCTCGTCGTCGCGTCCGAGCGCCAGCATCACGTCGCGCCAGACCGGAGCCGCACCGCTGGTACCCGAGACCGCGCGCATGGGATCGCCCTCGACGTTACCGACCCAGACGGCGACGGTGTAGCGATCCGAGAAACCGACGCACCAATTGTCGCGCATGCCCTTCGACGTGCCGGTCTTCACCGCGGTCCAGAATGGCAGGCGCAGCGCCGAATCCAGACCGAAGGTCGCGGCACGGGCATTGGGGTCGGCCATCATGTCGGCGACGATCCAGGCGGCGGCGTGCGTCGTGACCGGGCGGGCGGCAATGCGAGGGGCATCGGCAGTGATACGCAGCGGGGACCAGCGCCCCCCGTTCGCGAGCGACCGGTACGCGTTCGCTTGTTCGAGCAGCGTCACCTCGGCCGATCCGAGTGCGAGGCTGAAGCCGTAATAATCGCCGTCCTCGACGAGGCCCCGATACCCCGTATCCCAGAGACGGTCGCGAAACGGCTCGACCCCGACCAGTAACAGCGTTCGCACCGCAGGGACGTTGAGCGACCCCGCCAACGCACTGCGCACCGACACGCGGCCCTTGAACCCGCGATCGTAATTCTGCGGCACGTAGAGTCCCGACGCGGTATCGAGCTGCACGGGCGAATCGTCGAGCACCGACGCCGGCGTCAGGTATCCGCGCTCGATCGCCTGCGCGTAAAGGAACGGTTTGAGCGTCGATCCGGCCTGGCGATAGGCGTTGGCGGCGTCGACCGCGGGGGCGGTGGACGCGCCGCCGATCCCGCCGACATAGGCCAGGACGTCGCCGCTCGCATTGTCGATCACCACGGCGGCCCCGTCTCGCGCGCGCGATCCGCCGAGACCGAGCAACTGGCGCCGCAGCGCGGCCGCGACCCGCCGCTGGAGCGCGGCATCGAGCGTGGTGGTGATCCGCAGGCCGGGTTTGGTCAGCAAGCGATCGGCGAGATGCGGCGCGAGGCCTGGGTCGAGCGCCAGGGTTCGCACCGGGCCGAGCATGGAGGCCGCTTCGCTGGCCAACCGCCCGCAATCCCCCGCAGCGCCGCCCAGTCGGCAGGCTCGCGCCGCGATGCGCGGGGCGGGCGCCTGGGGGTCGGGAAGCAGTGCGGTCAGCAGTAGCGCGTCGTCGCGCGCCATCGCCGCCGGGGTCTTGCCGAACAGCGACAACGCCGCTGCGCCGATCCCCTGCGCCTCGCCGCGGAACGGGGCGAGGTTGAGATACGCCTCGAGGATCTGGTCCTTGCTCCAGGTCATCTCCAGCGCTCGTGCCGCGCGCATCTGGCGGAGCTTGTCGCGCCAGCCTCGCGCGCCGGGCGTCGCCAGCGTCGGTGACAGGAACGCCGCGACTTGCATCGAAAGCGTGCTGGCGCCCCTGCCCCGCGCGCCGTTCGTCCGCGCGCGGATCGAGCCCAGGATCGCCAACCAGTCGATGCCGCCATGGCTGCGAAACCGGGCATCCTCCGCTGCCACGACGCTCGCGGGAACGACGGGGGCGATGTCACCCAAAGGCACCCACGCCAGCCGCCGCGCCGCGAAGTTGACGCGCGCGCTATCGATCAGCACGCGGTGGCGGTCGTACAGCCACGCCTCCGATGGCTTCCACGCCGCACGGACCTGCGCATAGCCCGGCAAGGGCGGCGGGGCCGTCGCCCAGTCGAACCCGATCGCTGCGAGGATCAGCACCAGCAGTCCGGCCAGCGCCGCGCGCTGCTTCATCGATCCGCGACGACCATCGGCTGGTTCGGCACCGCGGCGCGTATCGCGGGCGAATACATCGCCTCGACCCGGCTCGGCGGCATCTGGAACCGGCCGGCGCCGTTGAGACGTAACGTGTACGATACCGTCGTGGTGCCCTTGGGCAGCCACGCGAAGAATGCACGCCATGTATCGCGTCCACGCTCGACGTAGCTCGGACCACTGTCCTCACTGCCGCCGCCCTGCTGGAGCAGTTGCGACTGGCCGCCGAGATCGCCAATCACGGTCGCGCCGGCGGGCACCGGATCGCTGATCGCAACCCAGTTGCGCTCGGCGCTCGCCTCGACTGACAGGGTGACGCGCAGCACGTCGCCGGTCGTCAGCCGCCCCGTCGTCCGCGCCTGCACGACCTCGACTTTTCGCGTCAGGCGATACCCAGCGGACAGCGCTTGCCGCAGCGGTACGGCCGCCGAGATCGACACGGTCGCCCATGGCCCCGCTCCGCCGCCTTGCGCCAACCGGAGCGGCCCGGCGGCAGCGAGCGGGAACGACGTCGTCCTAGCCGCCTCCGCCAGCGGCCAGCCGCGAGCGATGCTGCGACCCGCATAGGAGAGCGTAGTCGTGCCGGTGACCGCCTGCGCCGGATAGATCTGCGCGAAACGCCGTGCGGCGATCGCTCCCCAGGCATTGGCGGTGGTCGTATCCCAATGCCCGCGCGACTGGCGCAGCGCAGTACCAACCATCAGACGGGGTGCATCGTCCTGCCAGCCGGGCCGGCCGAGCACCGCCGCCGTGGCCTTGTTCGCGGCCTCGTCAGCCGACGACATCAGCCACCACGACGCGTTGGCCGAGTCCGACAGATCGAGCCGGGTGCCCTCGAACACCAGCCGCGTCCGCAACACCGCCTCGGCCTGTGCCTTGGCGTCCGCCGACGCACCGGAGATGGCCGTCAACGCGGTGATGTAATCGGCAAGGCTCGCGGTCGGCATCTCGGCGGGCGTCATCCCGACCTGTCCGAGCATCGCCGCGGTCGCCTCGCCTTGCCGGGCGAGCGCCGCCAGTGCTGCGACCTTGGTCAGGCGCACGTCGCCGTAATCCTCGTGGCGCAACCGCCCGTCGAGCACAGCCTTCATCGCCTCGATCATCCGCGCGCGCTGCACCGGCGGCAGCGACAGGTTCGCCGCACCCGTCATCGACAGGACATAGGCGGTGAGCGCCTCCGATCCCTGCAGACTGTCGCCGGGGAAATAGCGGAGCAGCCCGTCGGGCGCCTGATAGGTCGGGATTTCCCCCGCCAGCACGCCCCAGCCGGCCATGTCGCCGAGCACGACGATCCGCGACAGCCGCTGCTCGAAGCAATTAAAAGGATAGCGCATCATGTAGTCGCGCACCCCGGCGAGCGACGGCGCGAGCGTATCGGCGAGGCGGATGTCGACGCTGCCACGGCCCGGCAGCGCCCCCATCGGCGGCGCGATGGGGATCAGGGTGCTCTCACCGACCTGCGCGAGCGTCGCCGCCCAGATCTCGGTCGGCACCGCGGGGATGACGTCCTGCGTTACGGTCACCTGATCGCTCGCGCGACCGTCCGCGCTGCTCGCCCGCAGCGTCCAGCGCAGCGTGTCGACTCCGGCGGGTGCCGTCAGATTCCAGGCCACCGGCGCCGCACCACCCGCTGGAATAGTAACCGTGAGCGGCTTCCCTTGGGCGATCCGCGGGACGACGTCGACATTCGCGGTCACCGTCATCGGGCGATCGGAGCCGTTACGCAGCGTGAAGCGCGCACCGTAGAAATCGCCCGAGCGAACGAGCGGCGGCAGGCCTGCATAGAGCGACAGGTCCTGCGCGGTTCGGATGTCAGTGCTGCCCGTACCGAAAGCTTGCGCACCGTCGGTGGCGATCGCGACGAGCTTGAACGACGATAGCGCATCGGACAGCGGCACGGACAGCCTTGCGCGCCCCTGCGCATCGAGCGGGACGTGCCCCTTCCACAGCAGCACCGGCTGGAAATTCTCGCGGTTGAGCCCCGACAGGTCGCCGCCACCACCGCCGCCGCCCGCTTCCAACGCCTTGCGCCCGTAATGACGCTTGCCGACGACCTGCATCTGCGCGGTCGCGGTCAGGACCGAGAGCGGCCGATCGCCCATCATCGCGTCCAGAATGTTCCAGCTGTCGTTCGGCGCGAGTTGCAGCAACGCCTGGTCGACCGCGGCGAACGCGACATCGGCCTCGCGCGCGGGGCTGCCATCGGGTTTCCGGACCTGGATCGCAACGTTGGCGGTCCCTCGCGGCGCATACCGTTCGCGGTCCGCCTTGACCGCGACGGCAAGCGTGTGGCCTTCCCAGCCGACCTTCACCTTGGCGATACCGAGCCGGTACGCAGGCTTGGCGAGATCGACGAGCGCGGTCGGTTCGGCTGCGTCCTCCGGCGTATCCGACAGGCCGAGCGTCCGCGCGATCCGGTGCACCCAGCTCCAGAACCCGCTCTCGACACGACCGCGCACGACCAGCACCGACACATAGACATCGGGCGCATAGGCCGCGTCCATCGGCACCTCGATCACCGGGTCCTTGCCCGACAATTCGGTCACGAAGCTCGACAGCACCCCCTCGCGCTCGACGCTGACCAAGGCTGTGGCCGAGCGGAACGGCATCCGCACCTGGAACCGCGCGGTCTCGCCCGACGCATAAGCGAGCTTTTCGGGGACGACGTCCATCCGGTCGCCATTGTCGCCGCCAAACCACCAGTCGTCGTTCCCAGCGAGCCACACCGACTTCACCGCGCGCGCGACATTGCCGTCGGCATCGGTGGTGATGACGACCGCATAAAGCTCGCCGGAAACGCCGGGGTCGGCCTTGCACTGCGCGAGCCCCTGCGCATCGGTCGTGGCCGTGCACGACGCGGACAGCTTGGTCGTCCGCATCCGGTTGTCATACGCGTAGAACCCGCCGATCAGCCGCCGCCGCGCGGTCAGGATCTGGCGGCTGTAGAATGCGACAGACAGCTTTTGCCCCTCGATCGGCTTGCCGTCGGTATCGAGCGCGACGAAGCGCAGGCGCAGATCGTCCGCGCGCATCATCCAGCCATCGGTCGCGACACCGAGCTGCACGCCCGAGGCATAGATCGGAATCGATTTCGATGCGGTCAGCGTCTCGCCGTTCGCATCGCGGTAATCCATCTCGACCTGCATGTTGGTCGTGCCGGGCAAAGTCTGCGGCATGTCGACGGTCATCCGGCGGGTGCCGTCCGCCCCGAGTGTTGCAGGAAGCATCTGGGTCGGCGGCAGCGGGGTCTTGGCATCCTCGCCCTCGCCGTCGAGCGGCTTGACGCCCTCCGTGATCGGGTCACCGCCGAAGCTGTATTTATCGTAGCCATCAGGCGTCGCGCTCTGTGCGAACCAGCCGATGCGGACGTCGACCGGCAGGCCGGGGGCACCGCCGCCCGACAGGTAGCCGGCGAACAGATCGAGCTGCGCGGTGCGCGGTTTGACCAGCGCGGTCTTCGGCCCGGTGACGCTCGCGCGCATCGTCGGCAGGCGATATTCGTCCACCTTGAACGACTGCGCGGATTCGGTGGTTGTGTCGCCCACCACGAAAACGAGGTCGTAATCCCCCATTGGCGCGCCCTTGGGCGCGGTCCAGACGGTTTCGCCGGTGCCATTGGCGCCGATCGTCACGGGCACCTCGAACTGCGTGTCGGAACCCCGATGCGACAGCCGGAGGGTACCGGTAAAGCCCGGCGCCAACGAGAAACCGCGCGCGTCCGGGCGGCGCAGGATATGCTTCATGTGGATCGTCTCACCCTGGCGGACCAAGGCGCGATCGAACACGGTGTGGATGATGTCGGTCGCCGCCGAATAGCCATAGGACAGGTCGAAATCGAAGGGGCGGATGCCCTCGCCCCAGTCGGTCAGCGTGAAGCTGAAATCGTCGCCACTGCGCGCCGAGATCATCAGCGGATGCGGTGACCCCTCGCCCTTGCAGCTACCATAGGTCTCGGGTTCGGGCAGGCCGCGCGCGACCATCAGCCCACCGCTCTTGTCGGTCGCTCCGCGTGCGAGCGGCTTGCCGGTACAGCTGTCGCTGACCTGCACGACCGCGTTCGCGACCGGCTTTCCCGTCGACAGCTGCGTGACCCAGGCGAGCGAGCGATCGCGCCCCCATTCGAAATGCACCGCAAGATCGGTAACCAGCGCAGCGCTTGCAACATAGCGCGGCACGTCACGACCGAGCAGCGCACGGCCTAGCGTCGGGCTGGCAAGTTCGACCACGTAGAAGCCCGGTTTGCCGAGCGGAAGACCGACGACCTCGAAATCCTTGCCCTTGCCGGGAAGGTCGAGTTTGAAGGGGTCGCCTGCGCCCCCCTCCAGCAGCGCCTTCTCGCCGGTATGGTTGATCTGCAGCGGCTCGGCACCCTCGCGCTCGATCGTCTGGTAGTCGATCTTGCCCGCGTCCTCGACGCGCCGCAGCCATGCCGCGACCTCGCCGTCGGTGCCGCCCACGCGCAGTCGCTGGCCGCCAATGCCCGCGGTCTGGCCTTGCAGCGATGGCTCGACGTTGCGAACGGTGACGGGCAACACGCCGCCCTGGTTCGCTTCGAGAATCCCGAAATTGGCCGCGAACTTCACCAGCGGCGGCGCTTCGTCGAACTTCACCTCGAGCGGGAAGCGTTCGCGGTTGGCGAGGATGCGGCCGCTTTCGTCCTTGAGGTCGGCGGGGATCGCCACCGTCCCGCGCGTCGCGACAGGCAAGGGTGCAGCGAACGTGACCTGTTCGATCGTCGCGCGGTTCTTCTCCTCGTCGCTGAACACGGGGGCGATCGACTTGCCGTCGGCGAGCGTCAGGCGGACCTGCGTCGCCGCACTCATCGGGACCGGTGCCGAGAACCGCAGATACGCCTTCTCGACCGGACTGCATCCCGCCGCGGTGTTGACGCGCGAGCATTCGAAGCGCGCGGTGAAGGGCTTGCGGACGGTAAAGTCGAAGCGCTGATCGGCCCCCGCGAGCTTGCCGCCGGCACTGGCGATGTTGCTGCCCCACACCAGCGCCATGTCGCGGCCAGGCGGCAGCGGGCGGCGGCACTTCAGCGCGGTGACCCCGGCCAGCGCACGCTGGCGTCCTGCCGCATCGGCGGGGACCGTCTTGGGCAGTCCGGCGCTTTCGAGGAAGTTGGTAACCAAATAGGTGTTACCCAATCCGGCGATCAGCTTGCCGGCCATTTCGGGCGCGAGCACGTCCACCGCGATCTTCTCGCCGATCCCGTCGACCGCGCAATAGGCGTTGGCAGCGATCGACATCCGCGTCGCGGGCATGTTCGCCGCGACCAGGAACACCTGGTCCTCCTCGATATCGCCGTCGCCGGGCAGCACCGCGCGGGCGATCGGACCGCCGGCATCGACCGTGAAGCTTTCGGAGTCGACGCTGTAGCCAGCCACGCTCTTGAGCCCGTCACGCGTCGCCAGCGTGCAGCGGGTACCGCCGGGCAAGGGCTGCGCGAACTCCCAGATATACGTTTGCTGATCGGCCCAGCGCCCCTCGCCCGGCACCGCGCAATCGACCTTCAGCGGCGAGGCGGCACGCGGGTCGCCGAGCGGGACGATCGCATCGCTGAACCGCACGGTAAAGCGCGTGATCGCGCCATCCGAGACGTTGGGTGTGGCAAGCGTGACGTGCGGCGTATCGCCCCCAAACGCGGCAACCGGCGCGACGATGATTGCCAGCGCCGCCCATAGTCTAGCAAATCGCATGCCCGCTCTCCCCGCCAACAGAATAGAGGCCGGGCGGCGCTAGTCCAGACTTAACCTCGGTTTCATGGCAAGCGGCGTAACCAAAGACCGACAAATGGTTCGGTCGCAACGAACACATGGCACGAGAAGCGAACCGCCGCCGCGTTGTTAGGCCTTCATTGCACGGTCTAAGTCATTCAGGCGATGGAACGTTTCCTGGAGTATCAGGCTAGAGCGCCGCGATAGAATTCCAGCGTCAGCGTCACGGCCTGCAAGAACAGCGCGGGATCGTACCGCGGACCTTCATCCCTGAGAAACGCGTGCTGGGCATTCAGCTCGTGCCATGCATAGTCCGCACCGACCTCTTCCAGCCGCGCGCGGATTGCTTCCCGGCCGGCAAAGGGAACGTGCGGGTCCTGCCGCCCCCATACGAACATCGTGGCAGCCTTCAGCTCGGCCATGCGGACCAGGCTGTCGTCCGACCTGCCCTCGCCCAGCGTGTGTGAATGGATGTCCGTCGGATAGAAACACGCGGCTGCGGATACGCGCGGATCGAGTGCCGCGCGGTACGCGAGATGGCCGCCGAGACACACGCCGAACGTCCCAAGCCGGCCGTTGCATGCCGGGTGGGCGAGCAATGCGGCCAAGCCAGCCTCTGCGTCCGCGTCGAAGGCCGCCACGGGCTTGGCGACCTTCAGCGCGTTGCCGCGATCCGTGCCGGCGGGATCATAGGCTAGGACCGTGCCCGGCGCCTCATACTCATGATAGACCTCGGGCACGGCCACGACATAGCCGTTGCCGGCGATCATCGCCGCCAGCCGGCGGATCGGCGCGGTGACCTGATAGATCTCCGAGAACAGGAGTATACCGGGGAAGCGCCCCTCGATCGCGGGCCGGAACATATGCATCCGCATCGGCCCGCTGCGGGACACGTCGACATCCTGCGTCTCGTCGCTGCGTAAAATCATGCGGTCATCCTCATGCCGAGTTGGAACGACGCTGGGTCATTTCGCGCCGCCATAGATCGCGCGGGCGTCGCGCTTGAACGCGGCGCCGCTGTCCTCGCGGCTGTAGAACATGTGCCCGCCCGGATAGACGGTGAGCTTCACGCGCTCGGCCGCGCCGAAGCTAGGCATCTGGTCGACGATAAGCTGCGATGCGAAGAACGGACAGGACAGGTCGTCCCAGCCGTGCACGATCATCACCGCCATCTTGGGATCGTTGGCGATCGCTTTCCGCAGGTCTGTAACCGGCGTGTCGTCGGGCTTGCCGCGGTCCCAGGCCGCGTTCACCGCGTAGGACAGCGCATGATAGCGCGCGTCGGTCTTCCACCCGACGACGCGGGTGACGAAATCGACCATCGCGCTGGTCGTCGGCGCGATCAGCGCGTCGAGGATCGGGTCGTTCGACTGGCGCTGCGCCGACCAAGGAAACGGATCGAACGCAGTCACGTTCGAATCGTAGACGCTACCGATCGTCCCGTCCGCGCGGTGGATCTCGCGCAGGAAGGTGGTGGAATCGACCCGCCCGCCCATCCGTTGCACCAGCGCGGGATCGAGCCCGGTTAGCCGGCTGACGTTGGTGACGAGCCGCGACACCGCCTGCGGGTCGGTCCGCCCGCGCAGCAGATCGGTGGCGAATGCGCCGCGCGTGTACGCCTCGACGTCGATCATCGCCGCAGGGGTCAGCTGGTGCTGTTGCTCGAGATGCGCCGCCGCCATCGACGGCAGGTCGATCATCCACGGCAGCGGCGACAGTGCGGTCGCACCGTCGCCCGAGGCCGGATCGAGATAGGGCGAGACCATGACGATCCCGTTGACCCCGACGCCGATCTGAGACTGGAGCTCATACGCGATCCGCGGCGCGCGGTAGCCGCCATAGCTTTCGCCCATCACGTATTTTGGCGAGCGGAGCCGACCCGCCTTCACCAGCCAGTCGTAGACGACCTTCGACAGATATTTGATGTCGGGATCGTTGGCGTAGAACGCCTTCTTGGTCTGGTCCTCGTCGACCAGGCTGCGGCTGAAGCCGGTGCCGACCGGATCGATGAAGACGAGATCGGTGAAATCGAGCCAGCTGTTCGGATTGTCGGTGGTGATCGGCGCGTCGGACGGCGCGTTGCCCTGCGCGCCGAACTGGACGCGTTTCGGCCCGACCGCGCCGAGGTTGAGATACACCGACGACGCGCCGGGGCCGCCGTTGAAGGCGAAGGTCACGGGGCGGTTGGTGGCGCCTCCGGTGGCGACATACGCGGTATAGACGACCTGGCCGATCTCCTTGCCCTTGTCGTCGCGCACCGGGATCGTGCCGATCGTCGCGTCATAGGCGACGCTCCGGCCGCCGATCGTCGCCGACTGCCGCACCGTCTTGTCGGCGGGGAGCGGCGGGAACTTGATCTCGTCGTCGACCTTCTTCTCGACGGTCGAGGTCTCCTTCTTGTCCTGCGCGGCCACCGGTGCGGCGATCAGGCTGGCAGCGGCGAGTGCGACGGCGAGGCGCACGATCACTTGGCCGCCCCACCGCCGGCCGCGATCCAGGCGTCGATCTTGCGTTCGAGCACCGGCATCGGCAGCGAGCCGGTGTCGAGCACCTGCGCATGGAAATCGCGCGGATCGAACTTCGCGCCGAGCGCGGCCTGTGCCTTCGCCTTGGTCCGCGCGATCGTCAGCTGGCCGATCTTGTACGCGAGCGCCTGCCCCGGGATCGCGATATAGCGTTCGACTTCCGCGGTCGCATCGGTCCGCGCCATCGGCGAATTCGCGAGCATGTAGGCGATCGCCTGATCGCGCGTCCAACCCTTGGCGTGGATACCGCTGTCGACCACCAGCCGCATCGCGCGCAGCGTCTCGTCGTTCAGCCCGCCCATCCGCTGGTACGGATCGCTCTCCATCCCCAGCTCCTTCCACAGGCTCTCGGCATAGAGCGCCCAGCCCTCGACATAGGCGGTGTTGCCGCCGAACCGCATGAACGCGGGCAGCGCGGTGTTCTCCTGCGCGAGGCTGATCTGGAAATGATGCCCCGGCACGCCTTCGTGGAGGAACAGCGTCTCCATTTCCCACATGTAGCGCGAGGGCAGGTCGTAGCTGTTGTAGTAAAACACGCCCGGCCGTGCCCCGTCCGGCGTGCCGCCCTCGTACGAGCCGCCCGCCTCGGTCTTTTCCTTGAAGGCGGGGACGGGTCGGATTTCGAGCGCAGTCTTCGGCGTCACCGAGAATTGCTCGGGGATGCGCTGATAGATGCGCTTTTCGATCGCGCGATAGCCATCGCGCAACTGGGCGACCGAACTCGGCTGGAATTGCTTGTCGGTCCGCAGAAAGGTGAAGAACGCGGGCAGATCGCCCTTGAACCCGACCGCCTGTTTCTGCGCCTCCATGCCTTTTAGAATGCGTGCGACTTCCGACAGACCGAGCTGGTGGACCTGCTCGGCGGTCATCGGCAGCGTCGTGCGCTGCTGGATCAGATAGGTGTAATAGGCATCGCCGCCGGGCAGCGCGGACAGCCCCACCGTATCACGCGCGACCGGCAGATACGTCTTGGCGAGGAAGTCGCGCATCCGCTGGTGCGTCGGCGTGATGACGTCGCGGATCTGCGCCGCATAGGCCGCCTTCAGGCGCGCCTGATCGGCAGCGGTTATCGTCGCGGGGAAGGTCTTCACCGGGCCGTAGAAGGTCGATCCCTCGACGCCTTCCGCGATGAGGTTGTCAAACTCCTGGATCATGTTGGTCACGACCAGCTTGGGCTGGACGATCCTGTCCTTCATGCCCTGCCGAAACAGCCATATAGCGCGAATCAGCACCGCGGCATATTGCGCGTTGCGCCTGAGATTGTTCTCATAATCGGCGAGCGTCTTGAACGGCGCGGCGCCCTTGCCCGACGCGAAGTCCGGATAGAAGGTCTGGAACCCCTGGAAATGGTCGATCGGGAGGTCGCGCTGGACCTTAAGGATGGCGGGCGCGTAGCCGGCGAGATCGGTCTCGTTGCGGGTCTTGAACACGTCATAGGCAATCTGGTCGGTAGCGGTCAGCTTGGTCCGGTCGATCGTTTTGAGCGCAGCGAGATCGTGCTCGATCGCGGCACGCTCGGCGGCAAGATATGCGTCGGTCAGATAGTCGCCGAGCCGGTCGGCGTAGCGCAGATCGCCGCGGAATATCGCCTCGACCGGGTTGCGCTTCAGGCTCGCCTCGTCGCTGTCGTAGAACAGCTGCTTGAGGCGGGCGTCGTTCGCGCTATCGCCCGGCTGCGCGACGGGCGGCGGGAGCGCCTGCGCCGTCGCTGAGGCCGCGGCGATCGTGGTGGACAGTAGAGCGACGATCATCAGTTTGACGGACACCAGGCGTTCCTTTGAATGCGACGATGCGGGGGTAGGATGCGATAAGCGTCCCCGCAAGCGTCGGAGATCTGTCCTGATGAACGGGTGCCCTGGAGCAGGGGACGACAGACTTACTCAGGCTCCATCACGGCCAGCAGGTCGTCGACGTTGCCCACGGCGAACGCAGAGAACTCGTCGCCGATCGCGTAGGGCAACAGGATGCGACGATCCCGAACGAGGGCGCCGCAGCTATAGGTCACGTTCGGTACATAGCCGCCGCGATGCTCGGCACTGGGAAACAACAGCGGCGACGCGGTGCGGGCGAGCACCTTGGACGGATCGCCCTTGTCGAGCAGGCACGCACCGATGCAGTATCCCCGGACCATGCCGACGCCGTGCGTGAAGACGAGCCACCCCTCGTCTATCTCGATCGGCGATCCGCAATTGCCCAGCTGGACGAATTCCCAAGGGTATTTCGGCGCCATGATCCGCGTTCCGGTATCCCATGTGTAGAGATCGTCGGAGCGCAGCAACCAGATATTCTCGCTGTCCTGGCGGCCGAGCATCACGAATTGGTTGTCGATACGGCGCGGGAACAGCGCCATCCCCTTGTAGCCCGTCATGGCTCCGGCGAGCGTCCGCATCTCGACCCGGCGCAGGTCGATGCCGCGCAGGATCTCCTGGCGCGCCTCCTTGCCATCGAACGCAGTGTACGTGCCGATGACGCTTTTGACGCCGTCATGATCGGTGAAATTGACGAGGCGCAGATCCTCGATGCCCTGCCGCTGGCTCGGCAGTACCGGGAAGATGACGGTTTCCGACGCGTCCTGGCTGTCGTCGCATACCAGGCGGACCCAGCCATCATCCTGCCGCTCGATGCGCGGCGGAACGCCGTGGGAGCTTGGCGGATCGATCACAAGACGGTCGCCCGGCCCCCATTCACCGGTTCGAAACGTGATCGACGAGATATGTCCCTCACCGATCCCGCGCAGCGACATGACGAAGCGGGTGGCGCCGGGCACCGTCGGTTCCTCGTCTGTCAGTGACACAATGCTGGGATTGAACAGCGCGGCGGCCTCGAAGGCGTATTCCTGGCTGAAATAGGCTCCGATAAGAAGCTTTTCGTCGTTGCTGAAATCGCCGTCACCGATGTCGTGCCGCATCTCCTCGAAACGCCGGAGCAGCACCTGCTCGGCGTTGCGATGACGCTCGCGCATCGGAGTCAGCATCAGGTCGAGCATCCTTGCCCGCATCGCATCGTCGAGCTCTTGGATGCGATCGACGACGACCTGGCTACGGGGCGGATGGTCCGCCGCAAACGCCGGCGGATAGCCGAAGCTGAACGGCCGGATCACCGTACGCGACGGATCGGGATGCAATTCGACGTCGAGCGTCGTGAAGACATCAGCAGCTTTCATCGGCATCGGCATCGTTCCTTCGGACCCGCTCGCGAACGGACGTTCGCGACGAACCTAGGTAACGATGCCGAGCGGCTCACGATCCCACGCCCGGTCCGAAAGCCAAGGCGGTCAGCGCGCCTTCACGAACTTTATCGTCAACCGGTCGCTTTCGCCGATCGCCGCGTATTTGGCGCGATCGACGTCTTTCAGGCGATACGTCGGTGGCAGCGTCCAAACACCCTCGGGATGATCGTGGGTATCCTTGGGGTTGGCGTTGATCCGGGATTCGCCCGCCAGCGTAAAGCCCGCCTGCTGCGCGAGCCGGACGATCGTCGACCGCTTGATGTAGCCGCTCGTCTTTTCGCGCGCCGTGTCCATCTCCTCGGGCAAGCGATGGTCGACCACGCCGAGCACCCCGCCCGGCTTCAATGCTGCATAGAATGCGGCGAACACGCGGCGCGCGACGGCGGGATCGTCCTGCATCAACAAATTGTGGGCGTTGCGGAACGTCAGCACCACGTCAGCGCTGCCGGCCGGGATCGACGATGCCCCCGTCTTGAAGTCGATCGTCGCAACCTTCGTCGTGCCATAGCTCGCGGCCTTGTCGGCGAATGCCTTGCGCGTGCGGTCCGCCTGTGCGGTCGGGACCAGGCCGACATATGCCCCGCGGCCCTGTACGAGCGGCGCGAGGATCTCGGTATACCACCCGCCCGACGGCAGGAATTCGACGATGGTCTGCGTCGGTTTTACGCCGAAGAACGCCAATGTCTCCGCCGGGTGGCGAAAGCGATCGCGCGCAATGTTCGCGGGCGTCCGCGTCGGCGATTTGAGAACGGCGGCGATGTCCGACGACGGTGCAACGGATTGCGCGACGACACCCGTAGCCCCAAACGCGGCGAGACAGGTCAAGGTGGCGAGCAGTCGGTTCATAGCGTTACACTCCCTGGAATAGACTGCAGCGATCATGCCCTGCGCGCGCTGCCCGTACAATCTCGGCATTGGCATCCGACACGATCGGCCGCTCCTGGCATGTGTTGACGCGGGCGATCCGAGGCATCAGACGCGCCGGCTACCGCGTCCAACGCCCGGCTAAAGAGACGCTCACGATGACCGAGATATCCCGCCTGGAGCCTGGTGCCGGCGATGCCGCAACGCCGGTCGGCAGGCTGGCGCTGTTCAGCTCCGGCGACTTTGCATTCAATCTCTATTGGCAGGCGATCAGTCTCTACCTGCTGTTCTTCTACATGGATGCGCTGGCGCTGCCGCCTGCTACGGCCGGGCTGATCTTCATGATCGGGGCAATCTGGGATGGTGCCGCCGATTTCCTCGCCGGGGCGACGGCGGAGCGGATGCGGCTTTCGTACCGTCGGCTGGTCGGATGGGGCGCGTTGCCGCTCGGCC
The DNA here is from genome assembly GCF_013374115.1 of Sphingomonas sp. HMP9. Classification (NCBI taxonomy): domain Bacteria; kingdom Pseudomonadati; phylum Pseudomonadota; class Alphaproteobacteria; order Sphingomonadales; family Sphingomonadaceae; genus Sphingomonas; species Sphingomonas sp. HMP9. The sequence goes on along the minus strand of NZ_AP022673.1, from coordinate 759,223 downwards.
TGGCGTTCGTGGCGATGTTCGCGGTGCCGATGGGCGCGGCACGCTGGGCGCTGGCTACGCAGATCCTGTTTCGGACGCTGTACGCGTTCACCAACGTTCCGTACGCGGCGTGGACGACCCGTGTCGCGCAGACCAGTCGGGACCGGTCGCTGGTGGCCGGCTGGCGGATGGGGTTCGGATCGGCCGCCGCGGCGTTGGTGGCGTTGGCCCTGCCCTGGCTGTCGGCGCGGACGGGGAGCTATGGCGCGGCGAGCGGGCTGCTTGCCATCGTCGGCGTGCCGTTGCTCGTGATCATGGCATGGCGGGTTCCCGAACCGAGCCCCTCTGCGTTGCCTGTCGATCGACCCGCCATCCGTGCGGGGCTGGCGACGCTCGCCCGCAACCGGGCGTTCGTCGCTCTCAATCTGGCGGTGGCGCTGGGTGGCGCGGCGACCGCGCTGACCACGCAATCGGTGCTGTATTTCTTTCGCTACGTACTGCTGAACACCCCCGGTGGACCACGGTCGCTGGCCGGCATGGCCCTAGCGAGCCTTGTCGCCGTACCGGTCTGGACGGCGCTAGGCCGTCGTCATGGCGCGCGCACCGCCTGGATCGGCGCGGGTGCGTTGGCGCTGCTCCTGCCCGCCGGCTTTGCGCTGGTCGCGACCCCCGGCAGCGGTGAGACCGCCGCGTTCCTGCTCGCGATGCAGGCGGCCTTCACGGGAGTAGCCCTCGCCGCGTGGACGCTGCTGCCCGACGCGATAGACTGGGACGAGGCGCGGACCGGCAAGCGCGTCGAAGCGCTGGCGTTCGGGACGTTCGCGCTGGTGCAGAAGATCGCGCTGGCCGGCGCCGGGTTCGCAATCGGCGCGATCTACCAGGCGAACGGTTTCGTCGCCGGCGCGACGCAACGCCCGGAGAGCCTGCGCGCGATCCGTTGGCTGATGCTCGCCGGACCGGTGGTGCTGATCGCGGCGATGCTGGCAGCGGTGATCGCCATCCCGCTTCGCCGCGATACGCTGGCGATGCTCAGACGAGCGTGAATTCGCCCGAGACGCCTTCGGCCTGCGCCGAAGGGGCGACCCAGAGCTGGAACCGGCCCGGCTCGACGGTCGGCTTGAGGTCGCGGCCGATGAAGGTGAGGTCGCTGCGGCGGAGCGTAAAGGACACGATTTGCCGCTCGCCGGGTTTAAGCGCGATTTTCCGGAACGCCTTCAGTTCGCGCACCGGCCGGGTGATGCTGGCGGCGAGATCGCGGATGTAGAGCTGGACCACTTCCTCCGCCGCTCGCGTGCCGGTGTTGGCGATCGTCGCGCGGACGGTGAGCACGCCGTCGCTCGCCAAGCTTCCGGTGCCGAGGTCGAGCGCTGCATAGTTTATCGCGCCATAGGTGAGACCATGGCCGAACGCGAACAGCGCGTCGTTGGCGAACTCGCGGTAATGCGCCTTGTACTCCATCAACGGCCCCGGCGGGTTGGCGCGGCCGGTGCTCTTGTGGTCATAATGATAGGGCTCCTGCCCGGTCGCATGCGGGAACGACACCGGCAGGCGCGCGGACGGACCGGTCTTGCCGAACACCACGTCGGCGATCGCCAACCCGTCCTGCGAGCCGAGGAACCAGGTGACCATGATCGCGGGGACGTCGAGCATGGCGCCGCCGAGCGCCAAGGCGCGGCCTGTGCGGAGCAGGACGACGATCGGCTTGCCAGTTGCCGCGAGCGCATCGACCAGCGCCATCTGCGCGGGCGGGATGACGATGTCGACGCGCGACTGTGCCTCACCCGACATGCGCTGGCTTTCGCCGATCGCGAGCAGAACGACGTCGGCGGCTTGCGCGGCAGCGACGGCCGCGGGAATGCCGCCGGTCAGTGGATCGTCCACGCCCGAGCCTAGCGCAACGCTCACCAGCGACGGATCGGCGACCGTTGCGCGAATGCCGGTTGCGAGATCGACCGCCTCGGCGTCGGTGCCGTAGACGTTCCAGGGACCGATCAGGTCATGCTGTCCGGCCGCGAACGGACCAATCAGCGCGATCCGCTTGCCGGCGCGCGGCAGCGGCAGGACGCCGCCGTCGTTCTTGAGAAGGACGATCGATTTCGCGCCGGCCTCGCGCGCGAGCGCAAGGCTCGCGCGGGTACGAATTCGGGTCTTTTCGCGACGGGGGTCGATCCGGCGGAACGGGTCGTCGAACAGTCCCAGCTGCACCTTCAGCGCGAGGACGCGGCGAACGGCCTCGTCGAGCCGGGCCACCGGAACGTCACCGGACGCGACGAGATCGGGCAGATGCTTCAGGTAGAACCCGCTCTGCATGCTCATGTCGACGCCGGCCATGAAGGCGAGCTTGGTTGCCTCTCGGGCATCGGCTGCAAACCCGTGTGCGATCAGTTCCTCGTCGCCGGTGTAATCGGACACGACCAGCCCACCGAAGCCCCATTCGCGGCGCAGCACGTCGGTGAGCAGCCAGGGATTGGCGGTGGCGGGGACGCCGTTGATCTCGTTGAACGATGCCATCACGGTTGGCGAGCCCGCCGCGAAGGCCGACTGGAAGGGCGGGAAATACGTCTCGCGCAACGTGCGCTCGGAGATATCGACCGCGTTATAGTCGAGCCCCGCCTCGGCCGCGCCATAGGCGGCGAAATGCTTGGCGCAGGAGGCGACCGCATCGGGGGCCGCGAGCCCGCGCTCGCCCTGGAAGCCGCGCACGCGGGCGGCTGCCATCAATTTGCCGAGCAGGACATCCTCGCCTGCGCCCTCGACCCCCCGGCCCCAGCGCGCGTCATGGGCGATGTCGACCATCGGTGCGAAGGTCCAGTCGATGCCGGATGCGGCCGCCTCGGCGGCCGCCGCCCGCGCAGTCCGCCGCGCAAGTTCCGGATCGAAGCTTGCGGCTTCGGCGAGCGGTACCGGGAATACGGTGCGCAGGCCGTGGATGACGTCGGCGGCGAACAGCAGCGGGATCTTCAGCCGGGACTGGCGCATCGCGGTCGTCTGCATCCGCTGCGCCATGACCGCGCCGTTGCCGTTGAACACTCCGCCGAGCCGCCCCGCCCGAACGTCCGCGAGTTGTCCGTCGAAGCTTGCGGACCCGCCCGCCGGGTTGAGCGAGGTCGCCGCACCACCAGCCCAGGCCGCAGCCATCAGCGTCAGCTGGCCGGCCTTTTCGGCGACGGTCATCTGGCCGATCAATGCCTCGACCGAGGCGGGCAGCGCGGTCGCTTCACCACCTGCCTGCCGAAGGAGCGCGCGCGCAGGGCTGGCCGCCCACGCCGTCATCGCGGCGGCGCCCATCATCATTGCCCGCCGAGTCATCGCCGTTGAAATCGCTCGAGAATTCACTGCCGCCATCATCCGCTCACCCCTGTCCGTGCCTGTCGCGATCGCTCCGGCAGACACCGGAAAGACGATCGTCGCAAGGTTCTTGATCCCTGCTTCTGGATCATGTAACCGGTTACATCAAGAGCAGATGTCGGTCGCAACCTGCGGACCGATGCCAGAGGGGATATCGACGCTTCATGCCGCACGCCACAGTCCGTGATATCGCCCGCGAGGCCGCGGTGTCGGTGGCGACGGTGTCGCGCGCGCTGAACGGACACAGCAACGTGAGGCCCGAAGTGCGCGAGCTCATCGAGAGCGTCGCCGCGAAGCTCGGCTATGTCCCCCACGCCGCGGCGCGCCATCTGAGTTCGGCGAAGTCGGGGATGATCGGCGTCGTGGTGCCCGACCTGCACGGTGAATTCTTCTCCGAGCTGTTGCGCGGCATGGACCGCGAGGCGTCCGAGCGCGGGCTCTATTGCATGATGATGGTGATGCACGGCGATGCGCAGCGCGGCGTCGCGGCGCTGCACGCGATGCGCGGTCGGGTCGACGGGCTGGTGGTGATGGCGCCGCAGGTGTCGGCGGACGACCTGCTGGCGCACCTGCCGCGTGGCATGCCTGCGGTGCTGGTCAATTGCGCGCCGGGGCATTCGGGGCGCACCGAATTACGGATCGACAATGGCGCGGGCGCGGCGGCGCTGGTCGAGCATCTGATCGCCACCGGCCGGCGGCGGCTGGTCCATATCTCCGGGCCTGCGGGCAACATCGATGCCGACGAGCGCCTGCGCGGCGCGCAGGAGGCGTGCGCGCGCGCCGGGTTGCCGCTGCGTGTGATGGCCGGCGACTTCAAGGAGCCTTCGGGCGCCGCCGCCGCCGCGATGCTGATCGAAGAGGACGCAGACGTCGACGCGATCTTCGCCGCCAACGACATGATGGCAATCGGTGCAATGATGACGCTCAAGCGCGCCGGCATCGTCGTGCCGGACCGGATCGCGATCTGCGGCTTCGACGATATCCCGCTGACCCGGTTGATCACGCCATCGCTGACGTCGGCGAGCATCGATATCGCCAGCTTCGGTGCCAGCGCGGTGGCGCGGCTGGTGAAGGCGATCGCCGGCGACGACGATGGCGGCGTCGAACAGCGCGTACCGATCGTCATGGTGCGCGAATCCACCGGCCCGGCGCTCCGCGGTCGCCACGATCAGACTCTTTCAGCCAATTACGAAAAACCCGAACAATCGGGAACAGGGGAACTACCATGAACACGATGATGTTGCGCGCCGCGCTCGTCTCGCTGACGGCACTGTCGAGCGGGCTCCTGCTGGCGCCGACACCGGCGACGGCGCAGGTCGGCCAGGCGTCCTTGCGCGGCACGATCACCGCGCCCGCCGACAATCCGGTCGTCGAAGTAACCGCGGTCGAGATCGCGACCGGGTTGCGTCGCCCCGTGCCTGCTGAGACCGGTGGAGCCTATAATTTCGCCTCGTTGCGCGCGGGCACCTATCGCCTCGAGATCAAGCAACGCAGCGGGACGCGCAATTCGGACGCGTTCACGCTGCGCGTTGGTCAGGTCGCCGGGCTCGACCTCGATCTCTCCGCCGCTGCCGCACCGGCGGCGCCCGCCGGTACCGCCGAAGCGCCCGCTGGAGGCACCGCCGAAACCGGTGACGAGATCGTCGTCACCGGCAATCGCATCCGCTCGCTCGCCGGCGGCCAGGTCGGCAGCGTCATCTCGTCGCGGCTGATCGAGCAACTGCCGCAGAACAACCGCAACTTCCTCGCCTTCGCCGATCTGGCGCCGGGTGTGCGGTTCATCGAGGATGCCAGCGGCGCTTCGCGGATCCAGGGCGGTGGCCAGGACAGCCGCACCGTCAACGTCTTCATCGATGGCGTGAGCCAGAAGGATTACGTTCTCAAGAACGGCATCACCGGCCAGGATTCGTCGCCCGGCAACCCGTTCCCGCAGCTCGGCATCGGTGAGTATCAGGTGCTGTCGTCGAACTACAAGGCGGAGTTCGACCAGGTCAGCTCCGTCGCGATCACCGCGGTGACCAAGTCGGGGACCAACCAGTTCCACGGCGAGGGCTTCTACGATTTCACCAACCAGAACCTGCGCGATCGTCGGCCGAGCGAAATCTTCCCGACCGTGATCTCCAAGGTCGATACCAGCAACAAGCAGTTCGGTGCGGCGCTGGGCGGCCCGATCATCAAGGACAAGGCACACTTCTTCGCCACCTACGAAGGCAAGCGCATCTCCAGCCCGTACGACGTACGGCCGGAGAACGGCTATCCGATCTCGTCGATCCCACAGCAATATCAGGCTAATTTCGGCACGTTCGCGCAGCGGTTCAAGGAAGACCTGTATTTCGGCAAGATCGATATCGTGCCGACCGACAACGACCTGATCGAACTGTCGGGCAAGTATCGCAACGAATCCGGGCTGCAGAACGCGACCGGCATCAACGCCGCGAGCACATCGACGCTGAACAAGGTTGTCGACAAGCGCGGCCTGCTCCGTTGGCAGCATACCGGCGAGAAGTGGATCAACGACGCGCGTGTGTCCTATGAGGACGTGGTCTTCTCGCCAAGGCCCTCGACCGACGGGATCACGCAGTTCTTCCAGGCGACGCAGCGGATCGGCACGGGCACGCAGCGCACCGACCTGCTCCGCGCGGGCGCGGGCGGCAATTTCCAGACCAAGGGTCAGAGGGGCTGGACCGTCCAGGACGATTTCACCTTCACCGGCCTGCAAGGGCACACGTTCAAGGTCGGTGCCAAGGCCAAATGGGTCAAGCTCAACACGCTCGAGCAGAACCTCACCAACCCGCAATACACCTATGACGTCAACGCGATCCCAGGCGTCGCGTTCAACGATGCGTTGCCCTATAAACTCGAGTTCGGTGCGCCGGGTGCGTCGGGCAGTCCAAGCGTCCGGTCGAACAATTTCCAGATCGGGTTCTACGCGCAGGACGATTGGGACGTCACCAGCCACCTGACGCTCAACCTCGGCCTGCGCTGGGATTACGAGCGGACGCCGGCGTATCTGGACTATGCCACGGCGCCGGAGATCGTCGCCGCGGTGTCGCCCGCCAACTATACCAATCTCAGAGGCGCCGACTACGACATCACCGACTATATCTCGACCGGGAACAACCGGAAGGCGTTCAAGGGTGCGTGGCAGCCGCGGCTGGGTTTCACCTATCGCTTCGACGAGGCAGGCCGCTTCTCGCTGTTCGGGGGCTATGGCCGTCGTACGATCGCAACCAGTTCGACTTCCTCCAGCAGGAGGTCAGCCAGGGCGCGTACCAGGTGCGCACGTTCAACTTCATCGGCAACGACTCGCTCAACCCCTGCGTGCCGAGCCAGACCTGCATCGCCTGGAACCCAGTCTATCTGACCGACGCCGGACGCCAGCAACTCACGAGCTCGGCCGCGGGCGGCGGGCGTGCCATCGTCATGATGAACAACGATCTGAAGCTGCCCTATGCGGACCAGTTCAGCCTCGGCCTTCGCGGTCGCTTCTCGCCGGTCGAACTGGAGGTCGGTTTCACGCATATCGCAAGCAACGACGGGTTCGCGTTCCTGCTGGGCAATCGCCGCCCGGACGGCAGCTTCTTCTTCAACGATCCCGCGAGCGTGTCGGACGTCCCGCAATCCCCGTTCACCTATTCGCCGAACGGCTATGGCTCGATCATCCTCGGCACCAATGGCCTGAAGACCAATTCGGATGCGGTCTATTTCAAGCTGACCAAGACCTATTCGGCGGCCTCGCCGTGGAGCATCGACGCAACCTACACCTACACGCAGGCGGACGAGAACCGGCAGTTCGGCGAAACCTATGCGCTCGATTATGCGCAGATCTCGGATTATCCGACGTTGCGGTCGTCGGGCGTGCCGCGTCACCGGTTCGTAATCGCGGGCAGCGTCGATACGCCGATCGGCGTGACGATCTCGTCCAAGTTCCAGATCGAGTCGCCAAGCTATCTGAAGGCGTTCATCGACAATTCGGATCCGTTCTCGCGGACGCTGGTCGGGCGGCAAGCGGATAGCCTGGGCGATCTCTGGGGTCGCCGCCAGCTGGACTTCGCGTTCACCAAATATGTCCCGCTCGGCTTCATCACCGATCAGACCAAGATCCGCATGCGGCTCGATATCCTGAACGTGATGAACGACCGCAACTACACCGACTTCAACAACAGCCCGATCGATCCGAATTACGGCCAGCGATCGACGTACAGCACGGGCGGCAACGCGCCGCGTACCATCAAGCTGTCGGCGGGCTTCTCGTTCTAGACCATGCCTTCGGGACGCGGCGTCGCTGCGTCCCGCCTCTACCCTTGCTTATCTGTAACCGAAGGACGTCATGATCGATCGCAGGCAGATGCTGGGCCACACGTCGTTGGGTCTGGCAGGACTTATGGCCGGCTGTGCCATGCCGTCCGCCACCCGGCTCGGGGGCGATGCCAGCACAACCGGTACGGCGACCGGCACGGCGATGCCGACCGCGCTGCTCGGCGACCTTCACCAGCGCAGTTTCCGGTTCTTTTGGGAAACGACGGACCCGGCGACCGGATTGGCGCCGGATCGCTGGCCGACGCCGTCGTTCGCATCGATCGCCGCGGTCGGGTTCGCGCTCACCGCCTATCCGATCGGCGTGGTCAACGGATGGATCACGCGCGACGAGGCACGGACGCGCACGCTCGCCACGCTGGAGTTCTTCGCAACCGCGCCGCAGGGCGACAGCAAGAGCGATGACAGCGGCTATAGGGGGCTGTTCTACCATTTCCTCGGCACGACCAGGGGGCACCGGTTCGCGCGCGCGGAGCTGTCGACGATCGACACCGCGCTGCTGATCGGCGGCGTGCTGTTCGCGCAGAGCTGGTTCGATTCCGAACACCCCGGGGAAGTCAGGATCCGGGCACTCGCCAACCAGCTTTATGCGGCGATCGACTGGAACTGGATCGTGCCACGCACGCCGTTCATGTCGATGGGCTGGCATCCCGAAAGCGGGTTCATCGCGCATGACTGGAACATCTATAACGAAGCGCTGCTGCTGTACGTGCTGGCGCTGGGATCGCCGACGCATGCGTTGCCGCCGGAGACATGGGACGCGTGGACGGATCGCTTCGATGCGCAGTGGACCGATCGCTGGGGTGAGCCGCACGTTCATTTCGCGCCGCTGTTCGTGCATCAATACAGCCATTGCTGGATCGATTTTCGCGGCATCCGCGACCGATATATGGCCAAGAAGGGTATCGATTATTTCGAGAACAGCCGCCGGGCGGTGCGCGCGCAACGCGCGTATGCGATCGCCAATCCGGGCGGGTGGACGGGGTATGGTTCCGATGTCTGGGGGTTGACCGCGTGCGACGGTCCGGGCGACTTCACGGTCGACCTTGGCGGGCGCAAACGCGAATTCTTCAGCTATTCCGCGCGGGGGCCGGACGATCGCGACGATGGCACGCTCGCACCGACCGCGGCGGCAGCGTCGATCGCGTTCGAGCCGGAACTGGCACGCCGCGCGATCGCGACGATGCATGGTCGGTACGGCACGCAGATCTACGGCAAATACGGCTTTCTCGATTCCTTCAACCCGACGCTGACCGCCGCGCCGGGACCGTTGAAGCATGGCAGCATCGATCCGAACATGGGCTGGGTCGACGGCGATTACCTCGGCATCGACCAGGGTGCGATCGTCGTGATGATGGAGAACTGGCGGACCGGGCTGGTGTGGTCGACGATGCGGCGCAACCCGCATATCCGCCGCGGTCTGCAGCGCGCGGGCTTTACCGGTGGCTGGCTGGGGTGACGCAGCACGGGTACGAACGTCGTGGCGTTCAGCGGGATCGCGGCGTCGCCGTCATTGCGAAGGTCTTCGACAGACCGTGGTACAGCTTTTCGCGGCATACCCACTGGCTGGCGGCATCGGCGATGAAGGCGGTCGCGAACATCGGCAGCATCAGGCCGCGGCTGGCGGTAGTTTCGGACAGGATGATGACCGCGGTGAGCGGCGCGCGGACGACGCCGGCGAAATAGGCCACCATGCCGAGGATCACGATCGCGCTGGCGGGCTCGCCGGGGAATATCTCGCGGAGCAGATTGCCGACGCCGGCACCGACCGCGAGAGACGGTGCGAAGATCCCGCCCGGCAGGCCGGCGATCGCCGTCGCGGCCGTCGCGATCAGCTTGGCAGGCCCGAACCAGAGCGGTGCATCCACGCCGACGATCATGGCGCGCGCCGACGCGTAGCCGGTTCCCCATGTCAGTCCGGTCGCGACGCCGAGCACCGCGACCACGCCGCCGCACATGCCGGCGAACGCGACGGGATGCGCCCGCGTCCAATCCGTCAGCCGGTTGCGGCTCACCGCCATGCTCAACACTATCCGCGAGAAGAGTCCCCCCGACATGCCGCCGGCGATGCCGGCGACCGGCGCGACCACCAGCGCTGACAGCAGCGGCATGTGCGCGCCGATCGCGCCGAAATAGATATAGTCGCCCTGCACCGACTGGGCGACCATCCCGGCGATGACGATCGCGGCGAGGACGAGCAGCGTGACGCGCTGCTCATAGGCGGAGGCGAGCTCCTCGATCGCGAACAGCAGGCCGGCCAGCGGCGTGTTGAACGCGGCCGCCACGCCCGCCGCACCGCCGGCGATGACGACCCCGCCGCGCAACGGCACGCGGACGAGCCGGTGCGTGACGCCCATGACGGCCGCTGCCAGCTGGACGGTCGGGCCTTCCCGGCCGACCGATGCGCCGCTCAATACCGCACCGATCGTCAGCACCGCCTTGGCCGCGACCGTCCGGACCGAAATGAGAGTCCGAGTGGCGTCGTTGGGATTGGCCTGAGCCGCGATGACCTGCGGGATACCGGATCCCCGCGCGAGCGGCGCATAGCGACGGGTCATCCACACCAGTCCCATGAAGGTCAGCGGCGTGGTGACGAGCGGTATCCAGTGCCATGTCGTTGCAAAGTGGCTGAACACCATGCCGGCCCAGTCGGCCGCCTCCGCGAACAGCGTCGCCACGATGCCCACGAGGATCGCGCCCGTGAGGATCGCGACACGCGTCCGAAACTGCGTCGATCGCGGTCCGCGCGCGCGCAGCAACGCCCTATACCGCGACGGCGTCCAGCGTTTTGCCGATATTAGGGGACCGAATAAGCCAATCATGATGCTTCTTTAGATCGAGGAGCGCGTTAGGCCACCCCCTGCCCGCGCGTGCTTGCAACTCACCCGTACGAGCGATCCGTTCGCGCGGGCGCCGCCCGCACCGATCGATACACCGCCTGCCGTCGACAAGTCATCCCGGCGAACCCTTCCCGGCGACTGATGACGTGCGGAAAAGTTTCATGCTCGTCGCCCCGGTTACAACAACAGCCGCATCTGCTACCTGCCACGCCATGCGTAGGCTTCTGCCCTTCCTTGCCTGTCTGATGCTGGTCCTGACCGCATGGGTCGGCGTGGCGCATGCGGCCGAGGTCGGCGGGTGCATCGAGACCAGCCAATATGAATCCACCGCCCATCTCGATGGCGATTCAGATCACGTCGCGGCCGATGCGGACAACGGGTACCCGCACCATCATGGCAGCTGCCACGCGCATCACATGAGCGCGCCGGACTCCGAACCGCTGGACGGCATGACGCATATCGCGCGCGCCACGCTCATTGCCTTCGACGGCGCCACGCTCGTCGGTCGGAACGCCGATACCGCCTTGCGGCCGCCCCAGGCCTGACACGTCGATCGGGTGCGCGATGCGCGCCTGCTTCCACATCGTCAGGAGCAATTCAATGCATCGCATCTTTGCGGCCATCATGGTCGCAGGCGTCTGCGCACCGTCGCTGCAGGCCCAGACCAGTCCGCACATATCAGCGGAACCGGTACTCACGCTCGCCGAGGCGCTAGCCCGCGCAGGCGTATCCTCGCCGTTTCGGGACGTGGCTTCGGCGGGCGTGCGCGCCGCCGAAGCACAGCGTCAGGTCGCCGCGCTGCGTCCGAACCCGTCGATCATCGCGGAGACCGAGAACGTCGCGGGATCCGGACTCTATCGGGGCCTGCGCTCGTCCGAGACGACGCTAGGGCTGGCGCTGCCTCTCGAACGCGGTGGCAAGCGGCAGGCCCGGATCGCGCTCGCCGACGCGCAGATCGGCCGCGCGGGTATCGGCGCGGCGATCGCCCGCGCCGATCTTCGCCTTCGCGTGACGCAGGCGTACGTCGTCGCGGTAGCTGCGCGGCGCCGCGCCGCGGTCTCCCGCGATCAGGTCGGCACTGCCGCCGCAGTCCTCCGCGCGGCCAGGGTGCGCGTGCAGGCCGGTCGGGCATCGCCGCTCGAGCAACAACGTGCCGACGTCGCGCACGTCGCCGCCGAGGGCGCTGAGGAGCGCGCCGAACGATCGGCGGATGTCGCCGCGGCAAACCTCGCCCGGCTGATCGGGATGCCGGTCGGGGCACTGGACGAGGGCTGGTTCCAGCAGGTGGAGGCGCCCGACTCGGTCCGACCACCGCCGGGATCGACCGGCACGCTGGTCGCCGCAGCAGCCCGCGCCGATCTCGACGCCGCGACCGCGCAGGTTCGACTGGCGCGCAGCCAACGCGTGCCGGACCTGACCCTGAGTGCAAGCGCACGACGGCTCGAGCAGACCAACGACACGGCGGCGGTTTTCGGCGTCTCGATCCCGCTGACCGTCTTCAACGGCGGTCGCTCGGCCGTTGCCGTCGCTGACGCGCAGCGCGACCAGTCGGACGCCCTGCGCCGTGCGGCGTTACTTGATGCCGAGCAGGACATCGCGACCACGCAGGCCGAGGCGGCAAATGCCGCGACCACCGCGCGCAACGCCCTGGGACCCGCGCTTGCCGGCGCTGTCGAGGCCGCGCGGATCGCGCGCATCGGCTACCGCGAAGGCAAGTTCGGGCAGCTCGACCTGCTCGACGCCGAGCGGACTCTTCTCGACACAAGGACGGCGGCGATCGACGCACTGGCTGCCTATCACGACGCACGCGCGCGCCTCGACCGGCTGACCGCCGCAGCGCCGATCGCCAAGGACACCGACCGATGAACCGCCTTATCATCCGGGCGATCACGCCTGCCGCCGTCGCTCTGGCCTTGGCAGGCTGTGGCCCCTCCCCGGATCCCGCGCCCGCGACGAACGCTGTGGCGAACGAGGATGGCGACAAAGCCTCCGGCGATCCGTCGGTCGCGACGCTGTCGGCGCAGCAGATCGCCGACGCCGGTATCGAGGTTACGCGCCCGAGCGTCGGCGGCGTCGCCGGCGCGATCGAACTTCCCGCGACGATCGAGGGCGATCCGCAGGGCGTGCAGGTCGTGGCGGCGACGATCGGCGGCCGGCTGGTCTCGCTCACTCGCAACCTCGGTCAATCCATCGGCCGCGGCGATACGCTGGCGATCATCGAGAGCCGCGAGGCCGCGTCGCTCAATGCCGAGGTCGAGGCCGCCGGGGCGCGGTCCGCGCTCGCCCAGTCGAACCTCCGGCGCGAGCAACGGCTGTTCGCCGAACGTGTTTCGCCCGAACAGGATCTCGTCGCCGCCCGGACCGCCGCGACCGAGGCCCGCATCGCGCTGCGTCTCGCGCAGCAACAGCGATCGGCAACTGGCGGCGGCGGAGGCGGCGGCGGAGGCGGCGGCGGCGGCGGCGGCGCACTCAACCGCATTGCAGTACGCGCGCCGATCGCCGGTCAGGTGATCGCCCGGTCGGCAACGCTCGGGCAACAGGTCGCTGCCGACGCCGAACTGTTCCGCGTCGCCAATCTCGCCAAGGTGTCGGTCACGATGTCGCTTGTCCCTGCCGACGCCGGCCGCGTGACGCCTGGCGCGCGCGTGGAAGTCACCTCCGCCGGTCGGCGTCGGAACGGGCGCGTGACCTTCGTCTCGCCGATCCTCGACGAGACCACGCGCCTGGTCCCGGTCATCGCGACGATCGACAATGCAGGCGGCATCTGGCGCGTCGGCGAGAATGTCGGGGTATCGGTGCTGCTCCCCGCGAGCGGGGACCGCAGCGTCGCCGTGCCCTCGGCGGCGGTGCAGATGATCGGCGACCGGCCGCACGTGTTCGTGCGTACGGCGGGCGGCTTCAAGGCCACCCCGGTGACGCTCGGCCGCACCAATGGCGGCGCCGTCACCGTGACCGCGGGCCTGACCGGCGAGGAGCGCATCGCGTCCACCAACTCGTTCACGCTCAAGGCCGAACTCGGCAAGAGCGCGGCCAAGGACGAGGACTAGACCATGCTGTCACGCATTGTAACGGTCGCCGTCGAGAAGCGCTGGCTCGTCCTGTTGCTGACGTTCGCCGCCGCGCTCGCCGGCGTGTTCGCGATCCAGCGGCTGCCGATCGACGCCGTGCCTGACATCACCAACAACCAGGTACAGATCAACGTCCGCGCGCCCGCGCTCTCGCCCGACCAGATCGAGAAACAGGTCGCCTTCACCGTCGAGACCGCGCTCGCCGGCATCCCCGGCCTCGACTACACGCGGTCGCTCAGCCGCAACGGCTTCGCGCAGGTTACCGCGGTGTTCGACGAGAAGACCGATATCTACTTCGCACGGTCACAGGTGGCGGAGCGGCTGCGGACCGCCGAGCAGGACCTGCCGGACGACGTGGTGCCCGAGATGGGACCGATCGCGACCGGGCTCGGCGACATCTTCATGTGGACGGTCGAATACCGCGAACTCGACCAGGTCCGCCACCGCAACGGCGAGCCCGGCCTGCAGAAAGACGGCAGCTACATCACGCCGGAGGGCGACCATCTCGTCAGCGAACCCGACAAGGCGACGTATCTGCGCACGGTTCAGGACTGGATCGTCACGCCGCAGCTGAAAAGCACGGCCGGTCTTGCCGGTGTCGACAGCCTCGGCGGCTATACCAAGCAATATCTTGTCGTCCCCGATATCCAGCGGATGGCGGCGATGAAGATCACGCTGCAGGATCTCGCCACCGCGCTCGAACGCAACAATACCAGCGCCGGTGCGGGGATCGTCGATCGTAACGGCGAAGGCCTCGCGGTCCGCGCCGACGGCCGGATCCGCAACGCCGACGAACTCTCGCGCACCGTGATCGCGACGCGCGAAAGCGTGCCGATCCTGCTCAGCCAGATCGCCACCGTCCGCACCGGCCAGGCATTGCGGATGGGCTCGGCGTCGGAGAACGGCCATGAGGTCGTCGTCGGCACCGCGGTGATGCGGATCGGCGAGAACAGCCGTACCGTCTCGACCGGCGTCGGCACGCGATTGGCGGAGATCGGCCGCGCCCTTCCCGTCGACATAGTCGTGAAGCCGGTGCTCAACCGCACCGAACTTGTCGACTCGACCATCTCGACCGTCGCCCGCAACCTCGCCGAAGGAGCAATACTGGTCATCGTCGTGCTGTTCGCGCTGCTCGGCAACTTCCGCGCCGCGCTGATCGCCGCATTAGTGATCCCGGTCACGATGTTGCTGACGAGTATCGGCATGCTGAAGGCCGGCGTGTCCGCCAACCTCATGAGTCTCGGCGCGCTCGACTTCGGGCTGATCGTCGACGGCGCCGTCATCATCGTCGAGAACGCGCTCCGCCGCCTGGGTGACGCGCAGCATGGCCACGGCGAGCCATTGCCCTTGCGCCAACGGCTCGACCTGATCGCGGCGTCAACGCGCGAAATGATCCGTCCCTCCGTCTACGGCCAGGCGATCATCATCCTCGTCTACGCGCCGCTTCTCACCTTCACGGGTGTCGAGGGCAAGATGTTCGAACCGATGGCACTAACCGTGATCATCGCGCTCGTTTTCGCCTTCGTCCTGTCGATGACGTTCGTGCCCGCGGCGATCGCGATCACGCTCAGCCGGCGCGTCGACGAGAAGGAGAGCCGGATCATCGGTTGGCTCCGCCATCGCTACGAACCTGGGCTCGGCAAGGCGATGCGCCGCCCGGGCATCACGCTGGGCATCGCGGTCGGCGCGCTCGCACTCGCCGGAATTGCCTTCACGACGCTCGGCCAGGAATTCCTGCCGCAACTCGACGAGGGCAACATCCTCGTCCAGGCGGTCCGCATTCCGGGCACCTCGGTCGACCAAAGCCAGGCGATGCAGTTCCAGATCGAGAAATTGCTCGCTCGCCAACCCGAGGTCCGCTTCGCCTTCTCGCGCACCGGCACGTCCGAGATCGCCAGCGATCCGATGCCGCCGAACGCCTCCGACACCTTCGTCATTCTGAAGCCGAAGGCCGAATGGCCCGACCCGGGCCTGACGAAGAAAGCGCTGGTCGCGCGGATAGAAACACGGCTTTCGACGCTGCCCGGCAACGGGTATGAAATCACCCAGCCGATCCAGATGCGCTTCAACGAACTGATCGCCGGCGTGCGCGGCGACATCGCGGTCAAGGTCTTCGGTGACGATTTCGGCGGCATGAACGCCGCCGCCGACCGCATCGCCGACGTCCTGCGCAGGACACGCGGCGCCGTCGATGTGCGCGTCGAACAGACAGCGGGGCTGCCGATGCTCGACATCCGCCCGAACCGCATGGCGATGTCGCGGATCGGCGTCACGGCGGGCGACGTGCAGGACACCGTGGCGGCAGCGATCGGGGGCCGCGCGGCCGGCATGATCTTCGAAGGCGACCGGCGTTTCCCCGTCGTGATCCGCCTGTCGGAGGAGTCCCGCTCGGACCTGACCCAGGTGGCGCAGATCCCCGTGCCGACGTCGGCAGGCGGGTTCGTACCGTTGTCGACCGTCGCCGACATCGCGGTCGTCGACGGCTCCAACCAGATCAGCCGCGAGAACGGCAAGCGACGCGTCGTCGTCCAAGCCAATGTCCGCGACCGCGACGTCGCGGGCGTGGTCGCCGACGCGCGCGCGGCGATCGACGCGCACGTGGCGATGCCGCCCGGCACCTATGGCGAATGGGGCGGGCAGTTCGAAAACCTCGCCTCCGCGCGCGATCGGCTGCTGCTCGTCATACCCGTCTGCTTCGCGGTCATCATGGTGCTGCTGTACGGCGCGCTCGGCTCGGTCCGCGATGCGGCGATCGTGTTCACCGGCGTACCGCTCGCGCTGGTCGGCGGCGTGCTGGCGCTCGTGGCGCGAGGCATGCCGTTTTCCGTCTCGGCCGCGGTCGGCTTCATCGCCTTGTCGGGGATTGCGGTCCTCAACGGGCTGGTGATGGTGTCGTCGATCCACGACCTGATGGCGCAAGGCGTCGCGCGCGGCGAAGCGGCCCATGATGGTGCCCTCGCCCGCTTGCGGCCGGTTGCGATGACCGCACTGGTCGCCAGCCTGGGCTTCGTACCGATGGCACTCGGCCACGGCGCCGGTGCCGAAGTCCAGAAGCCGCTCGCGACCGTGGTGATCGGCGGCCTGGTATCCGCGACGCTGCTGACGTTGTTCGTACTGCCGACGCTCTACGCCCGTTTCGGCGGGTGGACGGCGTCGGAGGCAAAAGAGGTGTCCGACGTCGCTTGAATATAGGGTTCGCCGATCGGTTCATACGAAGCCTGCCGTCTGTCGCTAAAGTAGTACGGTCTCCATTGCCTGCATCAGCCAAGCTGTGCCAAATCACGCGCGATGAATCGTTCATTGTCGGTCACGGTCTTCCCGTTGCTTCTCGCCGCGACTCCGGCGTTGGCGCAACAGCAGGATGCGCAGGCTTGGGAACAGCTCAACGTGGTCGTTCCCGTCGCGCCGCAATGGCGCGTGACGCTGGAGGAAATCGCGCGGATCAGCGATCGCCAGCGCGGCATCTATACCACGGAGTTCGGCGCGCTCGTCGGCTGGCAGGTGGCCGAGGGTGTCGAACTCGGGTTCGGATACCGCCATGTCGGATTTCATAGCCGCAACCTCGCCCCCGACGAGGAACGACTCCGCCAACAGATCGTGGTCGCCCGTGGACGCTTCGCTGGACGCCTGAGGCTCGACGAACGTTTCAATCCAGACGGGAGCGAGATCGGCTTCCGGGTCCGGCCGCTGCTGCGCTACAATCATCCGCTCGGATCCGAGCGAATGGTGATGTTCGCCAGCCACGAGAGCTTTTTCCTGCCGAACAGCACGGCGTGGGGCCAGCGTGCCGGGTACGAGCGGATGCGCAACATTGTCGGGCTGGCTTTCCCTCTGGCGAAGGCGGTGACGGCCGATATCGGCTACCTCAACCAATATCGTTTCGCGCGAGGCGGCGCTCGGGCGCAAATGGACAATGCGCTGAACGTCCAGGTGACCCTGAACCTGGGGACACTTGGCGTGGCAGGCCTCCACGACTGAGCCCCCCCCTCCCCGCGCTGGCAAGAGGACCCCAAGGCAATCGCGTGGACGAGCGCGATTCAAGCTTCGGAGCGGGCACTCGCCAACGATTTCAGTTCGATCGTCGTATCAGCCATTAACGCCGGATCGACCTGGAACGCCCCGACGACCAGCGCACGGCCCTGAACATAATCGCGGACGCGGTTGACGCAGTCGAGTGCGATCACGCGGCCCGCCCTCAGATAAATCAGCGAAAAGCTGCGCTCGGCCGGATCGCCGCGCAGAATTGCCTCATCATAGCCCGTCGTTAAACCGACCGTTTGGAGCTTGAGGTCGTACTGGTTCGACCAGAACCACGGCACCGCGTGATAAGGTTCGGGCGTACCGGTCAGCATTTTCGCCACGGTCGTTGCCTGGTCGTTTGCGTTCTGCACCGATTCCAGCCGGATCGTCGCGCCGTCCGCGAACGCGTTTGCATGCGCCGCGCAGTCACCGATCGCGAAGACGTCGGGCAGCGTCGTGCGGCAATGGTCGTCGACCGTCACGCCGTTGTCGTCCTCGGCCCCGGCGGCGAGCAGTGGCCCGACCGCGGGCACAATACCGATCCCGACGATCACCATCTCGCAAGGCAGTATCTCGCCACCCGCCAGACGAACGCCGGATGCCGCGCCATCGACCTCCTCGATGCACGAAACCGCGACGCCGGTCCTCAGATCGACACCGCGCGCGCGATGTTCCGCTTCATAGAACCGCGACAGCGGCTCGCCTGCGACCCGCGCCAGAACGCGGTCCTGCGCCTCGATCACGGTGACATGCTTGCCGAGCTTGGTCAGGACAGCCGCGGCCTCGAGACCGATATAGCCGCCACCGATCACGACGACGCGCTCGACCATCGGCAGTTCGTCCAGCATCCGGTCGACATCGTCGCGCGTGCGCACGCCGTGGACCCCGGTCAGGTCATGGCCCGCACAGGTCAGCCGCCGCGGCGATCCCCCGGTTGCCCAGATCAGTGTGCCGTATACGACGATCCCACCATCGGCGGTCGTCACCCGATGGGCCTCGACATCGACGGCAACCACGGTCCGTCCGGGCAATAGTGTAATCGCGCGGTCGGTCCAGAATGCCGCAGGACGCAGCAGGATACGCTCGAACGGCTTGTCGCCCGACAGATACTCCTTCGACAAGGGCGGACGCTCATAGGGAAGCGACGGCTCGTTGCCGAGCAGCGCGATCGTGCCGCTGAAATTACGCTGACGCAGAGCGATGGCGGCCTGTGCGCCCGCATGACCTGAGCCGACGATCAGGATGTCGTACTGCACGATCTCAGACATTGCTCATCCCTCATCTCTTGTCCGCGCGTATCGCCTGTTGCCAGCCGAGGTCTGCACTCATCGACAGGTCGCCGACCCACCGCGCGGCGTGATCGCTCGCCGCGGCGCCGTGCGCAAGCCCGACCTTCAGGTCGTGACAGACAGGCGAAAGACGACACAGGACCGCGCGTTAGAAACCGACGCCCTGAGTGCGATCACGTGGACCATTCGGCGCGCGCACCATCGCCGCCCCATTCCCGATCGGATCAGGAAACGTCCTCTTCGATTTCGGGGACGCGCAGCATCGCCAGCGCGGCAAGCGCCATGACGATTGCCGCGAACGCCATCGTCCAGATCGGCTCGGTCGGGAAGAACGCCTTGAGCACCGACCCCATCAGCGTGGCGACCAGTAGCTGCGGGAGGACGATGAAGATGTTGAACAACCCCATGTAGATGCCGAGCTTGGCTTGCGGCAGGCTGGAGGCGAGGATCGCGTACGGCATGGCCAGGATCGACGCCCAGGCGATGCCAACG
This sequence comes from Sphingomonas sp. HMP9, assembly GCF_013374115.1. Classification (NCBI taxonomy): domain Bacteria; kingdom Pseudomonadati; phylum Pseudomonadota; class Alphaproteobacteria; order Sphingomonadales; family Sphingomonadaceae; genus Sphingomonas; species Sphingomonas sp. HMP9. The sequence continues at coordinate 739,870 of NZ_AP022673.1, read as the reverse complement.
CCGATTTCGCTGACGATCAACATGGTGGGATCGCGCACCACGAGGAAGCTCGCAAACCCCGCGGCACCGCAGAGTAGACATGCGATATGCGTCTTCACCCGCCCGATCCGCTTCGCCAGCCTGGGCAGGATCAGCAACGCGACCAGCGCCGCGACCGCATTGTAGACTGCGAACAACACGCCGACCCAATCGCTGCCGGCGTTGTAGGCGGCGCTCGTCGCGTCGCTCGACCCGTACATATATTGCGCGACGACCGGCGTGCTGAAGATCCACATGATGAACAGTGCGGACCAGCTGAAGAACTGGACGAGCGCCAGCTGCTTCATCACATCGGGCATGTCGCCGAAATCGCCGACGATCTGGCTCAACGCGTTGTCGGTGTTGCCGGCCCGGGCGAGCACGATAGCAACGAGGCTGGCGACGCCGAACGCGACGAGCAACCCTCCGAGCAGATACACTTCCTTCTGCAACGCGAGCTCGGGAACCGCGACGATTACCGCGATCCCGGCGACGATCCAGGCTATGCTGGATCCAAAACCGCGACTGGCGAGCGCGCGGGCCGGTGCGGGCAGCGCCCCGTGCCCGTCACGCTCGGCGAACGAAACCATTTGTTCCGGGCTGTATTCGCGCGTGCTGCCGACCGTCCAAAGCACCGCCAGCAGCAACGCCCCACCGCCGAACCAGAAGCTGTAGCGTACCGTATCCGGCACGCCCGCCAGCGCGTCGCCGGACACGCCGAGATGCGCGAGCACGAACGGGAAGATCGAGCCGACCACCGCGCCCGCGCCGATAAAGGCGGTCTGGAGCGCATAGCCGGCAGTGTGCTGATCCTTGCGCAGCATGTCGCCGACGAAGGCACGAAACGGCTCCATCGAGACGTTGATCGAGGCGTCGAGCACCCACAGCGTCAATGCCGCGAACCAAAGCACCTTCGCCTCGGGCATCACGAACAGCGCGAGCGCGGCCAGCACCGCGCCCGCGAAGAAATAGGGGCGACGGCGACCGAAGCGCGTCCAGGTGCTATCGCTGTAATGGCCGATGATGGGCTGGACGAGCAGTCCGGTCAGCGGCGCCGCTATCCACAGATAGGAGAGATCGTCGAGCGACCCGCCGAGCGTCTGGAAGATCCGACTCATATTGGCGTTCTGCAACGCGAAGCCGATCTGGATACCGAAAAAGCCGAAGCTGATGTTCCAAAGGCCGCCAAAGCCCTGGACTGGTTTGTCAGTCAAAATTCGGCTCCCCTGGCCGTCGCTTGTCCGCACGACGATCCTGCGCCTTCGGCTTGACGCCAAGCGGAGGGCAAAACAACCATGCATACGAATACCTTGCTCCATGCCACAGCCGCGCTGCATGAGGGGCGGCATGACCGACACGCCGACAGTTACGCTCCATCTGCAAGGAGAGGAGCAGCGCCCGTTACTGACGATCGACGATTTCTGGCCTGATCCGGACGCGCTGCGCGAGGATGCAGCGAGCCTGCGGATGACCGCGATCGGTCCGCACTATCCCGGTGTCCGTGCCGAGGTACCGCCGCGCCTGGCAGAGACGATGCGCCGCCGGATCGCGCCGTTGCTGGCGCAGCATTTCGGTATCGATCCGGCACCCGCAGTATTGGAAGCCTATTATTCACTGGTCACCACGGCCCCCGGCGATCTCGCGCCGATCCAGCGATTGCCGCATTTCGATGGCGTCGAACCGCGGCGGATCGCGGTGTTGCTGTTCCTGGGTCACGGCGAACAAGGAGGCACCGCCTTCTACCGGCAGCGTGCGACCGGGTTCGAAAGCGTCGACGGCGCGCGGCTCGGCCGGGCCAAGGCGGAACTGGAAGCAGGCGTGCAAACGCACGGCATGCCCGAAGCATCCTACATCGCCGGCGATACGGCATTGTACGAACGCATCGCGGTCCAGCCGGCGCGGTTCAACCGTGCGCTCGTCTATGCCGGCAACACGCTGCACTGCGCCTATCTGCCGCCGGACGTGACGCTGAGCCCCGACCCAATGGCCGGACGGCTGACGCTCAATCTGTTCTTGTTCGACGATTGAATGGGCAGAACGGGATAGGTGGAACGCACACGAGCTGCTGGCTACGCCCCGCTGCTCGCGCGAATTACCAATCGTGTCGGCAAGGGCGGATCCTCCGCCACCTCGCCGCGTAAATTGGCCAGCAGGGTCCGCACCAACGCCTCCCCTGCCCGGCGCGCATCCTGCGTTACGGTCGTGAGCGGTGGGTTGGTGAGTTGCGCAGAGGCGATGTCGTCGAAACCGACGATCGCGACGTCGTCGGGGATCGATCGCCCGGCGGCCGCCAGCGCGCGCATCGCGCCGATCGCGATGGCGTCGCTTGCCGCGAAGATCGCGTCATACGTCGCACCACGCCGCGTCAGTTCCGCGATCGCGTCCTGTCCGGCATCTTCGGTGGTGATCGCATCGACCTGCAGCGCGTCGTCCACCGCCATTCCCGCGGCTGCCAACGCGTCCCGGTAGCCGAGATAGCGGTCTTCCAGTTCGGGATATCGCCCATCGGCCGCCCCCAGGAACGCGATCCGGCGCCGCCCGCGCGCGATCAGGTGCGCCGTCGCCGCCTCGCCGCCGCCGCGGTTGTCCGAGCCGACCGTGATGCCCGCCGGCCCGGTGCCGACCGCGCCCCATCGCACCACCTTGGTCCCCTGTTCGGTGAGGTGATCCAGCCGGGCGCGATAGGCTTCATAGTCGCCATAGCCCAGCAGGATGATCCCGTCGGCCTTGCGGCTGTCCTGGTAGTCGACGTGCCAGTCGCCCGACAATTGCTGGAACGAGATCAGCAAGTCGTAGCCCTCGCGGGCGCAGGCATGCGTGATCGATCCCAGCATCGACAGGAAAAACGGGTTGATCGTCGATTCGTCTTCGGCCGGCTCCTCGAAGAACAGCAGCGCCAGCGTGTTCGACGACTGGCTGCGCAAGGACGATGCATGCTTGTCGACGGCATAGTGCAAACTTTGCGCGATCGCCTCGATCCGCTGGCGGGTCTGTGCATTGACCGACTTCGATCCGCGCAGCGCACGCGACACGGTCGGCTGCGACACGCCCGCGAGTTGCGCGATGTCGAACGATGTCGGTCGGCGGCCCGTCATTGGCGCCTGGGCGGGCAAGAGTGGTGCAAAAGAGACAGGGTCTGCATGAACCAGTGAATACGTATGCCCGTCTCTTTTGCAACGCCCCCACCCGAAATATAGCCGGCTTGCGACAATCGACGCGAAAGCACGACGTCGAGGCTACCGACACAAGTCATTGAGGATGCGCGGGATCACTCCCGCCAAAGGGGTATTCATGAGCAATTTTGCACCGTGCCGCGCGCGCGCCACGACCGGCGTTTCCGCGCACAGCCGCCTCGCGCTCCGGGTCAGCGCCACCGCGCTCGCCGCCGCGCTGATCCTGCCTGGCCAGGCCGTGTTCGCGCAGGCGACGCCCGGCACGCCAAACGCGAATTCGACCGCACCCGCGCAGGTCGATGCGGTACCGACCGTCGCCGCACCGACGCCGCAGCCCGCCGATGCCGCGCCGCCTGCTCCGCAGGACGATGCGGCCGGCGGTGACGAGATCGTCGTCACCGGCATCCGCGCCGGCCTGGAATCCTCCGCCAAGATCAAGCGCCAGTCGGTCCTGATCGTCGACTCGATCTCGGCCGAAGACGTCGGCAAGCTGCCCGACGTGTCGATCGCGGACTCGCTCGCTCGACTGCCCGGCGTGACCGCACAGCGTCTCGAAGGCCGCGACCAGCGCCTGTCGATCCGCGGCCTTGGTCCCGATTTCTCGACCACGCTGCTCAACGGCCGCGAACAGGTCACGACCGGCGACAATCGGGGCGTCGAGTTCGACCAATATCCGTCGGAATTCTTCAAGACCGTCAACGTCTACAAGTCGGCCGACGCCTCGCTGATCGCCGCGGGTGTCGCCGGCACGGTCGACCTGCGCATGCTGCGTCCGCTCGACCAGGCGCACCGGATCATTGCGGTCAGCGCACGCGCGCAGATGAACGGCATCGACAAGCTCAATCCCGATGGCACGCGCTACGGCTATCGTGCGTCGGCGACCTATGTCGACAAGTTCGCCAACGACACGCTGGGCATCGCGATCGGCGTGTCGGCGACGCAGACGCCGTCGCAAGACGAGCGGTACAACGCATGGGGCTATAGCGGCACCGGCACTGCGGCCGATCCGTTCCTGCTCAACGGCGCCAAGCCGTACGTCCAGTCGAACGAACTCAAGCGCTATGGCGGCGTCGCAACGATCGAGTGGCAGCCGTCCGACAGCTTCCACTCGACCTTCGACGCGCTGTATTCGCACTTCGAGGAAACGCAGATCCTGCGCGGCATTGAATTCCCGCTGGCGGGTCAGTTGACGACGCCGACCTCGCCCGGCGGCACGACCGTTTCCGGAGTGACGGTCAGCAACGGCTTTGCCACCGGCGCGACGTTCAGCAATGTCTTTGCGGTCCAGCGCAACGATTATAACCAGCGCAAGGCGGACAATTTCTCGCTCGGCTGGAACAACGATCTCAAGCTGACCGAGAGCATCCACCTCAACGTCGATGCAAGCTGGAGCCGTGCGAAGCGCACCGACTTCCTGCTCGAGACCAATACCGGCACCGGTTTCGCCAAGAGCGGCGTGGCAGATACCGTCTCCGTCAAGCAGAACGGCAACGGCACCTACACCTTCTCGCCGACGCTCGATTACACCAACACCAACATCTTCAAGCTGACCGATCCGCAAGGGTGGGGCAACAACGGCACACAGCAGGTCGTCCAGTCGGGCTTCCTCAACCGGCCGAGCTTCAAGGACGATCTGAAGTCGCTGCGCGCCAGCCTCAACGGCGAATTCTCGGATAGCGTGGTCAAGGGCTGGGAAGCCGGCGGCAACTATAGCCAGCGCAAGAAGACCAGCGCGTACACCTCCTATTTCCTGTGCCCGACGGGCGGCGGCACCAACTGCACCGTGGCGAGCAATTCGCCGCTGAGCGGCAACGTGCCAAACGACGCACTGCTCGGCAAGAACGTGGCACTCGATTACCTTGGCATCCCGCAGATGCTGACGCTCGATCCGCTGTACCTCTATAACAACGCGCTTAACGCGGCGTTCAATGGGCGGCCGTCCGCGCTGGTCCGTGACAATGTCGTGCTCGAGAAGATCTGGACCGGCTATGCCAAGGTCACGATCGACGGCCTGGTCGGCGACAAGCCGCTCAAGGGCTCGATCGGTGCGCAGGTCGTGCATTCGGACCAGAGCTCGACTGGGCAGATCGCCAGCGTCGTCGGTGGCGCGGTGACGATCGCACCAGTAACGCAGTCGGTGAAGTACACCAACTTCCTGCCGTCGGCGACGATGTCGGTCGAACTGATCCCGTTGGGCTTCGTCAAGGTTGGCGCCTCGCAGACCATGGTGCGCCCGCGCCTGGACCAGGAGCGCGTCACGCAGGACGTTGCGATCAATCTGACCAATATCGGCCAGACGCCGGCCGGGCTGTTCCCGGTGTTCACGTCGACCGGCGGCAACGTCAATCTGAAGCCGTATCAGTCGACCAACATCGATCTGTCGTTCGAGAAGTATTTCAACGGTGGCGGCTATGTCGCGCTGTCGGGCTATTTCAAGCACCTCACCGACTTCGTCGATCCGAACAACGCGTTGGCCTATGACTTCTCGGCACTGTTGCCCGCACTGACCGCGGCGCAGCAGGCGCAGGTGATCGCGGCCGGCCAGACCATCGGCAACGTCTCGTCGCCCGCCAATACCGGACGCGGCGAAGTGCTCGGCGTCGAGGGCACGGTGTCGCTGCCGTTCAAGGCGATCACGTCCGCGCTCGACGGGTTCGGTATCTTCGCAAGCGGCAACTATACGCAGTCGACGATCAAGTACGGCAGCAACCCGACCCAAGCGATCACGCTGCCCGGGCTGTCCAAATACACCGCCAGCGGCACCATCTATTTCGAGAAATGGGGCTTCCAGGCGCGCGCGAACTATCGCTACCGTTCGAGCTTCCTTGCCGAAGTGGCGGGTCTGTCAGCCAACCCGACCTACCGCACCGCGCGGTCCGAGGCCATTTTGGATGCGCAGATCGGCTATGAGTTCCAGTCGGGGCCGCTCGCGAACTTCGCGATCCTGGCGCAGGCGAAGAACCTGACCGACCGGCCGTTCGTGACGTATCAGAACGACGATCCGCGCCAGGTGATCGATTACCAGCGTTATGGTCGCGACTACTATGTCGGCATCACGTACAAGTTCTGATGCCTATAGCGGGGCGGTTCACGCCGCCCCGTAGATGCTCCGCACTGGCGGCTCGAAGCGGGGACGTAGACGATGGCCAATCACCCTTTGCGTATCGTGATCGCCGGTGGCGGTACCGCCGGCTGGATGGCCGCCGCCACCTTCGCACGGTTCCTGGAGACAGGATACGAGATCGACCTGATCGAGTCCGACGCAATCGGCACGGTCGGTGTGGGCGAAGCGACGATTCCACAGATCCATTTGTTCAACGACGCGCTTGGGCTCGACGAGGACGCGTTCCTTCGCGCGACCGGCGGCACGTTCAAGCTCGGCATCGAGTTCGTCGACTGGTTCAAGCCAGGGCATCGCTACATGCATGCGTTTGGCGACGTCGGGCGCGACGTCGGGCTGTTGCCGTTCCACCAATATTGGCTGCGCGCGCGGTCGCTCGGGCTGGCCGGCGATCTCGGCGCCTATTCGCTCAACACGCACGCCGCGCTTGGCGAGCGGATGCAGCGTGGTCCTGCCCGAACGTCGCACGCGCTGCCGTCGATGCCGTACGCCTATCATTTCGATGCCGGCCTCTATGCGCGCTATCTGCGACGCTATTCCGAGACGCGCGGCGTCAACCGGATCGAGGGGAAGATCGTCCGCGTCACGCGCGACGGCGAGAGCGGCGATGTCTCCGGCTTGGTGCTTAAGGACGGCACGACTGTCGCTGCCGATCTTTATGTCGACTGCACCGGCTTTCGCGGGCTGCTGATTGAGGAGGCGCTCGGCACCGGGTATGAAGACTGGACGCATTGGCTGCCGTGCGATCGCGCGATCGCGGTGCCGTCGGCGCGCAGCGATGCGTTCACGCCCTACACGCGCTCGACTGCAAACGCTGCGGGCTGGCAGTGGCGCATCCCATTGCAGCACCGCACCGGCAACGGCGTCGTCTTCTCCATCGCGCATATGAGTGAGGACGAAGCGACCGCGACGTTGCTGGCCGGGCTCGACACGCCGGCGATGGCCGACCCGCGGACGATCGAATTCCGTACCGGTCGGCGCAAGCGGATGTGGAACCGCAACGTCGTCGCGCTCGGGCTCGCCGCCGGGTTCATGGAGCCGCTTGAATCGACCAGCATCCACCTGATCCAGTCGGCGATCTCGCGGCTGCTCAAGCTGTTGCCGGGCCGCGTGATCGCCGACGCCGATCGTGCCGAGTTCAACCGCCAGAGCGATTTCGAATACGACCGGATCCGCGACTTCATCATCCTGCACTATAAGGCGACGGAGCGCGACGACACGCCGTTCTGGCGCCAGTGCCGCGACATGGCGGTCCCCGACACGCTCGCCGCGAAGATCGAATTGTGGCGCGGCAACGGACACATCGTCCGCGAGCATGAGGAGTTGTTTACCGAAGTCGGCTGGCTCCAGGTGCTGGCGGGACAAGGCATCATGCCGGCGGGCCACCACCCACTGGCGGACGCGATATCGACGAGCGATCTGGGGGAATTCATGGATACGATCGACAAGCTGAATGCGCGCGAGGCTGGCCAGATGCAGGACCATGCGGCGTTCGTCGCACAGCATTGCGCCGCATCCGCAGGGCTCGGCGCATGAGCATCGCCGCCGCCATCCTGCTTGCGTTGTCCGGCGCGACCGCCGTGCCGCCCGCCGACTACCGCGCGCGCGCGCCGAAGGACGAGGTCATCTACTTCGTCCTGCCCGACCGGTTCGAGAATGCCGACCCTTCGAACGATCGCGGCGGGATCGCCGGCGATCGGTTGAAGACGGGCTATGATCCGACCGCGAAGGGCTTCTACCACGGCGGCGATCTGAAGGGCCTGACCAAGCGGCTCGACTATATCCAGCATCTCGGCGCGACCGCGATCTGGCTCGGGCCGATCTTCAAGAACAAGGCGGTACAGGGTTCGCCGGGTCACGAGTCCGCGGGCTATCACGGCTATTGGATCACCGACTTCACGCAGGTCGATCCGCATCTTGGCACCAACGCCGACATGACCGCGTTCGTCGACGCCGCGCACGCACGCGGGATGAAGGTGTATATGGACATCATCATCAACCACACCGCCGACGTGATCCAGTACCGCGAATGCTCGGTCGGCGCGCCCTGCCCGTACCGCGACCGCGCCGCGTATCCGTACCAGCGCAAGGGCGGTGTCGGCGGCAAGGCTTTAAATGGTGGGTTTGTGGGTGACGATGTGCGGACAGCGGCGAACTTCGCCAAGCTGACCGACACGACCTATGCCTACACGCCGTACGTGCCCGCTGCCGAGCGTGCTGTGAAGGTGCCGGCCTGGCTCAACGACCCGATCTATTACCATAATCGCGGCGACACGACTTTCATGAACGAGAGCTCGACGATGGGCGATTTCTCGGGACTCGACGACGTGATGACGGAAAATCCGCGCGTCGTGAGCGGGATGATCGACATCTTCGGATCGTGGATCGACCGGTTCAAGGTCGACGGCTTCCGCATCGATACCGCGCGCCACGTGAACCCCGAATTCTGGGCACAGTTCGTGCCGGCGATGCTGACGCGGGCACAAGCGAAAGGGATCCCGAACTTCCACATCTTCGGCGAAGTCTCGGATCACGAGCTTCGCCCCGCCGTGCTTGCGCAGCACACGGTCGTCGACAAGCTGCCCGCGGTGCTCGACTTTGCGTTCCGCCAGGCGGTGGTCGAGACGGTCGCGGGTACGCGCGGCACCGATGCGTTCGAGGCGTTGTTCGACGGCGACGTGCTGTATGCGAAGGGCGTCGACACCGCGGCGATCCTGCCGACCTTCACCGGCAACCACGACGACGGCCGCTTCGCAACGTTCGTGCGGAAGGCGTTCCCGCAGGCGTCCGACGCGGAAGTGCTCAAGCGCGTGCTGCTGTCGAACGCGATGCTGCTGACGTTGCGCGGCGTGCCGACGATCTATTCGGGCGACGAGCAGGGCTTCGTCGGCGACGGCAACGACCAGGACGCGCGCGAGGACATGTTCGCATCGAGGGTCGCGATCTATAACGACAATCGGCTGCTCGGCACGACCAAGACGACCGCGACCGAGAGCTTCGGCGAGACCAATCCGCTGTTCCGCCAGATCGCCGAACTCGCGAAGATCCGCATTGCGCATCCGGCGCTCACGCGGGGCCGTACGCTCCTCCGCAGCCGCAGCGAGACGCCGGGCCTGCTCGCGGTGTCGCGCTTCGATCCGACGACGGGTGCGGAAACCCTGCTCGCGTTCAACACCTCGGCCAAGCCGCTGACGCAGGCCGTGCAGGTCGAGACCGGCTCTACGCGCTTCACCACACTTGCCGGGCAGTGCGCGCCTCGCGCTGCCGCTCCCGGCAGTGTGACACTCACCCTGCCCGCGTTCGGCTATGCCGTCTGCGCCGCGGAGACTCGTTGATGCCTGCACGATTGCTTGAAGCCGCCGCCGCCCTTCCCTGGTGGAAGGGCGCGACGATCTACCAGATCTATCCGCGCAGTTTCGCCGATGCGAATGGCGACGGGATCGGCGACCTGAACGGCATCACCGCGAATCTCGACTATGTTGCCGCGCTCGGCGTCGATGCAGTGTGGCTGTCGCCGTTCTTCGCCTCGCCGATGAAGGATTTTGGCTATGACGTGTCGGATTACCGCGACGTCGATCCGATCTTCGGCACGCTCGACGATTTCGACGCGCTGATCGCGCGCGCGCACGCGCTGGGCCTCAAGATCATCATCGACCAGGTCTATTCGCACACGTCGGAGGAGCATGACTGGTTCCGCCAGAGCCGCGCGTCGCGCAGCAGCGACAAGGCGGACTGGTATGTCTGGGCGGATGCGAAGCCCGACGGCACGCCGCCGTCGAACTGGCAGTCGGTGTTCGGCGGCCCGGCCTGGACCTGGGATGCGCGGCGCGGCCAATATTACATGCACAATTTCCTAAGGGAGCAGCCGCAGCTTAACGGGCATAACCCCGCAGTGCAGGACGCGCTGATCGCGACCGCGAAATTCTGGCTCGATCGCGGCGTCGACGGCTTCCGGCTCGATGCGATCAACTTCGCGATGCACAACCCCGCGCTGACCGACAATCCGCCCGCGCCCGCGACCAACCGCGCCCGCACCCGCTCGTTCGATTTTCAGCAGAAGCTGCACAACCAGAGCCATCCGGACATCGTCGGCTTCATCGAGCGGATCCGCGCGCTGCTCGATGAATATGGCGCAGGCTTTACCGTCGCCGAAGTCGGCGGCGACGACAGCGACCGCGAGATGAAGCTGTTCACCGGCGGCAACGGCCGGCTGAACAGCGCCTACGGCTTCGACTTGCTGTACGCCGATCGCCTGACGCCAGCGCTGATCGTCGATGCGGTCGGCAACTGGCCCAATACGCCGGGTCTGGGCTGGCCGAGCTGGGCGTTCGAGAACCACGATGCGCCACGCGCGATCTCGCGCTGGACGACGCCCGACCAGCGCGATGCGTTCGCGCGGATGAAGATGCTGCTGCTGGTCGCGCTGCGCGGCAACATCTTCCTGTACCAGGGTGAGGAACTGGGGCTCACGCAGGTCGACATCGCGTTCGCCGACCTGCTCGATCCCGAGGCGATCGCCAACTGGCCGCTGACGCTGTCGCGCGACGGCGCGCGCACGCCGATGCCGTGGATCGGCGCGGCAGCGGATCTCGGATTTGGCAGCACGCAGCCCTGGCTACCGTTCGGCGAGGACCACCGGGCCATCGCAGTCGACGTACAGGAAGCGGACGCGACGTCGCTGCTGCACTGGACCCGGACGCTGATCGCCGCGCGGAAGGCGCATCCCGCGCTGCGGACGGGCAGCCTGCGGATCGTGCACAGCGACGACGCAGTGATCGCGTTTGAACGCATCTGCGATGACGAGACTCTACTCTGCGCGTTCAATCTAGGCGAGCAGCCACGCGACTGGCCGACCGGGATCGCGACCGATGGCGACTGTCTTTTCGCCACCGAGAGCACCGACACGACCGGCCTGCCGCCGCTGTCGGGGCTGGTGTTGCGGCGGTGATCGACGGGCTCGGCCAGCACATCGTCATCCTCGGCGGCGGCACCGCCGGGTGGATGACCGCGTGCCTGATCGCGCATCGCTGGAGCGCGCGCGGCATCCGGGTGACGCTGGTCGAAAGCCCGGAGATCGGCATCGTCGGCGTCGGCGAAGGCTCGACGCCGCAGCTGAAGCACTTCTTCGACACGCTGGGCATCGCCGAGGACGCGTGGATGCCCGCGTGCGACGCGACCTACAAGCTCGGGATCGGGTTTGAGGGCTGGTCGGACCGCGCGGGCCACGAGCGCTATTTCCACCCCTTCCCCACCGCGCTCGACGGCCACACCGCGTCGCAGTTCTTCTACAATACGCGCGCGCTCCGGACGGGCCGCGATGTCGAGGCGCATCCCGACCGGTTCCTGCTCCCCGCGCGCCTTGCCGCCGCGCACTGCGCGCCGCAGCCCGCCGAGAGCTTCCCGTTCGAGGTGAGCTACGGCTATCATTTCGACGCGTACAAGGTCGGCGCGTTCCTTGCCGCGCATGCGACCGGGGCACTCGGTGTCAACCATCTCCAGCGCCGGGTTGCCAGCGTCGAGCGCACCCCGACCGGCAGCATCGCCGCGCTGATCGATACCGACGGCGGGAGGATCGCCGGGGATTTCTTCGTCGACGCCAGCGGGTTTCGCAGTACGATCTTCGCGGCGCTGGACGTACCGTTCGTCAGCTATGCCGACGCGTTGTTCAACGACCGTGCGGTGGTGATGCCAACCGCGCACGCCCCCGGGGCGCCGATTCCCAGCCAGACGCGGGCGACCGCGCTGTCGGCAGGCTGGGCGTGGCACATCCCGCTGACCAGTCGCATCGGCAACGGCTATGTCTATTCCAGCCGCCACCTGACCAAAGCGCAGGCCGAGGCCGAACTGCGTGCGCATGTCGGGGGCGAGGCTGGCGAAGCCCGCCACCTCAAGATGCGCGTCGGTCGCATGCGCGACAGCTGGTCGCACAACGCGGTCGCGGTCGGGCTGGCGCAGGGCTTCCTCGAACCGCTCGAGGCGACCGCGCTGCATCTCGTGATCGCCACCGTCGAGGCGTTCCTCGACGGGGTGGACGCAGGCGGCGCGACGGACGCGGTGCGCAGCGCGTTCAATACGCGGATCGCCGCACGCTATGACGGGGTCCGCGATTACATCGTCGCGCATTACCGGCTGAACCAGCGCCACGACGATCCGACCGGCTATTGGGCACAAGCGCGCGGCATTGAGGTCCTGTCCGACGACATGAAGATGCTGATGTCCACTTGGTTCACCGGCGCCGACATGGTCGCGGCCATCGATCGCGCCGGGCTTGCCCGCTATTATTCCGCGATCAGCTGGCACTGCCTGTTCGCGGGCTACGGCACCTTTCCCGAGCCGGCGCGGCTGATCCCGCCCGGTGCGGATATCGACCCGGTCGCCATGACCCGGATCGAAGATTTCCTGACCCGATGTGCGATGAATTTCGGGTCGCACGCCTCTCGTCTCCGCGCCGCGGACCACAAGGATATTGCATGAAACATATCGCCCTCCTGCTCGCCGCCACCGCCGGCCTGTGCAGCGTCCCCGTCCAGGCGCAGACGACCGTGCTCGCGGCCCCCACGCTCACCCCGCGCCATGACGGCGTCGAGGTTCGTGCAGGCGCGACGACCATGCGGATCACCGCGATGACCGACGGGCTCGTCCGCGTCCGCGTCGCCAAGAACGGCGCGTTCGCCGAGGATGCGAGCTGGGCGGTGACCGCTGCGACCCGCAAGCAGACCACCAAGGTGACCGCGGCCCCCGACGGCTTCACGACCGCCAGCGTCCGCGTCCGCGTCGGTGCGGGCGGCGCCGTCACGTTCGAGACGCTCGACGGCAAGATCATCTCCGCCGATGCCGCCCCCGTCAGCATCGACGGCAAGGCGTTCACGATCGCCAAAACGCTGCCGATCACCGAGCATTTCTACGGACTTGGCGACAAGACCCAGGGGCTCGACCGCCGCGGGCACGGCTTTGTCGACTGGAACACCGACGCGTTCGGGTTCAGCAGCGCGGACGATCCGATCTACAAGTCGATCCCGTTCTTCATCGGGAGCGGTGGAGCCGGCGGCAGCTACGGCATCCTGCTCGACAACACCTATCGCACCTGGTTCGATTTCGGCCACCGCGATGCCGAGACGCTGTCGTTCGGCGGCCCCGACGGCCCGATCGACTATTACTTCATCGCCGGGCCTTCGATGGCGGAGGTGACGCGCCGCTATGCCGACCTGACCGGCCACGCGCCGCTCGCGCCGAAATGGGCGCTCGGCTATCAGCAGTCGCGCTACAGCTATGGCAGCGCCGACGAGGTCCGCCAGATCGCCGCGCGCCTGCGCAGCGACCGCGTGCCGACTGACGTCATCTGGCTCGACATCGGCTATCAGGATCGCAACCGCCCGTTCACGACCGACGCCAAGACCTTCCCCGATCTGCCCAAGCTGGCGACCGAGATGAAGGCGGACGGGATCAAGCTGGTCGCGATCACCGACCTGCACATCGCCGCGGTCGAGCAGGGCTATGCGCCGTACCAGAGCGGCATGAAGGCCGACGCGTTCATCAAGAACGCCGATGGCAGCCCCTATGTCGCGCCGGTCTGGCCCGGCCCGTCGGTGTTCCCCGACTTCACCAAGACCGCCGCGCGGACCTGGTGGGGCACGCAGTATAAGGGGTTCCTCGACGCCGGGATCGCGGGCTTCTGGAACGACATGAACGAGCCGGCGATCTTCGAGACGCCGACCAAGACGATGCCGCTCGACACGCGCCACCGGATCGACAGCGACGATTTTGCCGCGCGCGTGACCGATCACCGCGAGGCGCACAATGTCTACGGCATGCTCAACACGCGTGCGACCTATGACGGCCTGCTCAAGCTGCGCCCGGACGAGCGCCCGTTCGTGATGACGCGCGCCAGCTATGCCGGCGGACAGCGTTACGCGGTGACCTGGACCGGCGACAACAGCGCGACTTGGGATCACCTGAAGCTGTCGGTGCAGCAGATCATCAACCTCGGCCTGTCCGGCTTCGGCTACAGCGCCGCCGACGTCAGCGGGTTCGCGGGCGGGCCGAGCCCCGACCTGCTCACGCGCTGGACCGAGATCGGCGCGTTCACGCCCGTGTTCCGCAACCATTCGGCCACCGGCACGCCGCGCGTCGAACCCTGGGTCGACGGCCCCGACCATCTCGCGATCCGCCGCCGCTTCATCGAGGAGCGCTATCGGCTGATGCCGTATTTCTACGCGCTGGCGGACCAGAATGCGCGATTGGGCGATCCGATCATGCGCCCGGTCTTCTACGACTATCCGGCGGCGGCGACCGCGTCGTGCGACCAGTCGATGGCGTTCACCTTGGGCAAGTCGCTGCTGATCGCGCCGCCGCCCAAGCCCGAATCGCCGCAGACCTATGACGTCTGCCTGCCCGCGGGTGGCTGGTACGACTATTGGACCGGCCAGCGCGTCGGCACGCCCGAACCCGCCGCCGCCGGGCCCATCCAGTCGGCGACGCAGGCGGTACCCACCGTGCGGACGCTGGGCGACCGCGTGACCGAGACGCCGCGGCTCGATCACCTGCCCGTGTTCGTCCGCGCGGGCACGATCCTCCCCCGCCAGCCGCTGGTCCAGAGCACGAGCGAAACCCCGAACGGTCCGCTGCGCCTCGACGTCTATCCCGGCGCGGACTGCATGGGGACGCTCTACGAGGACGATGGCCGCAGCCTGGCGTACACGCGCCGCGGCTATTTCCGCCAGACGGTGCGCTGCGCGATCACGCCGACCGGCCTGTCGATCGACTTCGCCAAGCCCGAGGGTAGCTTCAAACCCTGGTGGAAGACCATCGCAGTGACCGTCCACGGTCAGCCCGGCACCGTCGTTGCACGGTTCAAGGGCAAGCCGATTGCCGCCGTCCAAGATGCAGCGGCGAACACGGCGGCCTTCGTCGTACCGGCGGCGACGACCGCCAGCGTGTTGCTCCTGGAACGCCGCTAGATATCGACCGAAACTCAGGCGATCCCGCCCTTTCCCGCCACGCTGCGGGGACGGACGGGATCATGACGCCTGTGCAGAGGTTCGGGCAACGCTGACAGACGTCATACCCGCGATGTTCTGGCAGGAGCTCCGTCATGCTGGTCTGGTCGATCCCGCGGCGCCTCTTCCGGACATGACCGACTAACACGCTATGCTACCGGGATGAGACGTATAGTCTTGCCTCGAAAGGCAACGTCGTGGTGAAACCCAGACATGCCTTGCCACCCTTGGCGTCATTCCGGCGTGCGACCACACCGGATCTCCGCCCAGAAAGCGATGAGATTGGTATTTTTTTGGTCGTGTAATTCAAGCTGTAACATTTCCCCCCCAACGCGGCCGGATTGTCGCTTCGGCAAGTTCGTTCCTTGGGGGGGCCAGTGCTCAAATCCATTCTCGCAACCGGTGCCGCGCTCATGGCCTTGAGCACGGCGATCGCCACGCCTGCCTTCGCCCAGGCGACGAGCCCCGCCGCAACCGCCGCGACCGATGCCACAGCTTCTCCGGCGGGCTCCGAGGATACCAAAAGCGACATCATCGTCACCGGATCGACACGCGCGCAACGCCGCTTCGACGCGTCCTACGCAATCAATGTCGTCTCGCAGGCGGACATCGAGAAGATCGCGCCCGTCAACTTTGCCGACCTGATCGGTCAGTTGCCGGGGTTCCAGACCGAGATCACCGGCGGCGAAGTCCAGAACATCTACCGTATCCGTGGCCTGCCGAACGATGGTGGCTTCGTCAGTTTCCAGCAGGACGGCCTGCCGCTGTTCCACGAGAATGACGGCGTGTTCTTCCGCGGCGACGCGATCCTGAAACCCGATCTGATGACCGAGCGAGTCGAGGTCGTCCGCGGCGGTCCGGCGCCGGTCTATGCCAGCTATTCGGGCGCGATCGTCAACGCGATCGAGGTGACGGGGCGGGACGACGTACGCGGCAAGGCGCAGGTGACGATCGGCGACACCGGTCTTTACCGCGCCGATATCGTCCAGTCCGGCCCCCTCGGCGGCAAGACCTACTATGCGGTCGGCGGCTTCGTGCGCTATCATGACGGCTACCGCGACAACGGCTTTCCCAACGACAAGGGCGGGCAGTTCCGCGCCAATATCAAGCATAATCTGGACAATGGCTCGCTTCGGCTCAGCGTCAATTACGTCAACGATCACAACGTGTTCTATTTGCCGATCCCGACCGCGGATCCGCGCAATCCCGCCGTCTCGCTCGATCGCTACATCGATTATTTCTCCGGCACGATGAACTCGCCGGCGTTGCGCAACGTCGACCTGCGCTACCGCGACGGTGCAGGCGTCGTCCAGAACCAGGCAAGCGACCTCGCCGACGGTCGTCACATGCGAATGATCAACATCGGCACGCAATATGACGGCGAGTTCGACGGCTGGCTGGTCTCCGCCAAGGCCGGCTTCACGATGGGCAAGCTCGATTTCAACGCGTTCTACTCGACCACCAACCCTGTCGACGCGAACGCCTTTCCGACGCTTGGTGCTCCCAACGACTATCGGACCCGGGCTAACGCGGCATTCGGCCCGGTTGCATCGTTCGGCTATGTGCTCGCTGGCACCAACACGGTCTACGATCCCTATGCCGCGTCGGGCCTGGTCGTGCAGGGCCAGTACCGCGACATCCATTCGAAATTCTATTCGAACCAGGTCAACCTTTCGGTCGCCAAGAAGTTCGAGACGGGCTTCGGCAGCCATGATCTCAAGCTCGGCGTGTACGGCAGCCTGTACGGCGAGGACAGCCAGACGATCTATCAGAACTACCTGATCGAGGTGGCGGGCAAGCCGCGGACGCTCGACCTGATCGCCTATAATGCCGCTGGAACGCGGATCGGATCCGTCACGGACAATGGCGTGCTCAACTATGCCGCGACGCTGTCCCGGGGCAATTCCGATGCGAAGATGATCGCGCTGTTCGCAAATGATACGTGGGAAGTTCTTCCAGGCCTACGGTTCGACGCCGGCATCCGCCACGAACGCTATAGCTACAAAGGCTATGCCGCACTGACCGGGCAGGCGAATCTCGGTAACGCCGCGACGCTGGCCGACGACACCACGCAAGCCTTTACCGGCGATATCATCAACCAGACGGGCAAGCCGCACGTCACCAACTGGACCGCGGGCGCCAATTACGACTTCAACCGGCATATCGGCATCTACGGGCGCGCCTCGCATCTGGAGACGCCGCCGAGCGTGCAGACCGTAATGAGCATCAAACCGACGATCCTCACCACGATCGCCGACCAGTATGAGGCCGGGCTGAAGCTGGCCGCGGGTCGTTCGTACCTGTACGTCACCGGATTCTACACCAATTTCGACCCGCTCAATGCCTCGTTCCTGGCGTTCGACCCGATCACCGGGCGCAACGACGTCAACATCCCCTTCATCGGCGAAGCGCAGGTCAAGGGGATCGAGTTCGACGGATCGCTGGCACTGACCGCCTGGTTCTCGCTGAACGGTGCGCTGACGATCAGCGATCCCAAGTACAAGAACTTCCAGAGTTCGACCGGCGCCGATCCGGTCCAGGCCGAGGGCAAGCAGATCGTTCGCCAGCCCAAGATCTACGGCAACATCCGCCCGAGCTTCGACTTCGATCTCGCCGGCAACGCCGTCTCGATCTATGGTCGCTATACCTATATGGGGAAGCGCTTCGTCGACCTTTACAACAACACCGCGCTGCCTGCCTATGGCACGACCGGCGCTGGCGTGACGGTGCGGCATGGCACGTGGCAGGTGCAGGTCGTCGGCGACAATCTGTTCAATGCGCACGGCCTGACCGAAGGCAACACGCGGACCGACCAGTTGAGCGGCCAGGGCAGTTCCGAGGCGATCTACGGCCGTCCGATCTTCGGTCGCAACGTCCGCCTGGTGGTGGGCAAGTCCTGGTGAGATACGGCTGGGCGTTTGCCGCGGTGACCGTCGGCCTTGCGAGCGTTCCGGCCAGCGCCCGGCCGGTCGTTGCGCAAGGGGTGGCCAAGCCGGTCGGCGACCGCGTCATGGGGACCTTGTCGCATCGGCTGTTCCCGCTGTTCGACGCGGTCGGCGCCGACCCGGCGGCGCTCGACCTGTTGAGAGCGAAGCCAGCCGTCGCGGCCATGCTGGCAGCGCGTGCCGCACGGCTGACCGCCTGTACCGACGACCTCACCTGCACTGCGCAGGCGCTGGTCTGGACGTCGACCGAATCCGCTATTCTTGCCGAGGCCGTGCCAAAGGGTCTGTCGTCCGCCGACGACGGCGCTGCGGCGCAGGCCAAGCGCGAGATCGAGGGGATCAACGTCGTTCTCCGTACCTTCGGTCTTGGTCAGGTGCCGCGGTACCCGCAGATCGATGGCACCGGCCCGATCGATCCGGCGGAAGCGCGCGCCCGATTGCAGGCTGCCGACTGGCTGTCCCGCACGCCGCGCGCGCGGTCCGTCCAGGTGCTCGACCCCAGCATCGACTATGCACTGGCCTTGCTCGACGTCAGCGACCGAACCGATGCGATCGGCTTCGATCCGCTAACCGGCGGGCTTAACGCCGCCGCGACGAAGCGCGCGCGGTCGCTCGACTGGACGCGGTGGCGCTACAGCGCGATGATCGTAACCGGCGTCGGACCCGAGACGCCCGACACCGCGCTCAGTCCCTTCGGCAAATACCATGTGCGCCTTGCCGCGGACCGCTTCGCGCGCGGCGACATAGCGGTGATCATCGTGACCGGCGGACGCGCGCATCCTCGCGCCACCCGCTTTACCGAGGCGGAGCAGATGCGCGCCGCGCTGATCGACCGCTACGGCGTGCCGGCAGACGCGATCGTCGTCGAGCCCTATGCCCGGCACACGACAACCAACCTGCGCAATGCCACACGCCTGCTCGTCGCCCTTGGCGCGCCGCTCGACAAGGACGCGCTGATCGTCTGCAACCCGGGACAGAGCGCGACGATCACCAGCGACGTGTTCACGCAACGCAACCTGGCCGAACTAGGCTATGTCCCCGGGCAGGTCGGTCGGCGCTTGTCTCCGACGGAAGTCGAGTTCCGGCCTTCGCCGCTATCCTTGCGCATCGACCCGCGCGATCCGCTCGATCCCTGAGTCCGTTTGGAGCCCGTCATGCGCCCTGCCCTGCTAGCCACGATTGCCGTTCTCGCCGTGACCTGGATACCCACGTCGGCGCAGGCCTGGGGCGGCACCGCGCATGCCGTGATCGACCGCGCGGCGATCGAGGCGATCCCCGACGATGGCCCGGTCTTCCTGCGCCGCCATGTGGACTATATCGCCGGGTCGGCGTCGCTGCCGGACGCGTGGCGTGGGTCGTCCGAAAACTTCTCGAAGATCGAGGAGGATCCGAACCACGGCTGGTTCCGCGAGCAGTTCACGTTCCTGAAACCGATCCCTCGATCACGCTACGAATTCGTCATTGCGGTGTTTAAACAGCATGAGAAAATCAAGCGCTCCGATCCCGTCACCGCTTCGCGCACGAACGTCCGCTGGACTGGGACCCTCCCGTATGCAGCGATCGAAGCCTATGACCGTATCGTCGTCTGCATGCGCGACGTTCGCGCGGCCCAGGCGACTGGCAGGGATGCCGCATTCGCCGAGCAACACTGCGCCTTCGATGTCATCCGCCTGGGTCATTACATCGGCGACGGCGCGCAGCCTCTGCATGACTCGGTCAACAGCGACGGTTGGCGCGGGGCCAATCCCAAGGGCTACACGATCGACCGGTCGATCCACGGCCGGTTCGAAAGCCGCTTCGTCGACGGGATGAAACTGACCGCGTCCGACATTACGCCGCGGATCGGCGCGCCAGGCCACCGCGACGGCGACATGTTCGACGCGGTACTCGCCTTTCTCGACGGCGCCGGCGACAAGATGGAACGTGTCTACAGCCTGGAGCAGCGCGACGGTTTTTCCAACTTCGCGGACAAGGACGTGCGCGCGCTCGTCTATGCACAGACAGCGGCCGGTGCAGCGATGCTCCGCGACATGCTGTGCCGTGCGTGGCGGGAAAGCGCGATCGCTCCTGACGAGACACGTCCCTCGCCGATCGATTTCGCGAACCAGCGTTTCAATGCCGAAACCGGGTCGGCGTCCGACTGATCCGGAGCTTCCATAGGTTCGTAAGATTGCAGGCCTATTTGCACCAGGCACGCTCGCCGTTGTCGATACGTTGGCGCACACGCGTCACTGCGGCGTCGCGAATACATGATACCGCACTCGCAACAGCGGCAAATCGCGATTCATCCACCCGGGATATGCGGCTGGGCTCACCGCGCGCTCGAACCTGAAGAACAGGCCTTGCCACGATGATCAGCCTATAGTCCGGCTTGATCGATCATCGATGCGACCTCGACTGGCAAAGCGGACTCCGACTTGGGCAGTAATCGATTGAGCGCGGTCTGCACGCGCGTGCGGGCTACCTGATAGGCCTTGTGGCGGATCGCGCGCGTCGCGTTGGTCCGCCATGACGGGCTTTCACCAAGCAGCGCTTCCCACTTCGCTTCCTCCGCTTCGAGGATCGACAGCGCCATACGCAGTCCATCCCGCCGCCCGCGTGCGTACTCGTCGGACATTGCAGGCTTCTCCCTCATCCGCGCGACGTTGCCCTCGCACCCGATCGTTTGCAAGGAAGACGCGCCTCGGGGACAGCCCGCACTACAGGGTTAGCGCAGGCCGATCAGGACGCCGAAAGCGCATATTGAATCGATTTCGCTTCGTCCGCTGCAAGGTAATTGCATCCATAGGGCGCACCTGAGCCAAAGCGGGAAATCCAGCGGATACGCGACGAACCAGACGCGGCCATTTTGTCCAGTATTTCTTGGTTCAGCGCCAGCCGGATAAACGTAGGAGTCCTGCAGAATGCCATGATGCCACCCTTGGGTAGTAATTACCCACCCCCCTTGCGGACGAGCGCGATCGCTGATTCAAAGGGTGTATGGGTCGTCCGGATCTTGAGCGCCTGAGCCGCGAAGAACTGATCGAGCTGGTGCTGCGCCTGCAGCGCCCGGCCAAGACGTCGCAGACCTCGTCGAAGCCGCCCTCGACCGACCGCAAGGAGCGGCGCGAGTCCTCGCGGCCGGGCGGGGCAAAGCCGGGCCACGAGGGACATAGCCGGATACGAGGCGACGCATTCGATCGCGCAATTGATCATCGTCCGGACACCTGCACCGGCTGTTGTGCGGCACTACCGGTCGATCTGGCTGCCGAGACCGTCAGCGAGCACGACACGGTCGAACTTCCGCCGATCACGCCCATTGTAGAGCGCCACAGACGGTTGTCGGTTCGTTGCCCATCGTGCGGGATGCGCGTGGCAGCGGCTCTACCGGACGCTGCGAAAGGAACGCCGTTCGGCGCACGGATCCATGCGATCGCGACCTATCTGAAGACCTTTCAGGCGCTGTCCTACGAACGACTTCAGGGAGCGTTTGCCGACCTGTTCGCCCTGACGATCAGTCAGGGCGGCCTGATGAACATGCTCCGCCGTGCACAGGAGCACTTCGTGGACGGACGCGAGGACGCGGTGTCGAGCTTGCGTCAGGCAAGCGTCGTCAGCTCGGATGAGACCGGGGTGCGTATCGAAGGCAGCAACTCATACCACTGGGTTTTTCGGTGCGACCGTGCCGTCGTTCACACAGCGGCCCCGACCCGCGGCGCGATCGTGGTACGCACCATGATGGACGGGCATCGCCCGGACGTCTGGTGCTCTGACCGCTATGCAGCCCAGCAAGGTCATGCCGATGCACACCAGGCCTGCCTCGCCCATCTTGCGCGCGATGTCGCCTACGCGCTTCAGAACAGTGAGGACTTCTTGCCGATGCGCCTCAAACTATGGCTTGGTAAGGCGTTCAGACTGGCCAGGGACATCCGCCATCTCGCACGATCCACGATTGCCGCCAGGCGACGCGCTCTGGAGCGAACCATCGGCGATATCCTCAGTACGGCGACGGCGTGCGATCTGACCCGAAAGCTCCAGAACAAGTTTGCTCGCGCCAGAGAGCAGCTCCTGACCTTTGCCTATTGGCCCGGCCAGGTCGAGCCGACCAACAACGCGTGCGAGCGCGACCTTCGCCCCGCTGTCATCCAGCGCAAGGTCACCAACGGATACCGCGCCATGTGGGCCGCCCAAGGCGAAGCCGATGTCAGGACCGTCGTCGCCACCGCACGTCTCACGCCTGGCGCCAACATCTTCGGTACGATCGCAGCAACCCTGGGCGCCTAAAAATCCGTCAGATTTGGGGGTGGGTAATTACCTTGGGTACGTTGCAGGCCTGTTGTATCGCCTGCCACGTGGACGGCAGTTTATAGCCATCATTGCCGATCATGATGTAACTCTCGGATATCGGCGCACCGACGCCGTCCATAACCAGGTTTATTACGGGTTTTCCCGCCGCCAACACCGACCCCTCGAAAAATACATTGCTGTAATATTTCGAGTCGAGCTTGAAGCTGAGTTCGGAACCGCCAGCACCATCCTTGGGCTTCTTACGCTTGATTTTCGCACGCTTATCGACTGCCATGGCGTCGAACTTCGCGGCACTTTTAAGCTGGGTTTGGTTCAGGTCGCATTTTGCCGCCGCCATTTCCGCTGTCTCGGCGACGCGCGCTATCGCTGCGGACGGAGGGACCACGGGCGGCGGCTTCTTGAACAGGCCGAATAGCTGAGCGCCGGCGATCATCGCTGCCGAGTTCAATATCGTGAGCGTAACATTCATCATGCTCGCGGCCTTTCCTGTGATCTACAAGGACTACAGATTCTGTCCTTGCCGGGACATGATACAGGCGCACAAGTGATTAAGATTCTGACCACAATTTTGTAACCCGCGGACGATTTGTCGCTCGCGGCGCGCGTCAATCCGCCGGCGAAGATCGCGACTTCGCTGGAGGGGTATGGCTCCGCTCGCGATCCACGCCAGCGAGCCGAACGCGAACCCGCGCAACCCGACCATGATCGGCGCGCAGGCCGGTGATGCAGCCTATTGGGTGGTCCTGCTCATCGCGCTGTTCCTCGCGACGCAGCCGCTGGGGCTCAACGGGGCGACCGAACCGCTTGGCGACATGCTGCAGGGCTTCGGCCAGGCGGTGCCGCGGATCATCGGCGCCGCGCTGATCCTCTTCCTTGGCTATGTCCCTCGCTCCGTTGGAGAGGCCCGCGCCCTCCTGATGGACCGGACCGCTCCGCCCACCCCCGCTGACCTGATCCTGTTAGCGACCTAAGTTGCGCGCCGCTGCGCTAGATTGCGTGCTGCGTATGGCCCAGGATCTGCTCGGCGAGCGTCCGTCCCGACAGCCAGGCACTCTCGATCCGTGGCGCCAGCAACCAGTCCCCGGCCGCACCGATCCGCTCGGCTGCATTCCATAACGATCCAAGATCGGTTCCTGCGGTTCGCGCATAGCGCCAGCGATGCGCGGTACGAACGATCGGCATCGGTAATCCGGCCGGACTGAGTGCCGCCAACGCCGCCTGCAACTGGTCGACCACGGTCTCGACGGGCTCCTCCAGGTGCGCGCTCGACCAGTCCGGGGTTGCCTGGACCACCCATGATTCCGGGCCGTCGCGTCCCGGCTTCGCGCTGTTCCGCGCGGCCCAGCCGATGATCCCAATATCCTTCAGCACATCGTGCGGGATCGCGAGCGGCGTGTCGAACGCGAACATCGCCGTCCAGCACGGCGCGGATCGACAGGCGAGCGCCGCGTTCGCCATCGCCGCGTCGTGCGGCGCCAGCAGAGGTACCGCCTGTTCCGCGGGCGTCGCAACGACGGCGGCGTCGAACGTCACACCCGTGGCATCGGGGTCGACCACCCATCCCGTTGCGGTCCTGCGAAGTTCCGTGACGCGGCAATTCCAGCGAACGTCCGTCTGCACTGCGAGATGCTTGACGATGGCATTCATCCCGGGCGTGCCGACCCACGCATCGGCCCCGGCAGCAGGCCAGCGCGCGACGACGCCAGCCGCCTTCCACGCGTGCATCGCCGCGCTGAAGGCCGGGTCGCGCATCGTCAGATATTGCGCACCGTGATCGAACGCGACCTCGCCCACCGGCGTGTCGATACGCCGTGTCGCAATGCGGCCTCCGGCGCCGCGCCCCTTGTCGAACAGCGTCACCACGCAGCCATTCTGCTGGAGCCGCACGGCACAGGAAAGCCCCGCGATACCGGCCCCCACGATCGCAACCTTCACGCACTTCTCCGATTCGACGATACCGGGACACCCGCGCCCCGGTGTCGGACTTATCGTGCTATAGCAGGCGGAGATATATGGGCTGTGCGATCAACCTGTTGGGAGTCGTCCGGTGATGTCGTCGATACCCCGCCTGCGGTGGTGAGCAGTAGCATGTCGGTCGGATCGGCAACGATAATCGCGCCCGGGAGGAATACGCCGTCCCCCTTATCTGTAATCGAGTGATGTGATCGATCTACCCCGAATAATCGATTGGACAAATGTCACTCAAATCCTGCATCTTAGTTGCACGACGGTAATACTCATTAAGAGAGGACGCCAAGATGGCCGATTACGAACAGCCCAAGGGCAGCGGTTGCCCGATGGGCCCCCAGGGTGGCGGCGAGGTCAAGGCCCGCTCGCTATTGGGTCGTACCAACAAGGATTGGTGGCCCGATGCGCTGCCGATCGACATGCTTCATCAGCACGGCGTCTCGCCCGACCCGATGGGCGACGAGTTCGACTATGCGGAGTCGTTCAAGAAGCTCGATTATGCCGCGCTCAAGGCGGACCTGACGGCGCTGATGACAGACAGCAAGTCGTGGTGGCCAGCCGACTACGGGCATTACGGGCCGTTCATGATCCGCATGGCGTGGCACGCCGCAGGCACCTACCGGGTTACCGACGGCCGCGGCGGGTCGTCGTCGGGTCAACAGCGCTTCGAGCCGCTCAACTCCTGGCCGGACAACGGCAATCTCGACAAGGCGCGTCGCCTGTTGTGGCCGCTCAAGCAGAAGTACGGCAAGAACATCAGCTGGGCCGATCTGTTCATCCTGGCAGGCAACGTCGCGATCGAGAGCATGGGCGGACCGGTGTTCGGCTTCGCAGGCG
This sequence comes from Sphingomonas sp. HMP9, assembly GCF_013374115.1. NCBI lineage: Bacteria > Pseudomonadati > Pseudomonadota > Alphaproteobacteria > Sphingomonadales > Sphingomonadaceae > Sphingomonas > Sphingomonas sp. HMP9. The sequence goes on along the minus strand of NZ_AP022673.1, from coordinate 714,525 downwards.
GCCGCAAGGACGTTTTCGCCTCCGAAGGCGACACGTTCTGGGGCGCTGAAGAGATCTGGGTCAACGAGGGCGCGCAGACGCGTATCAGCGAAGACATGCCTGAGCTCGAAGGCCCGCTCGCGGCGATCCAGATGGGGCTGATCTACGTCAACCCAGAGGGTCCCGGCGGTGAGCCCGACGCGCTCAAGTCCGCACGTGACATGAAGGCGACGTTCCAGCGGATGGCAATGAACTCCGAGGAAACCGTCGCGCTGACGGCCGGTGGCCATGCCTTCGGCAAGGCACACGGCGCAAAGGCTGCGCCGCACTTCAAGAGCCCGTCCTCGGAGTCGGTGCACATGCAGGGCCTCGGCTGGCTGACCGACAGCGAGGAAATCGGCCAGGGCCATATCACGACCTCGGGTATCGAGGGCGCGTGGTCAAACAACCCGACCAAGTGGACCGGCGACTATCTGCGCCTGCTGTTCAAGTACGACTATGAGCTGACCGAAAGCCCGGCCGGCGCGAAGCAGTGGCAGCCGGTCAACCCGGAGCCGGAGGACATGGCACCCGGCGCACGCGACCCCAACAAGCGCGTGCCGACGATGATGACCACCGCGGACATGGCGCTGAAGGTGGATCCTGAGTTCCGCGAGATCGCGCTGCGCTTCCGCGACGACCAGTCGGCACTCGACGATGCGTTCGCGCGCGCTTGGTTCAAACTGACCCACCGCGACATGGGTCCGCGGGTCCGTTACCTCGGGCCCGAGATCCCGGAGGAGACGCTGATCTGGCAGGATCCGGTTCCAGAAGGCACCGCGCCGTCTGACGCAGACGTTGCGGCGTTCAAGGACGCGGTGCTGGCGAGCGGGCTGACGATCGGCCAGCTGGTCAAGACCGCTTGGGCGTCGGCATCGAGCTATCGCCGGTCGGACCATCGTGGCGGTGCGAACGGTGCGCGCATTGCGCTCGCGCCGCAAAAGGACTGGCCGGTCAACGAGCCCGAGCAGCTGGGCCAGGTGCTGGCCAAGCTGAACGAACTGCGGGGCAACATGTCGCTCGCCGACGCGATCGTGCTGGCGGGGTCGGCAGCGGTCGAGAAGGCGGCGCGCGATGCCGGGCATGACGTGACGGTGCCGTTCCTTGGCGGCCGCGGCGATGCAACGCAGGACTGGACCGATGTCGAGAGCTTCGTGTGGATGGAGCCGCAGGCCGACGGGTTCCGTAACTACCTGAAGACGCGTCACCCAGTGAAGACCGAGGAGCTGCTGCTCGACAAGGCTTCGCTGCTCGGGCTGTCCGCGCCGGAAATGACCGTGCTGGTCGGTGGCCTGCGCGTCCTCGGCGCTAACTTCGGCGATGCGCCCGACGGCGTGTTGACCGAGCGTCCGGGTCAGCTGACCAACGACTTCTTCGTCAACCTGCTCGACAACGACACCTTCTGGGATCTGGTCGACACGTCGAGCGACGAGAAGTTCATCGGTTACGATCGTGGCGGTCGCGAGAAGAAGTGGCAGGCGACCCGCACCGATCTGATCTTCGGGTCGAACTCGCAGCTGCGCGCAACGGCCGAAGTCTATGCCGAGAATGGTCACGAGGAAAAGTTCGCTCGCGACTTCATCCGGGCATGGGTCAAGGTCATGAACGCCGACCGTTTCGACGTCACGGCAAAGCCTGTGTCGTCCAACCAGGCAACGTAAGCGATAATGGTGGGAGGATGAGCCGTGTTGGTCTGGGCAAGTTCCAGGCCAATGCGGCTCCGCGGTCATTGCCCTTAGGTTATAGAATATATTCTGATAGGCAGATTGCCTGGATGCAGCGCGTTGACAGCGGTGCGGCAATACTCGTGCTCTAATTTTGCCGCTTAGCCTTTACGCCGGGTTGCCCGCCGACGCTCAGTCGAAAGCTGCCAAGTGCGGCCCGCTTGATGATGACTTTATCATTCGCCCGCGGTCGCCGCGCAATCATATAGTCATCGGTCTGCGCCCATCGCGCACCATCTGTGAGGACAAAGCTCCATCGGCCGGAATCATCGACCGAGGCGCTCGCCAGCGTCGTCTCGATACGCGGCAGATCGTTGCCGTTGCCGAACAGTCCAGTGTCCGGAAGACTGACGCCGAACAGGCTGCGACGTACGTCGCGCACCTGCTGTTGATCGATAACGACCACGGCCTTGTTGGTCGCTGCCGTATCAAGCGCAGCGACCGATCTGTCGAAACAGGCGAGCCGGGCCGCAGGGTCGGCTACAGCGCGGCACTGCGTTACCGCCGTCAGTAGAGGCGCACGCTCCGTATCGCGCGGTTTGGCAGCGTTTGCCGCCGTTGCAATCACCGCAATGCCGATCACGCCGGTCATTGTCGAAATCATCGCGACCCGCATATCGCCCCTCTCCATCTTCAACCCGGCCAGGCGATAGGCCGGCATACGACACCCCGCAACCGCAGCGTATCGCCGCACGATACCGCAGCGCACCCAAGATGTGGCCATTGGGCAACAACGCTGACGCAATGCGATGAACTGCAACCAATCTGTAACTTTATTTTGGACAAGGCGCGTTCATTTTGTAAAAAAAACGCGGCGATGGGATCATGCGGCCTACAAAAGATCGTGTTGGGCCAAATTCCACCGATACCGAAAAGGGACCAGATTAAACTATGCGAAGCCACATGTTTCGAGATTGCCTGCTAGCATCGACGATGATCGCGGGTGCGGTTGTTGCACTGCCGGCCATGGCGCAGACCGCGCCGGCACCAGCGCCGCAGACCGCGCCGGCACCAGCGCCGCAAGGCACGACGAGCGATGACGGCGCAGCCGCGACGACGCCTGCGATCTCCAACACGCCGAGCCAGGATCCTGCCGCTGCGGGTACGGCCGGGGGTGGTGACATCGTCGTTACCGGTTCGCGTATCTCGAACCCCAACCTCACGTCGGCAAGCCCCGTGACCGTCGTCAACGCAGCGGACATCAAGCTGCGTGGCGCGACGCGTATCGAGGACGTGCTGAACAGCCTCCCATCGTCCTTCGCCACGCAGACCTCGTCGGTGTCCAACGGTTCGACCGGGACCGCGACGATCAACCTTCGCAACCTCGGTGAATCGCGGACGCTCGTGCTGATCAACGGCCGCCGCCTGATGCCGGGCAACCCGTCGTCGAGCAGCACGGCGAGCGCGGCTGCCGACGTCAACATGATCCCGGCGTCGCTGATCAAGCGCGTCGACGTGCTGACCGGCGGCGCAGGCTCGGTCTATGGATCGGATGCGATCGGCGGCGTCGTCAACTTCGTGCTCGATACCGACTACGAGGGCTTCAGCGTCGACACGTCAGGTGGCATCTACAATCACAACAATCGCAGCGACCGCTTCAAGGCGTTGAATACCGCAGCCGGCTATCCGTCGCCGACCGGTCAGTCGTTCGACGGAACGCAGTTCGACATCAACTTCAAGGTTGGCGTGGGCACCAGCGACGGCCGCGGCCACATCGTCGGTTACGGTGGCTATCGCAAGATCGGCGCGATCCTGCAGGGTTCGCGGGACTACAGCGCGTGCGGCCTGAACGCACCCTCGGGCAATGTCGGCAACGATTATGTCTGCGGCGGATCCGCAACTGCGTTCCCGGCAAACTTCTCGCTCGGCGACGCAGTCGAGGGGGGGCCGCCAACCGGCTACACGCTGAATTCCGCCGGCCAACTCGTCCCAGGTACGACGCTCTACAACGCCAACCCGCTGAACTATTACCAGCGTCCGGACAAGCGCTACACGGCCGGCTTCCTCGCAAAATATGAAGTCAGCGACGCGTTCAAGCCCTACGCCGATTTCATGTTCATGGATGACCGCTCGGTGGCGCAGATCGCACCGTCGGGCGACTTCAACAACACGTCGGTCCTGAACAGCAACAACCCGTTCCTGTCGGCTGCACAGAAAGCCACCTTCTTTCGCGACACCAACCTTGTGCGGGACGCGAACGGCAACGTCATCAACCTGACCAATCCCGATGGTTCGCAATATCAGCAGGCGAACGTCCGCATCGGCCGCCGCAACGTCGAGGGCGGCGGTCGTCAGGCCGATCTTCGCCACACCCAGTACCGCTTCGTTGCTGGTGCGAGCGGTAACCTCGACAAGGGAATTTCGTACGAGGCGTACGGCCAGTTCGGCAGCACCGTGTTCAACCAGGTGTACCGCAACGAGTTCTCGGTTTCGCGTACCACGCGCGCGCTCGATGCCATTACCGATACCCGCCCCGGTTCGGCGACGAACGGCCAAGCGGTCTGCCGGTCGGTGGTCGACGGTACCGATCCGAACTGCGTTCCGCTGAACATCTTCGGTTCGGCTGGCATCACGCCAGCGGCACTCAATTATGTCCAGACGCCAGGCTTCCAGTCGGGCGAGAACAAGGAGACGGTCGTCAACGCGTCGTTCACCTTCAAGGGAGCCGAATACGGCGTCCAGTCGCCGTTTGCGAACGAAGGCATCGCACTGAACGTCGGTGGTGAGTATCGTAAGGAATCGCTCAGCCTCGAAGTCGACAACGCGTTCCTGAGCGGCGATCTGGCCGGCCAGGGCGGCGCGACGTTGCCGATCCGCGGCAGCTACAACGTGAAGGAAGCATTCGGCGAAATCCAGGTGCCGCTCGTCAGCGATCGTCCGTTCTTCAACGAACTGACCGTCAACGGCGGCTACCGCTATTCGAGCTACAGCACGGCCGGGTCGGCAAGCTCGTACAAGGGCGAACTGGTCTGGGCACCGATCTCGGACATCCGCTTCCGTGGCGGCTACAACCGTGCGGTTCGCGCACCGAACACGCAGGAATTGTTCGCCCAGCAGTCGGTCCAGCTGGACGGTGCGACGGATCCCTGTGCCGGCGGCGCGGTCAACGGTCTGGTCAACGGCAACACCGCGGCGCAGTGTGCGCTCACCGGCGTGCCAGCGAGCCGTTTCGGCCTGATCGCGCCCAACCCATCCGAGCAGTATAACGGCCTGCTGGGCGGCAACACGAACCTGCGTCCCGAAAAGGCCGACACGTTCACCGCTGGCGTGATCCTGCGTCCGTCGTTCCTGCCGGGCTTCAACCTGTCGGTCGACGGCTTCCGCATCAAGCTGAAGGATCGGATCGGTACCATTGGTTCCGACACGATCATCGCGCAGTGTCTCCAGACTGCCGACCAGCAATTCTGCGGCGCGATCAAACGTGATGCCACCGGCTCGCTGTGGCAGGGCAATGCCGGCTACATCATCAATACCAACGTCAACGCGGGTTCACTGACGACGCAGGGCATCGAAACGTCGGCGGGTTACACCTATCGGTCGGACAGCATCGGCACGATCGGGCTTTCGTTCAACGGCACCTATGTGGACAAGTTCACGTCGGACAAGGTTGGCGCGAAGTTCGATTGCGCGGGCCTGTACGGCGCGCAGTGCGGCTATCCGATGTCCAAGTGGCGTCACCAGGCACGCATCTCGCTGACCACGCCGAACGGCATCGGCCTGTCGGGTAACTGGCGGTATCTGTCGGCGACCAAGTTCGAGCGCACCAGCGGCGATAGCGATCTCGCCGGTTCGTTCTTCGTCAACGATGCTCGCGTCAAGGCGCAGAACTACTTCGATCTGGCCGCAACGGTGCGGGTCGCAGACAAGTTCACCTACCGCATGGGCGTGAACAACATCCTCGACAAGACGCCGCCGATCCTGAGTGCGACGGCATCGCCGATCGGCTCGCTCGGCAATGGCAACACCTATCCGGGCATCTACGAGGCCAGCGGCCGGTACCTGTTCGTCGGTCTGACCATCGACATGTAATCGATCCTTCGGGACCGATATCCGGGGCGGCAGGTCATCGATCTGCCGCCCTTTTTTTGGTCCGACGGGGCCCCGGAGGAACGCTGATCGGTGCCGCGTCCGTATCGTTCGACGGCCTAACGCAAGCCTCTGAAGGTCCGACTGGGGATCTTGACCAAGCCGGCTGGGTGTTCGGCATTGGCAACGATATGATCGAACCGGCGCTGAACGGGTTATCCAGTCCGCAGCCTCGACGCCCCCCTTCTGCTACTCGCTACCCAGCTGATCGACGAGCTGAAGCCGGGAGTATCTCCCTAACGGTAATAGGCAGGGGGGATGTCAGCACGTCCACGCCGTCCGTGCAGGCAAAGCGGACTAGATTTCGCTGCTCGATTACCGTGCTTGCGCATGCCTATAAGGTCAGTATCATTGTCGAAAATGATATGGGAATGCTTACAATGAAAGCTTCGATAGCAGTTGCGTTGCTGATGGCGTCGAGTGCGAGCCTTGCTCAAACACCTCCGCCTTCGAAGACCACAGATGCTGCTGTGCCAACCGCCAAGGCCAAACCACCCAAGCCTGTTTGCCGGAGGGAGGACACGACGGGTTCCCTATTTCCCACTCGAACCTGCCACTCGAAAGAAGAATGGGCAGCGATCGACGTCGCCAACGCAGCTAATGCCGAGCGCATGTCGAACTCCCGTAACAGTGCCGGGCACAACTAGGTTTTAAGCGGCGCGAGCGATCTATGGTTACGGACGTGCGTACAACGCCTGCGCCGCCACATCGGTCGCGCGCGGTCAGAGCGCGATCAGCACCTTGCCGAGATGTCCAGCCGCCGCGAAGTAGCGAACGGCCTCCGGTGCATCGTCAAAGGCAAACGTCCGGTCGACGACCGTCGTGATGCCGTTCGAAACCATTGCGTCGAGCAGGTCTGCGAACATCGCGCGGCTGCCATTGGCGATGCCGCGGATCGTCACGTTCTTGATGATGAGCGACAGATAGTCGGGGATCGCCGGCCCCTCGCCCGGCGACACGCCGACGACGATGATCCGCGCGTTGCTCGCGGCGGCCGCGATCGACTGGCCCAGCGTATCGACCCCGCCGGTTTCGATCACGATATCAGCCCCCTTCCCGTCCGTCTTCGCCATGACCTCGCCCGGCCAATCGGGCGAAGTCCGGTAGTTGACCATGATATCCGCACCCATCGCCCGCGCCATCTCGAGTTTCGCATCGTGGGACGAGGTAATGGCAACCCGCGCGCCGCGCGCCTTGGCGATCTTCAGCGCGGCCAGCGAGACACTCCCGGTGCCCAGGCACAGCACGGTGTCGCCAGCCTCGACGTGACAGATTTCGATGAGCGCGTTCCAGGCCGTCAGCGCGGCGGAGGCGAGTCCGGCGACATCCACGTCGGCCAGCGCATCCGGCACCCGGATCAGCGCCGCCGCGGGTAGGACAACGCGCTCGGCCAGCCAGCCGTCATGCGTGATGCCGATATCGTGCGCGAAGACGTCCGCCCGGAACGCGCCGTCCAGCCAGCTCGCGAAATGGCCGCAGACGACCCGGTCGCCGACCGCGATGTCCGTCACACCCTCCCCGATCGCGACGACCTCGCCGACGCCTTCGGACATCGGGATGCGCGTCTCGGGCTGGCGAGGACCGTAGGTGCCGCGCAACAATTGCACATCACGGCTGATAAGACCGACGAGACGCGGTGCGACCAGCGCTTCGCCCGGGCCCGCGACAGGGTCGGGCCGGGCCGTCGAGACGAGGGCATGGATGCCGTCCTGCGCGCCGATTTGATAGGCTTTCATCGAGATCTCCTGTATTCAGCGCACGACCGGCGCATCAATCGAATGCCCGTGGACCGGGCTTGAAGGCGTGGCGGTGCGCGCGCGACGCGATCACGAGCGCCACTACCGTCGGGACCAGTACCGCCCAGGCGAGCGAGCCTGCACCCAGATGCTCGAGCATCACGCCGCCGACGATCCCGCCCGCGGCGATCGCGCCGTTCCACGTTGTCGTCAGCATCGCGTTCGCCAGATCGACGCCATCGCCCGCCGCGTCGGCCAGCGCCGTCTGAAGCTGCGTCGCGGCGCCGCCGAACGAAAGCCCCCACAGGATCGTCGCGACGATCATCACGCCGGGGCTGGCCGCAAACAGCCCGAACGCGAGCGACACCACCGCGAACGCCGTCAGGCTGACGAGCACGAGTGGCCGCAACGCCCGGTCGATCAACACCCCCGTAACCCAGATCCCGACCAGCGCGGCAGCGCCGAACCCCAGCAGCACCAGGTCGAGCCGAGCTTGCAGACCCGACAGCGCGGCGACCGGCGCGATATAGGTATAGAGGATGTTGTGCGCCGTGATCCAAGCGAACAGCGTGACGAGCACGGTCCGAACACCGGGCGTCCGGAACACACGCGCGATCGAGAGCCGCTGTTCGGCCGGCTGGCCTGGAAAATCGGGCACCCGCCACAACACCCAGCCGATCAAGGCCAGCGTGGTGATCGACATCAGCCCGAACGCCATGCGCCAGCCGAGCGTGCTGCCTAGCATCGCCCCCAAGGGCACGCCGATCGACAGCGCCAGCGGGGTGCCGACCATTGCGATCGCCAGCGCCTTGCCGCGCAACGGCGCGACGACCATGCGCCGCGCATAGCCTGCAATGATCCCCCAGCCGAGCCCGGCCGCAACCCCGCCCATGAACCGCGCGACCAGCGTCAGCGCGTAGGAGGACGACACCGCGGTCACGCAATTGAAGATCAGGAAGCCACAAATCGCCAACAGCAGCGTCGGCTTGCGACGCCAGCCTTGCGTGTACAGCGTCAGCGGGATCGCCGCGAGCAGCGACCCTACCGCGTAAACCGTCACCGTCTGCCCGGCGAGTGACTCCGACACGTCCAACCCGGCGGCCATATGCGGCAACAGCCCGGCGGGCAATGTCTCGGTCAGGATCGCGGTGAAGCCAGTCATCGCCAGTGCCAGGAGGGCGGAGAGCGGCAGCGTCTCGCTCGCGCCGGCGTCGGTCGGGATGGCTTTTGAACGCACGGAACACTCACTTCTGGATCGATTGGTCCAATGCACTCGACGACCACAGCCGGCTTGTCAACGATTAATGGATCGATTAATCCACAACGACAGGAGCGGAGACGTATGGCACGGAGCGGACGACCGCGTGGTTTCGACCGGGATGTAGCGCTGGACAGTGCGATGCACCTGTTCTGGGAACACGGGTATGAAGGCGCGTCGCTACTGACTCTTCGCCACGCGATGGGCGGCATATCGTCGGCGAGTTTCTACGCGGCGTTCGGCTCGAAGGAAGCGCTCTATCGCGAGACGCTGATGCGGTATCTGGGCCGGCATGGCAGCATTATCGATGCGCTCGACGACGAACGGCTGCCGCCCCGCGCGCGGCTCGAACAGGCGTTGATGGGGTCGGTCGCCATGCAGACAGATCTTGCGCATCCCAAGGGCTGCATGGTCACGCTGTCCGCAACCATCTCGTCCGAAGCATGCGCATCGACCCGATTGCTAACGCGAACCGAGCGCGACGCCACGCGGCAGGCGCTGAAACGGTGTATCACGGCTGGCGTCAGTGCAGGGAATCTCGCCCCGACCATCGACGTCGCAGGGCTGGTCGCTCTGTACGATGGCTTGGTGCTGGGAATTTCGATCCAAGCCCGGGATGGAGTGCCCGCAGACTCAATTCGAGCAGGGATCAAGCACGCGATGGCGGCCTGGGGAGATGACCGCCAAGATACCGCCAGTTGATTTCGCCTCGTCATCCGCGGTTTTGATCAGCGTTCGCCCTCGCCTTCGCCACCCTCGTTTTCGCCGCCTTCATATTCACCTTCGCCACGCTGGCCGGCATGTTGCTGCGCTGCACGTGCGCGACGCGGACTGCGGACGACGTGGCGCGACTTGGTCGAGCGGACGACATGGCGACCCTCGCCTTCACCCTCGCCCTCGCCGCGCTCGCTCTCGCCGCCTTCGCCGACCTGATCGACCGACGGTGCCAGCGGCTTGGCTGCTGCTTCGGTAAGGATCGCTTGGCCCGATTGCGCGACCACGAACGCACCAACGCCCATCCATAATTTCGTACGCATATCAAATTCCTTACTCGCCGACGCGTTGGCCGCATGGGCTTGGACTGTTAGGGAACCCGCCCGACGCTATGCCGATGCCGCGAGAACCCTGATGTTGATCATGATTGCCAACGTTCTGGACGCCGACAATCTCCGGTCGTTGCGAGATAATCTTGGCAGGACGCGCTATGTAGACGGACGGCGAACCGCCGGTCGCGAAGCCCGACCGGTCAAGCGCAACGAGCAGGTCGACCGTACAGACCCGCTACTCGCCGACATGCAGGACCTCGTGATCGATCGGCTGCTCGCGAACCCGCTGTTCCGGATGGCGACCCGGCCGCACGTGGTTCGTCCTCCATTGTTCAGCCGCTACGAACCCGGCATGGCGTATGGGAGCCATGTCGATGACGCGATCATGGGTGGCATGCGGACCGACGTGTCGGTCACGATTTTCCTGTCAGAGCCCGACACGTACGAAGGCGGCGAGCTGGTGATCGAGTCCGCCGCAGGCGAACAGGATGTGAAACTGGCGGCGGGCGATGCCGTGGTCTACCCGACGACCGCGCTTCACCGCGTCGCACCCGTCACATCCGGCGAAAGACTAGCCGCCGTCACCTGGGTTCGCAGCCTGGTCCGCGATGCCGATGCCCGCGAATTGCTGTTCGATCTCGAAACGGCACGGCACGCCTTGTTCGACCGCCTCGGCAAAACGCCAGAGTTGGACCTCCTGGCGAAAACGCAGTCCAATCTTCTCAGGCGTTGGGCCGAAGATTGAGACAAGGCGTATGCGACTGGTGATGGCGTTCTATCATTAGGCCGAGCAGAGGCTAGCGAATCCGGAACAGAAGCAATCGTTTGGCGCTTGGAGACGTGATCATTCCGGGAGCTATGACGATGACCGATACCACACGCCGCACATTCGTGACGGGGGCAGCCATTACCGCGGGTGCCATCGCCGCGACCGCTGCAAACGCCGCGACGCAAAGCGGTGGGAATACCGCCGCGACGACACCGGCCGCTACAGCCTATCCCAAGCCCCCCTACCCCGTACAGCGCCAGCCATGGCCCGGTCTTGCGTCGAAGATGACACCACGTCCGGACCACGGCGAGACAAGCTACAAGGGCTCGGGCAAGCTGGCGGGCAAGAAGGCGCTGATAACCGGTGGAGACAGTGGCATTGGGCGCGCTGCGGCCATCGCGTATGCGCGTGAGGGAGCAGACGTCGCGATCAACTATTTGCCCGCCGAAGAACCCGACGCTCGCGAAGTCGTCGCGCTGATCCGGGCCGAGGGACGCAAGGCAGTCGCCATTCCCGGCGATCTGCGCGATGAACGCTTTTGCCGGCGGCTGGTGCAGCAGGCGAGCGAACAGCTTGGCGGGCTCGATATCCTGATCAACAACGCGGCGCGTCAGCAGACGCGTCCAGGTATCGCCGATATCTCGAGCCAAGATTTCGACGATACGATGAAGACCAATGTCTACGCGCCGTTCTGGCTGACGAAGGCGGCACTCGAACGGATGAGCGCGGGCGCGGTAATCGTCAACACGTCCTCCGAACAGGCTGGCAACCCTTCGCCCGACATCGTCGACTATGCGCTGACGCGTGCCGCGGTGCTGAACTTCACCAAGAGCATGGCCAAGCAGCTCGCGAGCCGCGGTATCCGCGTGAACGCCGTTGCGCCGGGTCCGTTCTGGACTCCCCTGCAGGTCAGCGGCGGGGCAACGCCCGAGAAGTTGCGAAGCTTCGGTGGAGATTCGCCGATGGCGCGAGCAGGCCAGCCGGCGGAGATTGCCGCACTCTACGTTGCCGCAGCCGATCCATCATTGAGTTATTCTACGGGCCAGATTTTCGGATCGACCGGCGGGAATGGGCAGCCGGCATAATGCTCACCAAGATCCCAATCCGCACTCCTGTGAACATCGCACGCTAGGGTCCTTTAAGGCCTGACGGAAACGGACACATCTCGCGTCTAAGTTTGTGCCTTTGACCGGTACCGTGTTCGAGGCCAGCGGACTTTCCGCCCGCTGGCCTCGATCCTCAAATTTGCGCCAAGCCTCCATCGGTGAACAGCTCGCTGCCCGTCATGAAGCTGCTATCCGACGAAGCAAGGAACGCAGCGGCCGCTGCAACTTCGGCAGGGTCGCCGACGTGCCCTATCGGTGTGGTAGACCCCATCTCGATCATCGCATCGCGACCGACGACTTCCGCCGCCAGTTCGGTGAGCGTTGGTCCAGGCGACAGGACGTTGACGCGAATACCCGTACCACGCAGATCCTGCGCCCAGCTGCGCGCGAGGTTGCGGACAGCGGCCTTCGAAGCGCTGTAGATGCTGAACGCAGGCGTCCCCATCACGCCGGTGGTCGAGCCGGTGAGGATGATCGAACCACCCTGGCCCATCAGCGTCAGGCCCTTCTGCACCGTGAAGATCGTACCCTTCACATTGATGTCGAAGGTCTCGTCATAATGCTCGGACGTGATCTCGGTAAGAGGTACCAGCGCACCGGTTCCGGCATTGGCGAACAGGATATCGAGCGCGCCGCGCTGTTGGCGCACCGTTTCGAACAGCCGGTCGAGATCGTCGCCGTCCGTGACCGATCCCGCTACCGCACGCGCATTCACGCCGAGGGTGGCCACTGCCGCGTCCAGTTTCTCCTGTCTCCGGCCAAAGATGTAGACGAACGCCCCTTCCTCGATGAAGCGCTTCGCCGAAGCCAGACCGATGCCCGTGCCGCCTCCGGTGATGATCGCGGTCTTGCCTTCTAGTCGGTTCATACATGCCTCCAGTTCTTGGTTGCAGGGAGCTGGCTCCCGGCATACCTATCGGCAAGTATGCACCTTTTGGTAAGTAGCAATTATGTCCGTTGAGGTCCGCCCTGTCAGTATGGTTTCCGCGTCCGTTGCGCCTGCCTTCACCTGCGGTCTCGACGCGACGCTCAAGGTCATTTCCGGTAAGTGGAAGCCGCTCATCCTGTATTTCCTGTTGCGTGGCCCCACGCGCTACGGTGAACTCAAACGCGCCGTGCGCGACGTCAGCGACAAGATGCTGATCCAGCATTTGAAAGAGCTGGAAGCGGACGGCGTGTTGCGCAGGAACGATTATCGGGAAGTGCCGCCACGCGTCGACTACACGCTGACGCAGCTTGGCCAGAGCCTTGCTCAGGCGCTTGAACCATTATGCGTTTGGGGAACCGAGAATATGGCGGAGATGCAGGCGATATTCGCCGATCGCGAAAGCTCGGTTCGACAGCCGCCAACCTGACCTCCCGATAGGGACGGACTTTACCGCCCCTGCTTTCCCGGCCGATCTCTTCACTCTATGACCATCCGATGGATGTCGCTGGCTTCGACCTGAACTTGTTGAAGGCCTTCGACGCATTGTATGCGGAGCGCCACGTCACCCGTGCTGGACAGCGCATCGGTCTGAGCCAGCCGGCCATGAGCGGTGCACTCACGCGGCTGCGCGAAGTGTTCGACGACGAATTGTTCGTGCGGTCACCGACAGGGATGCAACCGACGCCGCGCGCCGAAGATCTCGCCGGCCCGATCTCGTCTTCGCTTCGCCTTATGCGATCAGTCCTGCAAGACGATGGCTTCGATCCAGCGGCTGCCGATCACGTCGTCACGATCGCGATGACCGACTATGCGGCGTTCGTGCTGCTGCCGCCACTCTTGGCGCGGCTCGCGGTGGACGCGCCTCGGCTCGAGGTGCGGGTCCGCGGTATTTTCGGCAAGGACGAAGTCGTAGATCTTCTCGACAGTGGCGAAGCGAGCCTTGCACTCAGCGTCTCGGTCGACGCCTCGGCACGCATCCTTTCGCGCCCGCTGTTTCGGGAGGGTTTCGCCTGCATCGCGCGGCCGGGGCATCCCGCTTTTGCACGCGATGCCGACATCGCGGCGTTCGCGGCAGCGCCGCATCTGCTGGTATCGCCCGAGGGGGATCGCGCGGGGCTGGTCGACCGCAAGCTCGCAGCGCTGGGGCTGTCACGCCGCGTTGTGCTGAGCCTGCCGCAGTTCCTGGTGGCGCCGTTCGTCGTGGCCGAAACCGACCTGATCGCGACGCTTGCCGCGCGCGTCGCCCGACGGTTCGCCGCGGCCAATCTGGGCATAGAGGTGCATGAACCGCCGATCGCATTGTCCGACTGGCCGCTGGCGATGATGTGGCATCGCCGGGTGGACGATCATCCCGCCACCGTCTGGCTGCGCGACTGCATTGCCGGGATCGCCGCATCGGCCTGACGCCATCGGCCGCGCCGATGACGCCGTATCATGTCTCGCGATTTCCCGCGGAACCGTCGTTGCGCTCTACGTCGTGGCACACGGGCAATAGAGGTGCTGACATGCGTATATTGATAACGGGTGCAACGGGATTGATCGGCGGCGCGGTCGCCCGTCGAGTGGCGGCGGCGGGACATGACGTGGTGGGGCTTGCGCGTTCGGAGGCGAGCGCGGCCAAGCTGACCGGCATGGGCTATCAGGCGGCCCACGGCGATCTGGACGATGCGGCCAGCATCGCCAACGCCGTCCGGGACGTCGACGCGGTCGTCCACGCCGCGTCGCCGAATGACCAGAACAGCGCGGCGTATGACGAAGTCGCGACACGAGCGATCATCGATGCCTTGCGCGGCGCGTCCAAGCGCTTTCTCTATACCAGTGGCTGCTTCCTGTACGGCGCCACCGGCGCCACGCCCGCCACCGAGGATAGCCCGCTGAATCCGCTGGAGCTGGTGCGTTTTCGCCAGCCGCTCGAGGCGGAAATCCTTGGCGCTGCAGACGATGGCGTTCACGGGATCATACTCCGTCCCGCCTGGGTCTACGGCCATCACGCGTGGACCACGATGATGATGTACGGCTCGGCCAAGGAGCACGGTGCTGCGCGTTATGTCGGCAACGGGCAGAACCGCTGGACGTGCGTGCATGCCGATGACCTCGCCGACCTGTATCTGCTCGCGCTCGAAAAGGCGCCGGCAGGCTCGATCTACAACGGCGCGCACGGCGCCGCTGTCCCGCTGATCGATATTGCGCGGGCCGCCAGCGAGAGCGCCGGCGCGGAGGGTCGGGTGGCGGCATGGCCGTTGGAGGAGGCACGGCAATCGCTCGGGGGCTTTGCGGACGCGATTGCGTGCGATCAACTAGTCTCGGGCGAACGCGCCGAACGGGAGCTGGGTTGGCGCCCGTCGCGGCATTCGATCCTCGATGAACTACGCTCCTACGCGCCGCCGGCGGCCTGACCGCAAGTCGTCTCGAAACAGTCCGGGCAGACGGAAGGTGTGCCCGGACTGAGTTTCGCCCTGCCGTCTTCGTGCCGCCTACATGCCGGCTGCGGTAGGGCGTACGATGACCTCGTTGATGTCCACGCCCTCGGGCTGCTCCAGCGCGTACCGGATCGCGCGGGCGATCGCGTCGGGCGTGAGCGACTTCTGCCGCCACGTGGTCAGCGCGGAGGCAATATCCGGGTCGGTGATGTCGTTGCCCAACTCGGTTGCCACGACCCCGGGTGAAATGATCGTCGTGCGAATGTCGTCATGCTCCTGGCGCAACCCTTCGGTAATCGCCCAGACCGCGTATTTGGTCGCGCAGTAGACGGCGGCGCTCGGCATTACCAAATGCGCGGCGATCGATGCCACATTCACGACATGGCCTTCCTTCTGCGCGATGAATCGCGGCAGCACGGCCGCGATCCCGTTCAGCACGCCATGAACGTTGACGTCGATCATCCGCGTCCATTCCTCCTGCTTCAGCGCGGCAAGAGGCGACAAGGGCATCACGCCGGCATTGTTGATCAGCACGTCCACGCGCCCGAACCGCGCTTCCGCCGCGTCGGCGAAGGCGGCAAAGCTCGCCGCGTCGGTCACGTCCAGCGCCTGCCAAGCGACATGCGCGCCGAGCTCAGCCGCGAGCGCTTCGAGACGATCGGTCCGGCGCGCACCGATGAAAAGGCGCGCGCCTCTGCTCGCGAGTTCGCGCACGGTCGCCTCGCCGATACCGCTGGAAGCGCCGCTGATCAGCACTGTCTTGTCGATGATGTCGTTCATGATGGTTCCTGTCCTGGTGCCATGACGGCTGAGCACAGATGGAACCGAACGATCGGCAGGCGTGAGACCGATCGCCCGCGATCCTTGCACGATCCTCCGAAAGGATGTCGCTTACGCTTGCGATGGTGGGTGACAGCGGACACACTGCCCAGATGAGCACGATCGCAGACCTCGCCGCACTGGTTGCACGCCAAGTCACGAGAACCGGCATGGTACGCACGGCGATCGATCGGTTGTCGCTGTTCCGCGCCGATGAGCCGACCGTGCCCCTGCCCGCCGTATATGATGCATCGCTTTGCATAATTGCCCAAGGCGCCAAGCGAGTCTCGCTCGGTGGACGAAGCCTTCTCTACGATGCCGCGCATTACCTGCTGGTCTCGGTCGACCTGCCGCTCGTCGGACACGTCACCCAGGCGGAGCGTGACGCCCCGTATCTCTGCTGCAAGATCGACATCGACCAAGCCGTTTTGGCGGACCTCATCCTGGCGGAAGGTGGCCGGGCGCCCAAGGCCGATCTACCGGCGCTCGCGGTATATCGCAGCGACGATGATCTGGTCGACGCAGCGTGCCGGCTGGTGCGGTTGCTGGACCAGCCCGACAGCATCGCCGCGCTTGCGCCGCTGATCGAACGGGAGATCCTGTATCGTTTGCTCACCGGTCCCCACGGCCCTGCCCTTCGCTACATGGCGGTCGCGGACAGCCACCTCAACCAGGTTAGCCGGGCTATTGCGACGATCCGCACCGGGTTCGACCGACCGCTCCGTATCGGAGACATCGCCACCGCTGCGGGTATGAGCGCGTCGTCGCTCCATGAACACTTCAAGGCGGTGACGAAAATGACGCCATTGGAGTATCAAAAACAGTTGCGATTGCAGGAGGCGCGACGCCTGATGCTGTCGAGCGGCGCGACTGCGAGTGCCGTGGGTTTTGCCGTTGGGTATGAAAGCCCGTCGCAGTTCAACCGCGAATATGCACGTCTGTTCGGCGCGCCACCCCGTCGTGACATCGAACAGCTGCAGCGCAGCGGCAATCTGCTGACTCCAGTTTAGCTTTCCGCACTATTCCTCCTCGTGACCGGCCACCTTCAGGCAATAGGCGCGGAGCATGTCTGGCCGGTCAGCTCTGCCACGGAAGGCGATATGACCGTCCGGCCGAACCAGGATCAGCGCGGCCGTGTCACCGACGCCATAGGCAGCGTGGACTTCGCCATCGAGATCGTAGAGCACCTTCGCATCATCCTTCGCAGCAACAGCGGCGCCCAGCACGAGCCGTGGCCGGACCCACGCCCAACGCGCGACCTCGGCGAAGGCCTTCCGCAACTCGGGCAGGGAGTCGGCCCGCCGGCCGTCAAAGGCGAGCAACGACCAGCCCCAGCTCCATCCATCGGGATTGTAGAGGTGCGCAAACAGCGTGGATGAACCACCATCCGCGACGATCACCTTTGCATCCGGCGCCCGCTCCCCCGCCTTCGGCGCATGGCGGCTCAGCAAATCACGCAAGCCGCCAAGGTGGTCTTCGCTAAGCGGGCTATCGGGATAACCTACGGTCAATTGCTGAAGATCGGCGCTGCCCTGAATGAGAGTGCCGATGTTGGGAATGAAGCGCGCGGCGACATCCATCGCGGCGTCCTTCACCTTCCCGCGATACACGCTGTTCTGGAAGCCGCGGACCTGCTGGTCATCCAGCCGGCGATGCTCACCGCCGCGTTCCTCGTCGTACGAGTCGAGCAATATCGGCGCGCCCTTGCCTGCCAGCACCATCGCGAGCCGCCATGCGACGCCGATCGCATCGTGAAAGCCGGAGTTCATACCCTGGCCGCCGGCAGGCAGCGACAAATGCCCGGCATCGCCAACGAGCAGCACGCGATCCTTCGCGTAATGCGCCGCGGCGCCGTGCTGGAAGCGACTGTGCGTCAGCCAGATCGGATCGGTGAGCGTCAACGTCTCGTCCTCGGTGACCTCGCGCGCGATCGCCTGCATTTCCTCGAGCGTCGGATCGCGATCGGGGATGCCGGTGTCGTCGGCAAGGAAGAACAGGCGGTGGTAGCCGCCCCAGACCGGCAGCACGCCGCAGAAACCGCGCGGATAGTAAAAGAACCAGAGATGGTCGAAATCGGTCGAGCGGCGCCAGCTCAGCTTGGCATCGACCTGACGGTTCATGCAGTTGGGCAGCTTCTTCGGCTCGAAGCCGAGACCAAGCGCCTCGCGCACAAAGCCCTTGGGCCCGTCCGCGCCGATCATGTAGCGGCAGCGCAGCGTTTCCTCGGGGCCGACCGTCACGGTCTCGTCGTCCTCGCTGACCGTTGCGAGCGTCACGGTCACGCCGTCCTCGTCCTGGACGAACCCCGTCACCTTGCGCCCGCGCTCGATCCTGCCACCCTTGGCGTCCACCTGATCGGCAAGCGTCTTTTCGATGACGTCCTGCCCGCTGTAGAGGACGGGGCCGTAGGGGCTTGGTACGTCCGCGATCTCGACCGGATCGACCGTGCGGCCGTTCAGCAGCGTGTTGACCTGAGTGATGCTGTACGCTTGCGCAGCGATAGCATCGCGTACACCGATGCTGGCAAGCAGCTCCTGCGGCCGGGCCCACAGGTTATTAGCCCGCGACCACTCTTTGGGTTTGCTGCGTTGTTCGATCAGCAAGCAATCGACGCCGTGATGCGCGAGCGCGCAGGCGGTCGTCAGACCGATCGGTCCCCCGCCGACGATGATGACGTCGGCGTCGAAGCCGTCACGGAGCGATGTGCTGGTCATGCGATATCCTTGGGCGTTGAGGGTGCGGCAGCGTCCGTCATCGGTGAAAGGCTGTCGGCGATCGCTGCGTTCATTTCGCGAAGCACGGCAATGGCTGCGACGATCCGATCGGTGCCGATCCGATCGAGGATAGCCTGATCGAGCGGGGCGACGGCTGTCTCGGCCCCGGCAAGTGCAGCCCAGCCGACGGCGGTAAGGACGATCAGCTTGGCGCGCTGGTGGTGCGGATTAGGCTGCTGGCTAACCAGCCCATTTGCGATGAGGAGATCGACGACACGCTGCACGGCCTGCCGGGTCAGCCCCATGTTGCGGGCAATATGCGCGACCGGGAGCGGATGGGGTGAAAAGCCCAAAGCCCCCAGGACCTGCCACCACGCCGTCGTCAGGCCGATCGGACGGACCAGCGCATTGCCTGCATCGACCAAGCGGCCGTTCGTCTCGAACACCGCGAGCGCAAGATCCCTGACAGGGGCAGACGATGTTTGGTCACTCAAATCAGCATCCTGTCGCTATGACAACATGCTGTCCAAACTAGAGAGGTCAGCTTAAGTTCCCGTCGTGCGAAAGTCGGCGAGCACTCGACGTTGCTGACGGCCAAGGTGATGGGGAGCGCATCATCAATCTCTGCCTATGCTACGGTCCAAGCGGCAGTCCGGCAGATAAACCGCGACCACGCAGGCTGACGCTGTCCCACCAGGATGATCGATCGGGAACGACAAGAGACCGGGGGACCCGTCTCTCTCCAGGATCTCATTGTCGTGATCGCCGCCGCGCCACAGGCAGACCGTCTCGCCGTTCCGCTTACCGTACATGCCGTCGAGCGCCGTTCGACAGCAGTCCAGCCACCTTCGGCGACGCTTTGGAATACCGGAACGCACTGGCTGCTTTGCGGAGACGAGGCACGGTCTACCCCGCCCCGCCGCCGATGCAGTACGTCTGAGCGAACCGGCCGGTACCATCGCCAAGGCTGCGGGCATGAGCAGCGGTTCAGCGGGTGTCGGCCCCCGCTACCTCATCGTTGCCAGCTCAACATCTCTCGCAATTGCTGCGTGCGCGACCGGGTCACTTGGGTCAGGCACTGGTTCTCGGTGAACGGCTGCATCGACCCGCCGCGCCATTCGTAACTCTCGATCCGACACTCCGCGTCGCGAAACGTGAGCCAAGTGCGTTGAGACGCGAGCAGCGCTGCGACGTTGCCTGCCTTTGCCGGCTTGGAACTGGCGCTGCGGTCGGCGGCCTGCATGACAGCGCGTACCCGTCTCCACACCTGGTTCATCTCGACATCTGCCGCACTCGCGACTGCCCTCTGACACATCGTCATGGCCGTCTGATTAGGCTTGTCGCCACAATTACCGGCAGCCAGCATCAAAACCAACGCGATCATTCAACTCTCCGTCGTGTTCGTGGGACTGAAACCTCTTCCGAAATATCAAATTCCGGACCGCGAGAATGAGACTATTACAGTCAGCGCGCTACAAGCCAATCGTCCGCCGCACGCGCGGCGCCCACCGAGACATTGTTGACCGCCATGACCAGCTTCGGCGGGCGCAAGGCCGTCAGCGCCCTTGCTTGCTACCCCTCGTTTTCAGGCGTATTGCGTGAGCTGTTTCTGCCAGGCCAAGACCCGGCACAGTCCTTCCGGTATGCGGGCGACATGTTCTCGACGTCGGACGGGGCGCGCCACGACAAGGCACCGTGCGTTTTTAAAACGCCTTGCTGCCAACCAACCGGCATGCCACTTTTGAGCCGTCGTAAACCAACCGGGAAGCATCATGTTCAAGCGGCCAGTCCTCGTTGCCATCGCTTTGCTTACCGCCATCGGCGTCACGGCGCCGGCGATCGCGGCTTCGTCCAACCAGTTCGATCTGGTCTGCAAGGGCAAGGAACAGAAGCGTACCGGCGTGCCCGCTACCGCCTGGACCGAACGCTTCCGCATCGATCTCGACGCCAAGCGCTGGTGCCGCGGCGCATGCAAAGTGCCCGCCGCGATCAGCACGGTGACCGCGGACGAGATCGTCATCAACGACAGCCGCGCTTCGATCGGCGGGCCTTCCGACACCGAGCTCCGCCTGTCGCGCACCACTGGCAAGGTCAGCGAATCCGTCATGATGGGCTGGTCTGGTTCCGGCGCGAGCCTTGCCGAGGGCGATTGCCGCCGCGAATTCTTCACCGACTTCCCGAGCCAGCGCTTCTGAACGGCGGGGCGGCGCGCGTGAGGACGCCAGATCGGAGGCCGTCCCGCGCCCGCACGTTCGGTCGCAGGCAATCTTCGGTCCAAAGGACCACGTGACGATCCTCCTTCTTGCGGCCCCGGGAATCTGCATCGCTGCCGCCGAAGCGTCCGACTCGTCCGACCCGATGGACATTCCGGCGATGACCCCATCTACGCTGCCGACGCTGGGACGCATCTCCGCGTCTGCCGCCGGCTTTGCGCCGCCGGGGTGGAAAGTCTCTGGCCTGAACGTCTAGCAAGCCGACGATCCGGCAGCTAGGCCAGCGATATCCGTTTGTTGCTGGGAGCCCTGCCTTGGACGATGCCGCAGAGAATGCCGCCGACAACCTGTCGCCGGGCTGGGATGCGATTACCGAAGCGTTCGATCACCTCTACCCGGGTCGGGAGCCGCGCCACTTCGGTCCGCTGATCCGCTACAGCCTGGGCGGGCCGGACCCGCTGGATGGATTGAGTGCCTGGAAGCGGCTCGAGCCGGTGCCGCACTGGCATATCGTGACCTATGGCCTGTCGGAACTCTACGCCAAGGAAAGCGACGACCCGGAGGTCAGCGGCTATGGTTTCGAACTGACGTTCCGCCCGACCTGCGACCCGGCTGAGGAGGAGCCGCCGGTCTGGGCGTTGAACTTCCTGCAGAACCTTGCCCGCTACGTGTTCCAGACCGGCAACGTGTTCCGCGACGGTGACTGGATGCCGATCAACGGCCCGCTGTCGCAGGAGAGCGATACCGCGCTGCGCTCCATCGCGTTCACGGCCGACCCGGAACTACCCGCGCTGGAGACACCGTCCGGCGCTGTCGCATTCCTGCAGGTCGTCGGGCTGACCGAGGACGAGGAACGCGCCGCCAAGCAGTGGAAGACGTCGCGGCTGCTCGATGCGTTCCGGCCCAAGCTGCCGCTGCTGGTGACCGATCTCGGGCGCACCTCGTTGCTGGCCGATCCGGTAATGTCGCAGCAGGTCGAGGACGGTACGATCCGCGATGGCTCATCGACTGGCTATCTCCTCACCGACATACTCAGGTGGACAGGTCGCAAGCGGCTTTTGCGGGCACCGGACTACCACATCATACTGGGGCCGCGGCAGGTCGACGAGTTCACGCGGTTGCTGCCGTTGCGCCTGCCGTTCGATCGGCCATTGCTGCTCGTCGGCGAAGGCGGCGACGGTCAGTCACGAGTGCTGTTCGAGCCGGGCGAGCGCGACGCGGTTGTCGAAGCGGACGATAAACTGGTCGTGCGACTGACCCCCGCGACCGCCCGCGCGCTTGGTGAAACCCTCAAGCCGCATGCTGGCGACTACGCCGTCCCCGGCTTGCCGATCAGCTTCACCATCGAGCTGGCCGCGATCGCCGCCTGACCGCGAGAACGGGGTTGCCGCGCGGCAGAGTTTCGTCGAGCTTGATCGTGACGCGACGGACGAGGCGGTACAGTCGGCCTAGGGCAAGATGCGGGCAGTCAACTACGGGGGTAGTCCCGAGCCAATGAGCGCAAAGCGATGCTAACCCTTTTGCTTTCGGTGCTGGCCGCATCGGTCGGCCCGTGCAGCGCGGGCAGAGAGTTCGAACCGCCGCTTTGCCCGACAGGGCTCGCGCGCGTCGTCGCGCTTCGCAGCGAGGTGCAGGGCTTTGCGATCTGGCCGGAGGACGCGCTCGACCCACCCTGTCACGGCTTTGTCCTGACCGAAACCGATGCGCGCCGTTTCTTCCGCGATGCCCGCGAGGCGGACGCGCGTGCCGTGCATTACACCCTTCCGGAGTCACCCTGCGTGGTCCAGGGGCACGTAGGCTTCGCCGACGGCACGAATGGCCGCTGGCAGATCGATCGCTACGCGCTGGGATGGCTGGATCGCCCTGGCCGCCCGCGCATGATCCTGTACTGCCGTGGCTGCCGCAGGGCACCGTGGATGCAATAGGCACGGGAGCGTGCGGTCGTCCGCGCGGCCGGGCCGAGCGCCTTCAGTCCGGAAGCCTGGTCAGCCGTGCCGCGTTCAGGCTCTCGCGGACGCGCGCGATAGCCGCCGGAATCGGGTCATGTTCGCCCATCAGCGCGAAGCTTCCGGTAAGCGCAAACGCACAATGGCCGTGCACCACGGCGATCAGCGACCGGGTCAGCGCCGCCATCGCATCGTCGTCCTCACACCCCAAAGCGGCAAGGATCTCGGCCCGGACGATGCCGGTCAGCGCGCCCCGGACTCGCGCATCGTCCTCGGGCACCGGCATCGATGCAGGCAGGCGATGATCGTAGATCGCCATCCAGAGGTTCGGATTGCGCTGCGCGAACACGAAATACCCCGTCACCAGCGCGCCGATGCGATCGCTGCCGGCATCCTCCAGAACGCTCCGAAGATGCTGCGCCCATAGCGCGAACGTCCGGGTATTGATCGCCAGCACCAGCGCGTCGTTGCTGCCGAACACATTGTAGACCGTGCCGACCGAATAGCCGATCCGTTTGGCGACCGCTCTCGCTGAAAACCGCGCAAAGCCGTCCTCCGCCATCACCGCGTGCCCGGCGCTCAGGATCAACGCATGAAGCTCCTCGCGAGTATGATCCGACCGGCGTCCCATCTGTACGCGTCGGTACTGATAAAATTGAGCGCCGTCTAATTATTTAATTGTACAGCGCTCAATTTAGGCATAGGTCCGTTCGAGGGCGTAGTACCGCCCAAAAATTACTATCGGTTTGGCATTTCGTCGGTACACCGGCGCACGGGGAGTTACGTCCATGTCCGCACCTGATCTGTCGCTGCTTGCCAAGCGCCGCTTTGCGCCGCTGTTTGCGGTCCAATTCCTCGGCGCCTTCAACGACAACGTCCTCAAGTTCGGCCTGCTGTTCCTCGCGAATTTCTGCATCTACGCCGCTGCGCCCGCAAAGGCGGAGTTGCTGGCGACCATCGCGACCGGGCTTTTCATCCTCCCCTATTTCCTGCTGTCGGCGCTCGCGGGCCAGCTGGCCGACAAGTTCGACAAGGCGGTGCTGATCCGCGCGATCAAGGCCGCCGAAGTCGCCATCATGTTGCTCGCGCTGGGTGGTTTCTGGATCCAGTCGATCCCGGTGCTGCTCGCCTGCCTCTTCCTGATGGGCGTACATTCCACGATCTTCGGACCCGTCAAATACTCGATCCTGCCACAGCATCTGGCGCCGCGCGAACTGATGGGCGGCACCGGGCTGATCGAGGCCGGCACCTTCCTGGCGATCCTATCGGGTCAGTTGCTCGGCGGGCTCGTCCCGCCCTGGGAAGCGGGGCTGTTCGCGACCGGTGCGGCGATCATAGGCCTCGTCATCAGCATGGCGGTACCCTCGGCTCCCGCGGCATCGCCCGGCCTCCGCATCGAACGCAACGTGTTCAAGGGCACGTGGCGTATCCTTGCGGCCGCGCAAGGCGGTCGCGGCGTGTGGCTTTCGATCCTCGGCATCAGCTGGTTCTTCTCGGTCGGCGCGATCCTGTTGTCGGAGTTCGCGCCGTTGGTCAGCGGCACGCTGCACGGCGACGCCAGCGTGGTCACGCTGTTCCTGCTCGTGTTCTCGATCAGCGTCTCGATCGGTTCGGTGCTCGTCAACAAACTGCTGCGCGGCGAGGTCTCCGCGCGCTATGTTCCCGCCTCCGCCCTCGGGCTGGCGGCGTTCCTCATCGACCTGTGGATCGCGACGCGCGCGTACGCACCGGGCCCAGCCGTTTCCGATGTCGGTGCGTTCGTCGGCATGCCCGGAAGCTGGCACATCCTGTTCGCGCTGGCCGGGATAGCGTTTGCCGGCGGCATCTTCATCGTGCCCCTCTACGCGATCCTGCAAACGCACAGCGCGCCCGAGCAGCGATCGCAGATCATTGCCGCCAACAATATCGTCAACGCGACCGTCACGGTCGTGCTCGTCCTCGTCGTCACCCTGCTGCTCGCGACGGGCGCCAGCGTCCCCGGCGTCATCGGTGCACTGGGTTTCGCGACGCTGGCGGTGGCGCTGATCTCGTGCTGGCTGCTGCCCGAGACGGTGTTCAAAGCGCTGATCCGCGGGTTGCTCGTCCTGCTGTACCGCGTCGAGGTCGACGGCCGCGAAAACATGCCCCGACCGGGCGACAGTGCAGTGATCGTCGTCAACCATGTGTCCTTCCTCGACGGGCTGCTGCTTGCCGCCTTCCTTCCCGGTAAGCCGACATTCGCCATCCACAGCCGGATCGCGAAGGCATGGTGGGTACGACCGTTCCTGGGCATGTTCGATGCCTTCCCGGTCGATCCGATGAATCCGATGGCGGCCAAGGCGATGGTGAAAGCCGTGCGCGAGGGGCGCACGCTGGTGATCTTTCCCGAAGGTCGCATCACCGTCACGGGCGCGCTGATGAAGGTGTTCGACGGGCCAGGCATGGTCGCCGACAAGGCCGATGCACCGATCGTGCCGGTGCGTATCGACGGCGCGCAATTCACGCCCTTCTCGCGGCTGAGGGGCAAGGTCCGGCTCCGCATGTTCCCAAAGGTCAGCCTGACGATCCTACCGCCGCGCCGCTTCGCGCTGCCGGCGTCGGGCAGCGCGCGCGAGCGCCGGGCGATGGCCGGCCGCAAGCTGTACGACGTGATGAGCGAGATGATCTTCGCGACGTCGCACATCGACATGACGCTCTTCGAGGCGTTGCTCGAGGCGAAGGACATCCACGGCGCGAATACCCCGATCGTCGAGGATGTGAAGCGCACGCCGATGACCTATGGTCGCCTCGTCACCGGAAGTCTCGCGTTGGCCAGGCCGATCGCCACGATCACCCGGCCGGGCGAAGCAATCGGCGTGCTGTTGCCCAACGTCGGCGCGGTCGTCGTCACCGTCTTCGCGCTGCAGGCGAACGGCCGCGTGCCGGCGATGCTCAACTACACCGCAGGGCTCGCCAATCTGCAGGCCGCATGCACCGCCGCGCAAATCCGCACGATTTTGACCGCGCGCGCGTTCGTGGACCAGGCGAAGCTCGGCGATATCGTCACCGGCCTGGAAGCCGCCGGGATCGGCGTCCGCTACCTGGAGGATATCGGTGCGACCATCGGCGCCATCGACAAGGTGCGCGCGCTGATAGCGACGCGCTGGGCACGCCACAGCCATCGCCGACTCCGCATCGCGCCCGATGCGCCCGCCGTCATCCTGTTCACCAGCGGCTCGGAAGGTCTGCCCAAGGGAGTCGTGCTGACGCACCGCAACCTTCTCGCGAATTGCCGCCAATTGTCGGCCCGCATCGACTTCAACTCGAGCGACGTCGTGCTGAACGCGCTTCCCGTGTTCCACAGTTTCGGGCTGACCGGCGGCACGCTGTTGCCGATCCTGTCGGGCGTACGCACGCTGCTCTACCCAAGTCCTTTGCACTACCGGATCGTTCCCGCGCTCGCCTACGACGCGAACGCCACGATCCTGTTCGGCACGGATACCTTCCTGTCGGGCTATGCGCGGATGGCGCATGGCTATGACTTCTACTCGCTGCGCTACATCTTCGCCGGCGCCGAACGGGTGCGCGACGAGACGCGCCGGACCTATGCCGACAAGTTCGGCCTGCGCATCCTGGAAGGCTATGGCGCCACAGAGGCCGCTCCGGTCATCGCGGTCAACACGCCGATGCATTTCCAGGCGGGCAGCGTTGGCCGGCTGATGCCGGGGATCGAGGCACGGCTCGACGCCGTTCCGGGGATCGAGGAGGGCGGACGGCTGTCGGTGCGCGGGCCCAACATCATGGCCGGCTATCTCAAGGCCGACGCACCCAGCCTGCTTCAGCCGCCGGCAGATGGCTGGCACGACACCGGCGATATCGTGACGATCGACGCGGGCGGCTTCGTGGTCATTCGCGGTCGTGCCAAGCGCTTTGCCAAGATCGGCGGCGAGATGGTCTCCCTGCCCGCGGTCGAGGGATATGCAGCCAAGGTCTGGCCGGCCGCCGAGCATGCCGTCGTCACGCGCCCCGACATGCGCAAGGGCGAGCAGCTGGTGCTGTTCACGACCGAACGCGCCGCTACCGCCGCCGTCTTGCAGGCCTGGGCGCGCGCCAACGGGATCGCGGAACTCTCGGTCCCGCGCGACCTGCGGATCGTCGATGCGCTACCGGTGCTGGGCACGGGCAAGATCGACTATGTGACACTCGGTGCGACCGCGACCGCCCCCGCCCCCATCCCTGCCGCAGGAATGGAAATTGCGGAATGACCATGCCGCCGGCGGCCCGGAACGGGGTTCTGGTACAGCGCGAACTCGGACTGGACAAAAGCCGCATCCCGTCGTTCGATGTCAACCAGACCTGCCTTTCGTTCCAAGGTCGGAGCCTTGGCGCTGGTCTATTCTCGCGCCGGCGGACGGCGCACTCTGCTGAAAGCGCGCGGCCATTCCTTCGCCGCCGGCATGCAGCGCTTTTATCAGTAACGATCCGTTTGGATGTAAGAGCATTTTGTCGCTACCCGTTCCCTCATTCCAACGAACCGCGACTTCGAGGCTACGAGGGTCGGTCCGTAGTCGACCGGCAGGCCCACGCAGATGTCGGTGGCCCATGCGGTCTCTCATCCGCTGCGACTTTAAACGCCGACGAATATCAACACGATGGTGCCGAGATATCGGAACCCTATCCTGTCCTCTCGCGCTGTAGCGACGAAGGAGAGACGGCATGGACGACCAGCGCGTGTGGGAATTCGAGAGCAGCCTATGGGATGCCAGCGACGAGCATTACCAGGACCGGATCGACGAGGAGATCGTCATGGTCCTGCCCCGTCCGCCCTATGTCTTCCAAGGCCAGGACGCGAAGGATGCGGTCAAGGTTACGCCCGATTGGGATAAGGTCGAGTTGTCGGACCGCCGAGTGTCACGCCCGCAAGAGGGCCTGATCGTCGTCGCGTACACAGCCCGGTGTGCGAAGGGAGAAGAAAAGTACGAGGCGCACTGCACCTCGACCTTGCGGATGCGAGGACACGACGATTGGCTGGTCGTCCAACACCAGCAGACACCACCGTTGACCGCCACCGTCGAAGCCTGACGCATGGAACGCCGTGGCGCCTGTCAGATACCTATGACTGGCGCTGCAGTACTAAACCGGGAGCCGCGGTCTGCGCCTCGCGTCGCGTATCAAGCGCTGGCTGCCACAAGCTTTGTCCGCAGCTATACTCAGCGGCAAAACCCGTTCCGTCACGCGTCCCCGGTAATCCGGTCGATGATCACACGGATCGCATCCCGGTCGAGCGGTGCGGTGTCGATCGAATTGTGGATGCCGATCCCCTCGACGAGCGCATCCAGCGCCCGCGCCGTGACCGGATCGAAGAACCGGCCGAGCGCCGCACGGCTATTGTCCATCCAGTGCTGCATGACCGTCGTGACGTCGGGATGGCGCGCCGCGTAGGCGTATAGCTCATAGCTCAGCAACAGCGTGCGCGGATCCGCCCAGACCGACCCGGCGATGATATCGATGACGCCTTCGATTGCTTCGCAGCGCGTGGTCGCGGCATCCAGTCTTGCCGCGAACGCGCCGGACGAGGTCGTCGCCAGTTGCAGGAACGCGGTCGTCAGCAGGTCCTCGAGCGTTACGAAATAATAGGTGACGGATCCCAGCGGCACCGCGGCTGCCTCGGCGATCCGACGATGCGTGGTCCCGGCCACGCCGTGACGTTCGATGACGATCAACGTCGCGTCGACGATCCGCTGTCGGCGCGCCGGATCATTCCGCCGACGGGGTTCTACAGTCAATTTTTGCCTTTCCAGCACTTATGTACAGATGTACACATATTGCGATCGTAGCGAAAGGCATTGCTTGTGAAGACCCTGGATATGTCGCGTCGTACGGTTCTGGGCGGCGCTGCCGCATTGGCCATCCCGGCAGTGACGGCCACGCCGCTCGAAGCGGCCACCGGCACGCGGATATTGGGCCGCCGCGACGGGCGATGGCTGAACGCGCCGAAGACCTGGACGGTCGATCCGAGCGGCGACCTGTCGATCGTCACTGACCAGGGAACCGACTTCTGGCGGGAAACGCATTATGGCTTCACCCGAGACAGCGGTCATTTCCTCGGCTTCACCGCGCCCGACGCCTTCACCGCGCAGGTCCGCATCCGCGGCCAATATGAAAAGCTCTACGACCAGGCAGGAATCATGGTGCGGGTCGACGAACGCCATTGGGTCAAGGCGGGGATCGAATTGTCCGACGGACGCGCGATGCTGAGCAGCGTACTGACCGATGACAAGTCCGATTGGGCAACCGGGCCTTATGAACATCCGGCGCAGGATTTCTGGATGCGCGCCACGGTCGCCAAGGGCGTGCTGCGACTTCAGGTCTCGGCTGACGGAAAGACCTGGCCGCTGGTTCGCCTCGCGCCGTTCCCCATTGCCACTTCGTATCAGGTGGGTCCGATGGCCTGTACGCCCGAGCGCAGCGGCCTGAAGATCCGGTTCTCCGATTTCCAGATCACCGCCCCGCTCGGCAAAGACCTTCACGATCTGAGCTGAGCATGGCGACCGAGAAGCAGAAGATGTTGCGCGGCGACCTGTACACCGCGGACGATCCTCAACTCGCGGCCGACGCCGCCGTGGCCTCTGCCTGGCTCGCCCGCTACAACGCCGCGTCCGCTGCGCCTGCGTCAGAGCGGCATGCCATGCTGGGCGACGCGCTGGGTCATGTCGGCAACGGCGCCACTGTGCGATCGCCGTTCCACTGCGATTACGGCTACAACATCCACCTGGAAGACGGCGTCTTTCTCAATTTCGGATGCATCGTGCTGGATGTCGTATCGGTCCGGATCGGCGCGGGGACGCAGATCGGACCGGGTGTCCAGATCTTGACGGCGGATCACCCTCGCGATCCAGCCGTCAGAGCGAAGGCGTTGGAGTTCGGTCGCCCGGTCGGGATCGGCGGCAACGTCTGGATCGGCGCCGGCGCGCTGATCCTGCCCGGCGTGACGATCGGCGACGATGCCATCATCGGCGCAGGCAGCGTCGTCACCCGCGATGTCGCGGCAGGAACGACGGTCGTCGGCAATCCCGCACGCGTGTCGACCAAGGGCAATCCCGACTCCCGCGCTTGAAGCACGAGCGTGAGCCTCGCCTGCCCTTCACCCCATCGGCGAGCGTCGTCCGCGAGTATGTCGGCGATCGGTGTCGGAAGGCCGGCGCGCGACGAGATCAGCAGCAAGCGATCGGCTCCGCCAGGAGAAGGCTCGAGCTATCCCGCACATCATAACCGAATGTCCGCACGCCGCCGCCGCGCGCGGCAAGGTCGCACAGCCTGGTATCCGCTCGGACGGCGGATCTTGGGGTATCGGCGACCCGGTCCAGCGCCGACCTCGGCCCCTCCGCGGCAAGGTTGTCCGCGGTATTTTGATGGGCTAACCGACGGGCCATGTTTGTCGCGATCTTCACGTTGCTAGTGACGTGGTGGCCGGTTTCGGCGATGCTGCTCGTCACGATCTCGTGGTGGCTCGAACGGCGCGAGCGATCATGGCGGCGACACGCGGCCATGCTGCTGCTGGTTCTTCTCGCTCCGCTCCTGCTGGTGCTTGAAGGCCTCGCCACAGGCTGCGCGGCCGGGTCGGGTGGCGAGCATTGCTACTGGTACGGCTTCGGGCTTACGCTCGCCCTGCTAGTGATCATGCCCGCAAGCGCGCTGTTGCTGGCGATCGGCGCATGCTGCGGCCGGTGGTCTCGGCGGGATTGAAGCGTGTAGCGGTCTTTAATACCTCAGGTAATGCAAGCCGACTGAAAATGCCGTTTGGGTTTGCTCGGCTGGAAGGCAGTGGTGAACGCCACTATGCCGACGAGGAGCGAGAAAACCGCTCTACTCAGCCTCGCGCTGACCGCCCCTGACTGGTCCGGGTTGTAACGGGGTCGCCGCTGCGTCTCGCCACCGCGAGCCCGGACGGACGTAGAGCGCTTCCAACGCCGGATGGTCGCTTGCCAGGACGGCTGCAGGATCCCCTTGCAGTGTGGCTACGCGACGGCGCAAAAAACCCGGACGGATTACCACCACGGCATCACCCGCCTCTATCGTCCAGCCCCAGGCGTCGCTCGGCATCGGCAGATAGCTTGACGCCGCAACCTTGGCGGCGACGTCGGCGAGCGCATCGACGGCCGTCATGACGAGTGTCTTCTCGTGCGGCGCATCGACATCGTCCGCCAGACAGACGCTGTCCCGCGTCATGCTGATGTTCAGCGGCATCGCCGTCGTGCTGCGTCCCCCTGCCGCTTCACCCGGCAACGCCAAGCGGCCAGCGGTGTCGCCGCCAACCGCCACCGTCCGGCTTTTCAGTAAAAGCCGAGCCGTGGGAACAGTCGCGAGCAGCATCGTCATCGCGATCATGATTGCACCCGTGAGCGCCATCGGTGGCCAGTCCGACTCCGGATGCGCAGCGGAGTCGACCCGGAACACGACGATCCCGTACGCGAGCGCAATCGCGGGCGCGGCTAGGACCGTGACGGAGCGCGCCAGGAACAGGTTCCGCTTCGCCAGCCGCCGCCCGACAAGGCGAGCTGCGACCCACGTGACGAGCGTCGCCATCAAAAGCGCAACGGCGATAACGGCCAATGCTTTGGGATCGCCGATCATTCATCGCTCCTGTCGCCGCTAGCTTGCCCCGTATTGGTAGCTTCAATTTAATGGCCGCGTGGCGTCGCAGCGATGTACGGTGATGCTCATCACGGGCCAAGGTATTTGCAGATGAGCCACCGCAGCATCTTAGACCATGCGCACCCCGCGGGTGGGTGCGGTGACCCGGACCGACATGCGCGGCGGCAGGCAGCCATACCCCACTAGTCAGATCGGCGTTGATTTCGGACGCGCCTTGTGTATCCGTATGGCACCACAAAAAGGGTAGATCATGAAGAAGATTTTTGCTGTCGCCGTCGTTACCGGCCTGCTCTCGCTCGCAGCCTGCAACACCAGCCCGCGTGAGAACGCCGCTGATACCATCGAGTCGAACACCGAAGCGGTTGCCGACAACCTCGAGGATGCTGCCGACACCACTGACAATGCTGCAGCGGAAGCAAGCCTTGAGAACAAGGCCGATGCAGTGCGCGCGACCGGCCAGAACCAGGCCGACGACATGCGCACCAATGACCCGGATACCAATCTTTCGAACGGCATCTAAGATACTGAGCGCGTAAAACCGCACGCAGGTTGCTCCCAAGCGGCTTGTATAACGAGGGCATTCGGGGCGACCCGGATGCCCTTTTTACGTCGCCCTTCCCCGCCTTCCACCATCCGACACTCCGTCGCCGTCGCACTTAGGCGGCCTGTTTCCCGTTCATGATGGCGTCTGCCCGGCACGTTATTCCTTCTGAACCGTTTGCTGCTGATCCCACCAGCAGGAACCGATATGACGGACGATCCGCGCACCAGCCAGCCGACCCGTTTCCCTGACGAGCCGCAGCAGCCAAGCCCCGGCTTAACGACCAAGATGCGAACCAAGCCCGATCATGGCGAGGAGAGCTATGTCGGCAAGGGCCTGCTCAAGGGCAAGGTCGCGCTCATAACCGGCGGAGATTCCGGTATCGGTCGGGCAGTGGCGATCGCCTATGCCCGTGAGGGGGCAGACGTTGCTATCTCCTACCTCGCGGACGAGCAGGCCGACGCCGAGGAGACGCGGACCTGGGTCGAGAAGGCAGGACAGCGATGCATCTTGCTGCCGGGCGATCTGCGCGACCGGGATCACTGCGCAGCCCTTGTCGAGCGTACCGTCGCGGACCTCGGCGGCATCGACGTCCTTGTCAACAATGCCGCCGCGCAGACCATGAACGAGGGGCTGGACAGCATCGACGACGACGAGATGCAGGCCGCTTTCTCTGCCAACGTCTTTGCCATGATCCGTTTGGCCAAGGCAGCGGTACCGCACATGAAGCCGGGCTCGGCGATCATCAACACGACCAGCGAACAGGCCAAGGTCGCCGGTAAGTCCATGATCGTCTATGCGGCGACCAAGGGCGCTATCTCGAGCCTGACTGTGGGCCTGTCGAACCTCCTATCCAGCGACGGCATTCGCGTGAACGCGGTGGCGCCCGGCCCAATCTGGACGCCGATCCAGCCGATCGCCAAGTCGCCGGAGGAACTCGAGACACTGGGTCAGGACACGCCGATCGGCCGCGCCGGACAGCCGGGTGAACTCGCCCCCGCCTATGTACTGCTCGCCTCGGCGGAAGGCAGCTATATGTCGGGCAACGTCGTAGCCGTGACCGGCGGCGTCCCGATTTCCTGAGCCCAAGAACCCGACGCGGCTGTAACTGCCATCATTCCGGCTCATGGCGGTGCATGATCCGGATCGGGTGGCGGGGCCGGTCGACCTCTTATGCCAGGCCCCGTCTCCTTACCCGCTGCAATGCCCGAAAAGATCGTTCAGATACGCCGCCAGATGCAGTCCCGATTTCGTCATCTGCTGATGCAACAGCGGCCGGGCATTGTAGAGATAGTCGCCGTCGATCGTTTTCGATTTGGGATAGACCCGCGGATGAAGCGCCCGCGCCTCGTCGACCCATGCCACGGGATCGGGGGTCGACCAGGCGATGGCCTGCTTGCTGGTGATCCGGGCGAGCAGATAGTCGGTCCATTCGGTGTACGACATCTGCTCGCTGTCGATCAGCGTCGAATCCCAGATCGTATGCAGGTTGGTCTGTTCGCCGCGCAGCGTCACGATCTCGTCATTGCCGCCGCGGTCGCGGGCATTGCCCGAATGCAGCGGCTGACCGAGATCGCCGGCGATATGGATTATCATCCGCAGTGCGTCGCGCCGCGCGGTGAGCGGTGCCGTACGGTCGCGCACGACCGCGCGGAACTTGGCCAGCGCCGACACCGCATCGCCCTGCGGGGGGACGCCGGCCTGCGTATAGGTCTTGCCGTCGGGTATCGTGACGAAATGCCAGTTGAAGGTCGTCTTGCTCCAATAGGGATCGGACTGCATCCGCATATAGTCCGCCCAGTTGGCGGCATCGGCGAGCGTTTCGACGCCGAGGAGATCGCGGATCTCCAGCCGGGTCGTGCCGCAGATGAAGCGGTCCGCGATCGCGCCACTGACGCGGTGCCCGGTCGGTCCCCACGCCATCGCCGGTGTCGATGCCAGCGCCAGCGCACCGGCGAGAAAGGCCCTGATGAATCGCATGCTGTAATCCTTGTGCGCGACGAGGAGGCGTCCTGGCCTCCCCGTCCGTCGATCAGAAGTCGAAGCGCAGGCCGACCCGCATCTGCCAGAGCGAGGCGCTCTGATAGGTCGTGGCGGTCTGTCTGCTCGCATTGGAGTAGAGGTAGCGGGCGCACGGATTGCCCGCCGCCGCGACGCACGACACGTTGGCGATGCTGACCGAGTCCGAGAAGACCTTGTAGGTGTTCCAGTTGCGGTTGAGCAGGTTCAGCACGTTTTCGACATCGGTGAAGACCTTCGCCTTGCCGAAGAAGAACGGGATCTCCTGCGACACGTGAAGATCCAGTTTCGAGAACCCCGGAGACGTGCCCAGATTGCGCGGCGCGATCGCACCGTAATATTTGCGCAACTTGCTGCCGTCGACGCTGGCACGCAGCGCGTTGAGCGTCGCCTGGTCGGCGAACTCCACCATACCGACCTGCGGACGGCCCGCCGCGTTGATGATCGCCGCCTGGTCGAAATCGGGGACGTAGAACAGATGCCGCCCGTTACCGCCGACCGTGCCGAACACCTGCGACCGGCCGTTGCTGGCATCGGTGAAGGTGTAGCTGTACGGGCGGCCGCTGCGGAATTCGCCGAACAGGTCGATCCGGAACTCGTTGTCGCCGAACAGGTCCGCGCGATAGCCGATCTGCACCTTGCCGTTGTGCCGGGTCTCGAAGCTCGACCGGCCCAGCGTGCCGCGGTTCGGATCGGCGGTGGTGACGCTCAGCAACTCGGTCGGCGTATAGCCGGTGAACGAGCCGACATCCTTCACGTCCGAATAGATGTAGTTCGCCCCCAGCGACAGCCCGCCGATCCGCTTGCCCAGCCCGACGCCGAGGACGCGCGAACTGCCCTGGCCGGTGTTGCGCAGCACGATGTCCCAATTGGCGCCGACCGCGGGATTGTAGCGCGGGCGGCCATCGGGAAGCACGCCGATCTGGGTGGTCCGGACGTCGCTCGCGACGAAGCCGTTATTCACTTCACTGGCGAGCGCGCTGAGGTTGAATTCCCAATTGTCCGCGATCCAGCCGGGGCCGAACGGCAGGCTGCCCGACCAGTTGAGCGCGACATTGGCCTTCCAGGTGGACGCCAGCTTCAGATCGGGGTCGAGCGCCCCGACCGACGCCGCCGCGGGGGCGCCGGCCCCTGCCAGATACTGGTCCACGACGCTTGGAATGCTCTGGCCGGTGACATTGTCGAGCGCCGCCGATCCCAGCGACGGGGCGATGTTCGCCGCGGCCCCGGTCTGCGTGGCATCGACGAAGCTGGCGCCGTTGCGCTGGAACAACAGGCTGTTCTGGCGCACGCCGTCGTTCGAGAAGGAGTTCGAGAACCAGACGTCCGGCGTACCGCCACCGAACAGACCGCCGCCGGCAGACAGCCGCAGATTAGGCTTCGCATCCCAGGTCACGCCCAACCGCGGCTGCAGCACGCCGCCGGTCGGCATCGCGGCATTGGTGAAGCCGTACGCCGCGAGGAAGCGGGCGTTGAGCTGCGGTCGGTCGGCATCGACCCAGTCGTAGCGCAGGCCGCCGGTCACCGTGATATCGGGCGATACCGACCAGCTGTCCTGCACACCGAACGTATAGGACATGTAGTTGAAGCGTGCGGCCGCGTCCGCGGGATCGCCCGACAATGCATTGGCATAGGTCAGCTGGTTCGCGCGCCCCGCCTCCAGATCGGCGATCGAATCGAAGTAATATTTGCCCTTGGTCGCGGCGACGAACAGGTTGTTGATCTTGACCTGCTGCCCCTCGGCGAGAAGCTTGATGACGTGGCCGCCGCCCGAATATTGGCCCGACCACGACACGCCGCTGTTCCGGATGCTGAGATAGTTGGATTGGCGGAACTGATCGGGGCCGAGCAGGACGCGGCCATTGGGGTTGGCGCCGGTCGGGGCAAGGCAGTTCAGCCCGCTGCCGCGCGACACGGTGTCGAGGCAGACCTCGAACTCGGGGAAATCGCTGCCGCCATAGGGGTTCTGCGTCCGCTCATAGTCGCGGCGCGTGACGCGCAGCTCGGTCGAGAAATTGTCGCTCCAGTTGGAATTCAGCTGGGCGGCATAGGCATTGGTCGTCTCGCCGAGCAGATAGAAGTTGGATTGCAGCCCAACCGACGGGTTCGACCCGGTCTCGCTGAAGCCGACATCGCGCGGCACCTCGTTCTTGTGATAGATGTACGTCAGCGCGAGCCGGTGCCGGTCGCTGATGTTCCAGTCGAGCTTTGCCGACGCCTTCCTGTCCTTTTCCGGCAGCGTCTTGGCGATGTCGAGTGGGTCGAAGCCGTAGCGGCTGTTCAGGATGCTGCGGACGCGGTCGACGGTGGCGCGGGTGACGAACGGGATCTCGGTGCTCGCGCCCTCGCCCGTCAAGCCGCGCGCGCTGACCTGGCTTTCCTTGAGTTGCTCATAGGATATGGCGAAGAACAGTTTATCCTTGATGATCGGGCCAGACAGGTTGCCGCCGTAATCGCGGAAGCTCGGCACCGGGGTCAGCCGTCCCGCCGCCGCCGGGACGACCGTCCCGTCCGAGCGGACATTGTCGTAGGTCTTCGTGCCCTGAAGCGAATCGTCGCCGAAGATTCCGAAGGTGCTGCCATGGAACCGGTTGCTGCCCGATTTCAGGATGATGTTGACCGATCCGCCCTGGAGATCGCCCTCGGCAATGTCGATCGGGACCGCCTTCACGTTGAGCTGGTCGATCGCGTCGAGCGAGACGATGCCGCGCGCCGACGGCAGGCCGCCTGCGTTGAGGCCGAAATCGTCGCCGATCGCGACGCCGTCGATCGTGAAGCGATTGCCGCGCGGGCTGGCGCCGCCGATCGAGATCGCCCGACCTCGCGGGTTCGGATCGAGGCTGGTGAGCGGATCGCGGCGCAGCAGATCGCGCAGGTCGCGATTGACCGACGCGATGCCCTGAATCGCATCGGCGTTCAGGCTCGTCTGCCCGGCGATGGCGAGACCGTTGCGCTTGGCCTTGGCGGTAACGACGATATCGTTGCCGGTTTGCGGATCGAGCACGACGTTCAGCGTGACGGTGCTGCCAGCGGCGGTCTGCACGCCTTCGATGGCCTTGCTGTCGTACGACGGTGCATCGACGGTCACGCGGAACGGACCACCTGCGCGCAGACCGGACGCGTTGAAATTGCCCGTCGTGTCGGTCGATTGGCTGATCTGCGTGCCCGACGGCATGTGAACGATCGTGACCGACGCGTTCGCAACGGGCTGTCCGCCCGCATCGGTGACGCGACCGCGGACGGCGGAGGTGGTTTCCTGCGCGAACGCGGGCTGCACGCAAGCGACGGTAAGCGCCAGAACACTGGCGCCTATGGCGGTTAGTCTCATGAAATCTCCCTGGGGTGCTTGCCGTTTCGGCCTAGCGAAGGCCCCTATGGGCAGTGTTCATGTCAGTGCTGTTACGAATCCTGCCGTTCGCCGCGTATCAAGAATTTGGGACTGCGCGAGATGCCCAAATGAAGGTGGCGTGATTGATTTCATCCCTCCGTTCGGGTTTGCAGCCCTTGCGAACGCACGGCGATCCGGTTCGGCAGCCGTATTGAACGCCTTACTGGAGGCTACTCGTTCTGCGGGGGCCTTTCGTCGCCGAGGCAGCCTTGGCTTCGATCTCGCTGAAGTCGTCGAGCGCCGGCAGGTACGTGATCGGCAGGTCGCGGCCGAACCGGGCATACGCCTCCTTCACGTCGGGACGGACGGCAAGTCGGCGCATCATCGCGTCATCCAGGGCTTGCAGGGGCAAACCATGCTGCGTCCTGTAACGGGCCTGAGCGATGTCGAGCAGCGCGATACTACGCTTCATCGGATCCTTGACGCGGTCGTGCCACAGGCGCGCTTGGTCGTCTGGCGTCGCGAGACACGCCACGGCAAGCGTGACCGCGCCATCGACGCTGGCATAGACGGCTCGAACGCGCTGGGCTTCCGCCAAGGCCACGCTATGTTTCCCGATACCCTCATCGGCACAGGCATGGAGGGCGATGAAGAACCCGGCAGCGGCCGGTGTCTCGAGCTTCTCGGGCGACGGTGTATATTGATCCAGCGTCTTGACTGCCCCCTGATAATCCTGCGCGATCAGCTGTTCGACGACGAGATTGGGTGCAATATTGCCGACGCTCGGGTCGCGCGCTGCCGGTGCGGACATCGCCTGTTGCATCCGTCGAATGCCTTCGGCGCGCTTGCCCTCCCTACTCAGCCACCGACCGAGCTTCACAGCCGCGATGTTCTGATACCAGGCGTCGACGTTCGAAGAGGTCGGATCGGAGACCCATGTATCGAGGAGGGCGATGCCATCTTGTCGGTGTCCGGTCTGGACCAGCGCGACGGCATAGGCGACTCTGTTCGCCGGCGTTGCCGCCGCCTCGTAGGCGGATCGCGCGCCATCGAGCAGCACCTTGCGCTGAACCGAGAGATCGCCGCCCGCCCATTGCTCGACGCTGGGCCAGATCGCCTCGAATTGCCGATCGATCAGCATCTTCACGCCAGGCTCGGGCGCGATGACCGACGGCAGCATCTGCACCGCGCCTCTCACGTTTCTGTCCTGCACACGGCTCAGCACTGCCGCGAAGGCCGCGTCCGAAAACGCGCTGGGATTGAGGCGGGCATAGCCGGTCGTCGCCAACCCGGCGAGCAGGTCGTTCGCCAGCCTGTCTTGCCGCGCATAACGCAGCTGACGCAGGACGGTGTCCATCGAAGACGGGTCGACATAATCCGCGGCATGCGGATCGACCGCCACCGCGCGCATGATGAGCTCGGCGGCCTCTACTGGCTTCTGGTCCTGAGCATTATCGAACGCGATGGTTATCAACACACGGGGATCGTCGGGTCGAAGCTGGCGGCATTGGTCGAACGCAGCCCGGGCCTCCTGGCGGCGCCCCATATGGTCGAGAACCGCGCCTTTGTAGCACAGGATCGAACCGCGAAAGGCGGTGGGCTGAAGCAGCAGCGCCAGCGCCCGATCGATCAGCTCGAGACGCTCGGTATCAGAAGCAGCCGTCGACGACCGAGTCAGGACAGCAAGCGCCGGCTCCTCCGACGGCAGCGGCATGGGTTCGGAATGCTGCGCAACGGCCGCTGCCGCAGTCGCGGCAAAAACAACGCCGCATAGGGCCTGTCTAATTTTCATGCGGCTAGCCCCCTAAACCGTCATGAAACCACAGACGGCGGACCGGTTCAACTGTACTTACGGTCCTTCTATCAGGGGGTACTATCAGTAGGCCTCCTCCGAGAAGGCAGCGACCAGGCTCGCCCATTGCTTCTCCTCGTCATCGCGCTGCACGGGCCCCATGCCTTCTAAAAAACGGCGTTGGTTGTTGTCAGGATCAGGGCCAACCTAGCCGCTGAGAACGAACTCGAATCATTGTACTGTGGTAGCGCTATCGATATCGTCGGGAAAAGAACGATAAAATCGGGAGAGTGACTATGGGATTCGGGATCCACGTGCGTGCCGTCCATCGATGGATCGGCCAGCCTTTTGTGTATCTGTCCGCGCTGACGATCGTCATGACCACGCCAGCACTGGCGCAAACCGACGTCATGGCCCCGATCGCCATCCCCACGCAGCCAAGCGCGATTGTCCTTGGTACCGGTAAACTCGCTGGCGCGACCGCACCGGAGGCGTGGCACCGCCAATATGGCAGCGTGTTCGCACGCAACGTCACTGTCGCGACGCTGACCCCCTTCCTGCCGGATCCTGGCAAGGCCACCGGTACCGCAGTGATCGTCGCGCCAGGCGGTGGGTTCCAGACACTGTCGATGCAGAATGAGGGCTGGGACGTGGCGCGTGCGCTTGCCGCCCGGGGCGTCGCTGCGTTCGTCCTGAAATATCGCCTGAACCCGACACCGCAGGATCTCGCTACGTTCGCGCAGCCGGCGCCACGAGGCACGCAGCCGCCACGTCCGAGCGCTGCGGCGATGATGGCGGGCCTTGCGCCGCAGATCGCCGACGCACGGGCGGCGTTTGCGCTGGTCCGCACGCGCGCCGGCGAATGGCATGTCGATCCCGCCCGCATCGGGATGGTCGGGTTTTCGGCAGGTGCGATGCTGACGATGGCGACGACCGTCGCGGGACAGGATGCGAAACCGGCGTTCATCGGCAACATCTACGGCCCGCTCGCCGCCATGACGGTTCCCGCCGACGCACCGCCGATGTTCGTTGCGCTCGCGGCGGACGATCCCTTCTTCGGCAATAGCGGCTTCGGACTGATCGAGAGCTGGCGTGCGGCCAAGCGCCCGGTCGAATTCCACCTGTTCGAACAGGGCGGACACGGCTTCGGCATGTACCCCAAGACGACGACGAGCACGGGCTGGTTCGATGAGTTCACCCGCTGGATGGCGATGCATGGCTGGCTGAAACCGGCGCAGTGACGATCCGCCGCGCGACCAAGCGCGCCATGGGCCCCGCCATTCGACAGGAGAGATGTGTGTCACACAAGGGTATCGCCAAGACCGAATGGTCGTTCCTGTGGTTCCAAAACGACTATACCGTCAGCACGACGTCGACCTTGATCCTCACCGCGCGTGCGGCAGTGGCCGCGGCTGGAGAGGCCAAATGAAGCGTGTCCTGCTCACGGCCGTCGCACTGCTCGTGGCCGCTCCGCTCGGCGCGCAGGATCCCGCACCCGAACAGCCGCCGCACTACACCATGATCAAGCTGTGGCCGAACGGCGCGCCGGGATCGGCTGCCCGTCGCGGCGAGGCCGAAGTTGCGCGCGACTATTGGGTTCGCAACATCCACGATCCGTCGCTGATCGCCTTCCCCGCCGCGCCTGCGCACCGCAACGGGGCCGCGGTGGTGATCATGCCCGGCGGTGGTCACAAACTGCTGGTGTGGACCAATGAAGGCACCAAGGTCGCGACGGCGCTCAACCGCATGGGCGTCACCGCCTTCGTGCTCAAATACCGGCTCGCGAACGAGCCTGGTTCGAAATACTCGGTCGAGGGCGATGCCGCGGACGATGCACGACGCGCGCTCCGCTGGGTCCGCGCGCATGCCGCCGATTATGGTATCGACTCGTCGCGCGTCGGTGCGATGGGCTTTTCAGCCGGCGGCGAACTCGTTTCGCTGATCGCAGACAATCCCGAGCCAGCACGAAGCGGCGCCGGCGATGCCGTCGACAAGCAATCCGCGCGCCCCGATTTCCAGGTCCTCGTCTTCCCCGGACCGCGCGGCATCCCAGCCACCGCCGTCAAGAACGCGCCGCCGGCCTTCCTGGTGGCCGGCAGCCGCGATCCCTGCTGTGCGGCGCCCACGGTCGCGCTTTATGAACAGCTGCGCAAGAGCGGCGTGTCAGCCGAACTCCATATGTATGCGGACAGCGGCCACGCGTTCAACCTCGACGAGTCGGACCGGATTTCGATCCTGCATTGGCCGGATCGCTTGCAGGACTGGCTGGCCGACGGCGGATGGCTTGCTCCCCGAACGACGAAGTGAGGCCCAGATGATAGCGTTCGATCGGACCGAGCATTCTGGACTGTCCGCCATCGCGCCGCTCGCATGGTCGGAGACGACATCGTTCGCATCGTGTTCGCCGCCGCAGGAGCAGGTGACGACAGCATGATGCGGTTGGTGATGATCGGTGCTGCGGCGGTCGCCATTCTCGCTCCCGCAAGAGCCGACCCGACACATGCTGCCGACGCGTTTCCTGTCGTCGTGGAGGTCGATGCCGGTCGTCCAGAACGGCCCGTGGAACCGGTGTGGCGTTTCTTCGGCGCAGACGAGCCGAACTATGCGACGATGAAGGACGGGCGAACCACGCTGGCGACCCTTGGCAAACTCGCGCCCGACCACGTGTATTTCCGCACCCACAACCTTTTCACGTCGGGCGACGGCACGCCTGCGCTGAAATGGGGGTCCACGGGGATCTATGCAGAGGATGCCAGCGGTCGCCCGGTCTACAACTGGACCGTGATCGACAGGATCTTCGACACGTACCGCGCGCGCGGCGTCAAACCCTATGTCGAGCTGGGCTTCATGCCCGAGGCGATGTCGACCAAGCCTGTTCCCTATCAGCATGATTGGCGACCGGGCAGCGGCGCATTGCGCACCGGCTGGGCCTATCCCCCGCGCGACTACGGCCGTTGGGAGGAATTGATCTACCAATGGGTCCGTCATTGCGTCGACCGCTATGGTCGCGAAGACGTCGCGAGCTGGTATTTCCAGACCTGGAACGAAGCCAATCTGCCGCAATATTACTGGGGCGGCACGCGTGAGCCATTCTTCCGGCTGCACGATGCCGCGGTCCGCGGCGTCCGACGGGCGCTACCCGGCGCGCGCGTCGGAGGACCGGACAATGCCGGCGCCGGCGACGATTTCCTCAGCGCATTCAT
The DNA here is from genome assembly GCF_013374115.1 of Sphingomonas sp. HMP9. Lineage (NCBI taxonomy): Bacteria > Pseudomonadati > Pseudomonadota > Alphaproteobacteria > Sphingomonadales > Sphingomonadaceae > Sphingomonas > Sphingomonas sp. HMP9. The sequence goes on along the minus strand of NZ_AP022673.1, from coordinate 672,246 downwards.
GGCGCACGTACAGGCGGCGGGCACACCGACCGACTTCCTGTCCTTCCACGCAAAGGGCCAGCCCCTGCTTGTCGAGGATGCGACGGGCGGTCATGTCCGCATGGGGTTGAACACCCACCTCAAGGCCGCCGATCACGAATTCACCGCGATCAGCGCCAACCCGGCATTCCGGGACAAACCCATCGTCATCGGCGAGTCCGATCCGGAAGGCTGCGCGGCGTGCCAGGGACCGGCCAATGCGTACCGCAACGGCACGATGTATTCGAGCTACACCGCGGCATCGTTTCCGCGGCTGCTCGCGCTTGCCGACCGCCATCGCCTCAATCTCACAGGTATCCTGTCCTGGGCGTTCGAGTTCGAGGATCAGGCCCCGTTTGCGGGCTTTCGCCAGCTAACGTCGAACGGCATCGACCTGCCAGTCATGAACATGTTCAAGATGTTCGCGCGAATGAACGGTCGGTACGTGCCTGCGGTGTCCGATCATCAGGTCGCGCTGGACACGGTGATGACCAACGGCGTGCGCGGCGCCGCCGATGTCGGCAGCATTGCAAGCCTCGACGGCAACACGCTGACGGTGCTCGTCTGGCACTATCATGACGATGATCTCCCGGGACCGAAAGCGGCGGTCCGATTGCGGCTCCACCGACTGCCTCGCGCCTTCGCGAAGGGCGCGGTACTGACCCACTACCGGGTCGATGCTGATCATTCGAACAGCTTTGCCGCATGGCGAGCGATGGGATCGCCGCTAGCCCCGACGAACGAGCAGCGCGTCACGTTGCTCAAGGCCGCCGAACTCGCGACGATGGACGCTGAACCCAGGCAGCTTACAGCGCACGGCGGTGACGCCAGGCTGGCGTTCGCCCTGCCGCGCCAGGGCGTGTCGCTACTGGTCATCAGCCCGGCGTCGCGCACGGCAGGGCGTCGGAAGGGCGCCAACGGCCGCCAATGAGGAGCCACGCCGGCGCTATCCGCAGGCGCGGCGATTTGGGCAGACACCAATCTGCACCGATGAAATCTGCTTTTGGCGCAATAATCGGCTGGTTGCTCGATCGCATTTGCGACACACCCGTCACCTGTATCGAGAGGATCACCTGTGCCTGCCTATCATAGACTGTCCATGGCTGCGCTGTCGCTCCTGATCGGGTGCGGACCGACGGACCGCGCCACGCCACCGTCCGGGTCGCAGGCTCCCGCGCCACCGGTAAATTACGGGGCGGCGAAACCCGCGTCGTCCAAGCCGTTCAAGGTCAATCCCGTCGCCGCGTTCGATGCACCTTGGGCACTGGCCTTTCTTCCGGACCAGAGGATGCTGGTGACCGAGAAACCGGGCCGGCTGTGGCTGGTCACCGCGGCGGGCGCAAAGACGCCCGTCAGCGGCGTGCCGCGTGTCCACTTCGAGGGACAGGGAGGCCTGTTGTTCGTCGCCACGGCCCCCGACTTCGCGCAGAGCGGGCAAATCTACCTCACCTATTCCGAACCCGGCGAGGGCGGCGATGGCCTGGCGCTTGCTCGGGCAACGCTCGATCTCGGCGCGGCTCGACCGACGTTGAAAGACCTTCAAGTCCTATGGCGGCAGCTGCCCCGCGGCCATGGCGGTCAGTTCGGCGGCTACATCGCGTTCTCGCCGGACGGCCGCTATCTTTTCCTTACCTCCGGTGAGCGGCAGCGTTTTACCCCGGCGCAGGACCCCGACCAGGCGCTCGGCAAGATCCTGCGGCTGACGCTGGACGGCAAGCCTGCGCCCGGCAACCCCGAAGCGGGTAAGGTCGGCGCGACGACCATCGGCGTGATCGACCCGCCAGAAAATACCGGCTCGGCCGCTAGCGCGCCGGTACGCAAGGAGACAATACCCGGCCCGAACCTGACCCAGGCGGAAACCTGGACGACGGGTCATCGAAATCCCTACGGCCTTGCGTTCGATGCCAAAGGTCGCCTGTGGTCGACCGAGATGGGCCCGCAAGGCGGTGACGAGTTGAACCTGATCGAACAGGGCAAGAATTACGGGTGGCCCGTCGTCTCGTACGGCAAGAACTACGACGACACGCCTATCGCTTCACCGATCGGCAAGGCGAAGTTCCAGCAGCCGGCGCTGTATTGGACCCCGATCATCGCGCCGGCTGGGCTCACATTCTATGACGGTACGATGTTTCCACAATGGCGCGGGTCGGCCTTTGTCGGCGGGCTGGCGTCGGAAGCGCTCATCCGGATCACATTCGAAGGTACGGTTCCCAGCGAAGCGGAGCGGTGGGCCATGGGTGCGCGGATCCGCGCGGTCATGGCTGGCCCGGACGGCGCGCTCTGGCTCCTGGAAGACGCACCCGGCGGCCGGTTGCTACGGCTGTCCTCCAATCGCGCTGGTTGACGGATCGGCAGGGCGGGAAAGCGACACCGCATCGCGTCGCGTCTTGCCGACCTAGTGCCTGACGATCGTCCTTTGCCCGATCATGGATAGGCTGCGGAAGGTGATCGACCAACGGGGACGATCCATTTCGACGATACTGTGTTCCCAGTCATGGCGAGCGGCTCCGCCCAGATGGTATGCGGCGCGGGGATCGAGCGGGATCGCCGCCCGTTCGAATCCGCCCTCGCGCCGGCGCCGGAATCGCATGGTTGCAGGCTCTCCGAGCGAGATACCGATGACATCCTCATAGACTGGCCGGTCGCGGTGCCAGCCGATACCTGCGCCGGGATCATAGCGGATCAGCAGCGCCTGAATGAGCAGGATCAGGTCGAGCTGGGCGAAACACGCCGCCCGGTCTCTGATCGGCAGAAGCCAGCCGGGAAGTGGTTCGGCCGCCACCGGACGTCCCGCCTCGAAATCATAGGCCCAGCCGAACGACGTGGTGAGGCGCTTGCCTGTCCAGCCTTGAAACTTGAACGGGGTCGGATCGGTGGCATTGATCTGCGCGATCAGCATGCTCTCTTCCTCCCGATCGATGATGTCGGGACGCGTGCGCAGTCCTGGCAGGATCGGCGTATCGAACAGGTCGAGCATTATGCCGCTACGGCCTCTGCAAAGATCGGCAGCCGTTCGCTCTTCGCCTCTACGAGATCGGCAAAGTTCGACACTGTCGCGCTAACGATCCCGGTGCCTTTCGCAGCGGGAAGCCTGTTGTTGCGACTGAGCTTAGCGACCATGGCGATGCGATAGCGCAACCCGAACGAATAGGGAACGTATCTTGCTCACCTCAGACGGGCGGACCTCGGCGGCTGGCTTTGAAAGACGCGGTTGGCACATCTATCTCTCCGAAGGATGACATGCCCTATGGTAGGCGCAGGAGCATGAAGGTGGAAAAGATCGGTTTTGGCGGTGGGTGCCATTGGTGCACCGAGGGGGTCTTCCAGGCGTTGCGCGGCGTCATCCAGGTCGATCAGGGCTTTCTACGATCGGACGCGCCATCCGACACATGGGCGGAAGGCGTCGTCGTCGCGTTCGACCCTGCGATCATCGACCTGGGGACGTTGGCAGAGGTTCATTTGCGGACGCATTCGGTGAACGGGAGCTATTCGCCCGAAGGACGGTATCGAAGCGCGATCTACATATTCGACGCGGACCAGCGTGGCGAGGTCGCACGGACGGTCGCCGCGTTCGCGCAGGAAACCAACGCCGCAGCCCGAACGCTGGTGCTTGCGTTCCGGGACTTCAAACCATCCGACGCGCGCTACCACAATTACTACCGGACCGACCCGGACAGGCCCTTTTGCCGCCGCTACATCGATCCCAAGCTGGACTATATCCGGCAGAATTTCGCCGACATCATACTGCCCGATATGGCAGGTCGTTGAGCCGACTACGCAAGCCACCCGATTGCGCCGAACCTTTGACGCCGGAGAGTGTTGGGACGCCATGGCCGGCCCGTCGAAACTCCACCGCTGATGCACGTCTTCTTCACCGCGGACACGCATTTCGGCGACCACCGCACGATCAACATCTCCCGCCGGCCGTTCGCCAACGCAGCCGACATGGACGAGGCGCTGGTCGCGCGGTGGAACGCCGTCGTCGGCGCGGATGACGTGGTGTGGCACCTGGGCGACGTCGCGCGGCGACCGGCGGACGTCGCCAAACTGCTCGCCAGGCTAAACGGCACCAAGCACCTGCTTCGCGGGAACAACGATCCGGACGCGACGCTCGCGGCCGAGGGGTGGACCAGCGTCGCTGACTATGCGGAGATCGCGTTGGACGGCCGGTCGCTCGTCCTGTGTCATTATCCGTTCCGAAGCTGGAACGGGCAGCATCGCGGCGCGCTCAATCTGCACGGCCACAGTCACGGTAGACTGAAACCGATGCCTCGCCAGTTCGACGTCGGCGTCGATGCTAACGGTTATTCGCCAATCTCGCTGGACGCCCTGCTCGGATCCCGCTGACCCCGCGTGCCCACCAGCCGCTGGAGGTAGCAATACGCCTTGCCGGTATCGCCTTCTGGATTACTGTGCAGCCATGATCACACGGCGCAACGTCATCGCTTCTTCCCTCATCATGGGCGCGACCGCGGGGTTGGCTGCCGCACCGTTGCGGCGTGGCCGCCTGAAGCAGTCGGTGAGCCGGTGGTGCTACCAGAATATGCCGCTCGATCAATTGTGCGCCGCCGCGGCGCGGATCGGGCTGGAAGGCATCGATCTGCTGCAGCCATCCGAGTACGACGTGCCGCGCCGGCATGGATTGCGCTGCACGATGGGGTATGCCGCCGACATCATGACGATCCCCAATGGGTTGAACCGGCGTGACAACCACGCGGCGATCGAACGGGCGTTCCGCATCGGCATCCCGCAAGCGGCCAAGGCCGGCGTGCCCAACGTGATCGCCTTCTCGGGCAATCGCCGCGGCATGTCGGACGCGGAGGGTGCCGACAACGCCGTCGCAGGCCTGAACCGCGTCAAGGCAATTGCCGAGGATTATGGTGTGACGATCTGCGTCGAGTTGCTCAACAGCAAGGTCGACCATCCCGACTATATGGCCGATCATACCGCCTGGGGCGTGCGCGTCGCCAAGGAGGTCGCCTCGCCCCGCGTCAAGCTGCTGTACGACATCTACCATATGCAGATCATGGAAGGCGACCTGATCGATACGATCCGGCAGAATATCCCGTGGATCGGTCATTTCCATACCGGCGGGGTTCCTGGGCGCCATAACCTCGACGACACGCAGGAAGTGAATTGGCACGCGGTTGCGCGCAGCGTTGCCGATCTCGGCTTCCAGGGCTTTTTCGCGCACGAATTCGTGCCTGTCGGCGATCCGTTGAAAGCCCTCGCCGAGGCAGTCCGGACCTGCACCGTATAATCCGATTGCCGTCGCGCAAGCCACCGGCGCGCATCCCGAAACCCGTCACTCTTCGCTTGTTCGCCCGATCGCTTGCGACGCCGGCCGGCATGGCGCCGTCGACTGGCGCAGCACCAGTTTGGCCGGAACGACGATCGGTTGCTCGGACGCTTCCTCACCGGCCAGATCGGCGATGATGAGTTCCACCGCGCGCGCCGCGACTTCGGCGATCGGCTGGTCGATGGCGGTCAGCGGCGGGTGCGTGAAGCGCACGATCGGCGTGTTGTCGAAACTGATCAGCGACACGTCCTGCGGAATCGCAAGCCCGCGCTCGCGGCACGCCTCAAGCGTGGCCAGCGCCATCTGGTCGTTGCTGGCGATGATCGCGGTCGGTGGATCCGCGGTGTCGAGCAGCGCGATCGCCGCCGCACGCCCCGACGCATAGCCGAAATCGCCACGCGCCATTAGCCCGTCGACCCCCTGCCCAGCGGTCGCCATCGCCGCCTGCCAGCCGGTCACGCGCCAGTCGCTCAACGCATAGTCGGACGACCCGGCGATAAAGCCGATCCGCCGGTGACCGAACGCCAACAGATGTTCGGTCGCAAGCCGCGCAGCGCGCTCGTCGTCCATCGTCAGCGCAAAGCCCGCGCCCTCATGCAGCGAGCCGATCCGCGCGAAGCTGATCCCCTGCGCTTCCAGCAGCCGGATGATCAGCGGGTTCTCCGAATGCGGCGGGGTCAGGATCACGCCGTCGGGCTGGAGCGCTGCAATCGCCGCCTTGAGCTCGCGGACGACATGGTCGTTATGCGTGTCGACCAGCTCGACGATCATCCGATACCCGTGTTCGGCGCAGGTCAGCATACTGCCGAGCAGCATCTGGTCGATCCAGTCGGTGCCCTGGCGCGCCTGCCAGTCCGCGATCGTCCGCTCGCGATCGTTGAGTGCGACGATCAGATACGAACGTGACCCCCGCATCCGCTGTGCCGCGATCGACGGCACGTAGCCGAGGCGATCGATCGCCTCCTGCACGCGCGCGATCATCTCGGGCCGCACGCCCGTCTCCCGGTTGATCACGCGGCTGACGGTCTGCAGCGAAACGCCTGCGTCCGCCGCGACGTGCCGTATCGTCACTGCCTGCCTTCGCCGCGCCATGCCGTCAGCCGCCGCAGTAATGCGCGACATAGTCGGCATGGGCGGGCAGCCCCGCGACGGTGCGCGTGACGTTCTCCCGCAACGTCGAGAGGAAGCGCGTCAGTTCCTCGTCGCCCAACTTGTCGGCGATCGGGTGATATGCCCGCGGGACGATCCCCTGCCCCATCATCACCTGAACCCAGCTATTTTCCGCGAACAATTCCTCGTTGCGGCGGAACACGCGGCCGGTCTCGCGGAACAGCTCGATCTTCTGCGCCAGGCTGTCGGGAATCGGCATCGCCGCACACTGACGCCAGAACGCGGAGTCGCGCCGGTCGGTCGCCTTATAGTGCAGGATCAGGAAGTCGCGGATCTGCTCCATGTCGGCGAACTGCTGGTCGTTGAACTCGGCGACGTCGCGCGGCGAGATCGCACCCTGCGGCATCATCCGGATCAGCCGCAGGATCGCGCGCTGGATCAGGTGGATGCTCGTCGATTCGAGCGGCTCCATGAAGCCGCCCGAAAGGCCGATCGCGATCACGTTGCGATGCCATTGGCGACGCCGTGCGCCGGTCACGAAGCGGATGTGATTGGGCTCGGTCAGCACCTCACCCTCGAGGTTGCCGAGCAGCCGTTCTAGAGCGGCGTCACGACCCAGATAGCGGCTGCACCAGACGATGCCGTTGCCGGTGCGGTGCTGGAGCGGGATACGCCATTGCCACCCCGCATCATGCGCCATCGCGCGCGTATAAGGCACCGGCGGGCGGACATTCTCGGTCTGCACCGCAATGGCGGAATCACAGGGCAGCCAGTGCGTCCAGTCATCGAACCCGGCATGCAGCGCCTGCTCAATCAGCAACGCACGGAACCCGGTGCAGTCGAGGAACAGGTCGCCCTCGACTACGGCGCCGGACTCAAGATGGAGCGCGGCTACGTCGCCAGTTTCGCCGTCGAGCGCGACACGCGCGATGCGGCCCTCGATGCGGGTCGTGCCATCCGCCTCCGCCATGCCGCGCAGGAACTTCGCGTAGAGCGTGGAATCGAGCTGATACGCATAGTTCATGCCCTCGTCGGGAAGGTGCGCGAACTTGCCCTCCATCGCGGCGGCCAGTTCGAGGCAATAGGCGTCGTAGGACTCGTCATGCCCGCGCGTGCGTCCGTTCAGCCAGAAATGCTGGAAGCCGGCGGACCAATGGTCCTTGCCGGTGATCCCGAACGAGTGGAAATACCGATCGCTGCCGTCCTTCCACCCGTCGAACAGGATGCCGAGCTTGAACGTCGCCTGGGTGGCGCGCACGAAGTCCGCCTCGCCGATCCCGAGCAGCCGGTTATAGGTGACGAGCGGCGGAATGGTCGACTCGCCGACCCCGACGGTGCCGATCGCGTCCGACTCGACGAGCGTCACTTTCGCGGTGCTGCCCATCGTCCGCGCGATCGCGGCGGCGGCCATCCAGCCCGCCGTGCCGCCCCCCGCGACGACGATCCTGCGTGGTGTCACGGTCATTGGCTGAGATTCCTGAGCAGGAAAGCGCGGATGCGTCCGGCGCTTTCCGGATCGAGCGGGGCCAGCACGCTGCGGCCCTCCTCGGGGATATGGGCGGTCACGTCGTCGGTATTCGCGAACACGTAATAGTCGAACAGGTCGCGCCAATGCGCCTTCTGGTCCTCGGGCAGGTCGCGGATCGCCAGCATCGCATGGTTGAGCGCATCCTGCGGCGACCCCAGCCAGCGCGGCGTCTCGCGCCACCAATAGTTCACCAGGATGTTGAAGTCGGCGAGCCCCTCGACATGGTGCCACCACAGTGCGGGGATGTAGAGCGCGTCGCCCGCTTCGAGCTCGGCGACCTGCGCATGCGCCAGCGCGTCGGGAAAGCGTGGATGGCGATCAAGATCGGGGGCGTGGAAGTCGACCATGCTGATCGCGCGTCCGGCGGGCGTGTTGTCGATCGGCCCCAGATGCAGGTTGCGGAACTGTTCGCGCGGGAACAGCGTGAAGCGGCGTCGCCCCGCCGCCACGCAAGCGAGATTGTTGGGCAGGTCGTTATGCGCGGCGATCCGCGTCTTGGTGCCGATCCAGATGCTCGACAGGCAGGTCCGGTCGCCAAGATCGACGTGGTTCGCCTCGTACAGCCCAGCGAAGAACTGGTGCATGTCGATCGACGCGAGATAGACCGGCGGTGCCCCGGCCTGCCCCTCGATCGAGTCGATCCGCTGGAAGATGTCGGGCAACGACGCGCGCAGCGTGCGAAAGTTCATCGCCATGCCGGCATCATAGAACAACCGTCCGTCGCTGCCCTGCTCCCCGACCGAGACGGTGAAGGCCAGATCGCGGTTATGCCGCAACAGATACGCGCGGGCGTCGCGCGACGAGCGACGGCCCGCTTCGACCAGCGGCCAGTCCTTAACCAGCCCGCGCACGATGAACGGCGTCGTCGCATCCCGCAGCCGGGCGTCGAGATCGGACGCATCGGCGACGCGTATCTCGGGCACAGTCGCGAGCCCTGCAAAGATGCCGGGATCGGCTTCAGCCATGCGCTCGGGCCTGCCGGTTCTTGCGCGCGATCAGCTTGGTAACGTTGGCGAGCGAGGCCAGTGCCATGAACACCGGCAACAAATGGCCGTCCGCATGCAAGGCGCCCAGCGCGCTCGCGTCGAGTTGATGAAGGCGTTCCTCGGCAATACCGTGATAGCCGACCAGCCGGTTGGTCGAGCCGTCATCCAGCGTGATCTCGAGCGTCAACGGCTCGAGCAGTTCATGGCGGGTCAGTGCCGCGAAGAAGCCGTCGGTCTGCTGCCAACCCGCGTCGAGCTCGCCCAGTTGCTCGGCGACCCCCTCCAGATACGGCGTCGGACGGCCGAGATCGTCGAACACGCGCACGCCTTCACCGTCGGTCGCGATCCGCGGGCTGTCGAGGTCGAGATGGATCTGCTTGTCGCCGCCCTCGGCCGCGGGGTGGCCGATCAGGAAGGGCTGGATCTGCATCGCGAGCGGGCGATAGGGCGCGTCCCAACGGTCGCCGGCGAGGAACAGGTTCTCGCCGGGTTCGAACCCGAACATCGCCAGCGCCTGGAACCGATCGCGCTGGGGTGTGAGCCGGAACAGGATCGGGTAGTCGTTCTGCACGCGGCGAAATTCGTTCGGTACCACCAACGACGACATCACGGCATCGCCGAGGTCTGCGCCGCGCGCGGTAGCAATGCGCAGCGCACGGTGCTCCTCGCCGGTGAGGATAACGTGATTGGCCATCAGGAAAGCTGCTCCATAGCGGTCGGTCTGTATGCCATCCGACAGGCGTCGAGATAGGCGCGGATCGTGGGAAGTGCGGCAGAGAGGCCGCGCGTGCGCTGCGCGATCGGCGCGAACGCCGGCGACGCTCCGGTCTTGAGTGGACCCGTCTCGGGAAGGTGCCCGCCCATGCCGTACAGCACATACTGATAGCTTGCGGCCGGAAACACCTCGTCCACCATCGGGAAGTCGGCACGGGTCGGCGGTCGATACTTCCAGAGCGCGAGGAATTCGGCGAGCCGCGGCGGCACCGATGCTGGATCGCGGTGGTCGCGCCAATACGTCCCCTCCCGCCGGCTGAGGATGTAGTGCAGCTTGAGGAACTCGACGATCCGGTCCCAGCGATAGCGGAACAGCGTGTTGAAGCGTGCGGCGGTCAGCGCCATCGTCTCGCGCGTCGGCCAGTCGTCGAGCAACGCGTCGAGCGACAGTTCGATCGTGACGATCGCCGACGCTTCGAGCGGTTCGAGGAATCCCGCGGACAGCCCTATTGCAAGACAGTTGCCGTTCCAGAACCGCGCACGGTGGCCGGAGCGGAAGGTCAGGCGCCGCGGTGCGATCGGCTCCGACGTCCCGAGATACCGGCTCAGCGTCGCCGCCGCTTCGTCGTCGCTGATGTGCGCGGAGGAATAGACGCAGCCGACGCCGCGTCGCGTCGGCAGGCCGATGTCCCAGATCCATCCCGCGGCATGCGCGGTCGCATCGGTCTGCGCGGCGATCGGACTGTCGGCCGCGACCGGAACCTGCACTGCGAGCGCGCGATCGTTGAACAGCACGTCGCCGCGATCGATGAACGGCACATCACCGACCAGCAACGCGGCATGCCCCGTGCAATCGAGGAACAGGTCGCCGGACACGGCGCCATTCTCCCGGGTCCGGACCGCGGTCACGACGCCGTCGGCTGTCCGTTCCACGTCGATCACATGGTCGCGCAGATGCCGGACACCCAGTCGCGTGGTGGCATGGCGCGTGAGCAACGCGGCCAGCTTGCCGGCGTCGAGATGATAGCCATAGTTCAACGCGCCCGCGAAGTCGGGCATCGATCGCTGGCGGGGGGCGAGCCCCTGTCGCGCCACCTGGGGTTGCGACGTGACCATTTCGGCGAACGCGCAGCCGGGCGCGTCGGCTTGCCAGCCGGCGACGAGCGTACGCGCGTCGGCGTCGACCGGCGGGGTGAACGGATGGAAATAGGCGTCATTGGCCGTGTCGCTGGCCGTTTTGCTGGCCGTTCTACTGGCCCCGTCGCTGGCCCAGCCGACGAAGCGCGACCCATGCTTGAACGATGCGTCGCAGGCGAGCAGGAACTCGGCCTCGCCTATCCCGATACGCTCCAGCGTGGCGCGCATCGTCGGCCATGTGCCTTCGCCGACACCGATCGTCGCAACATCGGGCGACTCCACCACCGTCACCGTGATCGGGTGTGCCGCCGTCGGCCGAGCGGCGGCGGCGATCCGGCAGGCGGCAAGCCAGCCTGCCGTGCCGCCGCCGACGATGACGACGCTGGAAATGGCCGTATCCACTTGGCCCGTCCTATCTAATGACCCGAGCACGGGCTTTGTTCGACCTCTCTTTGCCGGTCGATGACAGGAAAGGCCATCCTCGAACGCGAGAATGGCCTTTCGTCACGGATCCTAGAAGGTGATCCGCGCGCCCGCCGAGTAGCGCGGATCCTGCTTCGTGGCGAACGTGATATTGTTGTTCGATCGCAGGTGACCGCCACGATCCTCGCTGTTGACGTTGATGCCCTCTACGAAGATCCCGATATTCTTCGTGATCGCGTAGCTCGCGCTGACATCGAACTGCCCGTAGGTGTTGATGTAGGTCGGGTTCACGCCGGCGCCCGCAAGATACCCCTTGCGGTAATTGTACGCGACGCGCGCCTGAAGGCCGTTCTTGTCGTAGAACAGCACCGCGTTGGCGCTGTCCGAAAGCCCCGTGACCGCGAACTGCGACACGCTCGACGGCAGCCGGTTGTCGTAGTTCCGGTTGCCGTTGACGATCGTGTAGTTGAGGATCGTCCCGAAGCCCGTCTGCCAGAAATTATGCTGGATCGCGAATTCGAAGCCGTCGACATTGGCGGTCTGGTCGCTGTTGAACGGCGTCTGGATGACGAAATTCACCTGCGGGTCGTTGGGCTGCGCGATGATCGTGCCGTTGACGACGCCGCCCGGATAGTTGGTGCCGATATAGTCGCGGATCTGCGCGAAGGTGGCGTTCGCCCCCAACGCGTTGAGTGCCGCCTGATAGCGCGGGCCGTTCCGCGTCACACCGTTGAACGTCGTGGTCGGCGAGGTGATGCCGGCGATGTTGGTGTTGACCACCGTGTTGCCGATATAGTTCGCCACGTTCTTGTGGAAATAGCCGACCGAGATGTAGCTCTCGTTGCCGTAATACCATTCCGCCGACAGATCGATGTTCTTCGACTTGTACGGGATCAGGTTCGGATTGCCGACCGATCCGGTGCCACCGCCCACGCGGAACAGCGTGTCGAGCCGCTGGCCACCCTGCAGGCTGCCATAGTCCGCACGCGTGATCGTGTGGCTGTACGACGCGCGCAGCTTGACGCTGTCGACCGGTTCGATGTCGAAGTCGACCGACGGCAACCAGTTCTGGTAGCTGCCCCGGAACGACGTGAAGCCGGTACCCGCGAACAGGATATTGAACTCGTTCTGCGAATTCTGGCGTGCGCCGGACGGGGTCGGCACCAGCGCGGACGCGGTGACGTTGGTCGTCTCGTACCGCACGCCGCCGATGATGTGCCCGGGTACCGACGCCACCTCGAACTTGCCGTTGAACTGGAAATACGGCGCAATCGTCTTTTCCCGCACCCGTGAATCGGTCGTGTACGGGATCAGGCACTGACCGTTGCCGCCACAGATCTTGTAGGCCGGATCAAGCAACTTGACGACGCTCGGGAGGTCGAACGAGTAGAATGACTGGACGATGTTCGGATCGTTCGAGCCGCTGAGGCCCGAGAACTTGTCCGGAATGCTGGTCAGATTGAAGAGACTGTCCGGCAGCAGCGCGGCCGCTGCTGCACGTTGCGCGGCACTGTCGCCGCCAGTGCCGCCCCACGTGTCGTTCTGCAGCACGCTGTACGCCGAGCGCACCTTGTTGTCGGTGTACTGTACGCCCCAATCCAGGCTGTCGAGGAAACCCCCGTCATGGTCGTAATGACCCTTGACCTGGACCTGGTTGATCTCGTCACGGAAATACGAATTGCGGAACGCACTGCCGGTAGGGACGATGTTCGCGGCATTGCGCGGATCGATGCCGGCATATGTATTGAACGAGATGACCGGCAGCGTGTTCTCGAAATTGATCGTCTGGTTTTGAATACCAAAGACCGCGGTGCCGACCGAATTGCTGTTGCCGTAGGGGCTGTTCGGCTTCGACTCCGCCGTGGAGTGATTGACGTCGAGCACCATGGTGACGCCGCCCGGCGCCTTCCAGGTGAGGTTGCCGCCGAGCGCCTTGTTCTCGCTGCGCGCCGAGGTCTGCGATGCCGAATAGGCAAGATCCTTGGTCTCGCCCGCGCCGAAGCGCTCGGTATAGAAGACAGGGCCGGCTACGGGACCATCGGTCCAGGCGCTCGACGTATCGCCGTGATTGTACCAGATACCCACGCTGTTATCGCGGATATCGATCGTGTTGCGCGAGTACGTATAGTCGACGGTCGCCGTCAGCGAGTCCGTCGGCTTGAACTGCAGCACGGCCTGCCCGTTGATACGCTGACGCTTGCCGTTGACGACGTCATAGCCGCCATTCTGCGGCACCTGGTAGACGTCGGTTGCATCCGGCCGGTTCGTGATGTTGGCCGCGCGGGGATCGCCAGCCGGGGCCAGCGAACCCCAGTTGTTCTCAGACCCGAGATAGCCGTCGCGGAAGCCGATGTTCGCCTGGTTCGCGCTGAAGTGACGCTCCTGGAACGACCCGAGCAGCAGGACACCGATCCGGTCATCGGCGAACGTGTTCGAGATGATCCCCGACACTTCCGGCGTTATGTCGTTCTTGCCGTTCTGCGACGTGTCCATCACGCCACGCGCCGACAGCGAGCCGCGCAGGCCCATCTTGTCGAACGGCCGCGGCGTGCGGATGTTGATGGTCGAACCGATGCCGCCCGATGGCACGCTCGCGCGGCCCGATTTGTAGACTTCGAGTGCCGCGACGCCTTCGGACGCGAGATTGGCGAAGTCGAACGAGCGCGACACCGGCGCACTGTTGCCGTCGCCGATGATCGAGGTCGCGAGCTGGCGACCGTTCAGCGTGACGAGGTTATATTCGGGGCCGAAACCGCGGACGGTGACGAACTGCCCTTCGCCGTTGGAGCGGTCGATCGACACGCCGGTGATACGCTGCAGCGATTCCGCCAGGTTGGTATCGGGGAACTTGCCGATATCCTCGGCCGAGATCGCATCGACGATACCCTGGGCATCGCGCTTCAGATCGATCGACTTGCGAAGGCTCGCGCGGATGCCGGTAACGACGATATCGTCGCCGCTCGCATCGGTACCATCGGCTACACCCGTGCTCTGCGTCGTCGTCGCATCGGTGGTTGAGGGACTGTCCTGGATCGTCGACGGACCAGGGTTGCCCATGGTCGAGGACGTGTCCTGCGCCGCCGCGATCATCGGATAGCCCGCTAGTGCGAGCATCGACGCGCCAAGCGCGAGTCGCGTAGCCAAACGGGTGCTGCAGCCCCTCATCATCATCCTCCCTGTGTCGGCGCAGTTACCCCCGCGCCGTCTTGTTTGAGAACGTTCCCCTCTGCCAAAGTCCAAATTTTGTCAAGCCTGCAACACGCGGCAATCGTTAGGTTGTGAACGTTCTCCAATTATGCTGTCTATGGGACAGAACAGGCGAAGTGCCGGGCGTACCGGCCGCGACCGCCGAACACGGGGGAGGATCGGGAAAATGGCAAAGACGATGCGCAGTGTGTTGCTGGGTGCAACACTTCTATTCGGCCTGAGCGGGGTCACGTTCGCGCGTGATGCGAGCCCACAGGCCGCGGTCCAGGATGCGCGCCTGCGCGCAGTTGCGATCGTGGGCAAAATGACGCTCGATGAAAAGATCGCGCTCGTCCACGGCCTCTTCCCGCCCTTTGCCAAGGGCAAGACGACGAACGAACTGATCCCGTCGGCGGGTCATGTCGATGGCATCCCCCGTCTCGGCATTCCGCTGATCCGCGAGAGCGATGCATCACTCGGCGTTGCCAACCAGGTCGAGCAGCGCAAGGGCGACGTGGCGACGGCCCTGCCCTCCGGCCTCGCCACGGCGGCGACGTTCGATCCGTCGATCGCCCGCTCGGGCGGCGCGATGATCGGCGCTGAGGCCCGGGCCAAGCGCTTCGACGTGCTGCTCGCGGGCGGCGTCAACCTGACGCGCGATCCCTGGAACGGACGCAACTTCGAATATCTCGGCGAGGATCCGCTGCTGTCCGGCACGATGGCGGGCGCGCACATCGCCGGTGTCCAGTCGAACCGGATCGTCTCGACGGTCAAGCACTTCGCGCTGAACGCGCAGGAAACCGGACGCACCGTCGTCGATGCGCGGATCGGCGAAGCGGCGCTGCGGATGAGCGACCTGCTGGCGTTCGAGATCGCGATCGAGACCGGCAAGCCGGGCTCGGTCATGTGCGCCTACAACAAGGTGAACGGCGACTGGGCGTGCGAGAATGCGCACCTGCTGAACGACGTGCTGAAGCGCGACTGGGGCTATCGCGGCTGGGTGATGAGCGATTGGGGGGCAGTGCATTCGACCGCGAAGGCCGTTAACGCCGGGCTGGACCAGGAATCGGGCCAGGAACTGGACCGCAAGATCTACTTTGCCGATGACCTCAAGGCCGACGTCCAGGCCGGTCGCGTACCCGTGGCACGCCTGGACGACATGGTGACGCGCTATCTGACCGGGCTGATCGAAACGGGTGCCTACGACGCGCCGGCCAGCGTGCCACAGTCGATCCCGTACGCGGCGCATGCCGACGTCGCGCAGCGTGCGGCGGAAGCTGGCATCGTGCTGCTGAAGAACGAAGGCAACGTACTGCCGCTCGCCCGCACCGCAAAACGAGTCGTGTTGATCGGCGGTCGCGCCGATGTCGGCGTGCTGTCGGGTGGCGGTTCGAGCCAGGTGCGGTCGGTCGGTGGCGCCCCAGTCGAGATTCCGCTGACGCATGGCGCCGCTATGTCGTTCGCCCGCGTCACATGGCACGCATCCTCGCCCCTTCAGGCGATCCGCGCCGCGATGCCGCAAGCCAGGGTCACCTGGATCGACGGTCGCGATCCGGCGGCGGCGGCGGCGGCGGCCAAGGCCGCGGACGTCGCGATCATATTCGCAACGCAGTGGACCACCGAGGCACAGGACGTCACCGACCTCTCGCTGCCCGACCATCAGGACGCGCTGATCGCGGCGGTCGCCGCTGCACAACCCAAGACCGTGGCGGTGATGGAAACCGGTGGCCCCGTGCTGATGCCGTGGCTGTCGGCAGTACCTGCCGTCGTGCAGGCCTGGTATCCCGGTCAACGCGGCGGGCCAGCGATCGCCAACATCCTTACCGGACGCGTAAACCCCTCGGGCCGATTGCCGATCACCTTCCCGGCCGCCGCGTCGCAGGCACCCCGACCCGCGCCGGTCGGGTTGGACAGGCTGAGCACTGCCGAGGCACAGGCCGCCGCCGATCCCGGCCATGTCAGCGAGCGTCAACTGCCGAGCTTTCCGGTGGACTATGTCGAGGGCGCCGATGTCGGCTATCGCTGGTATGAGAAGACCCGCGCCAAGCCGCTGTTCCCGTTCGGCCACGGCCTCAGCTACACCGGCTTCGCCTATCGCAACCCGGTCGTCACCGGGGGCGCTACGCTCCGCGTCAGTTTCGACATCGTCAACACGGGGCGCATGGCGGGCGCCGACGTGCCGCAGATGTACGTGACGCGCGAAGGTTCGAAGACGCCGATGCGGCTTGCCGGGTTCCGGCGGGTGACTCTCAAACCCGGCGAATCGACTCGCATCACGCTCGTTGCCGAACCGCGCATCCTGGCGGATTACGACACCAGGCTGCCCGGCTGGCGCGTTGCCGGTGGGCGGTACCGTGTAGCCCTCGCCCGCGACGCGAGCGACCGTAGCGTCGTGTCCACCGCGATGGTCACGGCCGCGACGATCAAGCCTTGACGATCGCTTCCCCCGTGACGCGGGGTGACCGCTACGCCCCGCCCACGGACAGGAACGCGGTGACCGTCAGTCGACCCTTGGCAGGATCGGGCGAGAGTACGGCATCGGGCCCGATCGCGCCGCTGTGCAGCAGATAGCTCGGATAGACGAGCGCGCGGTTGTAGAGCGCCTCCACGCTCAGGGTGCGCTCGAACAACGGCGTGTCGTCGACGACATAGGATGCGGGCGGCACGCCGCCCAAGCGCATCTCGGCTTCGAGCTGGCCGAAGAAGATGGGCGCGCGGTTCTCGTCCACGGTTTCGAACCCGGTCGACCGGTGGCGGAAGAACGCGGTGCCATCGCCGTCGCCCAGCGACAGGTAATGGACCAAGGCGATCCGGTCCGCCCCGAACGCGTCGCAGTGCGGGAGTCGCTGGCGGACATTGAGGTCACCGGGTGGCGTCGTCACGATCGAGAAGCTCGCGTCGATCACGTCGACCGCCCCCGCCCGTCCGAACATCGGCCCGAGTATCGCCGCCAGCACGGCAGATTGCTGCACGACATAGGGTTCGGGGAGAACGCCCCGAAGTCCCGGATAATGATGGGCGGCAGGCTCGAACGTCGACCGACGCGCAGCGGCACGCAACGCATCGGGGTCGCTGGCAAAACCGTCGATCACGACCACCGGCTGTGCCTCGCGTCCAACCCGGTGCAATGTGAATACCGGTTCGTTCATCATGTCCGTCCTGCCAGCGAAACTCTCGTACACCGACCGTGTAGCGCGCAGGGCCGTTCATCACCAAGCCGATGCGCACCGCACAGCGCCGGGACAATGCGGGCATTGAGGTGCGCCGATGGTTGGCCTAGTCCGCATGTCGTTACCGAAACGGGCCGCGCGACGCGGCGACAGGGTCGGGACGGATGAAGGGAGGCCTAGCGTGACGCATGCACCGACGCGTCGGTCCGTTCTCGGAGGACTGGCAGGAACGGGCCTTGCCGCAGCGTTGCCTGACGCTGCCGCAGCGAAAGCGGTCGCCCCGCCCGATTTCGGTCCCAACGTCTTCGTCGTAGACCCCGCGATGCCCCGCGAACGGGTCCAGGCGCGGATCGACGCGGTCTTCGCCGCGCAGGAGCGCGCCCACTTTACCGACACGCGCCACGCGATCCTGTTCAAGCCGGGACGCTACGCGCTCGACGTGAACGTCGGTTTCTTCACCCAGGTCGCCGGGCTCGGGCGTATGCCGGGCGACGTCGCGATCGACGGGCATGTCCATGCCGAGGCGGACTGGGCAAAGGGCATGGCGCTGGTCAATTTCTGGCGCGGCGTCGAGAATCTGGCGGTACGGCCGGCCGATGGCGCGGATCGCTGGGCGGTGTCGCAGGCCGCACCCTATCGCCGCGTGCACCTGCATGGCGATCTGGCGCTCGACGACGGCGGTTGGTCCAGCGGCGGGTTCATGGCGGATTGCCGGATCGACGGGACGGTGCGGTCCGGCACGCAGCAGCAATGGTTCACGCGCAACAGCCATATCGGCGGATGGCGCGGATCGAACTGGAACATGATGTTCGCCGGCGTCGAAGGCGCGCCGCCGACGCGCTTCCCAGAACCACCCTACACCAGCCTGCCCACCATATCTGTGGTCCGCGAGAAACCCTTCCTGCACGTCACCCGGGCGGGCGACTGGGCGGTCTTCGTCCCCGCCGTCCGCCGCGATGCCCGCGGCACGAGCTGGGCCAAGGATGCTCCCGCAGGGTCGGCCATTCCCCTGTCGCGGTTCCTCATCGCCCACCCCGATACACCCATCGCCACGATCAACGCGGCGTTGGCCGCGGGGAGGCACCTTCTGCTCACCCCCGGCATCTACCGCAACCACGAACCCCTGCGGATCACGCATGCCGACACGGTCGTACTAGGCCTCGGGCTCGCGACTCTGTTTGCCGAAAACGGCGCCGCGGCAATCGTCGTCGCGGACGTGCCGGGTGTCGTGATCGCCGGACTGTTGATCGACGCCGGGCCGGTTGAGACACCGGTACTCGTCCAGGTCGGTCCCCGCGGCGCCAGGCGCGACCACAGCCGCAACCCTACCCTCCTCGCCGACCTGTTCTTCCGGGTCGGCGGCGCGACCGTCGGCAAGGCGGGGACCTGCCTGGAGATCAACAGCCACCACGTGATCGGCGATCACCTCTGGATCTGGCGCGCCGACCATGGCGACCGCGAGACCGGCCGCGTTCATGTCGGCTGGACCGAGAGCACCGCCGACCAGGGATTGGTCGTCAACGGCGACGACGTGACCGTCCACGGCCTGTTCGTCGAGCATTTCCAGAAATACCAGGTGACGTGGAACGGCGAGCGCGGCCGGACCAATTTCTTCCAGTGCGAACTCCCCTACGATCCGCCAAACCAGGGCGCGTATATGGCGCGCACCACGCGGGGCTGGGCTGCGTACAAGGTCGGCGATACCGTCACCTCGCATGAAGCGACCGGGCTCGGCATCTACGCCAACTTCACCGCCGACCCCTCGATCGTGCTGGAAAGCGCGATCGAGGCACCACGCCGACCGGGAGTCCGCTTCGCCAGCATCACGACAATCTCGCTCGGCACCGGCCAGGGCACGATCGCGCATCTAGTCAATGACGTAGGCCCCCCAGCACAACCAGGCGCCCTCCGCCAGACGCTGGTCCGCTATCCCTAAGCGCAAGGGGTATCCGATGATCCTGCTGATACTCGCCGCGCAAGCAGCCACTCTGGGCGCGACCAACTACAGCGTCAGCGCGCCAATGCGCGTGCCAAAGGGTAAACCGAACTTTGCCGACGAGTTCGACGGCACGGCTATCAACCAGACCAAATGGCGCTTCGACCTGTCGCGCAACATTCAGGGCTGGCCCAATCACGAACGTCAATATTATGCGAAGGACCGACCCGAGAACGCCCGGCTGGAGCACGGCGTGCTGGTCATCAAGGCCCGCCGCGAGCTGCTCGACAAGGCGAGGTTCGCCGATTGGGGTGGTCAGGCCTATACGTCCGCCAAGCTCGTCTCCCGTACACCGCGAGGCTATGGCTTTTACGAAGTCCGCGCCAAACTGCCCTGCGGTCGTGGAAGCTGGCCGGCGATCTGGCTGCTCCCGTCCAGCGGCACATGGCCCGACGAAGGCGAGATCGACGTGATGGAGATGGTCGGCTGGGATGCCGGCATCGTCCACGCGACGCTGCACACCGCCGCCTTCAATCACGCGAAGGGAACGCAGCGCGGCGCCCAGACGGTGATCGCAACGACATGCACCGCCTATCACCGCTATCAACTCGACTGGCGTCCGGACAGGATCACGATCGGCGTGGATGGCCGCGCCATCATGCGCGTTGCCAATGACCCGCCCGGCGGCAAGGCGGCGTGGCCGTTCACGCGTCCATACGACCTGATACTCAACCTCGCGGTCGGCGGCGACTGGGGTGGCCAGAAGGGCATCGACGATGGTGCCTTTCCGCAGCGCATGACGATCGACTATTTCCGCTACTGGCGCCCGCGCTAACGTCGACCGCGCGCCGCGAGCATGATGAGCCCGCCGCAAAGCGTCAGCGCGGCCAGGACCAGCATGACCGCATGGAAGTCAGTCGGCGTCGCGAGCGTCCAGGTGAGCGCTGGCCCGAGCAACCCCGGCAGCGTGTTGGTCAGGTTCAACACACCCAGGTCACGCCCGCGGTGACGAGGGTCCGGCAGCAACTGCATGGCGAACGACGCGTGGAGCGCGAGGAAGACCGACGCACCCGCGGTATAGACACAGAACGCGACCGCGCCGCTGGTGAAGTCGTAGGCGACTGCCATCCCGACCAATCCCGCCGCAGCGACAATCGCCGCGGCGAACAGAAACGGCTTGGTTCGCCCCGAGCGATCCGCGAACCGCCCGACCAATACCGCGATCGGCAGCGGTACGGTGTACGCGACGATCATCAACGTCCCCATCCACGCCGCGATCGTGACCGGTGCGACGGACGGCGAAACGCTTTCGAGATAGTAGAAGAGATAGACGAACAGCGCACTACCGGCGATCTGGACGAGCAGCCGCGCGCTCCAGGCAAGGGCCAGATCGCAGCGTAGGACCGCCTTCATCGGTACGGTCGGATGGCCACGCGGCTCGACCGGCTGCGCGCGGGTGCGGAGCAGAGGGATCATACAGGCTACCGTCACGATCGGTACGACCGCCAGACGCGCCGCAGCGCCGAGTGCGGCAGTCGCCATGAGCGCCGCCGCCAGCGCCGACGCAACCGGGTTCGCCATCGCCAGCAACCCTCCCGCCACGCCCTTCTGCGCATCGGGCACTTCGTCCGCCATGATCGCCAGCAAAGGCGCGAGCAGCGCGTTCACCGCGACTTGGAACACCGCGACGGCCAGGATCAGGCGAACGGGGGACGTCGCCACGGCGATTGCCACGTAGGACAGCGCCGTGGCGGCACCCCCCGTGCCGAGCCACGCCCTACGCCCGCCGCCGCGTCTCACCGATCGGTCGCTGAGCCAGCCGAACGCGATGTTCGAGAGGCTGGCCGCCAACCCGCCCGCGACAACGATCGCCGTAAGGACGCCGAGCCGCCCGGCCCCCGCGACGGCGTCGACCTCCATGGGCAGCAACAGCGTCAGCAGCGGCAGGTAACCCACGACACCGCCGATATAGGCCAATGCCAAGGTCAGCAGGAAGCCAGTCGAACGGCGATCGGTGGTGGACGCCGTATCGAGAGATTCAGGTCGGCGAGCCATCGACGTGCTGTAGGATAGCAGCGACCAGGCAAGCAACCGGCCGTGGTCATTTGCTACTGTAGCGCCTTAGCGGCCCGACAGAGCCTCGCACGTTTGTGCGATGAACGCGCGTGGGTATGGATAGCGCGACGCGCGGTGCAGATGCATATCGTTGTAAAGGGGCGATCTAGCCGGACAGTTGGCCGATAACGCTCTGCGCATCGGTTCTGGATTACGCGAACATGATCCACCCAGAAAGTGCAAACGAACGGTTCGCATATGCCATTCGATCGAGGACTGCTTCCCGGCGTCATCCGACCGTCATGCCGGCTCTGCTAAATACCGTCGGTTAATTTTTTCGAGCAAATCGGCAATACCGGCCCCCTCAGTTCACCAGTAAACCGAATCATTCTTCACATTTGCGAATACGCCCCTCGGAGAGACATGCGTTTATTTAGGAATGCTAGTTCTATTCTAAACTAATATGGATACACTTTCGGTAGTATATCCGTTGTGCACTGATATCATGTTTATTCATAGAATTTCTGACAGTCCCGTAGCGTTCGAACGCGTCGGTTTTCGTGAGCGTAAGGCGTTGAAAGTCAGCCACCAACCATAAAGTCTTTACCTGACGCAACCGGGACATATTGAGATCGAGCGTGGTAGACTATAATATTTTGGCGGTTCATCTTCACCGCGAACGCGAAATCATGCCGGGTGTTAATCGAATCGATAAACAAATTCCGCCTTTCGGCATTGCGATTCCGGCGCGAACTTCGGTTTTCGTACGGCGATAGAAACCATGCTATTCGATCATAAAAGGTGGACGCATATACTTTGCGCCGGAGGGGGGAAGATCGGTGCGCATGACCATTGATAGTCTGTCGACTGGCTCCGCGTTGGCGAGCGTCAATACGCGATTCATGCGGCTGGTTACCGACAGCCCGATCCCGGGGGTGATCAGCGATCCACGGCTGCCCGACAATCCCATCGTCGCCTGCAACCAACCATTCTGCGATCTCACCGGCTACCCCGCGGACGAGGTCGTCGGCCGCAATTGCCGCTTCTTGTCGGGGCCCGGGACCGAGCCCTGGCTGTCCGAGGAAATCCGCCGCGGCGTTCGCGAGCACAAGCCGGTGCTGGTCGAGATCCTCAACTATAAGCGAAATGGGCAACCGTTCCGCAACGCCGTGCTGGTGGCGCCGCTCTACGACGACGAGGACAGGCTGCTGTATTTTCTCGGCTCGCAGATCGAGATCGATACCAACGCGGCACCGCCGACCAGCATGCGCCGGATCCGTGCCGCAGAAATGGTCAAAGCTCTGTCGCCACGTCAAGGACAGGTGCTCAAGTTCGTCGCACAGGGCCTGCTCAACAAACAGATCGCCGCGGAGCTCGGTTTGGCGGAGAAAACCGTCAAGATGCACCGCGCCATCCTGATGGATCGCCTCGGCCTGACGACGACCGCGAACCTGATCCGGCTGGCGGTCGAAGCCGGGCTCTGACCGGCGTAGCAGCAGTGCTAGCCGGAGCGGGTATGGGCCAAGGACCGTATCGTGACGCATCCGGCCCGGTCGTATGCAGGGACCGGCCGTCACAGCGGCTAGGTCACGAGCGGTAATAGCCAACGGCTCGCGGCGTGGGTGGAACTCCCTCCGATACCCTTTGGAGTCGCTGTGGCGCCATCCTCGGGAGGCCCGAACCGATCCGTCCATCGGCCTCGCCCCCCGCAACAATGCCGGCCAGCCACCGTAGCGGGCCAGTGCGCAGCAAGGCGATGGAGACGTTTATGGATATCTTGACCCCGTTCCAGTTCTCGCTGGTCTACAACGCGTTCTCGTTCACCTTCGCGACGATGGCCGCGGCAACCGCGTTCCTCTGGCTGTGTCGATCGCAAGTGTCGCCTGCCTATCGTACCGCGGTCACGATATCCGGACTGGTGACCGCGATCGCCGCCTATCACTACCTGCGCATCTTCGAGAGTTGGAACGCAGCCTATGTGCTCAAGGACGGTGTCATCGCCGCTACCGGCTTCGCATTCAACGACGCCTATCGCTACGTCGACTGGTTGCTGACCGTCCCCCTGCTGCTGATCGAGCTGGTGCTCGTGATGCGCCTGTCGCCCGAGCAGACCTCGTCGAAGACCGTGCGGCTCGGTACGGCGGCCGCATTGATGATCGTGCTGGGCTATCCCGGCGAGATCGCGACCGACATTCCGACGCGCGCATTGTGGGGCACGCTGTCCTCGATCCCCTTCGTCTACATCGTCTGGGAGCTGTTCCGCGGTCTCGGCGAGTCGATCGAGCAGCAGCCTGCCGCCGCGCGCGACCTGGTGCGCAAGGCCCGCTTGCTGACCTTTGCGTCCTGGGGCTTTTACCCGATCGTCTACATGGCACCGTTTGCCGGGATCACCGGAGCGACCGCGACGACCGTCATCCAGCTCGGCTACACGATCGCCGACATCATCGCCAAGGCCGGCGTCGGCGTGCTGATCTACATGATCTCGGTCCGCAAGTCGCAGGTCGATGCGCATGACGTCGCCATCCACGCACACTGATCGAAATGGAAGTCCAGACCGCCGCGAGATGGTGACGAGAGCCGCAGCCATCGAACGGTCCGACCGCCGCGTCCCCCAGGGGCGCGGCGGCGTCGTGCATCCGGTGTTCTGGATCGCCGCGATTGCTCTCGCCCTGACGCTCGTCGCGCGGCTACCGCTCGACGGACCGACCGCGACCTCTATCGCGACGCTCGTCTTCGTCTTGGGCGGCATGCCGCACGGCGCGTACGACATCGCCCTGCTCCTGCGCGCGACCCGGCTCGGACGCCGCGGCCTAGCGTTCGCGGTCGGTGGCTATATCGCCATCGCCGGCGCCATGGCCGGCGCGTGGATCGCCGCGCCGCTGATCGCGCTGGTCCTGTTTATCGCGGTCGCCTCGGTCCATTTCGGCGAGGACTGGACGATGCTCGACGAACCGGTGCTGAAAGTCGCCGCCGGCACCGCAATCATCGCTGCGCCCGCGATCGGACATCCGGCCGATGTCGCGCGGCTGTTCGTGGCGATGGCGGGAAGCGAGGGTGGCGAAACAGTTGCCCGTGCGATGATCGCGGTCGCGCCGGTCGCGCTGCTCGTTACTGCAGTCGGCATTACCGTCGCCTGGCGCGACGGGGCGCGCGGCTGGGCCGCGGCGACCGCCATCGCATTCCTCGCCCTGATCGTCGCGCCCCCGGTTGCAGGGTTCGCGCTGTTCTTCGTGTTCCTGCATTCGCCGCGCCATCTTGAAGGCGCTCGCGTGGCACTGGACGGCGTATCCCGCCGCTGGTGGCTGGCGACCGGCGCAATCATGTCGAGCTTGGCGATCGGCGGCTGGTTGTTGTTCGCTGCAAGTTTATCGCGATTCCTGACCCCCGACATCACCGCTCAGGCGTTCCAGCTTCTCGCCACCGTAGCGGTACCGCATCTGCTGTTCTCGCGTTGGATCGAACGACGGCTCGCGCAGCGCGACCGATCGACAAACGACTATCAAGAAAGACCGACGTCATGACTCGCCAACGCGCTATCGTAATCGGATCGGGGATCGGCGGCATCGCCTGCGCGATCCGCCTGCAGAGCCTCGGCTTCGATACACAAGTCGTCGAACAGCTCGCCGATGTCGGCGGTCGCGCGTATGTCCGGCGCGTTGATGGCTTCGTCTTCGACATGGGTCCCACGGTGCTGACTGTCCCCCACTTCATCGAAGAGCTGTTCTCGCTGGAACGCGACGCGGCGATGCTCGACGAGCCGGACTTTCCGCCATCGGTGCTCGCGGAAGGGAGCCGCGTGGTATCGGGCGCCAGCGGCAGCTCCAACACCCGCCGCTACGTCGACATCGTGCCGATCCTGCCGTTCTATCGGATCTATTTCGACGACGGCACCTTCTTCGATTACGACGCCGATCCGGTCAACGTGCGGGCGCAGATCGCGCGGCTGGCACCCGAGGATCTCGACGGTTACGAACGCTTCCACGAGGCCGCACGCGCGATCTTCCAGCGTGGCTTCCTCGAGCTCGGCTATACCTATTTCGGTTCGCTCGGTTCGATGGTCGGCGTTCTGCCCGACCTGCTGAAGCTCGGCGCGATCCAGCCCTTGTTCTCGCTGATCTCGAAATATTTCAAGAGCGACAAGATGCGGCAGGTGTTCAGCTTCGAACCGCTGCTGATCGGCGGCAACCCGCTGAAGGTGCCCGCAATCTATGCGATGATCCATTTTGTCGAAAAGACCTGGGGCGTGCATTTCGCGGTCGGCGGCACCGGCGCGCTGGTCGCGGCAATGGTCCGCAAGTTCGAGGAACTCGGCGGATCGGTACGGCTGAACGCCAAGGTCGACCGGATCGAGGTCGAGAAGCGCGGCCGCAAGCGGGTCGCGACCGGCGTGACGCTGGCGAACGGCGAGACGCTCGCGGCCGATCTCGTGGTCTCGAACGCGGACTATGCGACGACCTATCTGAAGCTCGTCGACAAGGCGCACCGGCGGATCAATCGCGACGCGCTGGTCAAGTTCCGCAAGCAGAGCATGTCGCTGATGGTGATCTATTTCGGCTATCGCAAGCAGGACGGCGACCCAGACCTGCGCCATCACAACATCATCCTCGGCCCGCGCTACGAGGAGCTGCTGACCGACATCTTCGAACGTAAGATCCTCGCCGACGACTTCTCGCAATATCTTCATATCCCGACGATCACCGACCCCAGTCTCGCGCCGCCGGGGCATCACGCCGCGTACACGCTAATCCCGGTCCCCAACAACCAGAGCGACATTGACTGGGACGTTGTCGGCGAAGGCTTTGCCGATACGGTGCTGACATTCCTCGACGAACGCGGCTACATTCCCGGCCTGCGCGAACGGATCGTCCATCGCAGCTTCGTGACACCGGACTATTTCGAGGAGGTGCTGGGCGCGCATCTCGGCAATGGCTTCGGAGTCGAGCCACGGATGACGCAGACCGCGTTCTTCCGCCCGCACAACCGCAGCGAGGATGTCGCGAACCTCTATCTGGTCGGCCAGGGCACGCAGCCCGGCGGCGGCACGCCCTCGGTGATGATGTCCGCCAAAATGACCGCCCGAGAGATCGCGCGCGACTTCGCGATCGATCCGCGGATCGTCGGCGGCGTGCCATCCGAAGCGGCCGATGATCGCCCCCTGGCAATGGGGCTAGCAGAGGCCTGAACGCGCGATAGGACCTTTGGGGCGTATGGAAATCGACGATCCGGCGCCGAAGTTTGCCTTTGGCGTCCTGTTTGAGACCAAGTGCGTTTGCGTAGTCGCGACGTGAAGCCCGCTCGACGTCACCGAGGTTCCGACGTTTCTCCGTAGCGGTGGCGAACTCGGAAAATGGACAGAGTTCACGAACGAAAGATTGGATACTGCCGTCTCCGACGCGCCGCTCCGCTTCGGCCCAGCCAACCTCTTCGATCGTGCTGTTGCTTCCGAAAACCCGCCACCGGTTCATCTCGGTTTCAAACGGCTTTTCAGGACGGATGCACCAGTTCGGTCTTCGGGTTCAAACCGGTCGATCGCCCATGCGTTCGCCCAGCCGCACCGGCTGGGCTGGCATCCAGCGGTCGTCAAAGGCGATCGTCCCCTGCCGGAATAGCATCACGATCGTCGAGCCAAGCATGAAGCGCCCCATTTCCTCACCCTGTTCGAGAGCGATACCCTTGTCGGCATAGAACCACTCCGCCGGCATGCCGGTCCGCGTAGAATTGACGACGCCGTGCCATACGGTAGCCATGCTGCCGACGATGGTGGCTCCGACGAGCACCATGACGAATGTGCCGTGCTCCGGACTCTCGAAGACGCACACGAGGCGCTCGTTTCGCGCGAACAGATTGGGCACGCCTCGCGCCGTGACGGGGTTCACCGAAAACAGGCTGCCCGGAATGTAGCGCATACTGATCAATCTACCCGTGCACGGCATATGGAGACGGTGATAGTCGCGCGGCGACAGATAAAGGTTCGCAAAGCTGCCATGACGGAATTCCGCAGCCAGCGTCCCGTCTCCGCCGATCAGTTCAGTCGTGGTGAAGCGATGTCCCTTGGCCTGCACGATGTGATGATCGTCGATCGCACCGACTTGGCTGATCGCGCCATCCACCGGGCAGACGAAGTCAGCATGCGCCAATGGGCGAATGCCTTTCCTGAGAGGCCGCGAGAAGAAGTCGTTGAAGCTGGCGTAGCTGGCGATGTCGGGATTTTCGGCTTCGCTCATATCGACCCCGTATTTGGCGACGAACCAGCGGATCAGGCGGGTCGTCATGGCACCGCCCCGCGCCCGGGCGATACGACCTGCCAGACGGGTCAGGCGCTGTTTTGGCAGGGCATATTGAAGCAGAACGGTAAAGCGATCGGACATCTCGAACCCCAAAGTATCAGCCAGCCGAAATAACGGTCTGTTTGCGCTGCGTGAACGTCACATCATGCATATTTTCGAACGCCTTAGGCCAGCGCGCACTCGAATATGACCGCGGAATCATCATATGGCGAGCATGGGCGGTCGCGTGAAACGGATAGCTGGGTTGGCGGAGGCCGCCGCGCGATCCGCAACAGAGCACAAGGATGAGAGCTGCGCGTTATGCGGGCGGCAACTCGGGCAACGCGTGGAGCGCCATCACGTCGTTCCGAAGAGCGAGGGGGGCACGCACACCGTGCCCGTGCATCCCATCTGCCACCGTACCATCCATGCCTTTGTGCCGAACCGCGAGCTGGCTTCGTCCTATGCCACGATGGACCAGTTGCGCGAACGCGATGATATACGGCAATATCTTGGATGGATCGCTGGCAAGCCCCCCGATTTTCGCGCACCGACACGGCGACGCAATGTGTAACGGCGACCCATAAGCCGCCATTCTCGGCCTGTTGCCCGATACTCGACTCCCGCCCTCCGCTCAGACTCTTCATTCCGGGCGAAACGGCCGCCTATCCCAACGCTTCCTGCTTAGTAAGAATCGAGCGCCGACCCCGCGTTTCAGGCGGACGCTCGCTCCCGATAGTGCTCCAGGACCGGTGCGGCTCCCGCGTGAGATAACGCATTCTCCAATCCTGCGGCGGCCCCTTCCGCCGCCTCCTGAGCACGGATCGCGATGCGCGTCTCGGCGCAGGCGATCGCGTCCGGCTCTACCGATATCAGCGCATCGGCAAGATCGACAGCATCAGCGAGCGCCAGATTGACACCTTCACCGCTGAACGGCGACATGAGGTGCGCCGCGTCACCGATCAGCGTGACGCCAGCTCGTGGCGCCCATCGGAGGCCGACGGGGAGCGCATGGAGCCGCCGCACCGCCAGAAATTCCCCCTCCACGATCAGCCGGGTCAGCTCAGGCGCCCACGCGCTAAACGCACCCAACGCCTCGCCACGGACCCTGTCGGGCGAAAGCGTGGTCCCACTCCGGGACGTCTCCTCATCGATACGGAGGCCCGCATAACCCCGAATGTGGTCATGCCCGTTGCGCTGCGCAATGAGCACGCGATTGTCGCCGACGGCGAACATCTTGCCCCCGCCGACCAGCGCATCGACATGGCGGTGACGAACGGCGTCGAAGCCGAGTTCGACAAGCGTCACGCCTTGGTAAACCGGACGAGCGTCGGTCAGCAATGGACGCACGCGCGACCAGGCACCGTCGGCGCCCACCACCGTGTCGAACGGATGCGCAACGCCATCGGCCACAATCCGCGGTTCGCCGTCGACCCGGCTTTCAGCCTCGGCCCTTGCGCCCCACCGCACTGTCCCCGGCGTCAGCGAGGCGAGCAGGATGCGGCGTAATTCGGTACGGTCGATCTCGGGGCGATCGTCGTCAGCGCCATCGCGATCGAACAATAGCGTTCCGTCGGCGTCGTACAGACGATCACCCTGACCCTCCAGGCGAGCCGCCGCTGCGAATTCTGCCTCCAGGCCGGCCAGCCGCATCGCGCGCTGCCCGGTGTCCACGTGCAGATCGAGCGAGCCGCCCTGCGCGCGCTCGTCAGCATGGGCGTCTCGCTCGAACACCGTCACGTCTGCGCCACCCCGCTGAAGCAGCCGCGCGAGCATCAGCCCCCCGGGGCCGCCA
This sequence comes from Sphingomonas sp. HMP9, assembly GCF_013374115.1. Lineage (NCBI taxonomy): Bacteria > Pseudomonadati > Pseudomonadota > Alphaproteobacteria > Sphingomonadales > Sphingomonadaceae > Sphingomonas > Sphingomonas sp. HMP9. The sequence goes on along the minus strand of NZ_AP022673.1, from coordinate 642,623 downwards.
CACGATACCAATACGCCCTGTCGTTGCCTTGACTCGTTCCTTCAGCTACATAGGTGCCTATCTACATAACCATAGGATGCTATGCAATGATCGTGAAGGACGATGACTGGGCACCCATGGAGCATCCGGGCCACTATCTCAGCCGTATCAGCCGTGGACTGACTCGCATCGGCGATGCCCGGCTTCGTCCGCTCGGCCTCGCGACGGCCCAGTTGCCGGTGTTATCGATGCTGCACGGCGGAGAGCGGCTTTCCCAAGCTGAGCTCGCCAAAACGGCGAAGGTGGAGCAGCCCACGATGGCGCAACTGCTCGCGCGCATGGAGCGCGACGGCCTGATCCTTCGCGAGCCCGATCCAGGCGACCGACGCAGCAGCCTCGTCAGCCTGACAGACGCCGCACGCGAGCGACTTCCGGCCGGCCGACAGGTGCTGCGCGAGGGCAATGCCGGGATGACCCGAGGCCTGTCGGAGGAAGAGGTCACGACGCTCGTCGGGCTGCTTCGCCGGGTCCTCGATAACGTCGAGGCGATGCAAACGTAACGACGCGCCGTGCGACCAACTGACTGCTCGTTACACGAAACTCAGTGCGCCGCCTTGGCTATGGCAATCCGTCGTTGCCGTGGCTGGAGTTTATGAAGTTGCGATCTTGAGAAATACCGCCACGTCGCCCTGCAGAAATGATGCCTCTAGCGCCGCGAACGGCAACCGTGATCGGTCGGGTCTAGCCAGGGATCATGTCGCATCGCTCTGGCGTTCAGGCTGTCTGCGATGATCGAGGGCGGCGTTCGTTACCTGCTCACCGGTCAAAAGAAGGAACGAACCGTATGACTGGCGATACGCTTGGTACAGACTTTGGCAACCGACTTCCGGCCGACCGTGCCGTAAGTGAGGATTTCTCAAGTGTCGACCTTCACGCTGCTGAGGCCGGAAATGCGCAGGTGACGGGTGAGGCATTCCACCACCCCGAGCGGGATGCGGCCGGTACCGTTTGGGAGCCGAACTGGGAACCGATCGAGACCTACCCGGACGGCGAGATCGTCATGCTGGATGATGGCATTCGGCAGCTGCTCGGCAGGCGTGAGATGGGCCTGTGGATGGAACTGGTCGACGGCGACGAACTTGCTCAGCCCGATTACCAGCCGATGCTCTGGTCCTGCGCGCCGGAGCAGGTACAGTACGACATGATGGAAAGCCGCAAGCTTCGGCCCACTCCGCCGACCTTTACCGAGGAGTGATACCCATGTTCATTGCCATGAACCGCTTCCAGGTACTTCCTGGCGGAGAGGCGTCGTTCGAGAACGTTTGGTTGTCGCGCGACTCGCATCTTGCCGACGTACCAGGCTTCATCGAATTCCATATGCTGCGCGGACCGGCAGCCGAGGACCACATCCTCTACTCCTCGCATACGATCTGGCGTTCGCGAGAGGACTTTGAGGCCTGGACTCGGTCGGAAGCGTTTCGCGCTGCCCATCGAGGCGCTGGCGACCACAAGCCGCTCTACCTGGGCCCACCACGCTTCGAGGGGTTCGACGTTATTCAGACGGTGAGCCCGGCATGACGGCTTCGCATGCCACGGGCATTCGTGGCGCTTGGTCACCTGCCCCTTCATTTGCTTAGTGCCGGTTGGTTTATTCGTCGAGGTTCCGACGCCGCATCTCATCACGGAGCGCTTCGGCAGCGAGATCGCCTACCCCACCCTCGGTCTGCTGATACGCGGCGAGAACTTCATCGTCGGTTGCGCTTACCAACAAGCCTTCGGTCTGAGCCTTGAACGTGTCGACTTCCTCTGCCGCCACGGCCGCAGCATCATCGGAGGAAACGCCGCCCTCTCCCAATTCGGTAGTCGGCGCCAGTACGGCATCCTGCTTGAATATCTCGAACGCCTCCGCCGCTTCGTTGCGTTGCGCGATCAACGCGCGGAGTTGCCTCAGAAGGTCGAACTGCGATGCGGTGTTGTCCATGGCGAAACCTAGGCCGGGATTGCCAGCGTATGCAATATGGGCGTGCGTCGATGAGGGTTTACTTCAAGCGTTCAACCACTCGGTCGTGATCTCGCCCCTATGCCCCTCGGGCGCCAGCACGGCGCGCAGAGCTTCCAGCAGAGGCGGTAGCGCCTGCATGAAGGCGTAAGGTGGATTAACGATAAAAAGACCCGCGCCATTATAGACTCCAGGCTGATCGCGATCGTACAACCAATGCTCTACCGACAGCAATTTCGGAATGCCGAGTTTGCGCAACTGATCCTTCCACTGCCAATGCGTGGCGCGGTCTTTCAGCGGGTACCAGATCACCGTTGCGCCATGCGCCCATTTGCGGTGCGCAGCAGCAAGGGTGGTTGTGATCCGTGCGCGTTCGTCCAGCTGCTCATACGGCGGGTCGACCACCACCACGCCGCGTGCGGTTCGGGGCGGCAGCATCGCCAGCCAAAGCTCGTAGGCGTCGCGCTCATGCACGGCAGCGGATGTGCCGCGCATCGCGCCGCGCAGGGTATAGGCGTCCTCGGGATGTTTCTCGTTCAGGATCAGCAAATCCTGCGGACGCAGAAGCTGCGCCAGGATCCGCGGCGAGCCAGGGTAGAAACGCGGCTCGGCGCCGGCATTCACCGTCTGGACGGCGCCGCGGTAGTCATTCAGCAAGGGGTTCGGGTCAGCAAAGGCCAGCAGCACGCCCTGCATGGACTCGCCGGTCCGTTGGGCATCCTCGCCGCCAAGGTCGTACAGCCCGCAGCCGGCATGCGTGTCGATCAGCGTCAGCGCGCCCGGTTTTTGCTGCAAGGCCCGTACGAGGGCGATCAATAGGCTGTGCTTTACGACATCGGCGCTGTTGCCGGCATGGAAGGAATGGCGATAATTCATTGCAACTCAAAATTCCTGACGATCGACCTTTATGGTGCTGCTGGGCGCGGGGTTGGCGGGCACAAGGCTACCGAAGTCACCAATCCGGTGCTCGTATAAAATTGGGCGGAAACGTTCAACGCACTTCTGCGCGAGGCCTCAAGACCGTGTTAGCGGTCGTCGCCAGCGGCCGAGACGCAGCGCTCGGGAGCGGCGCTGACCCGCAGAAGGACGTTCGCGACTTACATCCTGCTCCCAACTTTGGTCGCTTGGCCATCTTGGTAAGAACACTAACATAGGATGCGGATGCCTTGCCCTGACCGACGTTCGTTTCGTGACGAGATTAGCCGGCATTGTCGTTACCCATCTCCAGCCGGCCGATACGGTGGTCGCCGGCGGGTAGTTACCCATTGAGCTCTCTACCGCTAGTTCACCGGCATCGTCGCCGACGATCGCTGGAAACGGCTACTTTGACGATCTTCGATGTCCGCTGGCGTGTTAACGCGACCCGGTGCGGATATGCGATGGGCGTTCGTCGTCAAATCCCGCTTTTCACGAACTCCGCCCCCGGAATGAAGACCGTGCGCGGGATGCAAAGCACCCTGAGACCGCAGCAGGTTTGGGCTATTCGGTTCTGGCTTGACCGGTACACGCGTTTCCGGGGCCGAGAACTATTTGACGTCGCAATGGGTAGCAAACTGCGCGGCCGCGACGTCGTCAATTACGCACTGGCGATGGCATCGGGGCTCTGCGCTCCCCATATGAATCTGGTAAGGAGAAGCATATGGCTGGCGGTTGGACGCGCGATGGCGCGGTTCAGGATCAGATCGACGATTCAGTGGCAGACGCAGTGCTCGCGGCACGAGCAAGCATGCCAAGCGGAACGAGTGAACCATTCTGTGCAATCTGTGGCGATGACATCCCCGAGGGTCGACGCCGTGCGGTGCCTGGGGTACGCACCTGCGTAGCGTGCCAGAGCGGCCGCGACCGGCCGCTGGCCGCAGCATTCAATCGGCGAGGCAGCAAGGACAGTCAGCTTCGGTGACCGCCTCCGTGTCCTTACGGTCCTCGTCTGACCAGACCCACAAACCGACGTTCCCAAGCCCTCTCGCCTCTCCCGCCTTCGGACGACCGTTAAGGTGGATTCTGGCTTGAACTGGGTGCTGCGAGTTTTGTCGGCGTGAAGTGAGGCGCGGCGTCCGGTTGCCTCGCGCAAACCATGGACTAGCCGGTGACAAGCATCTCGGGTTTCGCCCGGAACCGCTAGAAGCTAAAGGCGCTGCATGACAAAGCCATTTCGCGAAGGCAGCATCTCGAAAAAGCCACCTCTCAATGGTTGGATCGGAATTGGCATCGTGCTTGCCACCATGACAATCTCGTTCTTTGTGGCTTACGCTGGACTTGCCCCGATAAAGTGGAGAGGCATTTGCTCAGCGTGACGCAGTTCGTTCGAACTGGGCGGGGCTGATGTAGTCGAGCGCGGAGTGGCGCCGGACGGGGTTGTAGAAGCCGTCGATATAGCGGGCAATGGCCTGTGCGGCTTCGTCGCGGGTATAGAAGACGGTGCGCCAGACGAGCTCGGATTTGATCGTCTTGAAGAACGTCTCGACCATCGCATTATCGTAGCAATTTCCCTTTCCCGACATGGAGATACGGATGCCGTGGCGGCGCAGCTCGGCCTGGTAATCCACCGAACAATATTGACTGCCGCGGTCCGAGTGATGGATGAGCCCTTCAGGCGGACGCCGCATGACGAGGGCCTTGCGCAGCGCGGCGAGCGCCAGATCACGGTGCAGCCGGTCGCCGACGGCCCAACCGATCACACGTCGGGAGAAGAGGTCGATGACCACGGCCAGATAGAGCCATCCCTCCCGCGTCCAGACATACGAGATGTCCACGCCCCACTTCTGGTTGGGTGCCGTTGCAGTAAAATCCTGGTCGATGATATTCGGTGCGATCGGCCAGCTGTGCTCGCTGTCGGTCGTTCGTTTGAACCGGCGTTTCTGCCGGCCCCGTAGGCCGTTCTCACGCATCAGTCGCGCCGTGCGCCTGCGTCCGATGGCGAAGCCATCATCCTGCAACTCGCGTGTCATACGCGGGCTGCCATAGGTGCCGTTCGACAGCGCGAACGCAGAACGGACATGCGCCAGCATCACCATATCGTCGCGTTGACGCCGACTGGCAGGTCGATCTTTCCACGCGAAATAGCCGCTCGGGCTGATGCCGAGCACTTGGCAAAGGCGGTGTACGGGGAAATCCTTCTTCGCCTGATCGACGAGCGCGAACCTCATCGACTTCCCTCCCGGGCGAAAAAAGCGGTCGCCCGCTTCAGTATGTCGCGCTCTTGTCGGAGGATCTCGTTCTCCCGCCGAAGGTGCTTCAACTCGGCAGCCATATCTGCCTGCGGCGCCTCGCCGGGCATCTCCATCAATCGATCACGACGACGGCCGATCCAGCGTACCAGCGTAGACAGGCCAACGCCCAGATCCTCCGCCACCGCACGCTGCGTACGCCCGCTGGTCGCCACCAGCCGGACCGCCTCGTCCTCGAATTCCTTCGTAAATCGTCGCTGCTTCGTCATCGAGTTCACCTTTCATCTCAGGAAAACTCTCCACTTTTCTGAAGCAAGTCCACGCCTACCTGCTACCGTAAATCCTACTCGATCGCTGCGCGCATGAAGTTCAGGTGTCTGGCAGCCGCATCGAACGCGCGCAGGTCAGTGGGCGGGAGCACGATTTATGCCTTCCAAAGACTTCAGCTCATACCTGTGTCGAGACATGATGCGTTGTGCGACCGTCGTTCGGGCCGCCACGAGACGCGCCTACTTGTGGAGAGAGCGTCGTGACCATAAGGGAATTACTCTCTACCGCGCTTGTCGCTGTGACGTTGGCGAGCGCTGGCGGAGCGTCGCCTGCGCAAGATGATCCGTTGCTGCGGCCGATCCTGCCTGCAGACGCCGCGAAGTGGCTGGGCGCTCAAGCGCCACTGCGGCTATACGGCAATACCTATCTGGTCGGGTTTCAGGGTCTCAATGTCGGGCTGATCCGCACCGACGCGGGTCTGATACTGATCGATGGCGCCGTGCCGCAAGCGGTCCATGCAATCGAGGCTAACATCCGCCGGCTCGGCTTCCGGGTGCAGGATGTGACGCTGATTCTCGCAACCGAGGGGCATTTCGACCACGCCGGCGGGATCGCCGCACTCACGCGCGATAGCGGCGCAACCGTGATTGCGAGCATCCCGACCGCCGAGATTTTGCGTCGCGGGCAACCCGCCGCCGACGATCCGCAGATCGCATACGGCGTCGCCTACCCTGCGCTGCCGCGCGTTCGGGGAATCGCCGACGGAACGAAGCTTCGGCTCGGCGCGACGGAAGTGACCGGCCGAGCGACGCCGGGCCATACGCTGGGCAGCATGAGCCGGACGTGGCGTTAATGCGAAGCCCGACAATGCCGCACGATTGTCTTCGCCTCGAGCCTCAACTCCGTTGGCGGCCCCGGTTATCGGTTTTCCGCGCCTGACCATTCGCGCGCAGTCGCCGCGTTTCGCCACAGCTTCGCGACCTTCCGCACCATGCCATGCGACGTGCTTCTTACGGCGCATCCCGACCGATCAGACGGGGAACGCAAGGCACACGCCTTAGCGGCCGGCAAAACCCTGAGTCCGTTTATCGACCCGTCGGCATGCCGCACCTACGCTACCAAATATTTGGCACTGTTCGATCAGCGCCTTATCAACGAGCGCAACGGCGCGGTGCATTGAAGCGAAATCATCGTTTGATTGCATAGCGCTGCGGGGCGGGCGGCGGGCAATCAAAATCGGCAAGGAAGCAGAAGGCGCGGCTCGAGCTTGTGATCCGTCTTCCGGACTCCGGAGGTCCATTCATAGTCGATGCTGATCTGACATCACGGTTTCACCGACTGAGCAGGCGATCGGCGGCTACGACGACTTCATCTCAAGCAAGGATCAAAAGCGCATGGCGTCGACGAAGGCCCGGAACGCGACGGTCGGCTGGCGTCGGCTCGGATAATAGAGGTGGTTCGGCGGCAGGGTCGTCGCCCAGCCGGCGAGCACCTCGACGAGCGTACCATCGGCCAGTTGCCGCTCGGCATGCGGTAGCGGCAGACAGGCGATACCGAGCCCGCCTACCGCGGCGTCACGCATCACGTCGACGTCGTTCGTGACGAAGTCGCCACGGATCGCGCGCTCGAACGCACGTCCGTCGCGCTCGAACTCCCAACGGTGAACGATGCCCGACGAGGTATGCCGGTAACACAGGCAACGGTGTGCCTCGAGATCGTCCGGTGCAGCGGGCGGGAGGCGACCGGCAAGGTAGATCGGCGAGGCGACGTAGACGAGGGGAACCGGGCCGCTGATGGGGACCGAGATCATGTCCGCCTGCAACGTCATCGCATGCTGCACACCGCAGTCGAACCGGTCGGCGACGATATCGACGAGGCCGTCCTCGACGACAAGTTCGACGGCGACCCCAGGATAAGCGCGGGCGAAATCGGCTAGGCGCGGCAGGATCGCGTAAAGCGCGGCAGGGCGATGCGCGCTGACCCGGATGCGCCCGACGGGCCGCCCGCGATCGCCGTCCAGGTCGCCCAGCGCCGCCTCCACCGAGTCGATCGCGGGTTTCAGACGGAGCAGCAGCGCTTCCCCCGCCGGGGTCGGCGCCAGCGAGCGCGTCGTCCGGTCGAGTAAGCGGACGCCGATCTTCGTTTCGAGCGATCGCATCGCATGGCTCAGCGCGGATGCCGACAGACCGAGACGCGTTGCCGCCCGCGCGAAGCTGCCCGCCTCGACGATCGCTGCGAACACCGCGAGCCCCGACCAAAGATCGCGATCCATTGCTGAATATCCTTCAGCGACCCATGCGCCGCAACCCCTCTAATCCCGCGGGCACATGTCGTCCATCTTGGACAGGACACAGTGCAGGACGCTTCTTTATGACCCTCGAAACCTACCGCCCGCTTGGCCGCTCTGGACTCCTCGTCAGCCCGCTGGCGCTCGGCACGATGACCTTCGGCACGCCGCGCTGGGGGCTGGACGAAGCCGGCAGCCGTGCGGTGTTCGATCGCTACACCGAACTCGGGGGTAATTTCATCGATACCGCCGACGTCTATGCAGGCGGACGATCAGAGGAGATGGTCGGCGCCTTCGTTACCGAACGCGCGCTCCGCGACCGGACCGTGATCGCGACCAAATCCGGCTTTGCGACCGGGCGCGGCCTCCATGCCGGGGGTAACGGCGCCCGACACATCCTGGCGGCAGTCGACGGTTCGCTGCGCCGCCTGCGGACGGATTTCATTGATCTTTACTGGCTGCATGTGTGGGACGGGATAACCCCGGCCGAAGAAGTGCTGCGAACGATGACCGCCCTGATCGCAGCGGGCAAGATCCGCTATTGGGGTGTATCCAACACGCCTGCCTGGTATGTCGCCGAACTCGCGACGCTGGCACGGGCGCAGGGCCATCCGGGGCCGATCGGGCTCCAGTATTTTTATTCGTTGGTCGAGCGTGGCGTGGAGAACGAGCATGTTCCGCTCGCGCGATCGGCTGGGTTGGGCCTCGTACCGTGGAGCCCCCTCGCCTATGGGCTGCTGACCGGCAAATATGATCGCGCCACGGTCGAGGCAGCCCCGCGGCGGCAGGGTGGCGTTCCCAATCGCGGCGCTACGTCGGCAACGACGCGGTCCGAGGATGACAAGCGGCTCGACGGCGACAACCCGTTTGGGGACACGCTATTCACCGACCGGAACTGGCGCATTCTCGACGTGCTCAAGCGCGTCGCCGGAGAACTCGGCGAGACGCCCGCGCGCGTTGCCCTGGCATGGGTGGTCGGCCGGCCTGGCGTCGCATCCACATTGATGGGCGTAAGCCGGGCCGAACAGGTCACCGACAACGTTGCGGCGCTCGATCTGCATCTGCCGCCGGAGCAACGCGCCGCGCTCGACGACGCGAGCAGCGGCAACCAGCCGTTCCTTTACGGCCTGTTCGAGCCAACGGTACGAAATCAGGTCGTATTCGGGGGGGCCGAGGTTCGCAGCTAGGGTCAGGACCCATTGATCTAAGAGACCTGTTCTGATTCAGGCGCCGCAAGCAGATTTGGGATGACCTACCCGCATTGGCTGACCGATAAGCGGATGGCGCGCTTGCAGCTGTACTTTCCGAAGAGCTACGGCAAGCCTCGGGTCGATGATCGGCGGGTGTTGAGCGGCATCGGTTACGTCAATTGTAATGGGCTCCGATGGTGAGACCCGCCCAGCGCTCATGGACCGCACAAAACGCTCTACGTCCGTTGGAAGCGGTGGGGCGAGAGGGGCGTGTTCGTGCGCATGACGCATGACGCAGGGCCTGGCGGCTGCGGACGCCCAGTCCAAGACCATCATGATCGATGCGACCTACCTGCAGGCGCACCAAACGGCGTTCAGCCTGCGGGAAAAGAAGAGGACCTCTGGCGCCTGATTGGCCGCACAAAAGGCGGCATGAATATCAAGCTGCACGCGGTCGGCGGCGCGAACCAGCGACCGCTCAGCTTCTTCATGACTGCCGGGCAGGTCAGCGACTATACCGGTGCAGCCGCGCTGCTGAACGATCTGCCAAAGGCACAACGGCTGCTCGGCGATCGTGCCTATGACACCGATTGGTTTAGGGACGCTCTGCAAGCCAAGGGCATAGAACCATGCATCGCAGGTCTGACATCGCGGCTCGCACCCGTCAGATACGACAAGCGTCGCTAAAGGCAGCGCGGCCGCATTGATATCATGTTCGGGGAGATCATGTTCGGGCGCCTGAAGGACTGGTGCCGCGTTGCCAGCCGCTACGACCGTTGCCCTACCGTCTTCTTCTCCGCCGTCGCCCTCGCTGCCACCGTCATCTTTTGGCTATGATCAATGAGTCCTGACCCTAGGGCGCGCTGCTGAATACGGACCTAACTCAGTACCAAACAGCTTTGATACGCGGCCGAACAGTGCGCCTGAATAGTGCCGACTGTCTTAAAAGGTCAGTATAACTGACGCGGTTTTGTAGCGTCGCTATCATAGGCGAGGCGCTCCAGACCGCAGATTGGTCTCACAATGGGTAGGGCCAGCCTTTCCGTTCTCGGCAAGCCTCTCTGCCCGCCCCTTTCGGAGATGCTGGCCCAATGTTGTTCCTTTCGCCCGCCAGACGCGTCCGGTTGGTCGCGTCCGCGGCCTGTGCACTGCCGCTGTTGTTCTTAGCTAGTGCCGCTAACGCCGAAGACCCGACCGCTGATCCCGATCAGACAAAGTCCGACATCATCGTCATGGGCGATCGCGCGATCCGCTCGGACAAGGAGCAATCGACGTCGGTACGTGACTCGATCGTGTTCGACGACCTCGAGACGCTGTCCGCCGACGGCAGCGTTGCAGGCCAGTTGATCCTGCTGCCCGGTATCAGCGCGATCGAGGATGGCGATGCGCCGCGGTTCGTCAGCATCCGGGGCATCTCGCCCGATCTCAACCAGACCACGATCGACGGGATCACCCTCGCGACGATCGGCAACGACGGCGAAGGCTCGCGCAAGGTCAATTTGCAGCAGATTCCGTCGGAGCTTGCGTTCCATAACGATGTCTACAAGACGTTTACCGCCGAACAGGACGGTGCGGCGATCGGGGGGATCGTCGACATCGTCACGCGCAGCGCGTTTGCCCTCAAGCGCCGCTATTTCATGGTCGACGGCTATGGCATCTATTCGTCGTTCAAGGGCGATGGCGGCAGCAACGCCGGCAACGGCAGCACGCCGCATTTCGGCGCCGGTGGCAAGATGGTGTTCGCGGACAAGTTCGGCGCCGGCGACCAGTTCGGCGTGGTCCTGTCTGCGCGCTACGAGAACCGCATCCGCAACTCGCGCAAATGGTGGCAGGACACCAAATATTACTTCGACGACGCCGGCAAGAAGCTGGCCGGTCCCGACGATCCCGCCTGGAACGGCATCGCGGTGCCGTACAACCATAGCTATGGCAGCTACACCAACCGCCTCCAGACCGCAGGCAGTTCGGCCAAGTTCGAATGGCGCCCGCTCGGGACCGCCATTTATGCGTCGCTGCTGGGGTTCAATTATCGTCAGTGGGAATCCTCGACGATGAACAAGAACGATTACTACACCAAGAACAGTGTCAGCGACCTGACCGCGGAGGGCGGCGGATCGGACATCAACAGCCTCTATTCACGCTATCGCTACGACACCTGGAACAAGGCGACGGTCGGCGCGATCGGCAATGTCGAATGGCACGACGACCGCTCGACGCTCCGCATTCGCGGCGGTTACACCCGCGCCCGGTACGACAATACGCAACCCTATATCGGCGTTCGCGCGTATCCGACCGGGCTTTCGCTCGACTGGGCGGCAGGCAATGACGGCACTGGCGGGCTGCCTTACGTCACCGGGATCAACAAGCCGGGCCTCGTGCTCGGATCACCCTACAAGCTCAGCACCGCGCAGACGACCTACCGCATGGCGAACGAAGGGCTGGCGACTGCGCGCGTTGATTATGGCTGGAACGCCGAGCCGGAGGATCGTGGCTTCGGGTTCGTCACGGGTATCGAGTTCCGCAACCTGGAACTGGCGCGCAACGTCGACATGACCGAATACAAGCTCGGTCAGGCGATGAACGGCTATCTGTACGATCCCGGCTATGTCCCGGTCGGTGCGCCGCAATCGTTTCCGTGGGTCGACTGGGCGCGCGTGAAGAAGGAGTTGTGGCCCAAATTCGTCAAGGACGTACCCAACTCGACCTATGACAGCATCACCGGGGACTATCGTGTTGATTTCCACTGAGAGCTGATGTGGACTTGCCCCGATAAAGTGGAGAGGCATTTGCTCAGCGTGACGCAGTTCGTTCGAACTGGGCGGGGCTGATGTAGTCGAGCGCGGAGTGGCGCCGGACGGGGTTGTAGAAGCCGTCGATATAGCGGGCAATGGCCTGTGCGGCTTCGTCGCGGGTATAGAAGACGGTGCGCCAGACGAGCTCGGATTTGATCGTCTTGAAGAACGTCTCGACCATCGCATTATCGTAGCAATTTCCCTTTCCCGACATGGAGATACGGATGCCGTGGCGGCGCAGCTCGGCCTGGTAATCCACCGAACAATATTGACTGCCGCGGTCCGAGTGATGGATGAGCCCTTCAGGCGGACGCCGCATGACGAGGGCCTTGCGCAGCGCGGCGAGCGCCAGATCACGGTGCAGCCGGTCGCCGACGGCCCAACCGATCACACGTCGGGAGAAGAGGTCGATGACCACGGCCAGATAGAGCCATCCCTCCCGCGTCCAGACATACGAGATGTCCACGCCCCACTTCTGGTTGGGTGCCGTTGCAGTAAAATCCTGGTCGATGATATTCGGTGCGATCGGCCAGCTGTGCTCGCTGTCGGTCGTTCGTTTGAACCGGCGTTTCTGCCGGCCCCGTAGGCCGTTCTCACGCATCAGTCGCGCCGTGCGCCTGCGTCCGATGGCGAAGCCATCATCCTGCAACTCGCGTGTCATACGCGGGCTGCCATAGGTGCCGTTCGACAGCGCGAACGCAGAACGGACATGCGCCAGCATCACCATATCGTCGCGTTGACGCCGACTGGCAGGTCGATCTTTCCACGCGAAATAGCCGCTCGGGCTGATGCCGAGCACTTGGCAAAGGCGGTGTACGGGGAAATCCTTCTTCGCCTGATCGACGAGCGCGAACCTCATCGACTTCCCTCCCGGGCGAAAAAAGCGGTCGCCCGCTTCAGTATGTCGCGCTCTTGTCGGAGGATCTCGTTCTCCCGCCGAAGGTGCTTCAACTCGGCAGCCATATCTGCCTGCGGCGCCTCGCCGGGCATCTCCATCAATCGATCACGACGACGGCCGATCCAGCGTACCAGCGTAGACAGGCCAACGCCCAGATCCTCCGCCACCGCACGCTGCGTACGCCCGCTGGTCGCCACCAGCCGGACCGCCTCGTCCTCGAATTCCTTCGTAAATCGTCGCTGCTTCGTCATCGAGTTCACCTTTCATCTCAGGAAAACTCTCCACTTTTCTGAAGCAAGTCCAACCCGGAGAAGGCATAAATTTCCACCGAGAAGTGACCCGTGTCTCAACCTCACCCCGGCAGGCTGTCGGGGGATCAAGGAGTGATAGACATGGCGTTACTGAGCGTGATCCGGCGCTGGGCATTCCGGGACGGGATGTCGATCAGGGAGATAACCCGACGTACGGGGCTGTCGCGTAACACGATCCGCAAATACCTGCGGTCGGACGCGGTGGAGCCGAAGTTCGAAGTGGTCGACCGGCCGAGCAAGTTGGATCCGTTCGCCGACCGGCTATCGGGATGGTTGAAGACGGAAGCTGGCAAATCGCGCAAGCAACGGCGTACGGGCAAGCAGATCCATACCGACCTGGTCGTGCTGGGCTATGACGGGTCCTACAGTCGGGTAGCGGCCTTCATCCGGGCGTGGAAGGCCGACCGTCAGGTCCAGGAGCAGACGACGGGCCGGGGCACGTTCGTGCCGCTGGTGTTCATGCCCGGCGAAGCCTTTCAATTCGACTGGAGCGAGGACTGGGCCATCCTGGGCGGCGAACGGGTGAAGCTGCAGGCAGCGCACACCAAGCTGTCGCACAGCCGGGCGTTCATCGTGCGAGCGTATCCGCTCCAGACCCACGAGATGCTGTTCGATGCGCACCAGCATGCCTTTCGGGTGCTGGGCGGAGTGCCGCGGCGCGGGATCTACGACAACATGAAGACCGCGGTCGACCGTATCGGCACGGGCAAGGCGCGGCAGGTCAACGCGCGGTTCGCGGCGATGGCGAGCCACTATTTGTTCGAACCCGAATTCTGCAATCCGGCATCGGGCTGGGAGAAAGGTCAGGTTGAGAAGAACGTCCAGGATGCGCGTCGCCGGCTGTGGCAGCGACTGCCCGAACTTTCCGACATTGCTGCGCTCAACGCATGGCTGGAAGAGCAGTGTATCGCACAGTGGGCACAGATTCCGCACGGCAACCTTCCCGGCACCGTTGCCGAGGTATGGGCGCAAGAAGTGGCGGACCTGATGAAACCGGGGCGCCCGTTTGATGGCTTCGTCGAACATACCAAGCGGGTATCGCCGACCTGCCTCGTGCATTTCGACCGCAACCGTTACAGCGTCCCGGCTTCCTTCGCGAACCGGCCGGTGAGCCTGCGGATCTACCCTGAGCGCATCGTCGTGGTCGCGGAAGGGCGCAGGGTGTGCGAGCACGCCCGGGTGATCGACCGGGCGCACAGCTCGCCAGGACGGACTATCTACGACTGGCGCATTATCTGGCGGTGGTTCAGCGCAAGCCGGGTGCCATGCGAAATGGTGCGCCCTTTACCGAATTGCCCGACGCCTTTCGGAAATTGCGCGAGCGATTGCTCAAGCACGCGGGCGGCGACCGGGAGATGGTCGATATCCTGGCACTGGTGCTCCAGCACGACGAACAAGCGGTGCTGTGCGCGGTCGAACTAGCGCTCGAGGCCGGCGTCGCCACTAAAACCCACATTCTCAACATCCTGCATCGGCTGGTCGATGGCAAGACCGCCAGCGTCACGCCCATCGATGCCCCACAGGCGCTCGTCCTGCGACGTGAACCCCAAGCCGATGTCGGCCGCTACGACACGCTTATGAAGGAGGTGCGCCATGCGTCATGATCCCGCCAGCGCCGCGGTCGTTGTCATGCTGCGCGATCTTCGCATGTACGGCATGGCCCAGGCCGTAGGCGACCTCATCGAACAAGGCGCGCCTGCCTTCGATGCGGCCGTTCCCATCCTGTCTCAGCTGCTCAAGGCCGAGATGGCGGAGCGCGAAGTCAGATCCATCGCCTACCAGATCAAGGCTGCAAAGCTGCCGGCGTACAAGGATCTGACCGGCTTCGATTTTACCTCCGCCGAAGTCGACGAGACCATGGTTCGCCAACTCCATCAGGGCGATTTCATCGACGGCGCCGATAACGTCGTCCTGATTGGTGGCCCCGGCACCGGCAAGACGCACATCGCTACCGCGCTCGCTGTGCAGGCCATCGAGCACCGGCGCCGGAAGGTCCGGTTTTTTGCCACCGTCGACCTGGTCAACGCGCTCGAGCAGGAGAAAGCCATGAACAAGGCCGGGCAGCTCGCCGAGCGCCTGCTTCGCCTCGATCTCGTCGTCCTCGACGAGCTGGGCTACCTGCCGTTCAGTTCCTCGGGCGGCGCCATGCTGTTCCACCTGCTCAGCAAACTCTACGAGCAGACCAGCGTCATCATCACCACGAACCTCAGCTTCAGCGAATGGGCCGGCGTCTTCGGCGACGCCAAGATGACAACCGCGCTCCTCGACCGCCTTACCCACCATTGCCACATCGTCGAGACCGGCAACGACAGCTTCCGGTTCCGCGTCCGGTCCGAGGCCGACAAACCGAAAAAGGACAAAGCCTCACCTTGACCCGCAACCCCGCGGGCATGACATGAACCCTTCGACGCGGGTCACTTCTCGATGAAAACTCCGGGTCAACTCTCAGTGAAAATCAACACCACGACCACCACCGGATGCTCCATGCGGGCGCGTGCGATGCGTTCGCGCTCTTGGATGCAATAGCCGAAGACACGCACCCCGCTATCCGCGCCATGCGGTACGCTGCCATAGGTGCCGGCGGGCACGCCCAGACCAGCCAGGCGGCGCAATAACTGGGTGCGCAGACATCTCTGATCGGCGGTAGCGGTCGACATCGGTCGGCCATCAACCTGTCATTCGACCGATACAAGGCGCAAGTGAGCGTTTCGGGCGCAAACATGAGCGTCGCCGGCGCATCACGCTTCTTACAAGCGGGCATTCTCGGGGCATTCCTGAGGAGAAGACCATGTACGTTTCCCTGTGGTCCCGCCTTTTGGCGGGTAGCATGTCGCTAGCCTTGAGCGCCGCGGCTCAAGCCGCTCCGCCCAAGGCGGACGTCATGATCTGGCGTCTCGATTGCGGCCAGATTCAGATGAACGATGCCGCTCCGCTGTCCGACACCGGCGGTTACGACGGGCAATCCCGTCGCCTGAGCAACGGCTGCTATCTCATCCGTCACGGCACGGAATTGTTGCTATGGGACGCCGGGTTGCCGTCCACGCTGCTCGGCAAGCCGATAGATGGTCAGCCGAACAGTCCGACCCTGTCGATCGATCTTCCTACTCAGCTAGCGCGGTTGGGCATCCGGCCGGACGACATTACACGCCTTGGCCTGAGCCATTATCATTTCGATCATGCAGGTCAGGCTGCAACCTTTCCCAAAGCCACGTTGCTGATCGGCGCGGCGGACTTGACGGCATTGCGATCCACCCGAAAGCCGGCCGGTGCCGAACCGGCCCTCCTTGCGCCATGGTTGACCGGGAAGGGCAAGGTCGATCCGGTCGAAGGAGATCGGGATGTGTTCGGCGATGGCTCGGTGGTCATGCTTTCCATGCCGGGTCATACGCCCGGCGCATCGGCGCTTCTCGTGCGATTGCGGCAGGCCGGGCCTGTCATCCTCAGCGGCGATGTCGTTCATCTGGAAGCGCAATGGTCGCTTTCAGCCGTGCCAAGCTGGAACACGCAGCGCGCCGACAGCCTGTCGTCGATGGATCGTTTGCAGAAGCTGGCGTCGAACATTGGCGCTACAATCATCGTTCAGCACGACCCGTCCGACCTGCACAAGCTCGCTGCCTTCCCGGAGGCGTCTCGATAGCGGTTGCACCGCACCGGGAAGCATTTGCCCGGTTCGATCGATGCAGTTCGGTAAGGGGAATGCTCTATGCGGCTTAACGTTTGGCGGGTTGCGCGGTAAAGCGGTTCATAAGGAGACAGCAATGTCGTTTGATCGCCCGTACGTCGCCTCGCCGCTCCGGTATGAAAGCGGCATGCCGTATCGACGCACCGGCCGCAGCGGGCTGAGGTTGCCGGCAATCAGCCTTGGCCTGTGGCAGAACTTCGGCGGAAACGATGTGTTCGAGACGGGACGGGCCATCCTGCGCCGGGCGTTCGATCGTGGCGTGACCCACTTCGATCTCGCCAACAACTACGGCCCCCCATATGGTTCGGCGGAGGAGAATTTCGGACGCGTCCTCGCAGCTGATTTCGCTGCCCACCGCGACGAACTCATCATCTCGACCAAGGCCGGGTGGGACATGTGGCCCGGGCCGTACGGCGATGTCGGCTCCTCCAAAAAATACCTGATTGCGAGTTGCGACCAGAGCCTCAAACGGATGGGACTCGATTATGTCGACATCTTCTATTCGCACCGGGTGGATCCCGCGACCCCGCTCGAAGAGACGATGGGCGCGCTGGTGCAGCTCCATCGACAGGGCAAGGCACTCTACGTGGGCATCTCCTCCTACGAGCCTGGGCTGACCCGCCGAGCGGCCAAGATCCTGACTGATGAAAAGGTGCCGCTGTTCATCCACCAACCCAGCTATTCGATCCTGAACCGGTGGATCGAACGGGAACTACTGGCCACGTTGGAGGAACTGGGCGTCGGCTGCATTGCCTTCTCGCCGTTGGCGCAGGGCATGCTGACGAACAAGTATCTGAACGGCGTACCGCAGGATGCCCGAGCCACCCGAGGCGGATCGCTGTCGCAGACCTTGCTCACAGATCAAAACCTCGCTGCCATTCGTACCCTGAACGAGATCGCAGGTGAGCGCGGACAAACGCTCGCGCAGATGGCGCTAGCGTGGGTCTTGCGCGACCCGCGGGTCACCTCGGCGCTGATCGGCGCACGCACGGTCGAACAGCTCGACGACTCGCTGGACTCGATAAAGATGCTCGATTTCTCCGTCGACGAACTCGCTGCCATCGACAAGGCCGCCAACGACGGCGGCATCAATCTCTGGTCTGAATCGTCTGACATTGCCGCTCTGCCGGCAGCGCAAGGAGTGCCTGCATGATATGGGGTTCGCCGACAGGCTCTCTATCGGGCGAAGTCCGTGCAACAGACGAAGGGTTTGCGGACCGACAGTCGGACATCTAGCGGTCCGAACGCCAATCCCAACTCCGGACGCTCGTTCAGGTGCAACGATCGGCGCACATGCGCGAAATCAAGCAGACAGCGAATGGGCGAGTCTCGCAATTTCGCGTTCGCTCCTGCGACATTTATGCAGGATCAAGCTGTTCGAGACGGACTGATAGCTGGCACAAAAATCCAGACTCTATGGTCTCAATTACGCCGTCTCGACATACCCCTTTCGGGTCTTTTCCAGTGTAAGTTTGTTCGCCCCCCGCGCCGCGCGTTCGGGCGTCTCGTAGGTCTTGACGACCGAACTGCCCCTGGTGCCGCGACGGCCGTAGACGACGGTGACGTCGGCGCCGTTCACCGCGATCTTCCAGAACTTGTCGGACGATCCTTGCGTGAATTCGAACGTGGCAAAGCCAGCGGCATCCGCTGAGGACGTATCGGGTGCGGACTCATCCGGTGTTGGCGACGTCACGGGTGCGACGGGCGGCGGCAACGCCGATCCCTGCTCGAACGGGTCGTCGTCGATTGCGTTTCCATCGCCACGCAACGCCGCTTCGATTTGTGCGATCACCGTGGCGGGCTGGCGTAACCAGGCATGCGAGGGAATATCGATCACCCGCCAGCCGAAGCGACGCAGGATCGTCGGCTGGAACACGTAGCGATCGGCGATCGCGTCGCCGGCGTCTCCGTCGAGCAGGATGGCGAGCGCGTGGCTCTTGCCATCGGGAGCGACGATCGCGAGGTCGCAACGGAAGCTGGCGCTGCCGACATACTCCATGACGACATGACCGCGCGCGCGCAGCGCCGCGGCCAGTGCGTCGCGCAGCGGGTCCGGCGCTGGCGTTCGGGAGAAGACGCGCTGCGCTTCGGGATTGAGCGTGGCGAGGATGGTTTGGCCGTGCGGTCCATCGCCGCGTGCCTGCGCTTCGGCGAACGACAGGAACGTGCGCAGCGCGCGGGCGCCGTCATTGTGCGTGTTCGTGATCGCCTCGGCGCGGATGGTGGACACGATCGCCATGTGATGGCGCGCGCGGCTGAAGATGACGTTGAGGCGCTTTTCGCCGCCGCGCTGGTTGATCGGACCGAAATTCATCGCCATCCGGCCGGCGCGATCGGGTGCGTAGCAAATGCTCAGCAGGATCACGTCGCGCTCGTCGCCCTGCACGTTCTCGAGATTCTTGACGAACAGGCCGTTCACCTGGCCGTCGTCTTCGCGGACATATTCCGCCTCCAGCAGCACGGCGAACGCGGGATCCTCCCCGGCGAGCGCATCGAGCGCATTTTCGATTTCGGTCTGCTGCGCTTCGGAAAAAGCGACGATGCCGATGCTCAGACCGGTTTCGCGGCCGAGCAGATCGCGGACCATCGCCGCGATCAATCGCGCCTCGGGAAGGTTCGCGCGTTTGTCGTACAGCCCGTCGGCGACCGGATGATAACTGATCGCGCGCGCCAGCAGTCGATCGACGCTCTCCACCGAAGCGCCGTCGTCGTCCGATCGCACCGCTGTCGGCGCCGCACCGGTCTCGGCGATCGTCCGGTCGGGAATGGTGACGAGCCGGCCGTCGTAGAATGCCGCGTTGGAGAAGCTGATCAGCGCCTCGGATCGACTACGATAATGCCAGGCGAGCAAGGTCGCGGGCAGGCTTCGCGCCGCCTGGGCGAGCAGACTGGCGGCATCGAGCAGGATCGCCATCGTCTGGCCGTCCTCCTCGGCAGTCACCTGCATCTCGTCCTCGTCGCGCGCGGCGGCGAAGAAGCTGGTCGGCGGCAACTGCATCTCGTCGCCGACGACGACGATCTGCGGCGCGCGGCTGAGCGCGGGCACCGCCTCCTCGATCGGGATCTGGCTGGCTTCGTCGAAGATCACGACGTCGAACAGGTCGGCCTGGAGCGGTAGCGTGTCCGATACCGAAAGCGGACTCATCAGCCATACCGGCTTCAGGTCGTTGACCACCACGCCGGTCTCGTCGTCCGACAGGTCGCGGATCGAGCGATAGCGCATGGTCTTGCCGAACTCATGCTCCAGTTCGCGCCGCCCGGTCGAATAGATCTTCTTCGCCTCGCGCCCGGCGCCGTCGAGCTGCGTCACCGACAGCGTCGACTGGCGGACGTGATCGCGGAACTTGCGCTGCGCGGTGGCGCGGATGCAGGCGGCGTTGTCGTCCTGGAGGATATCGCCGGCGCGCGCGGCACGGCGTGCGCTCGACGCAAGTTCCGCGGCATCGAACCGGTGCAAAGCCGGCTCGGCCCGCAACGCGCGGGTGATCGCCTCGTCGAGCACCAGTGCCTCGATCCGCGCCGGATCGAGCGCCACCGTCCTCAAGGCAAAGGCGATCCGCGGCCCCGCCTGATCCGCGGCGCGCAGCAGCGGCAGTAGGTCGGGCAGGTCGTCCAGGCCTTCGCGCATGTCGCGCATCGCCTCGGCCAGCGCACTCAGGGCCATGGCCTGGGGATCGACGAGATGGCGCTCGCAGAGCGCGGCGAGCGCCTCGATGGCGGTGGTCGCGCGGGCTTCGCGGACGAGGGTCGCGGCTGGATCCGCGGCACTCTGGGAATGCGCGATCAGGCGGCGGACGAGCACCGACGCGGCATCGTCGGACCAGCTGTCGCGCAGTGCGGCCAGCGCTGCGGCATCGTCGGTTCCGAACCGCGCGTTCATCGCCGTGCGCATGGCGACGTCTTCGGCAGCGGCGGCATGCCGTGCCACCAGTCGTTCGAGCACGACGGTGATGCTGGGTTCGACGGCATGCGCCGAGAAGTCGTAGCGTTCGTGGATCGTCTGCTTCAGCCGACGCCAGCTGCCGCTCAGGAACTTGAAGAGGCCCGGCTCCTGCCGACGCGCCTGGTCGAGCGCAGCGTCGGCATCGGCGGGAGAGAGCGGATCGGTCCAATGGCCCGCCGCTTCGGTCGCTGCTGCGTGATGGGCCGCGGCTGCGGCGCACCGGGCGCTCGCATCGCGAAAATCACGCGACGCGTCCGATGTCGGGTCGAGCAGATCGAGATGGCCCGCCAGGTTCGTCCGCACCGCCGCCGATGCCGACTGCACCATCACGAGCGCGTCCGCCAGATTGGTATCTCCCGAGACCAGGGTGTCGTCGTCCTCCAGCATCGGATCGATCCGGTCGAACAGCTCCTCGCCCTCGGCGACCATCGCCGACACCTGCGCATAGCATCGCTCGTCCGCGACGGTCGTCTGCGACAGTCTGGCGAAGGGGTGCGCGGCGAGACTGTCGAGACCGAACGCGTCGCCGATCGTCCGGTGGATACGGTCCGCCAATCCGCGATGCTCGTCCCATTCCGTGGGTGTCGGCAGCCGCTCGCGGGTCGCAGGATCCGCCTCGACCGGCTCGGGCAGAGCGACGATACGCCGGATCATCGCGCGCAGGGTGACGGTCGAGTCGGTCGGCAGATGCGCCATTGCCCGATCGAACGCCGCGATCCGGCCGAGATGCTGCGACAGCGCGGCGACCGTTCGGTCGCGGGTGGCGCGATGATGATCGATCGCATCGTCCGCCTTGTTCCAGCGCTCGTAGCAATCCTTCAGGTCGAGGACGAAGCTCTTCTTGTCCTCCTGCGAATCGTGGATCAGGCATGCCAACCGATCGAGCCCGGCCTGTTTCAGCCGGTTGAACACGACGTCCAGCGCAGCGCGTTTCTCGCACACGAACAGCACGCGTTTGCCCCGCGCGGCATAATCGGCGATCAGGTTGGTGATGGTCTGCGACTTGCCGGTGCCGGGCGGCCCCTGGATGATGAAGCTGCGCCCGGTCCGCGCCATCGAGACGGCGGCCTCCTGCGTCGCGTCGGCGGGCACCACGCTCCAGTGGTCGGACGGTGCGAGCGGCGGCGGCGGCGAGGCCTCGATCGGGCGCGGCTCGATCGAGAAGACCGTGTCGAACGATGGCGGCGTGACCCGATCGTCGATCAGCTGGGTATAGTCGCGCACCAGCGACATCTTCTTGTAATTGAAATTCGCCAACGTGACCTGCGTCAGGTTGATTTCCCACGAAAACCGGTGGCCCTCGCCACCCGCAAGCGCGAAAGACATTGCCTCGGCCTCCGCCGCCATCCGATCGGGCCGTGGCGGCATCGCCGCACCCACCGCGATCCGCTGCGGCAGCGGGCTCGGCTTCACGTATTTCTCAAACAAGGCGAGCCCGAGCGGCCGGTAATCGTCGCGATCGTAACTGAACTCGGGTCGCGTGATACTCTGGCGGCCGGACGTCGCGCCGCGGCGGCGCTGGAACACGCGCAATCGCTGCACCGCCTTTTGGTGGATCAGCTCGATTTCGGGCTTGGTCTTGAGCGCAAGCGTCACCCCGGGTTCGGTGCGCTGGATCTGTGCGAGCAGATCGGCCTGGATCGCCGCGATCGAGGTCTGCGCCAAGTCGACCCGCTCGGGCAGTTGGATGTCGTAGAGTTGCCGCAGATAATGGCGCAGCGCCGGGTTGAACTCGGCCTCGGTGTCGGCGACCTGCAACGCATATTGATCGCGCACGCCCTTCTGCTTGGCGACCTCGACCGGCAGCCACAGCAACGGCGACTGGATGCGTTCGTCGGGCGACTCCTTCAGATTGTGCCAGTGCAGATAGGCGACCACGAGCCGGAGATGGCTAAAGCCATATTCAGCGCGGTCGCGGCGGGTTTCCTGAATGACCCGGTCGAACGCCGACGGCAGATAAGGCTGATCCTCGAACCGCAGCCATTTCGCCAGCGAGACCTTGCCGCCCCCCAGCACCTCGGCGGCGAATTTGCCATCCCACGTGCAAAGCTGCTCGGCGCGGATCGATTCGAGGCGCATCACCATCGGGACGCTGGCCACGGTCAAGTTCACCGTCGCCTGGGTCGGGCGGAAGTGGATCAGGCGATTGCGACGCGACAGGTCGAACAGCCGATCGCGCAGATGTGCCAGGACCGCGGCGCGGCGGCTCGGCACGCCGGTCGCCCCCGCCAGCACGCGATCGACATCCAGCCCGACCGGCTGATCGCGATAGTCTTCGAGCCGGCTCGCCGCCGCCATCAGGTCGCTGGCGCGCTCATGCCGGTTGAGCGCGGTCATCTCGCCGATCAGCGAGGCGATCACCGGATGCAACCCGCCGTTGAGCCTGAACAGATTGCCCTGGTCGGCGGAGAAGCGCTTGACGTCGGTCTCGTCGTTGAAGTCGAGCCCGCACGCCAGGCTGGCGAGGATCAGGCCGATCGAGAAGATGTCGGTCTGCTCGTCGTGATGGCCGATCTGCTCTTCCCAACTGCGATAGCCGACCCGGTAGGCGGGCTTCACCGCGTCCGATACATCCGCCTCCGACGTTTCCGCGTCCGGGGTGCCGGCGCGCAGATCGTCGACCTGCGATCCCGTCCCGATGTCGGTGGTCACGCGGTATTCACCGACCACCCGCAACGCCGAAGAGACGCGCGGCTGGGCGGCACGGATACCCGCTTCGTTCAGCTGTGGCGGACGACCTTCGGGACGGGCCAGCGCCAGTTCGCCATCGCGGTCGAGCACCGCGTCGTCGCCAAGCTCCGCGACCAGACCGCGCGCGTGCAGGGCGCCGACCTCCCGCATCAACGGCAGCACCGCGCGCAACAGATCCTCCGACGGCACGCTGCCACCGATGACAGCCAGACGCTGGCGCAGCGAAACGACGGGCTGGGTCGAGACGGGCTGGGTCATGCGGAAACCTTGTCGAGCGGCGCGAGGAGACGGGTGATCGCTTGCCGGTTCATTTTGAGATCGCGCTTGAGCGCATCGCGAAATGCGGTGAGCCCGTCATACTCCTTGGCAAGCCGGGCACCGGCGACCAGCATCGCATCGCGACTGTCGGGATCGGCCATCGCCAGATCGAAGCTGAGCGCGATCAGATACTCGCGAGTCGCCGTATCGATCCTGGCGGGGACCAAGGCATCGGCCTCGATCGGCGTCTCGTCGGGGGTCCAATCGGGGAAATAGCGCCGAAGCTGCGCCGCGACCGCCTCGCCCCCGGCCGCCGGGTCCTTGGCGAGTCTGGCAAGCACGGCGCGGGTCATCGCGGTCATGTCCTGCTGTCGCAACAGGTCCAGCGAGGCTATCGACAGCGGTCCGCGGATCCGTTCTGCGAGCCAGTCCTCCAGGTCGACGTCCGCCCGCCACCATTTGTCGAGCGCCTGCGCGCGCAGGAATATCTCGGGATGCGTGACGCCTTCCGCCACCGGCTTGCTCGCCTCGAGTTCGGCCGCCTGCCGCAGATAGGCCTCGGCATCGACGCTCAGCAAACCGGTCATCGTCTTGACCAGCGTCGCGATCGCAGGCGCGGTCGCGTTGGCGGCGACCGCACCGCCGCGATCGGCATAGAGTTCGGTGGTGAGCCGGTAGATCCGCGCGGTCTCGGCATGGCTGGCGGCAGCGTTCGGATAGGCCAGCACATGATCGAGCACGGTGGTGGCGACGTGATAGATACCATCGTCGATCGACCATAATTTGTAGTGCGCCAGTTCGTGACCGAACAACGCGACACGCTCTTCGCGCGACAGTTTTTCGAGCACCGGGCCGTACAACACGAGGTGGATTTCCCCGGGCACATACCAGAGCGCGGCGTTCATCGTGGTGTCAGGCGCCTGATAGATCGTCACCGGCGCCTCGACCGCCAGCGCCGTCAGTACAGCCCTGCAATCCTCGTAGATTTCGGGATGCGCCGCGACGTCGAGCCGGTAATTCTGACACAGCAACGTCGACCGGACCTCTTCAACCTGATCCCCCCGCGCCTCGTGCGCCATCGCCCATTGCCAGATTTCTGGCTCCGAAATGGTCAGGTATCCGACGACCGCGCGATGATAGGCGAGCGGTTGGAGTGGTGGTGGTGCAATGGTCAAATTCTATCCCCGGCCTGCCGACATACTAGATTTTCGACAACGATCGTCCAGTCACGTCTTTCGTCGGGCGGGGTGATTGGAAAGATTCTGGTTTCGCAGGCGACCAATTTTCAAGGGCCGGCGCGATCTTACGGTTCCGACGTTCGGTCAAGCGGTTCTCCGATATGCACCATAGCCCGTCGATCGGTGGACCCGCAATTAGGTCATTTAACAACCTTGCTCGTTGCCCAGAAGCTGCCGTTCGTTCAGATGCAAGTGCCGATCGCCGGGTGTGAATCTGCCAACAGCCCGAATAGCATTTCGTGGAGGGATGATGAGCCTGCTGAAACGTCTCTTGGGGAAGGCCGAGCCGGACCGCACACAATCGCCCGATGCTGCCGAGCCGCTTCTCGTCAATGCCTATTCCACACTGCGCGTCGCGCCGCCGTTGGATGTTCTGCATAAGCCGGTCGGTCGGCGCGATCTGTCCGATCCCGAGCTTGCTGAGCATCTGCAAGGTTTCATCGGCTATGTACTGGGTCGGGGGGACGGGCAGATGACTGCGGCCCGCTACCATCTGTGGCGTCACGTTCAACGCGTCCACAACCATCTCAGCTTCGAGGTCGCCACACACGACCTTGCGGGGATCGAAATCTGGGGGCGCGTCGCCAACGCGGTTTTCTTCCTTCCCGACGGGTCAGTGCGGGCACCTGACATGGCGGTGATTCTGTCTGCCAATGGCGACAGCGATCCATCAGCGGCTGTGCCGTACCAGGAAGATGCCGTTAAACGCCGCCAGCGCACCCGCGAAACGCTCGCGGGCATCGCGCCGCAACCGCCAGTCAGCATCCCCCCTGCGATCGGCGAGGCCGAACTGGTGCTGCACTCTCCGCAGGACGTGCTTCGGCGCGCGCTCGCCTTGTTCTACGTGGCTGCACAGGCCCAGGCGCGTTCAACTGGGATGGCCGCGATCCCGGCGGGGCAGCGCAAGCAAAATCCGGTCGGCGCCGCAGCAATCACGCCAGTGGAAAAGACCTTCCTCGAAGCCAGAGGGAGCGATCAGGACGCCGCCTCGGCAATGACGTGGCGCTACGAGGCGGCCAACACGTTGTTATGGGCGCTCGGCATCGATGCGGCTGACATCGGCAACAGCAACCGGATGATTGATGTCGACCTCCTCTGGTCGTCCGCCAAGGCCTTGGCGCTGGATGGTGCGACTGCCCGCGTGCAGCTTCGCGCCGCAGGGGAAATCCTCGACGCCTTGGATCGCACCTGGCTTGAACACTGGATTGTCCGGCAAGCCCGTCAGAAAGATATGCCTCTCGACCGCCTCAACGGCGACATCGTGATGGAGCGCCACGTCGCGCTGAACTGGCTCACAAACTTCCAGAACGATTTCGGCACTTCCTGGGACTATACGGACACGCCGACCTGACAGACTAGCATTTTCACCTGCCAGCTTGACGTATGTGTGGATGTTCACGGCGCCCTCGGGGCTCGACGAAACCGGCCCCTCGTTCACGTCTGACTCCGGCGCGGCCTCGCAAGTGGCGTGCACACCGTTGGCAGCGTCGGCGTCAGAGCCATTTTGACTTTAACAGTTCAGGGCAGCTGCCGGGCAGCGGGCGTCCGGCCAGACATCGGCTGCCCTGTCTTGTCCGAGTGGAACGGCGTACGAAAAGTCAGCCACTTCCATCAGCGCGCTTGCTGTATGCTGATTCCGACGAAGTCGCCCCCCGTTTCCGAGATGATCGCGCCCCCTGATTCCGAGATGATGTCGCCCCCCGGAAGCGGGGCCTTGTCGGCAATGATCGTTGTTGTTTCGTTCGGTGCTTACGTCAAGCGATCTGGCTGGTTTTCGCACGCCGCATGCTATCGCCATCGAGGTCGAGCCGATGGGCGTTGTGGACGAGGCGATCGAGGATCGCGTCGGCATAGGTCGGATCCGCGATCACCTGATGCCAACTGGCGATGGGCAGCTGGCTGGTAACGATCGTCGAGCGCCGCCCGTAGCGTTCTTCGAGGATCTCGAGCAGATCGTGGCGCGCGAGTGCGTCGAGCGGCTCCAGGCCCCAGTCGTCGAGGATGAGTAGCTGCACGCCGCCGAGCTTTCGCAGCAAGCGTTCGTGACGACCATCCCCGCGGGCAAGCGCGAGGCTGGTGAACAGCTTGGGGACGCGCTGATAGAGCACCGAGCGATCGTCGCGGCAGGCCTTGTGACCAAGCGCGCAGGCAAGCCAGCTCTTACCGACCCCGGTGGGTCCGGTGATGACCAGATTGTCGTGTGCGGCGATCCAGTCGCCGACCACGAGCTTCACGACCAGCGCGCGGTCGAGCCCGCGGGGTTTGCGATAATCGATGTCCTCGGGCGAGGCCTGATGGCGCAGCTTGGCGAACCGCAGCCTGGCGGCAAGCTTGCGATCGTGGCGGACACCCCATTCGCGGTCGAGGAGGAGTGCCAGCCATTCGGGATGGGTAAGCCGATCCGCTTCGGCATTGGTGGCAAGTTCGTCAAACGCCCTGGCCATACCGGCCAGGCCCATTTCGTTCAGCCGATCAAGGGTCGGATGTGCGAGCATCGTCGTGTTCCTTTCAGTGATAATAGCGTGAGCCCCGGATGTTGGGATGATCGACCGGCGGGCTCTCAACCGGAGGCGATGACGGGATCTGGTCGAGGTTCTTGTCGAGGATCGATCTGACCGAGCCGTAGGTGAGCGCACCGATATCGAGCGCGCGCGAACAAGCCGCTTCGATCCGCTTGGCACCGAAGCTGCGCGTCATGCGCATGATGCCCATACAGGCCCGGAAGCCCTGCTCGGGATGGCGCCGTTCGACGAGGATCTTCTCGCACAGCAATGCCGTACATGGCCCGATCGCGGTCGCATCGCGCGCGATCCGCTCCACGGTCCAGTCGGCAAAGCGCCGGTGCGACGAGGGCATATGCTCCGGGATCGTGGTATGGCGGCCATTGCCCGAGCCGCGCATGTGCGCGGCGATCCGCTCGCCCTTGTGGAACAGCTCGATGGTCGCCGCGGTGATCCGCGCTTCGATCGGCTCGCGTGCGAAGCGGTATGGGACGGAGTAATAATGCCGCTCGATCTCGACGTGATAATCGAGTCCCGCGCGCCTGCGCCGCCATTCGGCGTAGACATAGGGCTCGGCTGGCAGCGGCTTCAGCGCGGGCCGGTCGATCTCTTCGAACAACTGACGACGCGTCTGCCCAACCCGGCGCAGCACGCGCCGATCGTTCAGCTCGGCAAGCAACCCGGCGATCGCGGCGTTCAGTTCGGCCAGGCTGTAGAAGATCCGACGCCGAAGGCGTCCGAACAGCCAGCGCTCGACGATCAGCACGGCAGCTTCTACCTTTGCCTTATCGCGCGGGCGGCGCGGCCGCGTCGGCAGCACCGTGCTGTCGTAATGCGCCGCCATCTCGGCATAGCTGCGGTTGACCTGCGGATCGTAAAGACAAGCCTTGATCACCGCGACCTTCGCATTGTCGGGCACGAACAGCGCCGGCGCACCGCCGAACATTGCGAGCGCGCGCGTGTGCGCCGCCAGCCAGTCGGGCAGCGTCTCGGTCCAGCTTCCCTCGGCATAGGTCAGGCTGGACGCCCCCAGCACCGCCACGAAGATATGCGCGTCACGCACTTCGCCCGTCAGTCGGTCGATCACCACCGCGATCTTGTCGCCCGCATAATCGACGAACAGCTTGTCACCCGGCGCATGGTTCTGCCGCATCGTAACCGGCAGCTTCATCGCCCAGCCGCGATACAGGTCGCAGAATCGGCTGTAGCGATAGCCGGTCGGATGCTCGGCGATATACTCGTCCCACAACACCTGCAGCGTGACATGTTTGCGCTTCAGCTCGCGATGAACTTGCGCCCAGTCGGGTTCGGGACAGCGGCGGTGGCCGGTCTTCTTGCCCGCATCGCGGTAAAGTGATGCCTCCAGCGCAGCATCGCCGAGCGTCTCGTCCAGCGGCCATCTCAGTCCCGCATCCGCGACACGCTTCAAGGTCGCCCGCACCGTCGAGGGCACCGCACCCACGCGCAGCGATATCGCCTTGTATCCCAGCTCCTGTTCGAACCGGTATCTCATCATCTCGCGGACACGTCGCATACTCACCCTTCCCGCCGGCATCATTCACTCCTTCGGACAGACCCAAAGGAGCGACGATAACCCTGCCGGCGATCCCGGTCCGACCCACCCCGCAAGGGGGCGACATCATCTCGGAATCCGGGGGCGACTATTTCTCGGAATCAGGGGGCGGCATTATTTCGGAATGAGGGGGCGGCTTGCCTCGGAATCAGCATGCTGTATTATATCACTAGCACGGCCGTAGTCTTAGGGACGTTATATGGCACGTTTATGGAGGTTGGCGGCAATGATCGCCTCGGTCGCAGGCGCGTCTATTGCAACGGCTCAAGCCTATCGTCCGTTTGACACGAGCCGGCTGAAAAGGCCGCATTCCGGAACACGCAACCAGTTGCTAATGCTTGGTAGCACGCATCTATCGGCTATGCCCGCGGCGTTCCGGATATGCGGGTGTTTGGCGATCGTGATGATCTGCGTGATCTAAAGGCATCCTGCCAGGTCGCCCCGCAGTCACGCTACTCCCGGCCGAACGCCTTCCGCAAAGTAATCACCGTGGCCGGCGAGCCTCACCATCTTCGACCATCCGTCGAATATCCGCGCCCGCCTTGCGCATCGTATCCTCGGCGCCACGTGCCGCAGCCAGGAAATCCTCCTGAGACGCCACGGCGTAGTTGCACCCGACCAGCAGCATCTTCGTATCCGGCGACGGCGGCTCCTTCGCGGTCTTCGCCCCCGGATCGCCGCCGAAGGCATCGACAAACACTTTCGCCATCGCATCACCGGTCGGCGCGAACCCGCCGATCATCGGCCCGGTCTCGGGATCGACGAAGCGGTAATATTGTTCCGTCATCGCGATCGGCGCGCGCGTCATCTTCTGGGCAGCAATAACCCGCTCGGCGCTTGCGCGGGGCAGCAGCGCGACGACCCAGTCGCTCATAAAATAGACGTGGTCGACCGGCTCCCCGAACACCGAGACATTTCCCTTCACCGCGAAGCCATACAACCCGATCATACCGTCGAGCGCCTTGGGCAGCTTACTCGGACGCATCCACGCCGGCGGGCGATTCTGCAGGAAAAGCCGCTCGGCAAAGGTTCCGAGCGCGTCGCGCGACTGGCAGGACAGCACCTGCGTCAGCGATGCCGGCGTCGGCACCGCCTCATCCTCGGCTTGGGCCACGGAGGGCGATGCCGCCAACGCGCTGGCGACCACGGCGACGATCATCGCTCGCACTGGAATACGCCTAAGAGCAGAGCCCGTTGGCAACGTGGTCGTACGGTGGTGGCGATAATCCATGCTCGGGGTATTACCCCGCCAGTACGCAGGATCAACTCAAGCGTTTACGGATGCCGCTCGTACCGGCCCTTACCCGCGCCGTTCAGGAGCAGCGCACCATGGTCGATTCGCAGCCGCAATTGCCGGAAGGCCGGTTCTGCGCCAGCGCTCGGCCCGGCCTCCAGCACGACCGCTTCGCCATCGATCCGCCACTTGCCCTCCGCCGCCTGATCCGCGGCGCCATAGCTCATGAACCAGGCGAAGCTTCCATCGGGACGTAGCACCAGCTCCGATCCCGTCTCCATCACGCATGTCAGGTAGTAATGACCGGTGAGCTCACGGCTAGTGCCGGATTCAACCGCTGATGCGTCCTGGGCGTAGCGGGCGTTGCACCGCAGCTCGCGCATGTCATGCGACGACATGTACAGGAACGATGTCATCGGATCGCCTGCGTCGGCGTTCTTGTGGACATAACGTCGGCCACCACTGAACACGAATGTCATGAAGCCACCGTCGTGCTCTCGAAGGCACGCGTCGGGCGCCTCCTTCCCGGCGTCACCACCTGCACGTGCGCACTCAGTCACAGGCATGTGCGTTCTGCAGAATTCCCAGCAGCGCATCCCGCGCCATCTTGGCTGCCGCTAACGGGGTTTGGTGGAGATTGGCGACATAATACGCGGTGAGATCCGCTTGGACGGTCGCCGTATCTGCGTTGGTGACGCCCTTGCGAGCCGGCAGCGATCCAGTCTTCGCCGCCAGCGCGAAGCCCAGGCGCGCTTGGTCAACGGCACGGTTGAACGTGCCATAGGCGGCATAGCGGATCGTCCCCTGGCATTCCGGCCAACGAGCATTCAGCTTTGTTACGATCGCATTTAGCGAGGGAAGTGGCGGCAGGCTTGCGCTGCAATCGTTGCCAAGGACGAAATTATCCATCGTCGATCCGAATACGGGGCCTGTCGCGTCGAGCAGCTTAGGGTGGCGGACGATCGCGGCGCAGGGCAGGTCGCGTGGCATGCCGGAAAGTTTGGGTTCCTCCAGATAGGGGCCGAGCACGTTGAGGAAAGCCGCGAAATGTCGTTCGGAACGGAATAGATCATCGATCTTCCGCACGGCGACCCCGTGGGCACCCGGATCGCTCAGGATGGAACTGCCGAACGACTGATCGGCGTTAGTCTGCAACGAGGTGAGATAAGGCTGCAGCAGCGCAGCGATCCGGTGCCGGCCCTGTGCGCGTTCCGGCGCGGACCAGTTCGCATCCATCGGTGCTTGCGACCACAACTGGACGGCCTCGAGAATTGGCGCGAAAGCGGGATCCCCGGCTCGTAGCGCAGGAAGCACGGTGGTCGGCGCCTTGATGAGCGCAGCGATCGCCAGCTCCTGGTTACGAACGACGTAGTGCTCCTTCAGGCAAACAGCGATCGGTTGCGATGTCCGCGCCGCTGCGCAGGCACGCATCTCCTGCAGCGCCGTTCGCTGCGCCGCCAACTGGTTGGACGTACCGGTACTGAACGCGCCCTGCTTCGCCAGCGCGAACAACTGCGCCATCTGACGATCCAGGGCGCTGAGCTTCGGATCAGCACAGATGGTCTTCTCAATCGCAGTCGTCGCGGACGAGCAGGAGAAGCTCGGGCCGCTGCCGGAAACCTGCGCCGCCTCCGCCGCGACCCGTTCCGGATGCGCATTCAAGGAGCTTGGCGTCGATCTCCTGCGCCAGCGAGACGGCGTCGATGCCGCGTTGCGAATCCGGCAATGCCAGCAACGCCCCCGGGCGCGCGCTGTGCCGGGCAGATCCGCCATCAGCAGGATCAGACTGGTCCAGCTGTCGTTGCGGGGGCCGATCATCGCGGTGTCGTCACACCCGCTGTAGACCGCGAAGCTGAGCTTCCGGCTGGCGTTGCAGCCGATATCGCTGCTGGCCTTCGCCGGCATCGACCAGAGCGCGCTCGCGCAAAGCAACAAGAACAACGCTATCCTGATTATCGAGCACGTCTCGCAATAGTGTGTGACAAGAGCGTATCCGTTTCAGCTAGAATCAGCGTCGACGGTTTTAGGACGCAGGATCGGTCGGTCGTGTTCAGCATGCCACGCCCCAGATACCGCGCATGCTCGTTGCAACGCCGCCCCGATCGATTGTCAGGGCGGCGCGTCTGCTGCTGCTGTCCGATGCGAGGTTCGAGGTGGCCTTGCCGGACGATCGGATGCGCAGTCGATAGCCTGCACACGAGACGTTGTTCCGCCCAGTCTCCAGATCCTCGGTGGCGACCGTCGAAAAGCGGCAGGAATGCAGCCCGTGTCGATCACGGAGGAGAAGTTCGGTGCCGACCAGTTGCAGATAGTCGTGCCTGCCGACGGTGAACGTCGATGTGCATCCGGTTTCCTGCGTAGACCGTTCGTCCTGATCACTCAGCGGGAGAAGGAACGCGCGCGGTTCAGCACGGGGTTCGGCGTGAATGGACACGGGTGTCCACGCAGCTGCGGCAACGACGGCGGTGAACATCACAACGCGGAACAACGGCATCGTGCTTTCTTCCCTGCTACGCCGAGCGCGTATGACCGGAGCGTTTTCGCGCATCAGGTGCAGTCGGTGAGCCCTGTGGCTGCAGTCACACCAAAACGCCACTGAATACGATGCCGCTTGCCGGCGAACAGACCATTAGTCGGCGCGGACCGGCCCTGATTGCCGCCTCCTCGTCACGGCGATTTGCGGTCGCCGTCGGCGTGGAGATGCCTTAACGCGGGCTCCACGCCCATCCCACGGTTCGGTCTTCCCATGCATCGACTTCCTGCTCTAGCCGCTGCGTTCTGCGCTCTGATGCTGCCAGCAAGCGCTTCGGCTGCGCCGGAGACGGTTTTCGAAGGCGTGGCCGGTACCGCGCGCATCGTCGTGGCGATGACGGAGGACCAGGGCGAGGTCGATGGGCACTATTTCTACCAGACGTCGCGGCTCGACATCGATCTCTCCGGCACGGCTACGGGAACAACGCTGACTCTGGAGTCGCGCACGACCGGCGATCACCTGCTCCTGAAGCGAACTGGACCGAACCTCGTCGGCACCCTGACCACTGCCAACGCCAGACGCCTGGCCGTAAGCCTGCATCCAGCCGCCGGTCCGGCCGGGCTTCCGGCCGACCTGCCGCCCAAACTCAGCGTTTATGAGCGTTGGCGTCTTGCTGGTCTTCACCTCACACCGCAGCAGGCCGAGACGATCAACGGCAAGACGATCCGGTGGTATCGGGAAGCGCTTTCCGGCATCCGCTTGTTCCGGATCGAAGGCGGCTATTCCACGGCTGCCGTGGTCGCGGTCAACCACGCGCTTGCCCGCAATCAATGGCAGAACGTCTCCGCCTGGTTCGCGTGCACCGGATCGGACGGACAGCCCGGCACCGATGTTGCGGAGGCGGACAAGCCCTGGCTCGGGGTGAACCATATGAGTTATCTCTGGACGAGTAGCTGGAGCTGCGCGGGTACCGCACACCCGGACTTCGGCACCGAGGGCCATAGCTATGACATGGCTACCGGCGGGGAATTCATACTGGACGCGGTGCTCTCCTTCGGATCGGAATCGGTTCCGGCCGAAGATAGCGACGCGTGGTACAAATATCGCAGCAACCGCTTCGCGCCGGGCGTTGTCGCGTTGCTGAAGCGCTTTCATCCCGAAGAGATGGAGCCGCCGAGCAAAGGAGATGACGACGCATGTGATTATTCCGATCCCGAAGTCTGGGATTTTCCGGCATGGGCGCTTTCCGAAAAGGGCCTTTGGCTAGGCGCCTATTTCCCCAGAGCGCAGCGCCCGTGCGACGCGCCGGATTGGGCGGTCATCCCGTGGTCGTCGCTGCATCTCCCGCGCGCTACTCGACCCTAGCCGTCTCCTACGGATGCGCGTTGCAAAGCCCGACCCCTTCGGGCAGCGGATCGGCGCTCAGATGTTCGAGACTGGAGGCCTATGATGTTAGCGATCCTTGCTTTGGCGTTAGCCGTTGCCGTGCCCGATGCTAGCCAATGCCCTGGATCGTCGACGCAAGATACCGACGCTTGCCTCGCAGATCGTTTTGGCGAGGCCGATGCCGAGCTGAACCGGTATTATAGAGCCGCGATAAAGCGCCTTCGAGAAGAGCGCGAAATCAAATCGGAACAGACGCTTGTCCAAGCCGAGCGGTCATGGGTGGCCTATCGAACATCCGAATGCGGCGCGGTCTATGAAAACTGGATCGGCGGCAGCATTCGAGGGAGCATGGCACTGAAGTGCCAGATCCGGCTGACGCGCATGCGGACATACACCATCTGGCTGCACTGGTTGACCTACATGGACAGCACGCCGCCGCTACTGCCGCGGCCTGACATCGAGAGCGTTCTCTCACCGGCATATGAGATTTCAATGCAGGGATTTCGTACCGCGCTCGCCGGGCGCATGACGGCCGCCATTGTCGCCGGCGTGTTGGCGCTTGGCCCTTCGCAGGCGCAGGAGCTGCCGACCGACCGACAGCTGCAGACCGCGTTCGGCTCGGTCTACAATCACCTTGGCCTGATGGAATATTGCATGGGCAAGGGGTTCGCCACTGCCGTCGATGTCGCCAATACCCGCAAGTCGGTTGTCGCGACGGTCGCGGGCATGACCGTCACCCCGGCGGCGCTTGCCCAGCAAGCCGTCGGTCGACGCGGTGAGATCGTCGGGCCGCAGGTCATCGGCGTGATGGACTCGAGCAACCCCGCCCGCCCCGAAGAGGTTCGCGAAGGACAGACCATGTCACTGGCCGACAATGCCCGCGCACAGAAGTCGTCGGAACGCACGCTCTGCAGTCAGATGGCGGAACAGGCATCGGCGGTGGTGGAAGCGGCATCGAGCGCGGCGTCCGATCAATAATGCCAAGTGGGGCCATTGGCCCGCAATCAGCTGGGGCCGCCGTTCAAATCACCGACGCATTGCGCGTCGGGCTCCGCTTTCGCCATGCGTCGCAAGTCCCCGGTCCGCGCGACAATGCCCGGAAAGATCGTATCGGGGTTGGCCGTGTAGGTACGCACAAGTTGCAAGGCCCAGGCATAATGCCGCGCGCCGACTTCGCAACTGCTGCTGCCGCCATCGCCCTCGCCCCAGATCTTGCGCCACCCAGCCTGGCCGTCGCGCTTCAGGATGGCCTGGAAGGTGCCGACCGGCCCTGCGCCGCGAACATAGGCAATCGCACCCGGGCCCGCCGAAAGGACGCGAAACGCGCGGAAGGTGAAACGCGATTGCGCGCTATCGTCGCCCGCGTGGAGTGTCTTGACGATCGCGGTGCGTTCCGGGCTTCCGAGAGCGGGCGTATGGACCGCGGGCGGCGCAGCCAGCGCCGCTGTCGCCAACGCGAGCAATGGCGCGATGCCCGATGTGGAGTAACCTGTCATATCAACCGAGCAATGCGATAGATTCGCTGATCACGCCAGCCATTCGCTCCGTCGATACGGAGGCCCCGCCAAACCAGCCGTGCTGCCGCAGTTACACAGGCAAGTGGCGTCCAGACGACCCATAGTCGGCCATTCGCGCCCCCTCCCCCGCCTCCCAACTTCAGACGCTCATTCATCTCCGCGGTGACCCCTTTTGGCATCCGATCTGCCGTCATGGACGTCGTGGTTGGGAGGAAACCGGACTGGCGGCTTTCGGCTCGGGATCGTCGAAAACCCCCCCCTTATTCGGTCGGGATGCGTTAGGTTTGCATCGCTAGGATACCAAGGTTCACGCGGTTTGGTAGCGGATGATGCAAAAGCGGAGCTTGGAGATGAACCCAATAGAGAAGCAGGCCGAGATAATGACGGAACTGGCTCAGCTGATGCTTGATCAGGTCGAGGGTCCTTACGAATCTATCACGTGTGAATACGAATATGTAGAACGTTACAGCACCGTCAGCAGCTCGCTTTCAGTCATACAACATGGGACGCAGAAATATCCAGATACTGCGGCTGGATATGCGACCGACAATGCCGAGCTTTGCACGAAGCTTCGGGGGTTGATGAAATGTCATACGGGAGGGGAATGGACTTCTTTTACGCTTTCGCTAGACGCGGGCGGCAAAGCAAAAACTAAGTTCTACTACTAATGATCGGCGACGCCTAAATCTGCATGCTCATGCGACGTATCGGGACAAGCAAGCAGCCGAACTGACCGGAACTGAGCGAAGTTTCCAACGGCAGGGGATCGAACCCGCACCCGTCGCCGGGATCGCTGTAGCGATACGTCTACCAATTCCGTCACGCTGGCACGCACAATGTTCGGGCAAATCCCGTCATTACGCAATGTCCGGTTTCGGGTGGCGGAGCTCGCTGGTGGAATGGCAATGTTTGGGCGGAACTGCCCAGCATCGCGGGGCAGGCAAGACCCATAGTCAGTCGTTGACGTTCTGATTGCAGCGCGAATGGACTGAACAGAATGGCAAGCGTCTCCGCCAACTGCCACGTGCGCTCAACCTCGAGGCCATACGGATGAGCGGCCCACGATCCGCGTGCCGAGCAGGACGATAGCGGACGAAAGGGGTGGCGCGGCGACTATCTGGTGTTCCAGAAGCTCCAGCGCCCGTTCGGCCATCTCCTCCGCCGGCAGCTCGATCGTGGTCAGCGCGGGCAGGCATTGCTCGGCCAGCGGAATGTCGTCGAAACCCAAGATGGACAGATCGTGGGGTACGTGAAGGCCGTTCGACTGGACATGGCGGAGCGCGCCGATCGCGATCACGTCGGCAGCGGCGAAGACAGCCGTCGCGCCGCTGCGGAGAAGAGCGACTTGCGCCTGTGGTTCGATATCCACCGAAAAGGCGTTGCTAACCCGGAAAGCGAGTTCACCCTCCGCACGAATTAGTACCTCTGCGCCGTCGCAGCGGTCGCGCATGCTAGCGATATCGGTCGGCCCGGAAATGATCCCGATACGACGATGCCCCGCATCCAGCAGGTGCCGCGCGGCGATCCGGCCGGCGCCGACATAATCGATCCCGACGGTCGCATAGCCGGGAATCGTGCGATCGAGCACGACCACGGGCGTGCGGGAGAGCACACCTTGCGACGTGTCCTTGTCGCGGATCGGGAACCAGACGACGCCATCGACGCCGAGGTCCGTGACTTTTGCGAGCGCCGCGGCCTCCAGCGCCTCGTTCCCCTCGGTGTCGATCAGGAACATCGCGTGGCCGCGGCTGCGCGCTGCCCGGAATACCGCCTGTGCCAGCGCGGGGAAGAACGGGTTGGTGAGATCGGGCAGGACAAGCGCAAGCGTGCCCGATCGGCCGGTCTTCATCGCGCGCGCGACGATGTTCTGGCGGTAGCCGATGCGCTGTGCGACCGCGAGGATGTGCGCGCGGGTCTGTTCGCCGACCGAGCCATTGCCGTTCACGGCGTAGGAGGCGCTTGCCAACGACACCCCGGCCTCTCGCGCGAGATCCTTGAGCGTCGGGCGCCGGGTGGGGGAAGCGTCGGGCATGAAGTGCGTGAAACTCGGTGGTGTGACGTCGGGCATGGGATCGCGGCGCCCGACCGGCAACCGGTGCCCTCAGCGGGCGAGCGGGCGCAGCGCGTCGGGGGCCAGGGAGAGGAGGAGCAGCCGGGTCGGCTCGCCAGCGACGAAATTATTGTCGTTGACGAGGACGATCCGGTCCCGCCGGCCGCGTGTCGACGGCCACCACGCCATGCCCTCGAGATTCCCAGGGTTCGCGGGTAGATTGTCAAAGTCGAACAGCAGATTTTTGGTCGCTGGCAGGATGTCGGCGCCC
Organism: Sphingomonas sp. HMP9; assembly: GCF_013374115.1. Taxonomy (NCBI): domain Bacteria; kingdom Pseudomonadati; phylum Pseudomonadota; class Alphaproteobacteria; order Sphingomonadales; family Sphingomonadaceae; genus Sphingomonas; species Sphingomonas sp. HMP9. Next base: position 604,913 of record NZ_AP022673.1, on the reverse strand, counting down.
TTCAAGCTTGCGACCGCCGAGACGTCCGAGGCGTGGGCGAAGTCGGCGAGATAGAGGCGACAGTGGAAGTGGTATTGTCCCTCCGCAACGCGCACGCCGGATCGCTCGATCACCAGCATCCGGGTATCATCGACGGCCAGAATCTCCGACACGCCATTGTCCGCCCGTTTGCCGCGCACCGACGCCGGGACCGCGTCGAGGGGGTAGACGAACTGCAGCGCGCCGCCATCGCCGCGCCGGGTGAATCGGACCAGTGCCGGGCGATCGTCGCCGGCAGGCAGGCCGTCCTCGATCAGCGGCCCCTCCATCGCGAGCCACGTCGCGCCGTCGGGTGTGACGTCGAGGCCTTCGAGCGTCAGATTGTCGCGCGTGCCGTGCTTGCCCGACGGATCGAACCGCAGGTTCGCCGGCAACGCCTCGGTGGCGATCGTGCGGCCGCGCCGGTCCATGCGGCGCACCGCAGGGCCATAGCCGTCCTTGGCGTCGCCTTCGGTCGTCCACAGCACGCTGCCATCGGGAGCGACGCGGATCGCTTCGGGGTCGACCGCCTCGCGGTGCTGTCCCGCGACCGGAAACGCATTCCCCTGCCCGTCCCGCAGTACGGCACGCCAGCCCTGCGAGACGCGCCAGCGGCCTCGCGCGCTGCGATCGATCTTTGCCGTATAAAAACGCGCAGGCGCGTGATCCGAACGATCGTCGCTGAGCAGCAGCCAGGTCCGGTGCCGCCGATCATAGGCGATCCCCGAGATACCGCCGAACGCCGGGTCGAAGCGGTCCGGTACGAGTACGACCTTGTCGACCAGGGTCGCCGCCGGATGCGCGGTGCCCTGCCCCACCCCGGCGTCGGCCGAGAGCAGCGCCAGCATCGCCGCTACGACACCCCGCATCCGGCCGGCCATCACAGCTTCACGCGCATCGACAGCGTATAGGTCCGCGGCGACCCCAGGAAATAGCGGTCCAGCGTCACCGCCGGCAGGCTGAATTCGGGCTGGGTCGCGGTCGAACTGGACACGGAGCCTATATACGCCTTGTCGAACAGGTTATCGACGTTGAACTGCAGCGTCAGGCCGCGGAACGGCCCCGCATCAAGCACCGTATAGCTCGCTGCCGCGCCGGCCACGGCATAGCCCGGGATCGTCTCGATACCGACTTCCCGGAATGTGGTCGCGGCGATCAGATGGCCGCCGACGCGGCTACCGACATAGCGGACGTTCGCCAGGATCCGCGCGCCCTCGATCGGCTTCACGCCGATCTCGGCATAGCCACTGTGCTTCGGGATGTTGCGGACCCGGGCGCCGGCGATCACGCCGACCGCGTCAAGCGCGGCGCGCGCCGGGGAACCGACCGGCAGCGAGTCATGCCGGGCATCCTGATACGAATAGCTTGCGTAGAAATCGATCACCCCAAGATCGCCTAGCGCGGTCGCCTCGATCCCGCGCGTGCGCTGCCCGGCGATATTGGCGGCGCGAGTGGCGACGTTGCCGCGGAGGATTTCGTCGGGCTCGGTGACGCTCGGATCGTTGGGGACGATGCCGATATTGTTCTTTAGGTCGATCGAATAGCCCTGCAGCGAGAAGGCCAGACGCCCGGTGGTGTAGCGCAGGCCGAGATCGATATTCTCCGACTGGATCGGATCGAGCAAACCGGGATTGATCACCGCAGTCGAGCCGAGGAACGCGTCCTCCGGGATGCCCGCGAAATTCTTCGCATAACCGCCGAACAGCTCGATGCCGTGCGCCGGGGTCAGCGTGAAGCCGAGCTTCGGGTTGATAGCCGAATGCTGCGAGAAGTTCAGCTGCGCATTATATTCGAGCGGCGAGCGCGCCTTGTATCTCACGTTGAGCCAGTTGGCGCCGAGGTCGACGCGCAGCAGCCCCGGCAGCAGCGTGATCGCGTCCTGCGCGTAGAGCATCGTCGTCTCGATGTCGGTCGAGCGGCGATATTCGACATAAGCGAGCTTGCTGCGATCATAGGTGATGCCCGCGGTCGGATCGATCAGGCGATAGAAGCGCCGTTCCTCGCTGGAGCTGCCGCCTTCCCACCAGCCGCCGATGCGGATGCGGTGTCCGGCGAGCATGTCGTCGAGCTTGAGTTCGCCGGTCGCGCCGTAGCGGTCGCGATCACGCGGAGTGACCCGCATGTCGGCGGGCCCGCCAACGACGGCACTGTTGCGCAGCGTCGTCAGCGTCGGGCGAACCGCGCCGCCGGTCGCCGTGTAGCGGAGCACAGCGTACGGATCGCCGCCGGTGAGCGAGCGCGCGCGATCCTGATAGCGGAAGGATTCACCGCGCAGCGTCTGGTAATAGGGGTTGATCGTCAGCAACGTCTTCGGCGCGAGCTGCAACCCGATATTGGCGTTGGCGAGCAGGTCCTGCCGGGTACCGCCGAGCGCACCGCCATAGTCGACGTCGACCGCCGGAATACCGGTCAACTTGTCGGTGGCGCGGTCCGATCGCGGATCGGCGCGGAATTCGGCGAGCGAGACTATGTTGAAGTCATTGTCCTGCTGGTCGTTCCAGCTGACGCGCGCCTTGATGAAGGAGCCACCATCGAAGGTCTGCACGGCCTTGAACTCGGCGTGGTCGCGCTTCGAATGGCGGTTGTCGGGCCCCGTCCAGACATCGTTCGCCTGCGTCGAATAGCTTGCATAGGCGGACAGGCCGGGCGCAATCTCGCCGGTGTCGATGCGGAAATACGTGCGCCAGAAGTCGTAGGAGCCATATCCTGCCTCGAACGCGGCCGCGGGCTGGAGCGAGGGATCGTCGGTGACGAAATCGACAAACCCGCCGAGCGCGAAGCGCGACGGAGCACCGAGGTCGCCCGCGCTCTGCGACACGGTGATGCGGCTGATGTTGCTCGATTCGATGAAGCGCTGTGGCGGCGAACCGCCGTTGAAGCGCGCGTCACCGGTGGGGATGCCGTCGAGCGTGAAGCCGACCTGTTCCTTGTTGAGCCCGCGCATCGCGGATTCGAACGAGAAGCTGCCGCCACGCGCGTCGCCGGTTGTCGCCTGCACGCCCGGGATTCGGTTGAGGCTCTGGGTGATGTCGGCGCCGAACGGCCGCCTGTTAATGTCGTCGCGACCGAGCACCAGCACCGCGCGGCTCTCACCCGCGCCGACGCGCGTGGCGGTCACGACGATGTCATCGCCTTCGGTGTTCGCGGGCGGCGGAGCGCCGTCCTGCGCCTGCGCCTCGCTGGTGATCAGGGCGATCAGCGCGGTGCCCAGCAGGAACCGGCGCGGCGATCGGCATTTGAAAAACAGTCGTGACATGTGGATGGTCCCCCCAGGAATTTGGTGAGGACGCCCTTGGCACGGCCGTGTGACCGTTTAGTGAAACGTTTCACTTGTGTAGGCGATTGAGACAGGTCGCGAGGCGCCCCCTCTGTCCGTGCGCGATATGGGACACACTATCGTCCGATGAGTTACACTGCGGAAGGGGGCACGAATGACGACCGCGTCACTACGAATGACCCCGCTAGCGCGTGAGCGACGCTTTTTTGCCTATATGGCATTTGTAGTGTTTCTCACCGCGATGACTGGCCTTGGATCGACGTGCTGGTCCACCATGCTTGGTTCACAGACTTCCCGTGGCCGGTGCATTTGCACGCGGTGATCTTTTCGTCGTGGATGGTACTATTTCTCGTTCAGACCTGGCTCGTGGTCGAGGGTTGGAACATCAATCTGCATCGCCGGCGGGGATGACTCGGTGCCGTGATAGCCGTCCTTATGGTTCCGCTCGGCATTGCAGGAACAATGGTCTCGATCGCCCGCGGCAGCGCGCCGGCATCGTTTCCGCCGGGCTTCCTCCTGACGATCAATACCCTGGCCATGCTCGGGTTCGGCGGGCTCACCTATGCCGCTATTCGCCGGCGAAAAGAACTGGCATGGCATCAGCTACTGATGTTAAGCGGAACGGTGATTGTATTGGTCGCTTGCTGGACATGTTACCTATGCGAGACGCTGCCCCGGTCGCTGTACTCGGAACTATGGTAGTGTACGTTGTCGAGGGGATCGTGTTTGATCGTGTCGCGTTGCGTCGGGTCCATTTCGCATACTGGTGGGGTGTGGCCACGGTCGTTCTTGTCCAACTGCTGTCTTTGCCAATCGGATTGAGCTCCCCCGTCGGGCATTTCGCGAGAGGACTTGTACGCCAAACCGCCCCGAGGACGTCGGAGGCCACGAGGGTGAGGCTATAAGCTGCTCGACAGCAAGGACCGAGAGTCGGATATTCGCGGCCAGTTTTCAGCTTCCCAACTTCGGTCATCCGTTCATGTAGGCAGCAGGGCTGTGTAGATGTCATAGAGCTCTGTCCTTCCGCCATTCTCTTCCCAAAAACGTTTCGACAACGGGACGCTAAGCGCCGCCGCCAGTCAGGCGGTCCCAATTGCGATGCGCAAACCCTTCACGGGCGGCATCGTCGAGCGTGCAGCCCTCAAGAAAACGGCGCGGTGCCCCGCCTTCCCGGTATTGATAGGGGAAGTCAGTCGAGAACAGCAGCCGCTCGGGCCCGACGATCTCGAGGCAGCGCTGCAGATAGGTCTCGCTCCACATGCCGCTGCCGGTCACATACAGATTGCCGCGTGCATAGTCCGCGAGCGGACGCCGCAGGTCGAGCGCGCGCTCGAAGACGGTCGAGATCCGCTCGAGATAGAACAGCACCACCTCCCCCCAATGGCCGAGGATGATCTGCAGATCGGGCAGTTCGTCGAACACGCCAGCGGCGGCCATGCGCACCCATTGCAGGCCCGCCTCATAATGCCAACCAAGGCCGAAGGCGGCCAGCGCGAGGTCGGCGCGCTCGTTGATTCCAGAATAATTGGCCTCGCGCACCGCGGGCAGCGGTGTCTGCGGATGGATGAAGAGCGGCACGCGCAGTTCAGCCGCTTTAGCTAGCATCGGGCGAAAGGAGGAATGATCGAGGTGCCGGTCGCGCGTCCGACCACACAGCAACGCGCCCTTCAAGCCAAGGTCACGGACAGCGCGCTCGAGTTCGCGCGGCGCGGCCTCAGGATCGGGCGTCGGCAGCGCCGCGAACCCCTGGAAGCGATCAGGATGGCGGGCGCAGGTCTCGGCGATCCGGTCGTTCACCCGGTACGCCAATTCGACCGCGACCCCGGGAGCCAGATTATGGAGCCCGGGCGTAGTGAGTGACAGTACCTGCACATCGACGCCTTGATCGTCCATCAGCGCGAGGCGGCCCTTGCCGAGATCGGCAAGGCGGGCTCCGCTGTCGCCGCCATCCGCAAAGGCCGACACCGGATCATGCGGCAGCGGCGCGGCGCTCCATGCGTCGCGCACCTCCTGCGGGAGGATGTGTTCTTCGATTGCGATCAGGCGCATGGATTTGCTCTCCGGACGGTGACGAGACGGGAACTGGCATGACGCGAGTTAGGTCCACTCGCGTTTCGGTCGTACCACTTTCGGAGCGCGACCTTAAACGCGACCAGCCTCCTTCGCGCCTCTCACTGCCGCGGGCCGGAGTGACCCAAACTCGGTCATTCGTGATGCTCTGGCTGCTCCCCGGAAACGGACGCTTGTTCATGTGTCAAACCGCCGGTTTAGCCCGAGGCGTGGCGTCTGAGCTTACGGCACTCCCCACGGACATGGGCTTTGTCAGGCCAATGCTGTGCAGCACTACCGCCTGTGTAAGCATGACCGCCAGCCACCAAGTCGCGTCGGCCAGGCTGATCGACCAGGGATGGCCGCGTAGATTAAGCGCAATCGAAAGAGCAGGCAGCACGAAGCCGATCCAAATAATGAACGCGCTCCCTAAGGCAACTGTCCAAGGCCCCGCGTCTACCGGGGCCAGGATAAGCGCGCCCGCCAGGATCGCCGCTAACCAGAATAGCGCCAGCGTTGCAGCTGCGATCGTTGCGCCTTTGAACCGATACCGGAACCGGAGGAACAGGATGATCAGTCCGGCAATCGTTGCCGCCCCAATCGGGAAAATGTTGCTAAGGATGTACTGCATAGGCCTTAATCCTTCTTCTCGAAAATCACTTACTGCAGGCGGATCAATGCCGCCCCCAACTTTAATAAGTGAATCGACTTTTCCTGCGCCTTCAGGTCGCCAGTGCGAACGTGGCACCAATCCCGAATGCTAACCGCTTTATGGCACCCGCTCTGCCGGGGAAGCTGCCGAGGCAAGCAAACGGGTTTAAATATTCCATCCTTGGCCATCTGTGCGTCTAGGCTCACGGATCCTCCGATCGACGAGGCTTCGCTCGACACGAAGCTCGTCAAACCTCGATGACCCACCAGACGCCATTCACGCCCTGAGGCCGACTTTGCAACTTGAGTCATTCGTTCATCTCAGCAAGGGTGTGGTGCCGGGCGCGCGCCAGGCTGAGATCGGCTTTCCGAAAAGAATGTTAGATCGAAACGGTGGATCGAGACAGCCTATGACGCCTCGGTTATGTGTAACCAGCCCGCCCGGGTGAGCAGATCGATGGCATCGTTAATGCGCCGTGATGATGCGGCATCCAGCTGCTCGCGATCGTCACCGATCAGTGCGCGCATCTGGTGGGGGACGAACACCATGTCGATGAACCGACCCGCAATGTCCGATGCTCGCTGGATCCGGTCCGGTGCAGCGTCTGCCCCTGCGATCGCCTGAGCGACGCAGGCGATGCCGCCATCGCGGCCGATCCGGTCCACCAACCGGGCAAGATCGGGCATCCGGTGCGCGGTGGTGACGACGACACGCATCAGGGCGACCGCCTCTGGCGTCAACGCATGCTCAAGCAGGCTATGGCCCACCGCGCGCAGCCGATCCTGGACGGACAGATGCCACGGCACCACGCCTGACGGCATCAGCGTGTGATCCACCATCCGCCGCACCACGGCCGCGAAGAGCTCCTCCTTGTTGGCATAGCGGGCGTAGAGGCTCGCCTTCCCCGCCCCCGCAAGCACCACGACCTGATCGCAGCTCGTCGCGTCGAATCCCAGCCGCAAGAACAGGTCCGTGGCGGCGTCGAGGATGCGGCGATCGACATCGCCGGCCTGGTCGGCGGATGGTCGACCACCGCGTCGCCGCTTTGCTGGATCAGACTTCGTGTCGGTACGCATTTGCATCACGCAACCATATAGGGCATTGGCCCGTCAAATAGAACTGAACGGTGTAGTTCAGTTTATAAGACGGAGGTTGGTGATGGCTGCAACGACACGACGTAGCGCTGTGGACGGCGGCACGCAGCGGACGATCGCGCTGGCGGGTGCCACGGGCGATCTTGGTGGACGCGTGCTGTCGGCGCTGGTCCGGCGTGGCGTGACGGTGCGTGCGCTGGTCCGCAGCGGCACGCCGGCCGCGGCGCAGGATGCCGTGCGCGCGCGTGGCGGCACGCCGGTACCGGTCGATTTCTCCGACTACGCTGCGCTTGCAGCTTCGCTTGGTGGTGTAGAGTGCGTCGTCTCGGCCCTGAACGGGCTGGAACCGGTCATTCTCGATCTCCAGATCCGGCTCCTCGATGCGGCGGTCGCAGCGGGCGTACCCCGCTTCATCCCGTCCGACTTCTCGCTCGATTTCACTACGACCCGCCCCGGCGATAATCGCAACATGGACCTTCGGCGCCGCTTCATGGCGCATGTCGATGCAGCGCCGATCCGCGCGACCTCGATCCTCAACGGCGCCTTCGCGGACCTGTTGACCGGCGAAGCGCCGATCGTGCTGCCGCGCTTCCGCCGTATCCTCTACTGGGGAGACGCCGACCAGCCGCTGGACTTCACGACGAAGGACGATGTCGCGGACTATGCCGCCGACGCGGCGCTCGATACGGATGCGCCCCGCTTCCTGCGGATCGCCGGCGACGTCGTGTCTCCGCGCGACCTGGCGACGCTGATGACGCGGCTCGATGGTCGCCGCTGGAAGCCGTTCCGTACGGGTGGGCTCGGGCGTCTCTCGACGCTGATCCGCGTCGCGCGCGCGCTGTCGCCAGCCACCGATGCGCCATTCCCGGCCTGGCAGGGCATGCAATATGTTCGCGACATGTCGAGCGGACGCGGCAAGCTCTCGCCCCTCGACAACGATCGTTACGGCAAGACCGACTGGACGCGCGCCGAAGCCGTCCTCGCCCCGACACTCTGATCGCACCGTCCGGAGTCTTATCATGAGCGACGCCATCCAGCCGTTCCCGATCCACATCCCTCAGGCCGACCTCGACGATCTGGCCGATCGTCTCGCCCGCACCCGCTGGCCCGATGTCGGCACGGTGCAGGACGGGTCGCAGGGCCCGCAATCGGACCGCATCCGCGCGCTCGCGCAGCGGTGGCAGGACGGTTATGACTGGCGTGCGACGGAAGCGCTGCTCAACGGCTGGGGCAGCAGCCGCACGGTGATCGACGGGCTCGGCATCCACTTCCTGCATGTCCGCTCGCCCGAACCGGACGCGACACCGCTGCTCCTTACGCACGGCTGGCCGGGATCGGTGCTCGAGTTCCGCGACGTGATCGGCCCGCTCAGCGATCCGCGCGCGCATGGCGGCGACGCATCGGACGCCTTCCACCTCGTCATCCCCGCGCTGCCCGGCTTCGGCTTCTCCGACAAGCCGACCGAGGTGGGTTGGGGTGTCGGCCGCACCGCCGCAGCACGGGGCGAGCTGATGCAGCGGCTCGGCTATGGCGATCGCTGGATGGCGCAAGGCGGAGACCGGGGTGCCGCGGTCACCACGGCGCTTGCGCATATGCGCGTGCCGGGCCTCGCCGGTATCCACCTCAACATGGTGATGGTCCAGCCGACACCCGAGGAACGGGAGAATGCGACGCCGGCCGAGCAGCAGATGCTGGACGATGCCGCGCGCTACGACCGCGAGTATTCGGGGTATATGAAGCTGCAGTGCACACGGCCACAGTCGCTTGCCTTCGCGATCGCGGACTCGCCTGTCGGACTGGCAGGCTGGATCTATGCACTGTTCCAGGATGTGTCGGACAGCAGCGGGCAACCCGAACGCGTCATTCCGCTCGACCATCTGATCGACGACATCATGCTGTACTGGCTGCCGAACGCCGGGCCCTGCTCGGCACGCTTCTACTGGGAGGCCGCGCAGGAGATGGCGAAAGGGATGCCGAGCGCGCCCGTGCAGTTGCCGGCCGGTGTCAGCATGTTCCCCGGCGAGCAGGTCCGCCTGTCCCGCCGTTGGGCGGAGGCGCGCTTTGCCGATCTGCGCTATTTTGGAGAGGCCGCGAACGGAGGGCATTTCGCGGCAATGGAGAATGCCGAAACGTTCGTGGAGCATGTCCGCGCGACGTTCCGGGCCACATAGCACCCGATTATGCGAGGCTGGTTGTGGCAGCATATCAGCGAACGCAACAGGGCATGCCGTCGGGTAATTATCGGTGTAAGGCCTGGACTGGGTTGGAAGCCGTCTGCCCGTGCGCGACCGCGACGACCCACATTCAGCCACTCAGGCGCCCTTTTTTGCCTCCCAACTTCGGACGCTCGTTCACATTTGGACTTTGACAGGGGTCGCATCCTGCTTCCAACATCTCGCTGCCCATTCGCGTTAGTTGGCGCCGATCAATCGCGACATCGGATACCGCGCCGAACTGTGGTGGCACCTATTCTTAAAGATCGGCCGATGCGAAAACGCCTACGGCCCAGTCAAGAAAAACCCGGACACGCGGTGAGAGCTGTCGGTTCTGCGGATAGAGCGCCACGAGCGGCGTCGGCGAAGGTGGATAGTCGGCCAGCACCTCGGTCAACGTGCCAGCGGCAAAATCGTCGACGAAGCGATACCGCGGAGCTTGGATGAGCCCCATGCCAAGCCGGGCAAGCTCCCCCATCGCATCAGCACCGCTGACCGTCACGCGGCTGGGCAAGGTGACGTAGTCGAGCCGGCCCTCGACCGTAAATTCCATCGGGATGATCTCGCCGGTTCGCGATGACAGATAGCCGATCATTCGGTGACCTTGGAGATCGGCGGGCGTCGCCGGCACGCCGTGGCGCGCAAGATACGCCGGACTCGCGCACGTCATCTCGTTCAGCGTGCCAACACGCCGCATGATCAAGCCACTTTCGGTTGGCTCGCCTGCACGGATGACGCAATCCACGCCTTCGCGCACGAGATCGACGAGGCGATCCCCTTCGCCGATATGAAGATCGATCCGCGGGTAACGGTCGAGGAACGCGGGAATGTGCGGGATCAGAAAGCGCCGCGCGATCATCGCATGAACGTCGATCCGAAGCAGCCCACGCGGCTCGGCGTCCTGAAACGCGCCCTCCGCCTCTTCGATATCGGCCAGGATCGCGATGCAGCGACGATAATAGGCGTCGCCATCAAGCGTGGGGGTCACGATCCGTGTCGTTCGCTCCAGCAGGCGCACGCCCAACTGGGCCTCCAGTTGCTTGATGCCCTCGGTCGCCGTCGAGCGCGACATATCAAGATCGGTTGCTGCCGCCGTAAAACTACGACGTTCGACGACACGTACGAGCAGCCGCATAGCTTCCAAGCGATCCATGCGCATTGTTCGCCATATCCGAACACACTTGGCAAGACCTGACCGATTATCCCGCCCGCACGACAGCCTACATACAGTCTCAGAAGGAGACGGATCATGACGGAACGTAAAATCGCATTGGTTACCGGAGGATCGAAGGGCATCGGCGCGGCCATCGCCAAGCGCCTTGCCGCGGACGGTATGGCCGTGATCGTAAACTACGCGACCGGTCGCGAGGATGCAGAAGACGTTGTGGCCGAAATCACCGCATCCGGCGGCGAAGCGATCGCGGTGCAGGCCGATGTCAGCACGCTGGACGGCATACCATCGCTGTTCGACGCTGCGGAACGGACGTTCGGCGGCCTCGATATCCTGGTCAACAATGCGGGTGTTGCCATCTTCGCGCCGATTGCCGATGTCAGCGACGCCGATTTCGATCATCAGCTTGCCGTCAACATCGCTGGCGTCTTTCGCGGGATGCGAGAAGGCGCACGTCGATTGCATGATGGAGGTCGCATCATCAGTTTCTCGACCAGCGTCGTCGGCGCGCTTCTCCCCCGGTACGGCGTCTACACCGCGACAAAGGCTGCGGTCGAGGCAATGACCAGTATCCTCGCCAAGGAACTTGGCACGCGTGGCATTACCGTGAACGCGGTTGCGCCTGGGCCGACGGCAACGGCATTGTTTATGAACGGCAAGTCGGAAGCCTTGGTGCAATCGATGATCGACGCCAACCCGCTGAAGCGGCTTGGCCAGCCCAACGACATCGCATCGGTCGTGGCGTTTCTAGCTAGCCCTGATGGTGGCTGGGTCAATGGTCAGACGATCCGCGCCAATGGCGGTTTCGTCTGACCAGGTTTCAGGCACGTCCGCAGCTACGGGCGCTTGTTTCGTGGCCGACAGCGGGCGCTCGTTTTGAGGGGACACGGCCTCCAAGCCGAGCCTGGTACGGGTTCCTTTCGCGTTGTTCCTGTTAGCCGATCCCCAAGCCGGCAACATGGGCAAGTTGGCCCTGGGTTATGCGGGCGAACGTGAGCTTGGTTGGCGCCCTTCGCGGCATTCGATCCTCGATGAACTGCGATCCTACGCCTCGCCAGCCACCTGACCGCAAGTCGTCTTGATAATCCCGGACCGCTTTGAAGGTGAGGATAGCAATCAGTCCGCCTCGACGGAATCGGCGCCGAACGGCGGAATTTTAACAAGACCTGCTCGGCGTCGGTGATGGCGAACGGCATCGACACGCCAGCCCAGAGCGAGCATCGTCCAGGCCAGCATGCAGATCGACAGCAAAGACCGGGCAGCCCCCGCCATAACTCGCGCCGACCTATCTCGCTGCCGATGGGCGCAGGGTGATCCGTTGCTTGCGGCGTATCACGACGCCGAATGGGGCGTGCCCGAACGCGATCCGCGCGCGCTTTGGGAAAAGCTGATGCTCGACGGGTTTCAGGCCGGGCTCGCCTGGATCACGATCCTTCGCAAACGCGACGCATTCCGGGCCGCCTTCGCTGGGTTCGATCCGGACATCGTCGCTCGGTTCGGCGAGCCGGACATGGCGACGATGCTCGGCAACGCCGGTATCGTCCGCTCACGCGCCAAGATCGCGGCGACGATCGGCAATGCCCGCGCCTATCTCGCGATGGGTGACGCCGGCGAGGATTTCGGCAGCTTTGTCTGGAGTTTCGTTGATGGTACGCCAGTGATCGGCGACGGTGCCAAGGCGCTAACCCGCTCGCCTGCATCCGAAGCCCTATCCGCGGCGCTCAAGCAGCGCGGATTCAAGTTCGTCGGCCCAGTCATCGTCTACGCCTGGATGCAGGCTTGCGGTCTTGTGAACGACCACGAGACATGCTGTTTCCGTCGAGCCGAACCATGAGTGCGACACCGCCGGGGTCGAACGACCACCCTCATGCAGGGTGCGCACCGACCACGGCTGTTCGCTATCCTGTCTGGACGATCGTCGCGACGATGCTAGCCTGGAGCCTTGTTTTATCGACGGCTCGGTGCTTCCCGTCCATTGCTGCATAACAGCGCTGACAGCCGGGTGAGCCCCGCGGCTAGAGGTAGGTTTGTTCTCTAGACAGGCCGAAGGACCCGAGTACATCCCGGTCGCGTTGCTTCATCCGCTCTTTCGCCTCACCGTCGAGAATGCTTTTTCCGCTGGGCCAGTTTTTCAGGAAACTAGAAAGCAGCGCCTGCATCGTCAGATAATAACGATTTGAGATCGCGGCATAATTGGTATGGTCGAAGTCCAGCTGATCGACATCGTTCTCACGTCCGTTGGCTCGGGATTGTGCTGCAGCGGGCGGATCGACGATCGCCACGTATGAGCTCATCTGAAACCGGAACTGACAGGCGTCGGTGACAAAGCACATCAGCTCTTCGCCGTATCGTCCGCAGGAATAGGCGACCGTCACATCACCTCGCTTGAATTCCTCGTGATAGTTCGACGATTTCACGCGCATGAACCCGCCGGACCGCAACTCCGGAACAAGACGATCGATCGTCGACCCGGCCGGTTCGATCACTTGCCGCCCGCCGCCGTCTTGCCGACCTTCACCATCGTGCTGGAGGCCGGGTCGTATTTATAGGCCTTGTCGATCAAATACTGGTATTTGTGGTCGAGCCCCGTCAGCTTGGCGGTCGCCGCTATCGCCCATAGGTTACGCATCGTCCTCTCCTCGTCGGAACTGAGCACGTTGTACGCTAAACAGATTGGTCAGCGCGATGCCGCGCGGTGGACACGACGGCGGCCATCACTCTCAACGGTTGCTGACGGCGCGATACCAGTCATGCCACCATTTGGTGCCGCTTACTGCCGCGCAGTTTGATGGCAGCAAAGACCCAGTTCCAGACGTTCAGGGCACCTGATCGTCTCGCCAATACCAAACGCTGGTTCATATGGTGAAGCCAGTCCCGTCTGGTGTAGAAAGGGGCTGTGACTGCCTCTGACAATTTCCACCGGGAGCAACGTGACGTTGCAAGCAGAATGCTGGCGGCGCTTTGTGTCACGATCCTGGTGACGGCAGCGTGCCTGTACTTGAGCGGGCCGGCTTCTCGCCCGCTGCCGGATCGCCTGATCGTCGCCGCAAAGGCAGACCTGTTGGTTCTCTGCTGCCTTGCGGCAACGATCGGAAACGTCGCGCGACTACGTTTCTTTTCAGCTAACGATATCGCCGGTAGTGGCTCTACCAACGGCATTGCGGATGTAAGCCGCGCCAACGCAGTGTTGCAAAATACCTTGGAGCAGGCAGCGTTGGCGATTCCGATCCATGTCGCGCTCGCAATGCTGGTTGCCTCGTCGGCGCAACTGATCATTGCGCTTGCGACCCTTTTCGTGATGGGGCGTTTCCTGTTCTGGATCGGCTACGCGAACGGCGCACGGTCCCGGGCATTCGGATTTGCGTTGACCTTTTATCCGAGTGTCGCCGGACTGGTCATTGCGGTAGTCGCCGCAGCACGATTTTCGCTCTAACTAGCTAAACGGGGCTGCATCGGCAGCGAGACCCGATCCCGGCCATTCGCCGGCCGCCTTCGACTTCCCAGTTTCGGACATTTGTTCATCGAGACGTATGAGTCTCGGACCAGCCAAGCCGGCCGCTGATGATCGATGACTGGTGGGCATCGGCATGCCACGCTCTTGCTTTCTTCAGCTAGATAGCCGTTTTTCTTCCGGCCGAGAGTTTGCTTTCGGAGGATAACCGAAGGCCCGCCGGAACGCGTGCCCGAACGCGCTCTGCGAGGTGTAGCCGATCTTGTTTGCTATGCTGGCGACGGTTGCATCACCGCGCGTCAGCGCCGCGCGGGCCAATGTGAGACGCCATGTGCGGACATAAGTGAGCGGCGGCTGCCCTACGAGGCGGGTGAACTCGGCTGAAAACGCGGCACGTGACATACCAGCGACACCGGCAAGCCCCGACACTGTCCAGGGTTTCGCGACTTCATCGTGGATCGCGCGAAGCGCCCGGCCAAGACGAACGTCCGAAAGCGCGCCAAGCCATCCAATATGAGGTACATCGACGCGGCATGCATATGCACGGATAGCTTCCACCAGCAGCACGTCGGCAAGCCGGGCGCTCACGATCTCGCTGCCTATCCTGTCCCGATCGATTTCCCGGCTCATCAGGGTGAGGATCGTCGCCACCGCATCGGCTGACGGCGAGGATCGAGGAACGATCATGAATGCCGGGAGCATGTCGAGAAGGAAGTCGGCGCTTCCGGCGCCGAACGTAACGCTCCCTCCAATCCCGATCGTATCGTCACCCCCAACACGTGCCACGTCGCATTCCGCGTAGAGCGCCTGACCATCCATCGGTGGCTCGGCGGGGTGGCTCGCTACGGCATAAGCGGTACGCCCGAGCAGGCACACATCTCCCTCATTCATCACCTGCGGCACGCATCCCGGAAGCAGCATCCACTGGCTGCCGCGCAGCAGGGCAACGAACTTAAGGCGGTCGACGGCCGGAAATGCGAAGGCCCACCCTCCTGATGCCTCCAGCCTGGTTCGCCGCGCCACCCGCGCCCCAAGAACGTTCAGCACGTCGGACAATGGATCGATAGAGCTTTTGGACGATCGCGAGAGATCCATAGACGATGCGCCATAGTGCATCTCCAGCGTGCTGCCCATCTCGATGACGAGGAGATTGAAGATGGGTATTGAAGGTAAGGTTGTCGCCATCACGGGCGCGAGCAGCGGAATAGGCCGGGCGACGGCAAAACTGCTGGCCGAACACGGCGCCTTCGTGGTGCTAGGCGCGCGCCGTGACGATGCTCTCGCGGCGGTCGTAGCAGAGATCACCGCCATGGGCGGAAAAGCCGTGGCAAAGGCGACCGACGTACGCCGGCGGGACGATCTTGAAGCGCTCGTAGCGTTGGCGTTGGAACGAGCCGGCCGGCTCGATGTTATCATCAATTGCGCCGGAATTGGTCCGATTTCCCGGTTAGACGCGCTCGACGTCGAAGGCTGGGACGCCATGATTGACGTAAACCTGCGTGGCACGCTCTACGGCATAGCTGCTGCCCTTCCCGTGTTTGCACGCCAGGCGAGTGGGCATGTAATCAACGTCATTTCGACCGCCGGCATCAAGATGCTGCCGACGATGGGAGTCTATGCCGCCACCAAGAATGCCGTTCGCACGGTGACGGAAATATTGCGACAGGAGGCGGGACCGCACCTGCGCGTGACCGAAGTGTCTCCGGGGATGATCGCCACAAACTTCGGCGACAGCATCACCGACCAGCCGACAAAAGCAATGATCGAGGGACAACTTGGCGTGATCGCCATCCCGTCCGATGCAATCGCGCGCGGGATCCTCTACGCGATCGATCAGCCACCCGAAGTTGAAGTCGGTAGCATCGTTATCCGCCCAACCGCCCAAGGGTGAACGGCCGCTGTTGGGATGCGCTCGGTCGCTTGAAGCTTACGGTCTGGGCGGCAATCCATAGCGGAGGTGCAGTAGCAAGGACCCACAAGTGGGCGTTCCGGAGTGCTTTCCGGCTCCCCGGTTTCCGCCATTCGTTCATGTCGATGGCAAAGGCGGGTCGGGAGGCGGATCTCAAACCCAGTCGGCTGATTTCTTAGGAATGGAGAGGTTTCGAGAACCCGTCGATTGCTTTCCTGGCTGGTCTCGCTCTCCTAGCCTGATCGATTATCACCCGTAGCAGTTACCGACGCTGGTGGCGCAATCCGACTCACGGGTGGCAGCTTTGGCGAAGCAGGTCGCCGACTCGCGGGCAACGTCGGCCGTAAAGGTACAAGTTGCCAAGTTGATGGAAGGTGTACCCGATAGGTCGAAGGGTCGGCGGGGCGATTGATGGCGGTGACCACCACCCGCCATCGCGGGATATTGGCGCCGGTCTGTCGCCCCCGGCCAACGGCGCGTTTGCCCGATTAGATATCAAGGGCGTTGGCCCGGTCGGCTGCCGCTCCTGCACTTTCGGCCTGTCGTATCAGGACCATGACGTCCTCGATGATCTGTCGCACTGCGGCGCCCGCCAGATGCTCGTCGCCGGCTTCGATCGCTTCCAGGACCGCCTTGTGCGCTGGCAGGCTCGCGCTGCGTCCCTTGAAGCGGTTGGTGAAGCGGATCGAGGTACGCAGCGCAGTCGAGACGAGTTCCTCGAACTGGGCAAAGAACATGTTGTCGCCCGCACGCAGAATTGCGACGTGGAACGCGATATCCGCCTCCAGCGCATCCTCGTCGCCGCGCTCGGCTTCTTCCATCCGTGCGTAGCCCGCCGCAATCGTCGCCTTGCCGGCCGGCGTGGCGTGCGCGGCGGCAAGTTGCGCCGCCATCGGCTCGATCGCCAAGCGGAGTTCGTTGAAGCTGCGCAGCAGCGGCAGCGTGAACTTGCGCTCGAGCAGCCAGCGCAGCACGTCGGTGTCGAACAGATTCCATGCAGATGTCGGCTGGACGATCGTTCCCTGCCGCGGCCTTGCCGACAACAGCCCCTTGGCGGTCAGCATCTTCACCGCCTCCCGGGTTACGGAACGACTGACGCCGTGCTGCGTGGTGAGATCCGCCTCCGTCGGAAACCGCCGGCCATCATAATGGCCGGTGACGATCGCGCGGCCAAGTGCGTCGAGCATGCCATGGGTCAGATTGCGGCCCAGCGATGTGCGGACTTGGCTTGGCTCGGTATCGTTCATATCGTTTGCTCGCTCAATTTCGCCCCGACGACAAGGCCACGTTTCGTTAAGCGGGGCGAGCCGACTGCCACGCCGCGACCAGAGCGCGAGCGCGCTCGGCAACCAGGGCTGCCGCATCGCCGGGCTTATAGAGCGCGCCGCCGACGCCGATCCCTTCGGCCCCCGCCGCCAGCCATTCCGCGAAATTGTCCGCCCCCGTGCCGCCCCCCCCCCCCAGACTCGTACGTCGCGCGGCAGTACGTCACGCACCACCTTCAGATAATTCGGGCCGAGCGCCACCGCGGGGAACAGCTTGATCCGTCGGGCGCCCGCGGCAATTGCTTGGAACGCCTCGCTCGGGGTCACGAACCCGGGCATCGGCTCGAGTCCCAGTTCGACGCCTCGCGCAATGACCTTCGGGTCGGTGTTCGGCGTGACCATGATGGTGCTGCCGGTCGCGGCCAACGCCTCGACCGCGGCGATATCCAGGACAGTGCCGCCACCGATCGCGGCCAAGTCGCCGAATGCGGTCTGCAGCATCGTGATGCTGGTCACCGGATCCGGCGAGTTGAACGGCACTTCGATCAAGCGAATGCCACTATCGACCAGCGCCTGGCCGACCGCCAGCACCTCCTTGGGCGTGATACCGCGCAGGATGGCGACGATCGGCGGCGTACCGGATGCGAGCAGGTCGTCGATGGTCATGAAATCTCCAATAGTGCGAGGCCCGGCGAGCTCGCACGCCTCGCCGTCATGAGTTTCGGGGCGCAGATCGATACCGGCCAGCGCCAGGACGTACCGTTCGGTGAGCGCCGTATCGCCGATCAGCGCGATCCGCTGCCAATCAGCAGCGCGCCCGCATCGGTCGCGGCGATGAAGCTCGCCTGCCCGCCGATGTCGATCGAGCGCCGCACGTCGGTCGCGGGATCGTAGCGATGCAACCGTCCCCGCTTGATATCGACGAACCACAATGCTGCATCTCCGTCGCCCCACACCGGCCCCTCGCCCCGCATGGCCTCCAACGACCAGATCAAACGACTTTCCAGAACACCACTCCCGCTCATGCGCGCTTTCCGGCTCGACACGTCTCAATAATCATATAATTTGCAGTAATGAAGAGGCAATCGCCTGATCATTAATACCGTGCGCTGCTTACACGAATTCGCGAGCTTCCGATCGTTCGGCGGCATCCGAACGGTGGGGCGCCAAGAGGAGCCTGTCCGTTGCCGTTAAACCCCATCGATATTGCCGTGATCGTCGTCTACGCGATCTTCATCTTCGGCCTCGCGCAATGGGTGAGCCGCGACAAGAAGGGCGCCGGTCCCAAGAACACCACCGACTATTTTCTCGCATCGAAGGATCTGCCCTGGTGGGCGATCGGCGCGTCGCTGATCGCGGCTAACATTTCCGCCGAACAGATCGTCGGCATGTCGGGGTCGGGCTATGCGATCGGCCTCGCAATCGCGTCGTACGAGTGGATGGCGGCGCTGACGCTGTTGATCGTCGGGAAATTCTTCCTCCCGATCTTCCTGCGCAACGAGATCTACACGATGCCGCAGTTCCTGGAACGGCGCTACGGCACCCGTATTCGCACGCTGATGGCGGTGTTCTGGCTCGCGCTCTACGTGTTCGTGAACCTTACCTCGATCATCTGGCTAGGCTCGATCGCCGTGACGAAGGTGGCGGGCGTCGACCAGAACATTGCGCTCGTCGGCCTCGGTGCGTTCGCGCTTCTCTACCAGATCCGCGGTGGACTGAAGGCGGTGGCGCTGACCGACATCGTCCAGGTGACGCTATTGGTGCTCGGCGGCTTGATCATCGCCTGGCTGACGCTCGGCAAGCTCGGTGAAGGCGCAGGCGTCCTGGCCGGCTGGAGCAAGCTCACGACCAGCATCCCCGACCATTTCCACATGATCCTGAAGAAGGGCAATCCGCACTACGCCGACCTGCCCGGGCTGTCGGTGCTGATCGGCGGCATGTGGATCGCGAATCTGAGTTATTGGGGCTTCAACCAATACATCATCCAACGCGCCCTCGCCGCCAAGAGCCTTGGCGAGGCGCAGAAGGGGATCATCTTCGCTGCGTTCCTGAAGCTGCTGATGCCGTTGATAATCGTGCTGCCGGGGATCGCCGCATTGTTGCTCGCGCCCAACCTGGCCAAGCCCGACGAGGCCTATCCGACCATGATGGCCCTGCTGCCGACCGGACTTTTGGGTCTTGTTTTCGCCGCGTTGATCGCCGCGATCATCGCGTCGACCGCCTCCAAAATCAATTCGATCGCGACCATCTTCACGCTCGACATCTATGCCAAATATCGCGGTGTACGTACCGACGCCGAGCACGGCACGGGCGCACATGATGCGAACGAACGTCATCTGGTAAAGGCCGGGCGGATCGCTGCCGTCGTCGCGATCGTCATTGCGGTGTCGACCGCGCGTCCGTTGGTCGGGGCGTCCGAACAGGCGTTCCAGTTCATTCAGGAATTCACCGGCTTTTTCACGCCCGGCATTACCGTCATCTTCCTGCTTGGCCTGTTTTGGAAACGCGCCAACGAAGCTGGCGCGATCACCGCAGCGGTGTCGTCCGTCGTGCTGTCATGGGTATTGAAGGAAGTCTGGGGTACGCTGCCGTTCATGGACCGGATGGGCGCCGTCTTCCTTGCCGCGCTTGTTCTCGCGGTCATAGTATCGCTGCTCGTCCCACAACGGCGCGGTGCCGACACGATCACCACCGCCGACGTCGATTACACCACGCAGGCAAGCTTCAACATGGGCGCTGGCGCGGTCGTATTGATCCTTATCGCGCTCTACGCGACCTGGTGGTGAGGTGACGCCAGACCCGCTCGGTCGCGCAAGCGAGTGAGTCTTATTCGACGAACGCCTCGACGCGTTCGGTATGCGTCACCAGCAGCGCGTCGGCGACGAGGCAAAGCGGCGCCGGATCGGCATCGATCGCCCCGGCGGTTATGGACTTGGCGAAGTGCGCGTAAAGTGCGGGATAGTCCTTCGCCGATGTCCAACACGCAGGGCCGCCATCGATCGACAACGCGGCGGCGCCGTTCGACAGCCGCAGGCTAAGACCGCCCGCGGTTTCCACGGCGATCGTCCAGATCTGTTCACCCTCTTCGCGGAAGTCGAAGTCGACCGAGATGGTTGCGCCGCCGCTGGCAAGCGTCAGCCGTGCGGCGATCGGCGTGTGCGCGTTTTCAGGAACCTTCAACCGCGCGCTCGCAACGCTCAGCGGCGAGGGCCAGATCGCGGTCAGGATCGAGAGCGCGTTATCCCCGGATCGAACACGCCGAGACCACCAGGCGCCCACAGCCAGGAATGCCCCGGATCCCAGCGCCGAACGCTTTCACGCCATGTCACCTGCCCGCCTGTGACGGTCTTTCCGTGGAGCCAGTCGCGTGCCCCCTCGACCATCGGCGCGAAACGCGAATGCCAGGCCGCGAACAGCGTCACGCCAGCGCCGCGTGCCAGATCGGTCAGCACGGTCAATTCGGTCAACGTCACAGCAGGAGGCTTCTCCAGTAGGACGTGAAGCCCCGCCGCAATGGCCTGCCGCGCGATCGCGCCGCGGACCTGCGGCGGTGTACAGATCGCGACGGCATCGACGCGAATGCCGCTTGCCAGCAATGCGGCAAGATCGCGATGGTTTGGCACACCGTCGATCCCCCCCCCGGTATCGACCGTAGCGACCAGCGAGAAGGCCTCGCTGGCGCGGAGAGCGGGGACGTGCTGGTCACGGGCGATCTTGCCCGCGCCGATGATCGCGACGTTCCGGATCACCACTCGCGGACTGCGCCGTCGGGCCCACGCCACGCCGGGTTGCGCCAGCCCACGATCGGGCGGCTCGCGGCGTCGCGCACCTTCGCTTCGTCGATCGTGACGCCAAGGCCAGGGCCACTCAGGACATCGACCATCCCGTCCACCACATCGAATACCGACGGATCGGTCATGTAGCTCAGCAGATCGTGCCCGCCGACATTGTAGTGGATGCCGAGCGACATCTCCTGGATCACGAAATTGGGCGTCGCCGCGGCGATCTGCATGCAGGCCGCAAGCGCGAGCGGACCAAGCGGGCAATGCGGCGCGACCGCGACGTCGTACGCCTCTGCCATCGCCGCGATCCGGCGGCATTCAGAGATGCCGCCGGCGTGGCTCAGGTCGGGCTGGATGATGTCGACGCAATTCGCCTCGAACACGCGCTTGAAATCCCAGCGACTGTAGAGCCGCTCGCCGAGCGCGATCGGGACGCTGGTGTGCTGCGCGAAATCGACGATTCCTTCGAGATGTTCCGACAGCAAGGGCTCCTCGATGAACAGCGGGCGAAGCGGCGTCACTGCGGCGGCGAGCTGCTTCGCCATCGGCCGGTGGACGCGGCCGTGGAAGTCGAGGCCCACGTCGAGCCCCTGTGCCTGCACCGCCGCAACACGCTCGACCGTCTCATCTAAAGCCTTGGGGCTGTCGAGCCAGCCGAGATCGGCGGTGGCGTTCATCTTGACCGCCTTGAAGCCCTGCTTCAGCCGTTCGGCTGCAGCCTCGGCAACCTCGTCCGGCCGGTCGCCTCCAATCCAAGCATAGACTGGGACGCGGTCGCGTACATTGCCGCCGAGCAGCTGCCACACGGGCACGCCAAGTAGCCGCCCCTTCAAATCCCACAGCGCCTGGTCGAGACCAGACAATGCGGACATCAGCACCGGGCCCCCACGGTAAAAACCAAGCCGATAGGCGACCTGCCAGATATCCTCGATCCGCGCGGGGTCATGCCCGATGAAGCGGTCGCGGAGCGACGCGAACGCCCCTTCGACCGCCTCGGCATGCCCTTCCAAGCTTGCTTCACCCCAACCTACCGCACCGTCGTCGGTCTCGACGCGGACGAACAACCAACGGGGTGGCAGGATAAAGGTCTCGATCTGCGCGATCTTGATCATAGGCGGAGCACTCATCCGTAGGAAAAGGTCAGAAGCGGAAGCGGAGGCCAGCCGACCAGACCGATTCTTCGTATCTGATGATGCGCGGCAGGGTCGCGCTGGTTCCGTCGCCATAGGCGTAAGTCAGATCGGAGCGGAACGGCTTGGCCAGGATGTTCGTCCAGTCGGCCGTCAGCGTTAAGTTCTTGATCACGTCGTAGCTCGCGGAGAGGTCAAGGCGGCCGATGCCCCGTACCGTCTCACTATATGCGTTGGCGTCGCGGAATTGTAGCGTGCCGAGATAGCTGCTGCGGTGGTTCCACGACAGCCGGGTCGAGAAGCCCGCCTTTTCGAATATCCCCGCGATGTTGTAGGTCCATTTGGATACGCCCAGGATCTCGGTCTGCGCGATGGTTCCGCCCAGACTGGTCGGCACGCCGGTCTTCGCATCGAGGTACGTGATGTTGGTATCGATCCCGAATGCGCGCGCCCAATCGGGCAGGCCATCGAAATCGAGGAAGGTCGTGAACACCGCCTCGACACCCTGAACGCGGCCCTTGCCGCTGTTGAACGGCTGCGAGACATTCAGTGTGTAGCCATTCTCGTCGAGGCCAGCGACCTGGTAGTTGGAGATAAACCCGTTCAGGTCGCGCCGGAACCCGGCGAGCGCCACCGTGCCCGTCTTCGAGAAATAATATTCCAGGCTGGCGTCATAGTTCTTAGACTTGAGCGGCGTCAGATTAGCGTTGCCAGTGCTGCCGTTGCGGACACAGCTTGAGGCAATCGGGTTCTGACTGGCCGGCAGCAGCACGTTTGTAACCGGATCGAATTCGCATCCCGGGACCGACCCCGAATTCACCGCCGGATTGTACTGCCCGAAGCCCGGACGCGAGCGCGTCTTGGTCGCCGACAGACGCAGCTGGAGCTGATCGGTGAAGCGGATCCGCGCGCTCGCGTTCGGCAGCCAGTCGGTATATTTGGTTGTCGTGTCGATCGGCGTCGTCGTGGCCCCGCTGACCGAAGTCGCAACAAGGCCAAGCGTGGTGCCGACGACACGCACGCCGATCGAACCATCGACGCGGATTCCCGTCCCGAACGCGTATTTGACCTGGCCATAGCCGGCATAGGACCGCTCGTTCGACGTGTACGTCGCCGCCGGATTGATCGGCGGCACGCCGCTTGGGAAGCCGACAAAGGCCCGCAGCTTTTCGATATTGTCGCGGATGCCGCCATAGGTCGGCGAGTAATATCGGCCGATACCGTTGCCTGCATCGTCGGGAAAACCACTTGGCCCGATGCCGTATTCGACCGGAACCGCACTCAGCGGCAGCCGCTGTCCCTCGACATAGGCATAGCGGTCGCCATCCTCGTAATGCGCGTTGCGGTCGACATAGCGAAAGCCCGCCTCGATCTTGGTCAGGAAGGCATTGCCGGTATCGTACGACGCGTCCACTCGGCCCTGCCAATCGCGCCCACGCGCGATTTGCTGACGGTCGTAAAAGCCGCGAAAGATGTAGTTGGACGCAGCGAGCGGATCAACGCCAGCGAGCGTGAAGCCTGGCCTGCCGCTGGTCAGCCCAGTGTCCGCTGTGACCGTAGTCGGCGCGGCATACGCGGTGTCGAACGAATAGACCGAGTTCGTGAACGTGCTCGCGGTTCGGGCCACATCGGTCGACAGATGGAAACCGCCGGAATCATACTTGCCGCCGATCGCATATTGATACGTATCGGTCTTGCCATAGGTAGCGCCCTGGAAGCCCTCGGGCCGGTTCGGGTTCACCGCCGTCAGGCTGCTGACTAGGTTCGAGTTCTCGCCATAGACGACGTTGTTGTACGCCGATGCTCCGTACAGCGGCACGCTGGTCTCGCGATCGGAGACCTTGTTGCGGAACCCTTGCCAGAGTGCCTCGGCATAGAATTCGAGGCCCGGCTGCGGGCGCCACTGGAGCGCGCCGTTGAGCGACGGCCGTGATCGCTTGCCTGCACCAAAGGTAATGCGCTGGATGTCGGGGAAACGCGCGACGGTGTTCGATGGCTGGATCGTCGGATTGGCGATAAAGTCCGTGTTCGACAGCGTTGAATCGAGATAATTGAGGCTGGTGTAGCTGAAGTTCAGCAGCGCGCCGAACTCGCCAATACCGGTGTCCCAGCGATCAGACACGAGCAGGTTGCCGTTGGGATTAAAATCCTTCGACCGCTTTTCATACTGCCCCCAGAAGGATCCTGCGATTTCCAGCCCATCGAAATCGAACGGCTTGCGGCTGCGCACGTTCACTTCGCCGGCCAGACCGCCCTCGACCAGGTCGGCGGTCGTCGTCTTGAACACTTCGATCGCGGCGATCGCGCCCGCCGGGAAATCCTGTAGCGCAACGGCGCGCGACTCGGCCGTGAAAATTTCGCGCCCGTTATAAGTCGTCGCAAAATCAGGCAGGCCGCGGATCAACACGCGGGACGCCTCACCGCCGCTGCGATCGACCTGCACGCCGGGAATGCGCGCAGCGACGTCGGACAGCGCGACGTCGGGCAGCTTGCCGATGTCCGACGCGACGATCGAATCGATCTGCTGGTCCGAATTGCGCTTGATCGCCTGCGCCGACTGAAGACTCTGGCGCAGTCCGGTCACGACGATTTCGCCATCGGCTGCAGCGTCTGGCGCCGCCTGGTTCGACTGGACGTCGGTGGTCGCAGCGTCCTGCGAGGCGGCAGGCGTGGACCCTGCAATGTTATTCTGCGCGTCCTGCGGCGGGGCCGTTTGGGCATGCCCGGGTGCAGCGACGAGCGCCAGGATCGACGACGTTCCGAGAATGATCAGCTTGCGTCGCATGGACGGCCTCCCCTCATACAGTGATTGCGGCCCCTGACTCGAAGCTCGCGTTGCGTGGCAGCTTACGCCCAGCGCCGACCACGATACAAGACATTTATCTTATATATCACAATAGCGCCGCTCATCTTGGGACTGTGATTGCCGTGGTATGATAAATAACCTTTATTTTCCTCATACGCTTTGGTATCAAGTGAGATCTAAGGCGCGAACGGCGTCACAGGCGGGAGAGGACGATGAAGACGCTGGCCCTGATGCTGGGTACTGCAAGCCTGATTGTACCGACCCTCGCGCACGCCACGGAGGCGAAACAGGCGGTGTTCGGCACCTTGCCTGACGGGCGGGCGGTACCCGCGGTCACACTTACTAACGAGCATGGTGTGTCGGCGACCGTCATTGCCTACGGCGCTGCGCTCCAGGCGCTGATGCTACCCGACAGGAACGGCAAGCCCGCCGATATTGCGCTCGGCTACCCCACCATCGACAAATACCTGTCGAAGCCGCAGTATTTCGGTGGCACGGTCGGCCGCTATGCGAACCGTCTGGCCCGAGGCAAATTTACGCTCGACGGCAAGAGTTATCAGACGCCGGTCAACGACGGGGTCAACGCGCTGCACGGCGGCAATGTCGGGTTCGACAAGGTGCTGTGGCAGGTTACGGGCACCAAAGACGGTCCTACCGCATCGGTCCGTCTCCGCCACGTCAGCCGTGACGGCGAGATGGGCTATCCCGGCACGCTGACGGTCGATGCGACCTACTCGCTCAACGAGCGCGACGAACTGACGATCGAGTACCGCGCGACCACCGATAAGCCCACGATCGTTAACATCACCAACCATGCCTATTGGAACCTGTCAGGCGAGGGTGCCGTGAACGGGGCAATGGGAACGATGGTGACAATTCCCGCCGAACACTATGTTCCGACCGATGCCGGTGCGATCCCGACCGGCGCATTGACGCCAGTCGCGGGCACCGTTTTCGACTTTCGCACACCTCGCGCGATCGGCGAGCGCGTCCGTGACGCCGGCGACCAGCAGATCGTTTTCGCGCGCGGCTATGACCACAACTGGGCGATCGGCCGCAGCGTGACGTCAAACCTGCATCTGATGGCACGAGCGCAAGATCCGGCCTCGGGCCGCGGCTTCGAACTTTGGTCCAACCAGCCCGGGCTGCAATTCTATTCCGGCAATTTTCTGGATGGAACGAGCGCCGGCAAGACAAACAAGATCTACCGCGAGGGCGACGCGTTCGTGATGGAACCCCAGATCTACCCCGACACCCCCAACCATCCCTCCTTCGGCTCCGCCCGGCTTGACCCCGGACTGACCTATCGCAACGTCATGACCTATCGACTGACCACTGGGAAGGTACGCTAAGATGACAGGAAACAGCATGATCCGCCGTACCGTCGCACTTGCCGCCGCGAGCTTCGCGACCTTCATCGCGACCGCCCTTCCTGCTGAAGCACGCGAGCAGTGGACGAAGACCGAAGCCGCTCGCTGGTCGACGAAGCAGCCCTGGGCAATCGGTTCCAATTACGCGCCTGCGACCGCAGTCAACCAGCTCGAGATGTGGCAGGCTGCGACGTTCGATCCTGTCACGATCGACAAGGAACTGGGCTGGGCCGAACGGTTGCACATGACCACGATGCGCGTGTTTTTGCACGACATGCTGTGGGAACAGGACGCGGCTGGTTTCAAGCAGCGCATCGACACCTTCCTGGCGATCGCCGCCAAGCATCACATCAAACCCGTGTTCGTCCTGTTCGACAGTTGCTGGGATCCGAACCCGAAGCTCGGGCCGCAGCACCCACCTATCCCGGGCGTGCATAATTCGGGCTGGGTACAGGGCCCCGGCGCCGCGCGACTTGCTGACAAAACTCAGTACGGCAAGCTCGAAGGGTATGTGAAGGACATCGTCGGCAGCTTTGCCAAGGACGATCGCATTCTCGCCTGGGACGTCTGGAACGAACCCAACAACGGTGGCGGCGGTAACTATGCCGAGACGCCAAACAAGAAGAAACTCGTTGCCGGGCTGCTCGACCAGGTCTTCACCTGGGCGCAAGGTCGGGATCCTACCCAGCCCCTGACGAGCGGCGTATGGATCGGCGATCATTGGGATCAATCCTCGACACTTGATCCTGTAGAACGTATCCAGGTCACCCGATCTGACGTGATGACGTTCCACGACTATAGCTGGCCCGAGACGTTCGCGAAGCGAGCACATCAGATGCTCAGCTATGGCCGCCCAGTCATCTGCACCGAATATATGGCGCGTGGTGCAGGCTCGACGTTTGACGGGAGCCTGCCGATCGCCAAGCGCCTGAATATCGGCATGATCAACTGGGGCTTCGTCGATGGCAAGACGCAGACGAGGCTGCCGTGGGATAGCTGGAAGAAGCCCTACACCGCCGAAGAGCCCCCGATCTGGTTCCATGAGGTGCTGCGTGCCGACGGCACCCCGTACCGCGTCGCCGAGACCGAGCTGATCACGCGGCTTGCCGTCGCGCCCAAGGGAATCGTGCCGCCGGCGCCACAGCTGTGAGGTGTCGGAACGTCATCGCCGTCGCTTTGGTTTTTGCGAGCGGTGCGGCCGTTGCTCAGCAAGTGAAGTCCGTTTTCGCGGGCGCAGATCCTTCCGCGTTGTTTGCCGAGGGACAGATGTGGATCGAACCGACGGGACATGGTGACACGCTCGAGAGCTGGTCATCAGCTGATCGGGTGCAGTGGCGGAAGCGCGGCGTCCTCCTGAGGCTTGCCGATGTTAGCTGGGCCGGTGCCGATCATGCCCGTCGCCATTTCCTATGGGCCCCTGACATGCGCGCCGTAAACGGGAAATATTACCTGTATTATTCGGTCGGTCCGCAGAATCCTACGCCGAGCCGGCTGGGCGTTGCGCTCTGCGACACGCCTGCCGGTCCCTGCAAAGATAGTGGCAAACCGCTGCTAACCGGCGGCGACGGGTTCGAGGCGATCGATCCCATGGTGTTCGTCGATCCCAAATCCGGCCGTCGCCTGCTCTATGCCGGCGGCAGCGCGGGCGCCAGATTGCGCGTCTTCGAACTGGCTCCGGACATGATGACGATGACCGGAGAAGTTCAGGTCGACCAGCCCCCGCTTTTTACCGAGGGCGCGTTCATGCACGAGCGAAACGGCATCTATTACCTGTCGTACAGCACCGGCCACTGGAACGCCTCGGACTATTCGGTCCGCTACGCGATGGCACCTTCGCCTACCGGCCCGTGGAAATACCGCGGAACGATCCTGACCAGCGACCGCAAGTTCAAGGGCCCTGGCCACCACGCCTTCGTGCAGGACCCCAAAACCGGCGAATGGCTGATCGTGTATCATCGGTGGGAAGGCAAAGCTGGCGAGGGTCCCTATACCGACGATCGCAACGTCGCGATCCAGCCGATCACATATGATGCGCTCGGCCAGATTGAACCGGTACGCATGAGCGACTGACTAATATCGCGAGACTGTCAGGGCCTGTCAGGCTGATGGGACATAGCGTTCCGTGTGGCCTTCATAGCTTTGGACGAACCCGCAAGTTACCCCGGTGCCGACGACCGGAACATGGGGTGCAATTAAGAGATCAAGCGACCCACAAACGGACGTTCACGGTCCCTCTTCCCTCTCCCAATTTCGGACGCCCGTTAATGTGGCGTAGATGCGTCACGTTGGGCATTGAATACCCCAGCGAAAGCAATGCCGGGTCGCTAGACGACGGGAATCTCGGCCCCTGCCACGTCTGGCTCAGACCAATCCTGGATGAGCTTGATCGCCCGGGCCAGCGCGCCTGTATTGCATGTCGCCTTCCAGACCGCGCCTACACGCCAGACGGCCTCGTCACCGGGCAGGAGGAACAATCTAAGTCGGCCCGGTAGCAGCGTAGCAGAACTTGCCGGTACGATTGCGCATCCCATTCCCGCCGCAACAAGTGCGAGTACCGTTTGAATGTCATCGGCCTGCTGGACAACCCCGGGGTGAAAGGCGTGCGCGTGGCACCATTCCCGGATCTGCCCGGCAAGACCGGGCCCCCTTTCATCACGTAGCGCTACGAACTTGAGCTGCCCAAGTTGGCGTAGGCGATCTTCATCCGCAAACTCGAGGCCAGCCGGGACGGCGATTGCCAACCGATCGGTCGCAAGCGAAAACGATGCGAGGTCATTTGTGACCGGGAATCTGACGAAGCCCAGATCCAGATCGTCGCGGCGTATCCGATCGATCATTTCGCGTGACGAGAAATCGTTCATGGTCACTCCGACGTCCGGGACGAGAGATCGAAACCTGCTGATGATGCGCGGAGCGAGGGTGATCGTCGAAAGCCCAAAGCCGATCGCGAGCGTTCCGGTCTCCCCTGCGGCTGTGCGGCGGGCTTCAAGTAAGAACGCGTCGGCGTCACGCACCAAGCGCTGTGCAACCGGGAGCAAATGACGCCCTAGCTGCGTCGCGAAGATCGGTTGCCGATCGCGATCGAACAGGGTGCCGCCAAGCGTGTGTTCCAACGCGCGGATCCGTTTGGTCAATCCCGGTTGTGAGATGTGCAAATGCTCTGCCGCACGGCCGAAGTGACCATGATCCGCGACGGTGATGAATGCTCGGAGCCGCTCGATATCCATTCCTGTGGGCTATCACAAAGGGCCTTATCTTTCATTGGCGTTATATCGGCAGATCGCGATGGTGGCGCCGATAGGAGAATTTCCATGAGCAGAAGCCTTCGCGTTGCCACTGTCCAATTTCAGCACCGGGCAGCAGACAAGGACTACAACCTTGGGCAGATCGAGCATTTCGCACGAATGGCAGCCGCGGCAGGAGCGCAGATCGCGTGCCTGCCGGAGATGTGCATCAGCGGGTATTGGCACGTCCCCTTTTTGGATCGTGAGCACCTCTACAGACTCGCCGAACCAGTTGATGGGCCGAGCGTGTCGCGGGTTGCTGGGCTGGCATGCGATCTAGGAATTGCCATCGGCGTCGGTTGGCTTGAGCGTGTCGACGATGACACGCTCTACAATGCTTATCGGCTCTGTATGCCGGATGGGTCGGGGCATACCCATCGCAAGCTTCACGCCTTCGAGCATCCGCTTATCTCCTCCGGCGACCGCTACACAGTGTTCGACACACCATGGGACGTGCGCGTGGGTATTCTCATCTGCTGGGACAACAACCTTGTCGAAAATCCACGCGCGACGGCGCTTGCCGGCGCCGAGGTGCTGATAGCGCCGCATCAAACCGGTGGCACCAATTCGCTCAGCCCAAAGGGCATGAAGCATATCCCGCTGAGCTATTGGGAAGAACGCGAGCAGGATCCCGAACGTCTAAGGCGTGAGTTCCAGGGCCTGAATGGTCGGGGCTGGTTGATGCGTTGGTTACCCGCGCGCGCCCACGACAATGGGTTGTTCATCGTCTTCAGCAACGGCGTCGGGCGCGACGAGGACGAAGTGCGAACGGGCAACGCGATGATTCTCGACCCCTACGGCGACGTGCTCACGGAATCGAAATCGATCGGGGACGACATGGTGGTGGCCAATCTTGAATTAGACGCGGTGGAGACCAGCAGCGGTCGCAGGTGGATGCGCGGACGGCGCCCCGATCTTTACGGGTCACTTGCGGAGCGTCGAGGGACGGAGTTGTCGCCGCGCGCAACGCGGTTTGGCGCAGCAAACTGACTCCCGCGACTTCCGATAAGGAGGTTTGCCTCTACCATTAGTTTTTGGACACCTGAATCTCCCTCTCAGACTGCGGCGTCTGTCAGCTCCTGATACGCCACGACCTATCGGCTTCGGCGCCCCGCCCGGGGCGATGCTCAAGCGGTCTGTCAGGTGCAATCCGACTATTTTGATAGTTGAAATTGATCCATGTTACCTTCAACGGACACCCCTCGTCGAACAAGGGAGACCGTCAATACCGAAAACCCTTCAGATTGTCTGTGTTGTCCTCGTTGCCGTTGGGGTGATGTTCGACGGGCGTTGGTAGATGTATGTGGCGTATGCGCAGAGTCCGTACGATGAGGTCGGCATCGCACTGAACGGCTATGCGCCGGCGCCGATGCGTCGCTGGGGCTGCCATACGATGCAGGTGCGTTTCCCAGGTCAGGTACCGCCCTACGGGTGCACCGGGCCGAATAGACGCAACTGGCTCTGAGCCATCTAATATTCTCGTAAATTTCTGGCTCCGAAACAGAACGGACGGATCGCGTTCTGATCGGACGCCACTGTTCGTCAAAAGGGAAAACGCGATGCGACGGATGCCGCAACCATACGCCATGCTGGCCAGTATTCTGCTGGTGCCGCTGCTCCTCGGCATGCTCGGGAGCTGGGAGCGCGTGCGCGCGCGTGGCTCGGTCGCCGAATATGTGGCCATGCAGATTTCCATGCCGCAGCAGGTGCGCGCGATGCGCGAACTCGCCGCGCGCGACAGCGCCGCCTCGATCGATCTGGGCAATCCCGATACCGTCTACGCCCCCGCGCTCGCGGCCGACATGGTGGAGGCGCAGCTGCCGTCGGTCCGGCGCAGCCTGGTGCTTGCGCGCGTGCAGGGCCCGCTGGCCCTGAGCGTGATCGGCGGGTCGCTGCTGGCGCTGCTCTGCGGCGCGATCGGGCTGGCCGCCGCGCAGATCGCCGCGCGCCGCGCGATGGTGTCGCGCGACGCGCTCGTGGCGAGCTTCGCCGCGCTCCAGCGCGAGTTGCCGTTGGTGTTGGGCGGCATGGTGATCGGGCTCGCACTCGCCGTAGTCTGCGGGGTGCTGTTCGAACTGATCAGCCTGTGGTCGTCGGTGTCGCTGTCGGGCGGCGGCGTGAAGTTGATGTTCGCAGGCGTGGTGCTGGCGATGATGGCGGTATGGACCGCCTGGTCCGCGATCGCCGCGCTGCGCGAGGTGGCGGCGCTCTACACCCCGCAACCGGGTGCGGTCACGGGACGTGCCGTCGGCGTCGACGAAGCGCCCGCGCTGTGGCGCTTCGTGCAGGACATCGCCACCCGGCAGCAGGCGATCGCGCCCGATACGCTGGTGCTGGGGCTGACGCAGGGCTTCTACGTCACCGAGCAGGACCTGCTCCTGTCGCCGGGCGACCGGGCTGTGTCGGGGCGTACGCTCTATTTGCCGGCGCCGTACCTGCAGTTCCTGGACGAAGAGGAAGTGGCGGCGATCGTCGGCCATGAACTGGCGCACTTCACCGGTGAGGACACGGCGTACAGCCGCCGGTTCGCGCCGCTCTATGCCGGCATGGAACGCGCGCTGGCGGCGATGCATGCCGACGCGAACGGGCTGCTGCTGCTCAGAGGGCCGCTGCAACTGGCGGATCACACGATGGAGCGGTTCGATCTCACCGTGCGCCACTGGAGCCGGCTGCGCGAGTTCGAGGCGGATCGGCTGGGCGCGGCGGTGTCCGGATGTCGGCCAGCCGCGTCCGCGCTCGTCCGGACGGCGGTGGTCGCGCCGCCGGTCGATACCGTGCTGGAGGACGCCTTCGCCGCCCCTCCGCAAGAGGATGCGGATCTGGTGGCCATGATGGCGCGGATGGTCGACGAAAAGGGATGGCCCGACATCCGCGCCTATCTGGAAGACGTGCAGTCGCACCCGACCGATACGCATCCGCCAACACCCGAACGCATCCAGCGGCTCGACGTGGCGCTGGATGCGACCTTCTTGGAAACCGCGCTGCGCGCGCCGCGCGAGGGGTCGCGTCCCGCGGGCGAGCGTCTGATCGACGACTGGCACGGCGTGTGCCGCCGCCTGAGCAGCGATTACCTCACCGAAGCCCGCGGCGCCCATGCGCGCCACCGCCAGTTTCTGGAAGACACCGCGGCCGCCGTGCCGCAGGAGGCGGTGACGCTGTACAACAATGTCGCTTCGGTGAGCTGGGTGCAGTTTGGCGCGGCGGTGATGTTCGCCGCCATCGGTGTGGCGATCTGGATCTTCCGCCGGGCGATCGGCTTTGGCCATGATGCCTTCGCGGTGTGGTTGATCCTGGGCATCTGCAGCGCCGCGGTCGTCATCGCCGTGGCTGCCGGCATCATGACCCGCTGCGGCGGGCGGACGCCCTATCTGGTCCTGCTGCCCGAGACGCTGAGCTCCCCCAAGCTGAGTGCGCCGATCGCATGGCGCGACGTAGAGAATTGGGGAGTCGTATTCGGCACCCGCTTTGGCCTTGATCTGATAGTGGAGGACGCCGTCACGCTACCTCGCGCGCAGCGCTTTGCGCGGGGGACCAGAGTCCACAAGCGCAAGCGCTTGGTGACGATCGGCGCCTATGGCGTTCGCGGGATGAGCGTCGAGGATTTCCAGCAGCTGATCGCACGCTACTTCGAGGCGGACCAAGCCCGGCGTGTCCTTGCGGAGCGGTGACCGACGCGGCCTGCGCTCGCCGCGCAGGCCGTACCCGCGGTCGCGCCCAGCAGTAGACCGGTCGATACTCGGTTTCGTCCGTTGCTTTTACGTCGCGGAATCACGGCGTTGAAAGATATTCGATCGGTGTTGAATGCCTGCCGGTATCGATCCGATGCGATAATCAGTCGTTCCCAATCATCGCCTGCTCAAGCCGCTGCCACATCGCCGGCGGCACATGCGGTCGCACTATCGCAGCAAACGCGTCGGCCTCCCGCAGGTACCGCGCTCTGTGTTCGCTGCCTGGTGGCGCCGCCTCGACGTTGGCGATGCGATCAGCGAGCTTCACCGCCGCCGCCTTCGGACAGGCGCGCAAGCCTGAATAGATTCGCACGTTACGATCGTGCCGGGTCGGGCCCAGCCCGGTGCACGCGTCGACCATTTGCGCGACCGTGTCGCCGAACTGCTCTCGAATCTCGGTCAGCGGCACCGACGTGTCCTCAACCACGTCGTGGAGCCAGCCGGCGTCTTGGTAGCTATCGTCAAAGCCAAAATCGCGCAGGACCAGAACAACCGCCGACAAATGGGTCTCGTACGGTGCATCGCCGTAGAGTTGGCCGGCATGAGCGGCGATGGCGAATGAGCGGGCGTTTGCCATACGCGGTGTCGTAAACGATCCGGTCGCCGGTGCAAGATTCGTCCGCCTTCGCAGTTCCGCTGACGGATCCGAGGTTATGCTAGGGCCACCTTCTCGTCGGACAGCGCTGCGCCACTCCAATCGATCCGCCGCGTAGTGTACATCACTCCGGCCAACGCGGCGAACAGCATGACCGAGCCAATCAGCAGCGAATAGGCTTCGAGGCTGAGCAGCACATACAGAACCGCGTAGAGTCCGGCGAGCAGCGCCGCAACGACGCCGGCCCGCCGCCAGCAGTCCAGGATCGCCGCGGAATAGCTGCCGATCAGCGCGACAATCGCCAGGCTGGCGACCAGATAGGCGCCGAGGAACCCGAGCACTTCGGCCAGCGCCAGCAGCAGGATAAAGAACAGCACGAGTCCCGCACCGATTAGCAGATACGCGACGCCCGGCACCGGCGCGCCGCCAATGATGTCGAACATCAGTAGTGCAAGAAACGTGAAGCCAATGAACATGAAGCCGTATTTGGTCGCGCGATTGATCTGCGAATAGAGATTGACCGGATCGAGCAGTCCGATTGTCACCGCACCGTCAGCCCCCATTTCCTGTTCGCCAATCGTCACGACTGGCCGATTCAGCGCGAGATTGCCGATCTGCCAGCGCGCCGGAAACGCCGACGCGCCGGGTGTCCGGTTCGGCAGGAAGGCACCGGTGAATGAGGGGTGGGGCCAGGCCGAGATAGCGTCGATCCTGGTCTGTTCGGCGGATGGCAGGAAAGAGAGTTCGTCGCTACCGCGCAAATCGAAGGCGATATCGAACGTCACGGCCGTGTTCGCCGCCCCTTTCGAAATCGGCCCCCGCGCGGTAAAACCGCTGCCGCTGGTCGTAGCCAAGCTGGATCCAGGGATCAGCGGCAGCGCCCGACCGTCGACGCGGATCGCCGGCCGCGATCCGGCAAGCCCCTTGGCATTGCTGATCCCCATACGGATTTCGGCATCGGCAAGGCGCAGGCTGTCCGGCGGAATGCTCAGCGCCGCAAAATCGGGCAGGCGGAACTGGCCGGCAATCTGAACATGCGAGCGATAGACGACCGCTTCGTAGATCGACCGATGCCGACGTTCCGCATCGATCCGAGTGCGGACCGCCGAGCGCGTCGGCGCGACGAACAACAGCTCTTCCTCAAGCTCGGTCCGCCGGACGGTGCGGCCGCTTTCGACAGTATCGCGGGTCACCGTGCGGCTAAACGGGATCACCAGGAAAGGTCCCGCGAAGCTTTGCTGCCCTCCCCAGCCCTCGACGATCGAACTGCGAGCGATTTGCGACTGGCTCTCGCGGTCATAAACCAGCAGATATGTGGCGAAGAGCGGTATGGACAGCAGCAGGCCCAGCAGGATGGTCATGGCGAGCTTGCGCCCCGGCGTCGTGCGCCTCGACGAAGACGAAAACTTGATCATGATACCCCCGGCGGCCTTGACCGCTGTCACGGGGTCCTGAATGGGACCCCGCTGTTCGTCAATCGGTAGTGGTACTGGCGAAACTATCTCAATTTTAGGGGGAAACCCTCCTGGGCCGCAAAATCCGCGGGGATGGCGCGCTTGCTGGTCATGCGGGAAAGAAAGGTCGAATGCTGGTCGGCGGAGACGTCGAGGTGGACGGCGCTGTCGTCACGCAGCGCAAAGCCCGCGCTTCGCGGGGGTCACGGTATCGTCCGGGCAGCACGTTTGCGTTGTGGTCGCTCGGGGCAAGCGCTCGGCGCCGCTCACCGTTGAGCTGAGGGACGGCGAAACCGTGGTCATGCGTAGTTCCGCGGCTCGGCGGGATCAAGCTGACTTGCGAAGACGAAACGCCTCTACTGCGCGTGGCTTTGGCAAAGCTACAATTGGTCGCGCCGGCATAGCAGCGTTCCCCGCTTCGGCTGCATCGCGCATTGCGATCTAGCGGTAGGATGGTGCTGAACGAGAGGCGGCTTTCAAGGCTCGGATTTTTGAGCTGAGCGCTGGCTATGGTCGAAAGCCGTCCTGCCGCTCCCTGTGGCGAGAACCCAGAAGCAGACGTCCCCGCCCCCTTCCCAGCTTCCCAACTTCGGCCGCTCGTTCATCTCCGCGTTACGACCGCTTTTGGCGCCTGACCCTGCGAACTCGAATGTCGCGACTGGGCGATAGTTTAGGAAGCAGGCTGTCCAAGTCCGCGTTTTGTGCCCGATGAGCTCCGGACGGCTTTTGCGGGGGGCTCAGGCACGGGATTAGAGGCGACGCTACGTCGAACCGTGGATGCCAATCCGGATTCCTCGTAATACAGAACCAGGATTGTAGCGATCGGTGCGGCGGTGAGGATCAGCAGGAAAAGGCCCATCAGCCATTCGTTGGTCTCTAGCGGCTGCGAGAAGCTACCGCTGGGCTGTATTGACGGGCTAGGTCGCATCGGGCGCCTGCCGGCTTTCCTGGGGTAAAACGGGCGGTCCGCGGTCGCTCGGTGGGCAGACGGCCTGATCTGCGACCGATCATAGGCGGCGCGTGCTTCCTTCTTTCCCAAAACGGCATACGCCTCGTTGATCTCTTTCGCACGAGCAGAAACATCCACACCATGATTGGCATCGGGGTGATATTGACGGAGCAGCGCTTTCCACGCGGCGTGGATAGTGTCGCGACTTGCCGTCGAGGACACCCCTAGAACAGAATAATAGTCGGGTGAGAGAGCCATCTAACCGTTACTTGCGGCTAAAACGCGAAAAAGGAAAGTCCGCCTGGCGCGTGATCTTAACCGGGCCTTCCCGGTGATCCAAAGGGCGGCTTCAGGCGCCGACAGTCAGATGGCTACCATTCCCATCCGCAACTTCGTGCTTTCGACGACACCACGGCGCGCCCCGGCGCTGGCCCATAGTCTGTCATTCCCGGCGCCAATGTCACCATCCAAGACCGGACACTCGTTAAGGCGCCGCTGCGTGGCTAAGACTCGTCGGCTATCGACCCGTAAGCGACAACCGACCCTATTTGGGGGGGGGCATAGTGTGGATGGCGCGAACAGCCACGCAGTCGCGGCATTTGCCAGATGAATACCGCAAGTGGAACAGCGTGTTCCCGCGGTATCGTCGCTGGGTGGTGACGGGCGTGTTCGGAGCCATTCTGGAGACCATCGCCGCTTTCGTCGAGCGGGATGCCAGTATGGACCTGATCGATAGAACAGTAGTCCCGGGCGTATCATTGCGCCGCCGGACTAATAAAGGGATCAGGAATTCAAGGGGATCGTTCGCTGGCAGGCGGCTTTACACCCAGGCGCACGCGCGCTGCGATAGCTAAGAAGACCGCTATGTTTATGCTGACACCGGGGCAAGCCCACGATGTGAAGGGGGTCAGGCCCTTGTTCGGGATGCTAGCTGACCGAGTAGAGGCTCCGCTTGCCGATCAGGGACCGATCCTGATTTCAACCTCGCCGCGTCTACGCGCTTCGACGATGGCAACCGCTTATTGGCCGATCTAAGTGCTTTAGCTAAGCGTCTGCTTCGGTTACGAATGTCTGGTACGGCACGTGCCCGTCCGGAGAGTTGTTGATGGCTGATATGGATCACTTGCTGGGCGTGCCACTGACCCGGCGTACCGCGCTCGGTAGCACTGCTGCGCTTTCCGCATCTACCCTTATCTCGGAGGGCGATCCCGCAGTTGCTGCACCAGCAACCAAGCCAGTAGGCATCCGGTTGGCGATCCGTACGACGGTAAACGGGAAGCCGATACCGGTAGAAATCGACGTACGGACGTCGCTGCTCGATCTCTTGCGTGAGCAACTGCACCTGACTGGCGCTAAGAAGGGCTGCGATCACGGCCAATGCGGCGCGTGTACCGTTCACGTCGACGGTCGCCGTGTCGCATCCTGCCTCACGCTAGCAGCCAAGGTCGATGGACGCGCCGTGACAACGATCGAAGGGCTTGCCGATGGCGAGACGCTGCATCCGATGCAGCAGGCCTTCATTGATCACGACGCGCTGCAATGTGGCTACTGCACGCCGGGGCAGATCATGGCGGCGGTCGCATGCGTTCGCGAAGGCAACGCCACATCGAAGGCCCGCATTCGCGAATATATGAGCGGCAACATCTGCCGCTGCGGCGCCTATGTCGGCATCGTTGCGGCGATCGAGCAGTTTGCGGGAAGGGAGAAAGCCTGATGCGCCCCTTCTCCTATGCACGACCCGAAAGCGCCGTAGCAGCAGTCCAGGCCTTCACAGCAGCGGGAGCCGGTGCGCGTTACATCGCTGGCGGCACCTCGCTCTATGACCTGATGAAGCTCGACATCGAGAAGCCTCAGCACCTGATTGACGTCACCACGATCCGAGGGCTCGATGGAATCGAGACGGACGGTGAGCGGCTACGCTTTGAGGCGCTCGCACCGATGAGCGCGGTCGCGACCGACAAGGTCGTCCTGCGCGATTATCCCGTACTTGCCGAGGCTTTGTGGAAGGCCGCCTCGCAGCAGCTGCGCAACATGGCGACGGTCGGCGGTAACCTGCTCCAGCGGACCCGCTGTCTCTATTTCCGCAACGGCGCAGGCGGAACGTCGGTTGGCAACACCTACCCCTGCAACAAGCGGGAGCCGGGTTCGGGCTGCGCGGCGATCGGCGGGCTCGACCGCGGTCAGGCGGTGCTAGGTCAGAGTTCGTCGTGCACCGCCGTCTCGCCTGGCGACTGGCCCGTCGCGCTCGTCGCTCTCGATGCCTATGTGGAAGTGCTCGGCGCCAGCGGTAGCCGCGCGATCCCTATTGCCGAGCTCTATCGCTTACCGGGTAGCACGCCGAGCCTAGAGTTCACCTTGCAGCCTGGCGAGATGATCACGGCGATCGTCGTACCGAAGACGAGGGCTGGCCGGCATTCGACGTATCACAAGATCCGTGACCGGGAGAGCTACGCCTTCGCGCTCGCCTCGGCAGCGGTCGCGTTGGACATGGACGGTGACATCGTGACGCGCGCACGGATCGCACTTGGCGGCGTGGCGACCAAGCCATGGCGGGCGACCGCGGCAGAAGCGCTGCTGGCTGGTAAGCCTCTAACCCCGTCGACCGCGCTGGCGGCAGGGCGCGCCGCCTTCGCCGATGCCAAGGCCGGCCAGCATAACGGCTTCAAGATCGAACTTGGCGCGCGAACCGTTGCCGATGCCCTGACTATTGCCGCAGCGAGGAACCGGTCATGACCGCCACCTTCCCCAACCGTCCCCGTGCTGATGCTCGCGAGAAGGTGATGGGCGCTGCGCGCTATGGAGCGGACCATCAGGTAGCCGGACTGCTGTACGCCATGCAGGTCCCGGCAACGATCGCAAAGGGGCAGATCACCGCGCTGTCGATCGAGGCAGCGATGCAGGTGCCGGGCGTGGTTCGCGTGCTGACCGCGACCGACTTTCTGCCGCCTCCGCCTGCGACCCCTGGCGCACCGCCCCCGCCTGCGACGCTCACGACCGACATTGCCTATCGCGGCCAGCCGGTTGCACTCGTCGTTGCCGAGACGCTCGAGGCTGCGATCGAGGGCGCCGAGGCCATCCGTCCGACCTACACAACAGCGCTCGCGTTTACCTCGCTGATCGAGCAGTCGGGGATGGTGCGCGAAGCCGTCAAACCGGTGACGGCCGGCGATGCGACGCAGGCGATGGCGCGCGCGGTAACCCGGCACAAGGCGGACTATGTCTCACCGCCACAGCATCATAACCCGATCGAAATGCTGTCGACGACGGCCGTATGGAAGAACGGGCAACTTACCATCTACGAAAGCACGCAGAGCAGCAGCAATACGAAGGGTGCCGTAATGCGCAACATGCGCCTTACGTCCGAGCAAGTGACGGTAAAGAGCCCACAGATCGGGGGGGGCTTCGGCCAGCGTGGTGGGGCACAGCGCCAGACCGCCCTTGTCGCCCGCGCCGCAATGCTGCTCGGCCGACCGGTCAAACTTGTCCTGCCGCGCGGGCAGATCTTCCATAACGCGACCTTCCGGCCAAAGAACCGTCACCGGATCGAAATCGGTGCGGATGCCAGCGGCAAGATGATCGCGGTGCGCTACGATGCCGATCAGCAGCAATCGCGCGAAGGCCAGTTTCCGCCCGACTACCACGAGTCCGTACCCATGCTGTACGGTATCGAGAATTACCACGGGACTGCCGCCAATCTGCGGATCGATACGCAGGCGCCAGGCTATATGCGGTCGCCGACACCGCATCCGTCGTGCTTCGCCTTCGAAAGCGCAGTGGATGAACTTGCTCTCAAGCTCGGCGTCGATCCTGTCGCCTTCCGACTGCGCCACCGCGCGACAACCGATCCGATCCACGGCCATAAACTTTCGTCCTGCTATCTGTCGGAATGCCTGACGGAGGGCGCACGGCGGTTTGGTTGGGAACGGCGCAGCCTCCAGCCCGGATCGATGATGCTGCCCGACGGCACACAGGTCGGCTGGGGTGTGGCATCGGGGGCCTATCCAGGATCAGCACATCCCAACATCGTGACGCTACGCGTGAACGCAGACGGCACGACCCGGTTTGCGGCTGCGGGGCATGAGATGGGCCAGGGGATCCGCTCGACCATCGAACAGGTTCTCGTACGCGAACTGGCGATCGATCCTTTGAAATTGGAGATCGCGATAGGCGACACCAGCGTAGCGCCACAGCATACGACGGCGGGATCCTGGGGCACCGCGAGCGTCGTGCCGGCAGCGGCAGAGGCGGCCGCAAAGCTGAACGCTGCCATGGCCACGTTGTTGGCGGGACGTCAGATTTCAGGGAACCTCCACCGACAGCTTGCCACCGTGCGACGCCCCTCGCTTCAGATTGAGGTCGAGCATGTTGCAGTCGACCAGGGCCCGAAGGATTTGGCAACACTGCGCAAGGGCGGCATGGCGTTGGTCGGGCCAGATTACTCGACCTTCACGACCTACAGCTACATTGCTCACTTCGTTGAAGTTCATGTCGAACCCGGCACGCGTCGCGTCCGCGTGCCACGCGTCGTCAGCATTGCCGATTGTGGGCGCGTGATCTCGCCGCGTACCGCTGAGAGCCAGGTTCGGGGTGGCGTGATCTGGGGCATTGGTGCTGCGCTTCGCGAAGCGACCGAGGTCGATCCGCGCTATGGTGGGTGGCTGAACAACGATCTGGCTGACTATGTCGTGCCCGTGAACGCCGACATTGGTTCGATAGACGTCGGTTTTATCGATCGACCAGATCCTCTCATCAATGCCCTTGGCGCAAAAGGACTTGGTGAAGTTGCTATGACAGGATGTGCTGGCGCCATTGCCAATGCCATTCACCATGCGACGGGTAAGCGGCTGCGCGAGATGCCGTTCAGGATCGAAGATCTTCTGTAATCAAACCGATGCGAAAGACCGCGGCTGAGACGGGAAATCGTATACCCCCGACGTGCCGAGCTACATCAAAAAGCCTTTTAAAGCATCGGATCTTGTTGGATGTACTTACTTCCTCTCGCTGCGGCAGCAGCCCTCGTGCAATCGCCGGTTGCCCCCACCGCGGTCAAGCCCGGCACGATAGCGATCGTGGCTGCTGATAGTCCGACCACGTCTCCCGCTATCACGAGAACGTTCACGGAAGCCGTTCAACGAACCCTTCTTCGAACACCTTTCCTGCCCCTGCCCGATCCAAACCGCAGCCTTTACGTCGCCAAGGTTGAGGTGTCCCAGACGCAGCGCGGCGTTGTCCGGTCCGGCAACGACCGCTCAGACCGGCCGGCCATGGCCGCAGGACTTGGAGGCCTGTCGCTGACTCTGCCCTCAGGTAAGGATCAGTTGCACGGTCTGATCGTAAC
Organism: Sphingomonas sp. HMP9; assembly: GCF_013374115.1. Taxonomy (NCBI): domain Bacteria; kingdom Pseudomonadati; phylum Pseudomonadota; class Alphaproteobacteria; order Sphingomonadales; family Sphingomonadaceae; genus Sphingomonas; species Sphingomonas sp. HMP9. The sequence continues at coordinate 563,378 of NZ_AP022673.1, read as the reverse complement.
CCATCTCGAAGTGACCGTGTCGCTGCGCCGCGACAATCAGGTCGTGTGGACGGGGCAGGCGACCACGGTGCGCGCTAGCGGGACACGAACGGGCGCGCCCTCCGTTGTCGCTACGGCGCTGTCGGACGCCCTCCTGACGTGGTTCCCTCGGCAGTTGCCGGGACCGCTGTCTGTTCCATAAGTCCTGATTAACACGGTGATCATCAGCCGACGATGCGCGACGATTCGCCTCTGCGGCAATTCATCGCTCCGACGTCCTGCCGCTGAGTGCTCCATTCCTTTCGGCACTGGATCGTCAATCAGCCCATGCCTGATCGCGTCGAAATCGGCGGTCGTGATATGCCCTGCGCATGCCCAAGGAGAAGGGCGGTCGTCGTATCGCGATTGACCGCGGGCGAGAAGATGTATCCCTGTCCCAAGGCGCAGCCGATCGCGCGAAGCTGCTCGACTTGCTCTTCAGTTTCTATCCCCTCAGCTACGATCCTGATGCCCATCTTTTTTGCGGTACGGATAAGGCCTTCAACAATGGTCACGCTGACCCCGTCGGGTTCCAGGTGATCAACGAACAGTTTATCGATCTTGATGACATCGACGGGAACGGTGAGCAGGTGCGTCAGCGACGCAAATCCTGTTCCGAAATCGTCCAGCGCGACCCGTATGCCGTCAGCGCGTAGTGCCCTGATCGCTTGCTGTATCGCTTGGTCGCCACGGCCCATGTATACCGTCTCGGTTACCTCGAGGATGACGTGAGTGAGAGGGACCTGCTCGCGTTCGAGCGCTGCGGCCAGAACCTGCCCGACGGCACCGCCACTCAGATCCGCAGACGAGACGTTGATACCGACGTGTTGGAACGGAATACCCAAATCCAGCCAACGGCGTAGGTCAGCCGCAACAAGAGCCATCATCCTGGCAGTGAGCATGGTCGCAACCTGTGCGTCGGCAGTCGCCTCATGAAAAGAGGCAGCCGAGACCAGATTGTCGCCGATGCGCATGCGGCAAAGCGCTTCCAGTCCTACGATCTCCCGCGTGTCCAGACGGAAGATCGGCTGATAATGCGCTTCGATCCGGTCCTCCCGCAAAGCCGCGCTCAGGTCCCTGATCGCGCCCATACGCCGCGTCATGTTCGAGCGGAGCCCTGCCCAGTATCGTACGAAGCCGCCACGACCGGTTTCCTTGGCGTGGTAGAGGGCAAAGTCGGCATTTTGCCGCACACTCGCCACCCCGGCGTCGTCGGATGAGAACGTAGCGCCTCCGATGGTAGCGCGCGGGACGATGCTATGCCCACCGCAGTCGGCAGCAACCGAGAGCGCGCTTAGAACCTCATCCGCGATCTTCTCCAGGTCACGAAGGACATCACTAGCCTCGAGAATGACAGCAAACTCATCGCCCCCTACGCGAAACGTCCGCCCGGGGCTGACCGCTTCCGAAATCCTATCGCTGGCGACCTGCAGAAGCCTGTCACCGGCATGATGACCGAACGTATCATTCACGACTTTGAGGTTATCGAGATCTAAAACTAGCAGCGCCCAACTGCCGACCGCCGCGCTTTCGAGTTTCGAAAGTGCAGCATGATAAGCGGCCCGATTGGGGCAACCGGTCAAGGCGTCGGTAAAAGCTCTACGCTGGTGTTCGAGGACACGCTCATGTCGGTCGATGGCAATTTGAGTTAGGTGAACGCAGTTAGCCACCACCTCGCGTTCGAAGGCCGTCGGTCCTCGGACGTTACGATAATAAAAAGCAAATGTCGCGATCGCGCGACCTTCTGCATCACATATCGGACTGGACCAGCAGGCGCGGAGACCGTGCGGGAGTGCGAGGTGTTTGAACTGTGCCCAGCGGGCATCGGTTTCGATATCAACGACCGTAATATCTGTTTTCAGATACGCCGCGGGAGCTATGTTGGAAAATGGGTGACGGTGGAGGATTGAAGGCGGCGTATCGAGGCGGGTGATGAGCCTGCCGGAACCTCTCAAGGAGAGCGATACGCCATGACCGATACTACCAACGTCGTTCAATTTCGCCAGCCCGATGATGTCGACGATCCGTTGACCGAGGTGCTGCGTGCCGGAGCTCGCCGGCTGCTTGCGCAGGCGGTGGAACTGGAGGCCGAGGCGTTCCTGGCGGCGCGAGACGACCTGCGACTACCCGATGGACGGTCGCGCCTGGTGCGCCACGGGCACGGGCCAGAGCGTCAGGTCCAGACCGGGATTGGCCCGGTGCCGGTGTCGCGCGTGAAGATCCGTGATCGCGGGGGGGCCGAGGAAGGGGAGCGTGTGCGCTTCTCGTCGGCAATCCTGCCGCGCTGGGCACGGCGGACCAAGAGCCTGGATGCGCTGCTGCCGGTGCTGTATCTGCGCGGGGTTTCGACCGGCGATTTTCAGGAGGCGCTCACGGCGCTCCTTGGCAAGGACGCGCCCAACCTTTCGCCGGCGGTGGTCGGTCGGCTCACCGCTGAATGGCAGGTCGAATACGAGCACTGGCAGGCGCGCGACCTATCGGCCCGCCGCTACGTGTATGTGTGGGCGGACGGCGTCTACCTGCAGGCGCGGATGGAGGATCATTCCGAGTGCATGCTGGTGCTGATCGGCGCCACGCCTGAGGGCAGGAAGGAACTGGTCGGCTTCCAGGTGGGCGTCCGTGAAAGCGCTCAGAGCTGGCGCGAGCTGCTCGTCGAGGTGAAACGGCGCGGCCTCGCAATCGCACCCGAGATCGCGGTGGGCGATGGCGCACTCGGCTTCTGGAAAGCGCTCGACGAAGTCTGGCCCAGCACGCGCCACCAGCGCTGCTGGGTGCACAAGATCGCCAACTGGACTTGCTTCAGAAAAGTGGAGAGTTTTCCTGAGATGAAAGGTGAACTCGATGACGAAGCAGCGACGATTTACGAAGGAATTCGAGGACGAGGCGGTCCGGCTGGTGGCGACCAGCGGGCGTACGCAGCGTGCGGTGGCGGAGGATCTGGGCGTTGGCCTGTCTACGCTGGTACGCTGGATCGGCCGTCGTCGTGATCGATTGATGGAGATGCCCGGCGAGGCGCCGCAGGCAGATATGGCTGCCGAGTTGAAGCACCTTCGGCGGGAGAACGAGATCCTCCGACAAGAGCGCGACATACTGAAGCGGGCGACCGCTTTTTTCGCCCGGGAGGGAAGTCGATGAGGTTCGCGCTCGTCGATCAGGCGAAGAAGGATTTCCCCGTACACCGCCTTTGCCAAGTGCTCGGCATCAGCCCGAGCGGCTATTTCGCGTGGAAAGATCGACCTGCCAGTCGGCGTCAACGCGACGATATGGTGATGCTGGCGCATGTCCGTTCTGCGTTCGCGCTGTCGAACGGCACCTATGGCAGCCCGCGTATGACACGCGAGTTGCAGGATGATGGCTTCGCCATCGGACGCAGGCGCACGGCGCGACTGATGCGTGAGAACGGCCTACGGGGCCGGCAGAAACGCCGGTTCAAACGAACGACCGACAGCGAGCACAGCTGGCCGATCGCACCGAATATCATCGACCAGGATTTTACTGCAACGGCACCCAACCAGAAGTGGGGCGTGGACATCTCGTATGTCTGGACGCGGGAGGGATGGCTCTATCTGGCCGTGGTCATCGACCTCTTCTCCCGACGTGTGATCGGTTGGGCCGTCGGCGACCGGCTGCACCGTGATCTGGCGCTCGCCGCGCTGCGCAAGGCCCTCGTCATGCGGCGTCCGCCTGAAGGGCTCATCCATCACTCGGACCGCGGCAGTCAATATTGTTCGGTGGATTACCAGGCCGAGCTGCGCCGCCACGGCATCCGTATCTCCATGTCGGGAAAGGGAAATTGCTACGATAATGCGATGGTCGAGACGTTCTTCAAGACGATCAAATCCGAGCTCGTCTGGCGCACCGTCTTCTATACCCGCGACGAAGCCGCACAGGCCATTGCCCGCTATATCGACGGCTTCTACAACCCCGTCCGGCGCCACTCCGCGCTCGACTACATCAGCCCCGCCCAGTTCGAACGAACTGCGTCACGCTGAGCAAATGCCTCTCCACTTTATCGGGGCAAGTCCAAACGTACTGAACAAGGTGTGTTGATTTTCACTGAGAGTTGACCCGGAGTTTTCATCGAGAAGTGACCCGCGTCGAAGGGTTCATGTCATGCCCGCGGGGTTGCGGGTCAAGGTGAGGCTTTGTCCTTTTTCGGTTTGTCGGCCTCGGACCGGACGCGGAACCGGAAGCTGTCGTTGCCGGTCTCGACGATGTGGCAATGGTGGGTAAGGCGGTCGAGGAGCGCGGTTGTCATCTTGGCGTCGCCGAAGACGCCGGCCCATTCGCTGAAGCTGAGGTTCGTGGTGATGATGACGCTGGTCTGCTCGTAGAGTTTGCTGAGCAGGTGGAACAGCATGGCGCCGCCCGAGGAACTGAACGGCAGGTAGCCCAGCTCGTCGAGGACGACGAGATCGAGGCGAAGCAGGCGCTCGGCGAGCTGCCCGGCCTTGTTCATGGCTTTCTCCTGCTCGAGCGCGTTGACCAGGTCGACGGTGGCAAAAAACCGGACCTTCCGGCGCCGGTGCTCGATGGCCTGCACAGCGAGCGCGGTAGCGATGTGCGTCTTGCCGGTGCCGGGGCCACCAATCAGGACGACGTTATCGGCGCCGTCGATGAAATCGCCCTGATGGAGTTGGCGAACCATGGTCTCGTCGACTTCGGCGGAGGTAAAATCGAAGCCGGTCAGATCCTTGTACGCCGGCAGCTTTGCAGCCTTGATCTGGTAGGCGATGGATCTGACTTCGCGCTCCGCCATCTCGGCCTTGAGCAGCTGAGACAGGATGGGAACGGCCGCATCGAAGGCAGGCGCGCCTTGTTCGATGAGGTCGCCTACGGCCTGGGCCATGCCGTACATGCGAAGATCGCGCAGCATGACAACGACCGCGGCGCTGGCGGGATCATGACGCATGGCGCACCTCCTTCATAAGCGTGTCGTAGCGGCCGACATCGGCTTGGGGTTCACGTCGCAGGACGAGCGCCTGTGGGGCATCGATGGGCGTGACGCTGGCGGTCTTGCCATCGACCAGCCGATGCAGGATGTTGAGAATGTGGGTTTTAGTGGCGACGCCGGCCTCGAGCGCTAGTTCGACCGCGCACAGCACCGCTTGTTCGTCGTGCTGGAGCACCAGTGCCAGGATATCGACCATCTCCCGGTCGCCGCCCGCGTGCTTGAGCAATCGCTCGCGCAATTTCCGAAAGGCGTCGGGCAATTCGGTAAAGGGCGCACCATTTCGCATGGCACCCGGCTTGCGCTGAACCACCGCCAGATAATGGCGCCAGTCGTAGATAGTCCGTCCTGGCGAGCTGTGCGCCCGGTCGATCACCCGGGCGTGCTCGCACACCCTGCGCCCTTCCGCGACCACGACGATGCGCTCAGGGTAGATCCGCAGGCTCACCGGCCGGTTCGCGAAGGAAGCCGGGACGCTGTAACGGTTGCGGTCGAAATGCACGAGGCAGGTCGGCGATACCCGCTTGGTATGTTCGACGAAGCCATCAAACGGGCGCCCCGGTTTCATCAGGTCCGCCACTTCTTGCGCCCATACCTCGGCAACGGTGCCGGGAAGGTTGCCGTGCGGAATCTGTGCCCACTGTGCGATACACTGCTCTTCCAGCCATGCGTTGAGCGCAGCAATGTCGGAAAGTTCGGGCAGTCGCTGCCACAGCCGGCGACGCGCATCCTGGACGTTCTTCTCAACCTGACCTTTCTCCCAGCCCGATGCCGGATTGCAGAATTCGGGTTCGAACAAATAGTGGCTCGTCATCGCCGCGAACCGCGCGTTGACCTGCCGCGCCTTGCCCGTGCCGATACGGTCGACCGCGGTCTTCATGTTGTCGTAGATCCCGCGCCGCGGCACTCCGCCCAGCACCCGAAAGGCATGCTGGTGCGCATCGAACAGCATCTCGTGGGTCTGGAGCGGATACGCTCGCACGATGAACGCCCGGCTGTGCGACAGCTTGGTGTGCGCTGCCTGCAGCTTCACCCGTTCGCCGCCCAGGATGGCCCAGTCCTCGCTCCAGTCGAATTGAAAGGCTTCGCCGGGCATGAACACCAGCGGCACGAACGTGCCCCGGCCCGTCGTCTGCTCCTGGACCTGACGGTCGGCCTTCCACGCCCGGATGAAGGCCGCTACCCGACTGTAGGACCCGTCATAGCCCAGCACGACCAGGTCGGTATGGATCTGCTTGCCCGTACGCCGTTGCTTGCGCGATTTGCCAGCTTCCGTCTTCAACCATCCCGATAGCCGGTCGGCGAACGGATCCAACTTGCTCGGCCGGTCGACCACTTCGAACTTCGGCTCCACCGCGTCCGACCGCAGGTATTTGCGGATCGTGTTACGCGACAGCCCCGTACGTCGGGTTATCTCCCTGATCGACATCCCGTCCCGGAATGCCCAGCGCCGGATCACGCTCAGTAACGCCATGTCTATCACTCCTTGATCCCCCGACAGCCTGCCGGGGTGAGGTTGAGACACGGGTCACTTCTCGGTGGAAATTTATGCCTTCTCCGGGTCAGCTCTCAGTGGAAATCAACACAAGGTGCCCAAGTCGGTGCAGCCTGCAATAAAAGCTGACCTGCGCGAGATATATAGCGCGCCTGAGCGCGCAGCGGCGGAGAAGGCGATCGCCGTCTTTGTCGAGAAATATAGCGCGAAATACACCAAGGCCGTCGAATGCCTGACCAAGGATCGCGAGAGGCTGCTCACCTTCTTCGACTTCCCCGCCGAGCACTGGGACCATCTGCGGACGTCGAACCCGATCGAGAGCGTGTTCGCGACCGTGCGCCACAGGACGGTGCGTACCAAGGGCGCGCTGTCACCAAAGACGGCACGCCTCATGGTCTTCAAACTCGTCATCGCCGCGTCCAGGAAATGGCGCCGGCTGAAGGGCGAGAACCAGTTGCCCAAAGTCGTCGCTGGTGTCACATTCCGTGACGGCACCGAAGTCGTCGACGGCCAATCAACCCGCGCCGCCTGATCGCCTCGTCACCCAAATTCCGGCATAGCTCACGCCGCGGTGCCGCAGGAGCCGGCTAACGGGCCTACGGACAGGCCATCCAAGGCTTGGGAATATGCTTCCGGTAGGCTTGGCCCGGCGAGTGGATGAAGCAGGCCTGCCAAATCGACCGCTAGAACCGAACAGATTACAGCCGGGAGGATCCGCTCTACTTCTGTACACAGCGTGGTACACGTTGGTGCAAGCCCGGCACCCTTGGCAATCATTTTTAAAATGGCGTTCTGAAGATGAAGCAGTACGGTTACTGTGTCATCGCCTTCATGATATGGATTGGTTTTGGAAAGGCCCATGGCAACAGAGCCTATCACAACGCCGCTTGATATTTCTTTAAATCGTAAATAAAACCCTCATATCAAAACATCCATTTTGAATGTTGCCTCCGTTTTCCGGAATATGATTTAAAAAATCCGGCGAGAACCCGATTGATGATTACATAGTAGATATTCAAATCGATCGCTGGTGATAATCGACGATAGGCATTAAGACACGTTACTACGTTGCCAAGCCGACCACATGCCCACGCGGCCGTCGGTCCCGCGCCTTCAGCTCCTGATCCGGGAGAGTACGCGCGCCGCGATTTTTTCTATCTGCGAGCTTCCGCACAAAGCGCAGCGCTATGAGAGGAGAAGACTAGCACAGCGCCTGCGCAATCCCGAGACCGGCCTCCCTGGCCGAAACAGATTTTGCGTGATTCCTGCACTTGGCGAGTGTCTCAATCGTGCCCTCACTGCCTTTTCAACCTTGGCGATCGGCATCTGGACCAGCCCCGAATGGGTCGCACTCAGCGCCATCCGCCGATAGATACCGTTGACACTCTGCTGGCTCGGCGCTCGACCCAGAGTCGGCGTTCGCGGGGTGATTGCCGCTCTCCAACTTCGGCCCTTCGTTCGTCTCGAGGCGGGGCTCTTGCCGTACCCATTCCCCCCGCCCAAAGGCACGCCAAATTTCTCCAAAAGGATCGAATTTCGGGAATGTCCGGGTTTGGAAGGAAAGCGATCGGGCCGCTTTGGAAGCGTAAGCAACACTTAGTGACACCTCGTTCAATCTAACGGCCTAGCTAGAAGCGCGACGGGCCCAGAATCATAGGTAATCTTCGAGGCGAAGCTTAATGTCGCGGCTGGCGCCAGATTGCTTGACGGTCAAAGCGATCTCGTGGCCAACGGGCCCAAACATCTCTTGGATAAGTTTTGTGAACTGAACACCTAACAAGAGATCACCTGTTTTTAATCCTGCTTTATCCGCCGGGCTGCCTGGTCCTACCACACCAATCCTAGCGTCGACTCCGGCACGATCGATCCACATCCCGGCGCGATTGTAGCGTTCGGGTGAAGCTTCAATCCCGTTGCGTCGCAAGAACAGCAGTTCGTCTTTGGCAACGGTCGCAAGGTTGAACCGACGCAAGATAGGTAGACCGATGACCCCGTTAGGAAATACATCCCACTCCGGATTGTCGATGATGGTAACGATTACCCGGGGAAGCTTTTCACCAGCCAAGTTCAGTTCACCGCGCGTCATTCGACCTTTTCCGCCCGGGGCCGTCGGCGACCATCGTGGCGCATCCCAAAGGCCTGCCTTTTCTGCGGTCTTCCGGTAAATCCTCATCGTGGAAGGCATGCCCGTATCCAGTCCAAACCGAAACGAGTGACCGTTTAAGGTCGCTTCGGCGGCAATGAAGGCTGATCCATTCTTGTTGCCGAAATGAAATATGCCCTTTTGGAACTGGGTCCAGCCGCTGCGATCGGGGCTTCCATCACGGTAGATGCGCCATTCCTTCGCGTCAAAATCTAGCTCGCAGTCCGCCGCAGTAAGGGCTCCAGCCGCAATTGATCCGACCGCACCTTCCCCGAAGTTGACCGTTTCGACGCCTGCGATGGTCGAAATTGGCTGCCGGAACTGATTGCCGAAAGTAAGGTCAGGGACGACAAAGATCGGGTAGGCTTTTCTACCTTGTCTCAAGCCCAGTATGCTGCTGCCAAGCTGTTTGAGCCTTAATTGCTTTGCAAACTTCAGCTCAATGAGTCCAATTGTGCCGCCGGTATCAAACACAAAGCTGTACGGACCGTTGGCACCGATCATACAATCCACGAGCACGCGGGTGTCGGTCAGAGTGATAGGGATACGATAGGGCGGCAATGCTGCCGACGCGCACGCGGGTTCTGCCAACACCGCCACAGTAGCGGTCAGGAAGACTCGCCTATCCATCCGCACTGCATCTCTCCGATCTCGAACTAGGGCAGGAAGTTTAACATATCTGGTACCCGGTCGAGATGTCAAAGCGGGGCTTCACAAATGACGAAGGATGCCGCCTAACTTCAAACATTGAGGCTACCGGAAGGTGCTGCAAATAGTCCTGACCCCGCGACATGAAGGGATGTCGGAAATAGGGAATGGGAAGAGCGCGTGGGAACGTCTGGGTGTGGGCGTTTTAGCCATTCCCGAAAACGAAGGGTGAACGGGAAAGCGGAGCGTGATGTTGTTGTCACAGCCGCTGGAAGAGCCGCTTTCCCGAAATCTGTTCCCGATTTAGTTTTCCCGCAATTGCCTGCAGGACATGGGAAAACGGAAATCGTCCGGGCGGCTAAATTCGATACATATAGTAGAATGAACGACGGACATTGGGCAAACGCGCCCGTGCCCTACGGCTGCCAATCAGACCCACAAGTGGTCACTCCGCGGCTGTTCGACTCTTTTCAGGTACGGACCTTTGTTCATCTCGCGTGCTCGGCCTTAATTGGCCGACCTCCGTCGGGCTGCTTCGAAGAGGAACCCGTTCGCCGGACACAGTGGACAATGAGCGCTGTTCCACCGTCTATCGGTCCCATGCTAAGCCGAAGCAGAGCAACGTGGGGAGGTAAGATGCTGGATGCCCGCCGCATAATTGCCGATGCCTTGGGTCCGAACAAGCAGAGCCCTTCTTCCCTTCCCGACGTTCCGGTTTCCAATGACTGGTTCGAGCAACCAACGTGCGGCAATTGCGCTACGCCGATGACAACCGCGTATTGCAGTGGGTGCGGGCAGAAAGCCGCGAAGCGGTTCGTTTGGCACGATATCCGCAGGGAAACCTGGGATAGGCTCCGCCTGTTCGAACTGCCGGCGGCGCGGACGCTCGGCAAGCTGATCGTCACGCCCGGTACGGTCGCCAGGGAATATGTGATGGGTCGGCGCACGACGTGGATGCACCCGCTGAAGCTGCTCGTGGCGACCGTCGCCGTCCTGGTCCTGATGCTCGCGACCAATCAGTATTTCGGCGTCTATGCGGGCGTCGATCGCGATGGGGTCGTCAAGCGCATGGCCGCCCAGGTGCTCGCCTACTCAAACTGGAGCTTCTCGCTGGGCATCGTCGCCATCGTCACCGCGGCAGCGATCGTGTTCCGGCGCCGGCTTGGTTATAATCTGATCGAAGTGACGGTGCTGGCGATCTACTGTCAGTCGATCGTGTTGGCGTTCATTAGCGTCAACATGTTGCCGACGCTGATCTGGCGTGATCCGGCCTTCATACTGACGCACAAGGCGGCGTCGCAGATCTATGTGCCCATTCTCAAGACGTTGATCGTCGTGGTGGCCTATCGGCAGTTCTTCCTCCTGTCATGGCGGACCGACTGGCCAAGGCTGGTTTTAGCCGGCATCATGGTCGCCGCGATCAACTGGACGCTGCTGCGCATCTACGCATGGGCGATCCTGTGGCTGGTAAGCCGCTGACGAGGAGACGGTGACATGCGGACCCTGCATCTGGCATCAATGAGTGCGCTGGCGGCCCTCCTGACAAGCGGATGCGGCAAGGCGGACGACACGAGCAAGACGGTGTCCAGCGCGGCCAAGGTCGAGGCGATCGCGTCGACGCTTCAGGCCTGTTCCTATGACGGCAAACCGGTCGAGGCGGATGCCGCCTCGCTGACCGGCGGCGCGCCGCAGGATTGCGCCAGCGCCGTCACGCGCATCATGGGCTATACCGGCCTCCCCGCTAATTTTGTCGTCGTGTCCGGACCGGTGCCGAACGCCGCCGCAGTCATCATGCTGGACGACAAACGGGTGCCGCGGCGCGTCATCGCCTTCAACCCTGCGTTCATGAAGGCTGCCGAGGCGCAGGTCGGCGGCAGCCCTTGGGGTCCGATCAGCATCATGGCGCACGAGATCGCGCACCATCTGTCCGGGCACACGATCGTGCCCGGGGGCAGTCGCCCGGAAATCGAATTGGAAGCCGACAAGTTCAGCGGGTACGTCTTGCAGAAGATGGGCGCGCCGCTCGCCGAGGCGCAGCGGATGATCCTAACGGTCGGCAGCAGCCACGGCTCGCCGACCCATCCGGCAAAGGATCAGCGCGCCGACGCGATCCAGCAAGGGTGGCGACAATCCTGCACGCAATCGGGCGGTCTCGAGTGTGCGGGCAGGAAAGCGCCTGCCGCGCCCGGCGGTGCCTCGGCAGGCCCGATCGCGCAAGGACCGACAGCGCCTCTGGCCGCTACAACGCCGGCGGTCGTCAACGCCTCGGTCCCTGCCCGCCTGTTACCGGCACCCGGATCGATACCCTTCAAATACGGCCGCTTCATCGTAGACGAGACCGGACGGCTCGATCCAGCGCGTATGAAAACGATGGAGCAGCGGCTGTATCGCCTCGCCAAGGATTCGGGCGTCGAAATGAGCATCCTGGTGGTCGACGACCTGAAGGGGCTTTCCGCGAACGACTATGCCTGGGCGATGATGCGGCAGTTGCGGATCGGCAAACTCGATGTCGGCAACGGCGCGGTCGCGGTCGTCGCGCCGCGGCAACATCAGGCCGCGGTAGCGTTCGGGCCTGGTCTTGCCAAGGAAGCGGAATTTTCGGATCCAAACACGCAGCTCGTGCGATGGATCGATGCGGCATGGCCCAATTGCGAGGATGCCGATGGATGCGCCGGCTGGACCGACGCGCTGTTCACCGTGTTCGACGGAACCTTGTTCTGGGCCGAGCGAAGCAATTGGACGATCGGTTACCAGAGCCTCGGCCAGCTGCTCGATCATTATACTAGAATTAAAGCCGAGCGGATGCGGACAAAGCGGCCGTTCAGCGCCGCGACCGACCAGCCGAACGGCAATCTAGTCCGGGTCACGGGCCGCATTACGAGTCTCAAATCACCGACCGGATACGGCCAGGCGAACGAACGGCTTCTGGGTGGAAAGCTTGGTTACGCGGCGGTCAGCATGACCACCGACGATGGCCACGACCTCGTGTTTTATGTCGCACCGCGCCTCGCACCCCTGATGCCGTCCGGTTCACTCAAGGACGGCGCCAGATATACCGCAGTCGGCCGGTTTCAAAGCACCGGCGACAAAGCGAGCAGGCAGGCCTCGTCAATGTGGCTATTTAGTTACGATGCGATCTGACCTTTGCACGCGCGTTCCACGATATGGCCGCCAAGGTCCAGTTCAGGATATTCCTCGGGCCTCTAGCGCTTCCCAAAACCTACCATTTGTTCAGCTTCACCTCGGCCTGGAATAGTCGCTCCCACATGCAACGTCGGCCGGGCGGAATGGCACAGCGCCCGTTCCACGGACCCAAAAAAGTGGCGGGTGTTGAACAATGCCGCCACTCTGGCGCGCTTCTTGAGCGACTGATTGCGTCGGAAGTTGTCACGGCTTCACGAACCGATAAGCGAAGCGATCGGTTTCGCCCTTGATCGAGGGATCGAACACCTTGGTCGAGTGCCGATCGTCATTGTTCGCGAGCATAGTACTTTCCGCGTCGAGGACGAGTCCGGCCGCCTCCACCTCTTGGCGAACGGACGCGGGGTCGATCCGGTGCAGCGACTGGGTGTCGCTCGTGCCCGTCCCGGCGCCGGCAGCGTGATCGACAATGACATAGAACCCACCGGGCCTCAGCCGCTCGAAGACGGCTCGATTGAACGCAGCCGCGGTCGCGCCCCTCGTCTGGATCAGTGTGGTGTGGAGATCGTGGTAGAAAAGGTGCATCCACACCACGTCCGCCGTTTGCGTGGCCTCCGGCATCGCAACGATGTCCGCCGAGACGCCTTCGACATTCCGACGCCCCGGTTCGTTCGCGAGCGTCCGGATCAGGTCGACCTGATCGTTCTTCAGGTCGAGGATTTCGGTCGGCACGAAGCCGAAGACCCGCCCATCGGGTCCCACGGCTTCGGAGAACAGGCGCGTCCAGTCGCCGTCGCCAGGGTACACGTCGATGACGGTTGAGCCCGCCTCGACGCGTGCGAACCGGATTAATGCGGACTGCTTCGATTGATCGTACATTGGAACCTCCGTTAAGACCGTCGATGGAGAAGGGCGTCGCGATTGTTACGCGCGCCGATCTGCGTCTCCGGGCGGCGACATCGCGCTGGCCCGCGCGAGCGCTTGCGTGTCGATATACTCCCTGATCTTCGTCAGCATGCCGTCTCGAACAGTGATGTCGAAGATCCATTCGTCGTGGAACGGCATATTCGTGGCCTTAATCTTCCCTTTAGCAACGCCGACGACCAGAACCCGATCTCCCTGCGCGACGAATTCGGGAGGCGTGGGGTATGTCATCTCGATCTCTTGCGACGCCCGCCGAAGCACGGCAGCCACTCCTGCGGCTCCGCGGTGCGTGCCGGCCAGCGCCCAGCCTTCGCCAGGAATGATCCATTCGATGTCCTCGGCAACCAATGCTAGTACATCCTGCGGATCGGAACTGGACATGCTTGCGAAGAATTCCTTCACGGTCTGAATGTTCTTTTCGATACTCATATAATCTACTCCATTGCGTGCAACCGTGTCACTCAGTCGAACTTGATCAGATCTTTGAAGATAAGCTGGCCCCATGTGTTGCCGCGCGCCTGGACGAGCAGCCCACCTTCCGCGAGTCCGCCGAGCTTGATTGGTGCGAAGCCGAGCTTTTCAGCCAGGGCGCCGATCTCTGTCGTTGCACTGTCATCGTCGCTCGCCAGGAAGACGACGCGCCTGCCACCGTGGACAGCCGGATCTTGTTCGAGGACGCCGGCGACCAAATGGTTGAAGCCCTTGACCAGCTTGGCGCCGGTGAAGGCCTGCGCGACGACCTTGGCAGAAGGCTGTCCGCCCAGATCGACGCCGTAAGCGTTGGTCACATCGACGATGGTCTTTCCGTGCCAGTCGGGGAGTGCCTTCGCGACATCCGCGTGGGCCTCGAACCGCACGGCCAGGAAGATGACGTCCGCCTTGACCGCTTCAGCCAGAGTCGTGGGAATAACGCCGGGGCCAATCGCAGCCGCATCCGCTGCGAAGCTTTCTGGGTCGCGCGTAGTTGCGACCGATACATCGATGCCGCTTCGGGCGAAGGCTTTCGCGAGCGCCTGGCCGACACTGCCGAAGCCGATAATTGCGTAGGTCATGATAGTCTCCTGTGGAGGACCCCCTAGGGGGAGGGATAGGATCGCGGTGGCGTGATCGAGGGGCGTACCCGGTCGGATCGTCGGACCGGGCGGGTAAGCACGTCAGATCTGCGCCAAGCCGCCGTCGACGGCGAGTTCGCTGCCGGTCATGAAACCGCTGTCGTCCGATGCGAGGAAGGCGGCCGCTGCGCCGAGTTCCGCCGGATCACCCATGCGCTGGAACCCCGTCATCGCGCCGTAGGCCTTGAGGCCTTCCTCGCCGAGCGCGGCGGCGGCGAGTTCGGTCGCCACCGCTCCGGGCGACAGCACGTTCACGCGAATGACGGTGCCCTTGAGGTCCTCGACCCAGGTCCGCGCAAGGTTGCGGACGGCTGCCTTGCTCGCGCTGTAGGTGGTCATCGCCGGAGCGCCGGTGGTGCCGGCGCTCGACCCGGTCAAGATGATCGAGCCGCCCTCGCCCATTAACGGCAACGCCTTCTCGATCGTGAGGATCGTGCCCTTCACATTGGTGTCGAAGGTTTCGTCGATGTGCGCGGCGGTGATCGCGCCGAGCTTGACCATGCTGCCCGTCCCGGCGTTGGCGAAGACGATATCGAGCGTGCCGCGCTCGGCCTTTACCGCGGCGTACAGCCGGTCGAGATCCGTTTCATTGACCACCGAACCCTGAACGGCGCGGGCGTTGGGGCCGAGTTCGGCGACCGCGGCGTCGAGCACATCCTGCCGGCGGCCGAAGATGAAGACGAAGGCGCCTTCCTCGATGAAGCGCTTGGCAGAGGCGAGGCCAATGCCGCTCGCGCCACCGGTGATCACTGCGGTCTTTCCAGTTAGTCGGGTCATGTCGTTCGTCCTTGATTTCGCCATCTCGGGGCTTTGGCGGGTTGGTCTCCCATGAACCTTCAGATGGGCGGGACGAGGTCGGACGGTCAGTGGGCAATGGGGCACAAGGGTGGTGCGGAAACTATCCGGCTAACGCGCACATCAGCGCGGGACGTGCTATTCCGCAATTCGAACAAGCGCGGCACGCGGCGCGGGGATGCACCATGATCGACTGGGATGACGTTCGCTACTTTCTCGCCGCCGCGCGCGGGGGATCGGTGCGCGCGGCCGCGAAGCAGCTTGGGGTGAACCATGCCACTGTGCTGCGGCGGATCGCGCAACTCGAGGACAGGCTGGGCGCGCAGATGTTCGAAAAGCTGCCTTCGGGCTACCGCTTGACGGCGGCGGGCGAGGAGGTCGTCGAGCTCGCACACCAGATGGAGGAGTCGTCGCACCAGCTGGAAACGCGCGTCCTGGGCCGCGACCAGAGCGTGCGTGGGCTACTGCGCGTGACGCTGACGCCGATCCTCGCGACCCACCTGCTGATGCCCGACTTCGCCGATTTCGCGCGCCTGCATCCCGAGATCGAGATGGAGATCCTGTCCTCCGGCGAACTCGCGAACCTGACCAATCGGGAGGCCGACGTTGCGCTCCGCGTCGTCTATGACCGCAAGACGCTGCCGCTCAACCTGCATGGCCTCAAGGGCCCGGAGCTATACGGTGGGATCTACATGTCGCGCGACCGACTGGCCGCTTCGCGTGCTGGCGTACCAGATCCCCTCCGGTGGATCGTGATAAGTGGCCACGGGATACCGGACTGGGCGAGCGACGGTGACGTTCGAACAACGGGAGTTCCCTTCCGCACCACCGACGCCGCGGCGCAGATCGCCGCCGTGCGGCAAGGGCTTGGGATTTCGACGCTGCCGTGTTTCGTCGGCGATGCCGATCCAATGTTGGCGCGGGTGCCGGGCACCGAGCTGCATCTGTACGGCACGGTATGGCTGCTCACGCAGGGGGAAACGCGCAAGACGAAGCGCGTGCGGCTCTTCACCGAGTTCGTGTCGCACAGGCTCGCCGCACACGCGTCGTTGCTCGCGGGACTATCAGTACCAGGAGACTGACCTCCGGCAAGTCGGCGTTATTCCGAAGGGGAAGGCCACGCGTTCATCGCCGCCTTGCCTGCCGCAGAGCCGCAGACCGACCGACAAACGCATCGTTTTTATGTCGCTTCACCCACGGTTTCACGTACGCTGGCGGGATCAAGCGGACCTCATGGCCCATCGCTGTTAGTTCGCGCGCCCAGTGATGCGCGCCGCCACATGCCTCCAGTGCCACCAGACAGCGTGGCTGCGCTACGAAGAAGTCGAGCAGCTTGCCACGCGTGATGCTGCGGCTAAAAACGCCCGGCCGGCCGCGTCGGCACCATGCGCGTGAAAAACCTACTTAGCGATATCAAGACCGATTGTGGTAACCTCTGGCACGGACGCCTCCCTCAGTGGTGCTCAACACCTCCACTATTGCACATCGATGCAGTCGGAGGGCGTCCACCCCATCAGATAGCGCGTGTCACATCATTATGTCCTGTCCATAGCTGGTTTGCGATGGCGGGACACTGAATTCCCCTACTCGGCGTCTTCGAACTACTCGCCATCCCTGACGATAGTCGCATTTGGTCCGACAGTGTTGGGAGAAGGAACCTCGGGCGTTCCCTCCAATGATATGGCCAGCAGATATGCGTCATGCTCGCTACGCATCGCCTGCTCAGCCTGAGCGTCCGAAATATAATGCCTGATCAGATGCGAACCCGCCGACTCGCCACTATCATATTCGGCAACCATTCGGCCGTCTTCGGAAATGATCCGAATCCCGTAATCATCGAACACCAGATCATTCATGGTTTTTTTCCAAACAAGGGAGTGACCGTATAGCTGCCGACCGGAACGGGGTCGATCGTCGCTTCGCGGACACCGCCTGAGGTGGTACCACCAGGGATGAACGAGGAGTTGGCTCCGAGTTCACGGCCACTGGGTATGCGCAGATTTACCGGATTGGGAATATCGACCCGTACAGGTGCAGTCCCGAGATCTCCCGGGGCCAAGCCGAGAATTCGCTCCAGAGCACCGATATCGCCTCCTGCACGACCGATCGCGCTGTCAGCCTCCAACGTGGACATGACGAATGTACCTCCCTGGGGCCCTTCGACGCTTTTAGGAGCGCCATACTTGATCTTCGTTGCGCCGCCGCGGAACGGAGCGAGATGCGCTTCGATCTGGGCAGCCGAAAGATAGGTCGATGCATCCGGACGCTGTGTCTTCGGCAGGTTCATGATCTCGGTGATCTTGTCGGCCGACAAATAGATACCTGTACCGAAATCCGCTTCGGGCATGGCGGCATCGCTTATCCCAAGCGCACGCGGCCGAGTCGGCAAGGTGCCCGCCACGGTGCCAGGGGCGGCGGCGGCCCGCCCCACGAAAGCTGCATCAGCCAGTGCGGACCCTCCACGCGAAACCACGACATCGATGGCCGCCGCGGTGGCTGATCCTTGCGCCGTTCCGAGCGTCGTGGCCTTGTCGGTCAGGCTCGACTGCGCGAAGGCATTAACCTTACCGCCAAAGCGCCGTACGTATTCGGCGGCAGCGGTGTCGTCGAGCAGGACGTCATCTATCCCCTGCACCGCTCCCGTGATACCGTTGCCGGCAACGCGCGTCGGGTCGGAAACGTAGTCACCAAGAAAGATGACCTGCCCGAGTAGCGCTACACTGGTTCGCTCGTCAGCGGCCGCGTTGTAATACTCCTTGAACAGGTAGGCTTGGACCAACGCTTTCGGAGTTCCGGCAGCTAAGCGGCGCGCCGCTTCGGCGTCGGCGGTCGTCCGCGTCATGTTGGCGATGTTGGTCGCGTTTGCGCCGAACCGCGCGAGCGCTTCGTCAAAGGCACCATGCCGTTCGCCGGCCGCGTCGCTCTTTTTAGCCAAGTACATGTCGGCAAGCGTATCTTCGTCGAACAGCGTTCCGAGCACTCCGGCGGAGAGACGCCCGACCACGTTGTCGCCAGCATTGTTGACGACGTCTTGATAGACGAGCGTGCGTACTGCGAGCGACTGCTCAGCAAGCTTGTCGGCCAGCGTCGGATCGCTGGAGCGAAGTGCTTTCATATACTGCCGATCGGCCTCGGCCTGCGCCGTAATGCCGCCCAGTTCACTCAGGCCCGCCGCCTGGACTCTTGCAACGTCGTCAGGATTGGCCGACCCGTCGCGCGACAGTTCAGCGATCAGCCCGCGTCGATAGTTCGCGACCGAAGCGCATTCAGGTCCGGGCTGCAGACAGGCACGGGCCTGTGCGTCGGTCAGCTTCAGCATAGCCACGAGGTTGCGGACCTCAGGCTTGGCCAGATACTGATCGATCGGCGGGCCCTTGCAGTTCGGTGATGCGATCCTGCAAGTGCGCGCACCACCGAGATCGTTGTTCTCAGTCTCAGTTTGCGCAGCGAGTGCAGCGGTCGAAATGTCGAGCCCACTACCGGCGGCGACGCCAGCAACGACCGTAGCAACGAGGTTCTTGCGCGCTTCCTGATCCTGCAGCGCGCGTTCGGCCGGCCGGCCCGTCACTGGATCGATCGCCGGCTTCGCATCGGCGTAGCTTGTCAGCAGGTAGTTCAGAACGACGCTGGTAGCCGCCCCCGTAGCTCCGCTGCCGCACCCGCCGCCGCCAGCTGCCCCGCCGGCGCAACCGACGACCGCCTGCAACGCCGCTCGGACTGTTTCGCTCTGTACGGAGGCGTCGCCCCGCGTGTTCTGCAAGCTGTCGGCGATCGACTTCACCTGGGTCACAGCCAGGCTTTGAATGACGTTCGCGGCCGCGCTTTGGACAAGTCCGGTGAAGCTGCCGGTGACGTTGCTTCCAGCAGCCCCGTTGATTGCAGTCGCTATGACCCGCGCCGCACTTCCCGCACCGAAGCTGTCGCGCAGATTCCGCGCGCGATCCGTCTCTGCCACGACCGTCCGACTCAGTTGCTCGCGCGCGGCATCTGTTAGCGGATTGCCCGCCATATCCGACCCGCGGGCCAACTGCCCCTGCGCTTCGTCAGCCTTCAACCGTGCCTGCTGCTCTTCTGCCGCCCGATTGGCGAAGAAGGTGCCCGTCTGATTGGCAAGCTGCGTCGCTGCTGCGAAACCAAGCGCGATTTCTTCGCGCTTGTTCGCGTCGTATTGCTGGGTCAGTGCACCGGCATTGGAGCCTGTCGTGTCACGCCCGATCGTCGCCGCCACGATGCGGCTGGCAGTATCGCCCGACGTTATGTCGATCGCGCCCGGCGCTATCGCAGAATAGGTCGTACCGGACTGCTTGCCCGATGCGCCTAGTGCGACTGGTGGGGTGGCGCTGATCATGCCGATGCCCGTAGAGATGCCCGGTAGCGTGCTTCCCGGTGTGCCGGGGGCGGTCGACTTCCCGTTCCCGTCCTTGCCGACGCCGCCGATGCCGCCACCGACGCTGAGCGAACTTGCCTTGTACTGTTCGCGGTTGGCGATGTCGCTGGCGGTCAGCGTGCCCGTCGTCAGCCGGTTCTGCGCCGCCGCAGTCTCGCTAGCGATAACGCCGCCGACCAGTTTCGTGTTACCAGCGACGGTGATGCCGTAGCCACCCTGACCAGCGTAGATGCCCGATTGCTCGCGCACGCTGGCGAAGTCGCCGGTCTGGCTGCTGTTGGTCAGGTTGCCACCGAGCTTTCGGCCGGCACCGCTGATATCGGCGCTCACGGAAAGGCCGAGATTGCGCTGGCGCTCGGCGTACGTGGCGCGGTCCTGTTCGCTGACGATCGCGAGCGAACCCGCGTTCACGTCGACGCGGTTGCCGATCACCTGAGCGCCACGCAGCGTCAGCGCGTCGGGTGTCGCGATCGAGACCGCGTTGCCGGCGCTGAGGACGCTCTCGACGTGGCGCACGTCGGTGCCACTCGCGCTCCCCTTGCCTGCATTGAACGACGCGTTCGGGGTAACGCCGCCGGACAGGCCGAGCTGGACGCCGACCGAGAAACCGGAGGACTTGTTCTGTTGCTCCACCGTGTCGGTCTCGGTGCCTGACGTGAGCGTGATCGCACCCGGTGCGGTCAGCGACAGGTTGCGCGCCGCCGTGACCTCACTGCCCTGCACCGCGATCGTCGAGGCTGCACCCGCGCCGCGTGCCGCGATCGCCACGTCGTTGCCGGCGATCCGGCTCGCGACATTGGTCTCGTCGCGCGTGTTCGAGGTCGCCTTGCTGCTCGACACGCCGAAGCTGACGCCGACCGCCGCGAGATTGGTAACGCCGTCCTTGAGCGCATCCGCGGCGTTGTACGCGGCCAGTCCGCCTGCGAGCCCGGTCACCGCGCTGGTCCGCGCGTTCGTGTTGGCGTTGCCGAGGATGCGCCCAGAATCGCGAACACCCTGCAACCCGCTCAGCACGGGGCTTTGCGCGCCGACGCTGAAGCCGATGCTCGACGATTTGTTGAGCGTGTCGGTGGTCGTCACGTCGGTCGCATTGCGGATCGCGACGCTTTCGCCGGTCAGCCGGGTGAGACCCGTGCCGGTCACCTGGCTGCCGGTCACGGTGAGCGCGCGACCGGCATCGAGCGTCACATCGCCGGTAGTCGAACCGATCAGCGAGCCGGTGTTCGTGACGCTGGTCGTGTTCACGTCGTTGCGGTTCTTGGCGACGCCGAGGAACAGCCCGCCGCCATCGATCGACAGGCCGCTCTTCTTGACCCGTGTCGATTGCAGTTCGGTGTCGGTCGCGGTTAGCGTTCCGACGTCGATCGCGCCACCCGCGGCGATCGATACGCCGTTGTCCGCGACGACGTTGGAACCAGCAATTCGCGTGTCGCCCGCGCTGCGGAGCGCGACGGTGTCGCCCGACAGCGTCGAGGCGACGACGCTCTGATCGGTGCCGGTATAGGCCGTGGTGGTCTTGGTAGAGGACAGGAAGCCGCTCGAGGTCTTCTGCGTGTCGCGTTGCAGCTGCGTGCTGTCGACCACACCGGTCACGCCGATGCTGCCGGCGTCCACCGTAAGTGCCCTGCCCGCCGTGATCGTACCGCCGTTTACCGCCAGCGCACCCGGCGTCGCCAGCGTGACGTTGCCGCCCGCCCGCAGATCCGACAGGACATTGCTGCTTTCGGTCTGGGTTTGCGTGAACAGCGTCTTGCCCTCGCGGCCGATCGCAAACGCGGTGCCGCTGTCGGTCGCGCTGCCGATCGCGATGTTCTGGCCGACGGAAGCGACCAGATTGCCGCCTGCCGCCGCGCTCGCGCCGGTGACCGACAGCGTTCGCCCCGCGAGCAGATCGAGATTGCCCGTCGCGGCGATATCGCTGCCGCGATTGGTCGTCGTCGTCGTCAGCGAGACCTGCTGGTCCGAACGTCCGCCATAGTAGCGCGTCGCGACGGTGCGCGTCGTCGCGACCGGTGCGAGCGTCAGATCGCGGCCCGCCGCCAGCGTCAGGTCGCCGCCGGTGATCGCACCGCCACGATCGATCAGGTCGCCGCTCGCCGAGACGATGCCGCGGCTGCCCAGATCCAGCCGTCCGCTGTTGACGATCGTGCCGCCGACCAGCGTGCCGCTGGCGCTCGCACGGATGACGCCCGCATTGGTCAGCGAGTCCGATGCACGCAGCTGAATATCGCGCCCTGCGATGATGGCGCCCCCGCTGGTCAGATCGCCGGCGGCGGCCTTGGTCAGATAGACGCGCGGCGCGAGCACCGTCTGCGGTCCCGACGGGGTCTGGACGGTGGTTTCCACGAGCAGCACGATGTCGCTGGTCAGTGTCGCCATCTGTGTCGGCGAGAGAGATACGCCGAGCGCCAGATTATAGGTCTTTGTGAAGGTCGCGCCCGCATCGAGCAGCGCGCGATACTGGCCCTGATTGTCGCCATAGCCGACCAGTCGCTGCGCGCCGACCAGCGCGACAAGCTGGTTCGCGATCAGTTGCTGCTCGTAAAGCCCGTCGCCGAGCCGGCGCTGCACGCGCGACGGATCATAGCCGAGCTTGTCGAGAAAATAGTCGCTAGAGAGGAAGGTGTCGTAATTGTTGAACCGCGGGTCCGCCTGGACCAGCACCTGCGAACTCGACCCCGCGAACTGGAACAGTCCGCCCAGATCGAGCGTCGCGCTACCCGCACCGCCGCTCGCGCGATCGATCGGTGGCTTGACCGCGAACCCGAAGGTCGGATCGATCGCGGTGCCGGCGATGGCGCCGGGCGCGCCGCCGGGTGCGACGACCGCACCCGGCGTCACGACGTTCACGGCGCCACCCGCCGTCACGGCACCGGGCCGCGCACTGGCGGCGAAGATGTCCGCGGTGCTGCCATCCGGGGTCAGGACGAGATTGTCGATCGTGACCGCGTCGATCGTCAGCGTGCCCTGCGCGGTGATCGTCGACGGGGTCGTGAAGGTCGCCTGCGCATCGACGGTATTAAGCGGCGTCGTCGTTCGCGTCCGCCAATCGCCGCACCCGATCAAGAAGGGGCAACTGCGCGTCTGGCCGAGGATCACGCCGTCCTGCTTGGTGGTGTAGTACCCGGTGAACGCCGTGTTGGTCACGGCGGCGGCGCCGACCCCGAGATTGCCCGCTGCGCTGATGGTGGACAGGCGGTTGGTGACGCTGTCGGCATCGATCGTGACATTGGTGCCGATGATCCGGGCTTGCCCGCTGTCGGCAAGGATCTTTGTGTCGGTGATCGTCTCCAGATACTGGGTTATGGTCCTGTTGCGCCGATTGCGGTTGTCGATCGTCTCGACGTCTCGACTGGAGACGAGCGCCTCTTCGGTGGTGAACACGGTACGATCGTTGAGCAGGCGGGTCGCGGCGATCGCGATGTCGCCTTGCGCCTGAATGTCGGAGGAGAGGTTCTGCAGCGAGCCAGCACGCCCCGCTTCACCAACGCCGGTGACGACCAGATTGCCGAGACTGTAGAGCAGCGCGCCATCGCGGTTGACGATGTCGCCACCGCTCGAGAGCGACAGGAGGCCGCTCCGGGTGGCGATCACCGCGCTGTCGCCCGCGTTGACGATGCCGCCAGTGCCGGACAACGCGACGCTGTCGCCGAAGATCGCGCCACCATTGGCGATCTGTGCCGCGGTCGCCGATACAGCCCCGCCGTTGAGGAGCCCTTGGTTATCGAAGGTCGTCCCGGCCGTCAGCGTCAGCGTCGGCGCGGCGATCGTGCCGCTGGCCTGGTTGGCGATCGATCCACCCGTGGCGATGCCGATCGCGGTGCCGCCTTGCACCGTGCCCGCGTTAGTAAAGCTGCCACCGATGTTGAGCGTCAGCGCACCCTGCGTCGCGATCGTCTCGCCAGCGGCATTGGTCAAATCACCGGTTATGCCGAGCGTCAGCGCGGTCGGTGCGACGAGCCGCCCGAACGTGCCGCCGCCCGAGTTGATGTCGAGCAGTCGGCCGCCGGCGAGCGTGCCGGCGCCGACTCCGCTGCCGCCGTCGAGTGCGCCAGCCTTGACGGTCAGGTCGCGTGCAGCGGCGATGCTCCCGCGGTTAGCGAGCGTGCCCGTCGCAGTCACCCGCGCATCGCGATCCGCCCAGATCTGCCCGCCGGTGGCGTTGACCAGGCCTGCGGTCGACAGCGTCAGGTCGCCGCCTGCCGCAAGCGTGCCTGCCCCATTGTCGACGCTCGTCGCCGTCACGACGACGGACCCGTCGCCGCCGAGCGTGCCGCGATCGTTGGCCAGCGTGTTGACGGTGAAGGTCGCGCCATCGGCGCCCGACGCCAGCAAACCGTTGCGATTATCCAGCGTGCTCGCGTTCACGTCGAGCTTGCCGCCCGCGACAACGCGCCCACCACTCGTGGTCAGCGAGTCCGCCGCGATCGTCGTCGCGCCGGTCGACTGGATCAATCCGCCATCGCCGGTGAGGATCGCGCGCGCCGAGGTCAGCGCAAGCTTCGCCGCATCGAGTGTGCCCCCCGCCAGCGCGATATCCCCGTCGCGCGCGCCGACCGTTAGCATCCCGCCCGCCGTCAGGCGCGACCCGCTGGCAAGGTTGAGCGAACTCGCGGTAACGGTGCCATCGGTGGTGGCGCCGACCAGGACCGAACCGCTGATCGCATCGCGGACGTCGAGCGTCAGCGTTCCCGCCGAACCGGTCGCGATAAACGTACCGCCGTCGAGCGCGGTAAGACGCGCGTCCAGCGGGCCGGCGGCTTCGAACGATCCTCTGGCGTTGCGGGTCGCACCGGCCCGAAGCGTGAGGCCGCCGCCCGCTGCGATCAGGCCATTCTCGTTCGCCAGATCGCTGGCGATCGTAAGTCCGGCGCCGCCCGCCGAGGTGAGCGTGCCACCGGTGTTGGCGAACGTGCCGGCGATCAGCGACAGCGCGCCATTGGTTGCGATCCGACCGCCGCTATTGTCGATCGCGCCGGTTCCAGTCAGTGCGAGCGTGCCGGTGCCGAGATGCAGTATGACACCGCCGCGGTTGTCGATCGTCGCCGCGCGCAGCGTCAGATTCTGTCCGCGGCCAACGATATCGGCGGTGTGGCTCAGCGTGCCCGTCGCTGTCAGCGTCAGGTCGCCGCCATTCTCGATCGTCGCGCCACTACCGAACGCAAGGTCGCCCGCCGTAGCATCGAGCGCGAGCGCACCTAGCGCGGTGATCCGACTGTCGGTGAACGCCAGCGTCGTGGCGCCGATCGCGACGGTGCCGTTGCTGCCGATGCGTGAGCCGGATGCGGTCAACGCGCTCCGGCTTGCCAGCGTCAGCGTGCCCGATCCGAGCGCGGTCAGGCTGGCGCGATCGAGCGCCACCGATCCGGCGGTGACGCCGAGCGCCCCACCCGCTTCGACCGTGCCGCCACGCGAGGTGAATGCTCCGGCGTTTATGTCGATAGCGCCGTCGGACGCGACCAGAGCGTCCTGCGCGACGACCCCCGCAGCCTTCAGGCTCGCGCCGCCATTGCCCGAAATTGTGCCGGTGTTCGTCAGCGTGGCGGCGGTCAGGTCGACCCGTCCTGCGCTCGCTATCAGGCCGGCGTTCGTCATCGTACCGACCGTGTCGGCAATCACGCTGCCACCGCTGACCTGGCCACCACTGCCGATCGTGACCGAGCCTGCGCGCACGGTCAGTGCACTGCCGCCCTGCAAGCCGCCTTCGATGACGCCGAGCGCGCCGACATTGGCCGTCGTCGCACCGCCGCCCGCGACCAGACCGTTGCCGGTAATCGTAAAATCGCCGTCGACATTGAGATCGAGCGCCTTGCTCGCCGTGATGCTGCCCGCCACGCCGTCGATGCCGAGCGCGCCCGCCCTGACCGACACATCGCCATTGCCGCCGATCTGCCCACTGCTGCCACCGATCGCGCCGGTAAAGCCCAGCGTCAGCGCGCCGCTGCCGAGCGCCAGCACCGCGCCACGATCGTTCGCCAAGCTGCTGCCGGTGAGTGCCAGCGCGCCGCCGGACTGGATCACGCCGCCGATATTGCTGACCGCGCCCGCCTGCGCGTCGAGCGCCATCCGCGCATCGATCGTGCCGCCGCCATTGTCGAGCGTCGCGGTGCGCAACGTCAGCGTCCCGCCGCTCGCAAGTCCGTGGTTGACGATGGTGCTCGCCGTCAACGACACGGCGTCGCGCGCCAACACTCGCCCCGTCAGCGCCGCCGTGCCGCCGACGTCGAGCCGCAACGTGCCAGCCTGCGTGACACGTCCGTCACGGGTCAGGCCGGCGGCGAGCGTGCCACCGCTGCTCAGCGCACCGGTCGTGACGGTGAGATCGCCGCCACTGCCGATCAGGCCGTTGCCCGTCAGGCTCGCACCGTTCAGCATCGTCGTGCCTTCGCCGTAGATCTGGCCGGCGACGTCGAGCGCACCAGCGGTCTCGATCGCGACGGCGGTCTTCGCCGTGATCGCACCGGGCACCGATATCCTGCCATCGAACGACAGCGTCACGCCCTGTTCGAGGCCCGCGAGATCGCCTGCGACGTTGACGCCGAGCCCGCGCTCGGTGCCGATCAGCTTGATCGAGCGCGCATACATCCCGCCGATCGCCGCCACGTCGAGCGCAAAGGCGGGCTGGCTCGGCTGTGCTGCGGTCCGCTGCCCAACTACGACGATGTCACCGTCGCGCGTGATGTCGCCCGCACCGAGGCTGGCGGTCACGGTATCCGCATACAGGCCGGCGTTGATCGAGACGGCGCGCGCGAACAGGTCGAGCCGCGCATTCGTCGCATCGAGCCCGCTGCCGGACACGTCGATCGTACCGGTCGCCGTCCGGAATCCGCTGAGCGCGCCGGCGCCGTCGACCAGCGGTTGCGCAGCGGCGAGCGTCACGCGCGGCGCGTTGACGAAACCGCAACCGTTGCACGAGATGCCGTAGGGATTGGCGAGCACCAGATCGGCGGTCTTGCCGGCAACCTCGATATAGCCGCGCAGGCTAGACGGATTGGCGGCGACCACCTCGTTGACGATCAGCGACGCCCCGCCCGATGCCTTCAGCTGCGCGTTGCCGTCGATATAGCCTGCGAGCCGGCTCTGGACGATCTTGTCGCTGTTGTTGAGCACGACACCGCGCGCGTCGACGTTGAACGCCTGATAGCGATTGTAGCTGGTCCCTCTTGCGTCCGGCGCTGCGATCTTGACCACTGGCACGCCGTTCGCGCCGTACTCAAGATGCGTCGCGCCACCGGGCACCGGGACGACGGGATTAGGCGCACCGCCGTCTTGGCCCCGTGCCGGCACCGTCGCGACCAACAACAGCGCCGCGAGCCCCGCGCCGCCGCCGAGCGGGGACAGCGCGCTCGCCGAACGCATCCGGCGACGCAGCACGGCGAAGGTCAGCTTGGTCATGCTCAAAATCCTACACCGGCGGAAAGGCCGAACCGAACGCGGTTGCGATTGGGGATCTGGCGCCCGAACACCGGACGCGCCCCGAATACGTCGACGAAGAACGGCCCACGCCGCGCCCTCAGCCCGAGGCCGGCGCCGCCGCGCGCGCCGGTCCCTTTGCGGACCTCGCCCATGTCGAACAGGACATACGGACGGAACCCATCGGTGATTTTGGCACCCAGCTCCTGGCGAAGGTAGAAGCCGTCTCGCCCCAATTCCGCCGTGTCGGTATCGAGGCCACGGATCGTGTACGGACCGCCGATCTGTATGAGGTCGGAGCCGAACAGGTTCCGGTCGCTGACCTGCCCGTGAAACTCGGCACGGTATCCGTCGATGAAGCCCTGCCCCAAGGGCACGAACAGCCCGAAGTCGGCACTGACGATCCGGTACCGTGCGCTCGGCAGCGCATCGGGCCGATCGTCCGGCTGCTTCTGCGCCCCGAGGATCCCGAGACCGAACCGGACGCCCACCGACCCGTCGAAGCGCGCCGCGCCGAACGTGCGCCGGTCGATCAGGCGCACTTCGAGATCGGTGAGATCCTGCCGCTGGATGCCGATCTCGACGTCGTTGATGAAGTTGCGACCCCATCGCCGGGCCAGCCCGACGCTGATCGAGTCCTTGGTCGTCTGATCGCGGTAGAAGACCCGCTCAGCACCGATCGCGACCCGGTCGAGCGTGCCGCGTGTCCCGAAGCTGCTGACTTCACCGTTGACGGTCTGGCTGTAACGATTGGCGGAGCCGCTCGCGTTGAACGTCCACCACCCGGCCGGCACGGAGATCGAGCCGCCGACGCCGCGGCTGTCGGCAGGCACGCCCGGCGAATCCGTTCGGCGGTTGTAATAGGCGCTGATGACCTCCGAAAAGCCCAGCTGCCCGAGTTCGGCAATCTGCGCCGAGCCCTGATAGCGACCGACCCGCTCGCCGGCGAAGTTGTTGATCGACAGCGATCCGGCAATCGGCCGCGCCTGGTCTACCGTGACGTCCAGAACCGACTGGCCCGGTGCATCCCCCGGCACGATGTCGACGCCGACGGTTCGACCGGGAACGCTGCGCATCTGCTCCAGCCCCTGCTCGAGCGCACGAAGATCGAGGAGGTCGCCGCGCCCAACCGGCGTCGCGCGCCCCCACACCTTAGCTCTGTCTGTCTTGTTGACCCGGATGCCCTCGACGATGCCCGGCACCACGACGATGCGCAGCGTGCCGCTGGCCAAATCCTGTTCGGGCAAACCCGCACGCGTCGTCACCAGACCACGCTCGATGAACGCGCCCTGCAGACTGCGGATGATGTAATCGAGACCAGCGGTCCCAACGCACCGCCCACGATACTGCGCGACGAAACCCGGCACCCATCGCAGCTTACCGCGTGCCGCATTCTCGACGACGATATCGCGCACCGTGAAGCAGCTGGCCTCCACCGGGAAGGGCCCCAGCGGCGCTGGTGCGGCGCGCTCGATCGTCGCGACCGGCGCCGCCTCCCGCGCCGCCCGTTCCGCCGCCTGCTGCTGCGCGCGGATACGGGCCTGTTCCTGATCGGCGGGCGATGAAACCTGTGCCGTTGCGGCCGTGGATAGCAGAACGACGCCGGTGAATGCGGCGCCCCATATGGCGGGCCGGGGACAAGATCTGCCGTTCGCTCGCTTGGCTGATCCTGTAGTCATTTACGCCCCGCCTACTGTCTTAAATTCTGTTACATTCTAAGTTCATAAATTTACAAGACCCATGTTTGGTTCGGGATAGAAACTTTAGGTTGTAGATAGTTAATTACATTTGTGGCTGAGGCTGTGAGAGCCGAAATAGGATTCAGAATGAACCATTCTCCTACTCGTTTTGATATGCCAGATACCTCGGTCGACCCGCGGAAAGCGGTTAGAGAGACCCCGGCAATAGCCTTCCTGTTACCGGTCGAGCCCGCCCAGTCCCGCTCCGATCTCTTAAAAACTGCGCAATGACCCACATTCGGTCATCGCGGTGCGGCTTTTGCCGTTCCAACTTCCGACATCCGTTCATGTTTGCCGCTGACTTGAGCAGTCAATCATGACGGCGGTACGGAGCAGGATGCGGAGCCCGCGACGTATAGCTGGTGCGGTTATCTCCTCTGACCTGCTCCGCAGAATTCATCCGACTGGTAAGTTATCTCGTCAGAAGGGGAGAAGTGATGCTGCATGGCCGATCTATCGAGAATCAGATCATTGGCGTCCTGCGCGAGCATAAGACTGACGCGAAGCCATCGGCCGCAGGGCGACAATGTCAGCCAATCGGATTGTCGCTAAGCGAATCATGGCGATTTACGATTGCGGGTACGAGCATTACCGCCGGCGAACTACTTTACGGAAATTTGGAGGAAAAGCGCTGACATTGAAATACCGGCCAGGCGCTCTGTTCAACGGGAATGCGGATAGCCTGCGTCATACGGTCCGTGTAATCGCGGGGACGGCGGCGGCGTTCGTTGCGTACAAGACGCTAGGCTTGCACGAGGGATATTGGGCGGTATTCACCGTGCTGATCGTGATGCAGGCGTCGATCGGGGGAACGCTCGGCGCCGCGACCGATCGGTTGCTGGGGACGTTGCTCGGTGCAGTTCTCGGCGGGATCGGCGCGGCGCTCGGGCGGACCGATACGCTCGAACTCGGACTGGTGCTCGTCACCGTCACCGGCATCGCGGCACTCGTGGCGTCGGTCCGGCCGCGGTTGCGGATCGCGCCGGTCACCGCCGCAATCATGCTGCTCAGCGCGCCGCCGGGTGCCCCGGTGCAGACGTTCGTCCGCGATCGCATCATCGAGATCGGTCTCGGCGGCATGATCGGCGTACTGGCGGCGATGTTCATATTACCAGCGCGGTCGCACGGCGTGGTGATCGCGCGCACGCTGGCCGTGCTGAGCCATATCGAACGGATGCTGCGCGCGCAGGCGGACGCGCTGACCGCCGGGCTCGCACTGCCATCGTCCCCCGAACACGCGGCGCTGCGTCATGCGCTGGCCGCGGTCGAGCTGGCGATGAAGGATGCCGACCGCGAGCGAGCCTCGCGCCTTGCCGATCACGGTATTCCCGCCGCCGTCCCGCGCACGCTCTGGCGGATCCGCAACGACCTGGTGCTGAGCGGTCGCGCACTCGACGAACCGCTGCCGCCGGTGGCAATGGCAGCGCTCGCCAAGCCATCGGCGGCGATGCTGACCGCGCATGCCGCGCTGGCGACCCGGTGTTCGGAGGCGCTGCGCATGCGCGGCAAGGTCGACCGGAGCGACGTCGAAGCCTGCTATCGGATGTTCGGTACCGCGCTCGATCGGTTCCGCCGTAGCGACGCCGCGGCAACCCTGGATTTCGACGCGTCGGGCCGCGTGTTCGGGCTCGCCTTTGCCGCGGGTCGGCTCCACCGCGACCTGCTCGACCTCGCGGGTCGCGTCGACGAGATCGCCCCGACCAAGGTGCTCGCCGCCGACCAAAGCTGACCGCGCCGCTTTGACGCTGGTCGCGCGCGCGGTACGGGCGGCGATGACCAACACCCTATCGACGCCCGGCCTCGCCGCCGAACTGGTCGCGCTGCTCGATCTCGAACCGCTCGATACCGACCTGTTCCGCGGACCGCAGCGACCCGGCGCAACCGCGCGCGTCTTCGGCGGGCAGGTCGTGGCACAGGCACTGATGGCGGCGCAGCGTTCGGTCGACGGACCCGCCGTGGCGCACAGCATGCACGCCTATTTCCTGCGTGCCGGCACCGAGACGCAACCGATCATCTTCCGGGTCGAGCGCGACTTCGACGGCAAGTCGTTCGCCAACCGCCGCGTCACCGCGAGCCAGAACGGCGCGACGATCCTGACGCTCGCCGCATCGTTTCAACGACCGGAAGCGGGCCTGGAGCATGCGGTCGCGATGCCCGATCTTCCGCCGCCGGAGGCGCTGCGCTCGCTCGACATCCTCGCTGGCGAATATGCGGGTATCTCCGCGCAAGCCGTCGCGTTCCTCGGCCAGCCGTCCGCCTTCGATATCCGGCCATGCGGCGTGCCCGCATTCCTCCAGACCGAACCCGGCATGCCCGTGTCGCATGTCTGGATCCGATTCCGGGGCAGTGCGCCGACCGATCCCGCGATTCGCCGGGGCGTGCTCGCCTATCTGTCCGACTACGCGCTGCTTAGTGCGTCGCTGATCCCACACGGCGTCACCATGTTCGAGCACAGCATGCAGACCGCGAGCCTCGATCACGCGATGTGGTTCCACGAGGACGTGCCGCTCGACGACTGGCTTTTGTATAGCAGCGAGAGCCCATGGTCGGGACATGGTCGCGGCATCGCTCGCGGGGTGTTCCATAGCCGCGACGGGCAGGCGGTCGCGCATGTGACGCAGGAAGGGTTGATCCGCATGCGACCCGACCTCGCGCCGCGCACCACGATCCCGCATATGCCCTGATCAACCCGACCCCGATCGACCCCGATCGATCAGCGCCTGATCGGCTCAACGCGGAAATCAGTGTCGACAGCGCATTTGTACGGACATTAAGACTATCCTTCCCCAGTGAAGCTGGTTCCAGGATATCGCGCCGCGGAAGACGGACGATCCCGATCTCGAGAGGATGTCTGTATGCGTCATTCGTACGCCGTATCGCTGTGTGCATTGCTCGCGGTACTGCCATCGGCAGCCCGGGCGCAGACCGCGTCCCCGCTCGATACTGACCCGTCGTACCAGACGATGCTGGCGCTGATCGACGAGATGGTCGAGACCAAGCTGGTCAGCCGCGAACGTGCCGATACGATGATCGCCAATGCCAAGGTCAAAGCAAGCCGCGCCCTGGCGGCAAATGCCCCGCTCCCGGCCGCCCCGACACCACCGCCCACGCGCGTGCAGGTCGCGACGCAGGCGGCGGACGCCGGCGCCAAGATCGCTCCTGTCCCCGTCGGCAATCTGCAGACCACGAGCGCCGGCGGGGTCGCGTTGCCCGCCGATCTGGCGGTCGACTGGAGCCGCGGCGCGCCGGTTTTCAGCAGCCGAAACGGCAAGTTCACCTTCAAGCCGCGCGGTCGCATCCTCGCCGATCTGTCCTCGACCGGCGGGTCGGATTTCGATCGCCGCAACATCACCGTGTCGACGCTGCGCCAGTTCCGCTTCGGCGGCGTCGGCACGATCGGCGATCACCTGTTCTACCAGTTCGAGGCCGATTTCCGCCGCAATGCGACCGAGGTCGTGCAGACCTTCGTCGGGTACCGCCAGAAGTTCGGGGAGACCGACACCGACATCCGCTTCGGCAATCTTATTACCGATCGCGGGATCGATATCGGCACCGCGGCGACCGCCAATCCGTTCATCACCACCAACATCAACACCACCGCACTCGCGACGCAGGGTGGCCGCGTCTACCTGCTCGGCGTGGTCGGTCGCGCCGGCGGCAAGAACTGGCACGCCAGCCTAGGCGTGCACGGCGACGCGATCGACAATGATTTCACGCGCAGCGACAACCGCATGGTGCTGG
Organism: Sphingomonas sp. HMP9; assembly: GCF_013374115.1. Classification (NCBI taxonomy): domain Bacteria; kingdom Pseudomonadati; phylum Pseudomonadota; class Alphaproteobacteria; order Sphingomonadales; family Sphingomonadaceae; genus Sphingomonas; species Sphingomonas sp. HMP9. The sequence continues at coordinate 530,871 of NZ_AP022673.1, read as the reverse complement.
GCCGGGTGCACTGGAACCCGATCCTTACCAAGCATGGCCTGATCCATGTCGGCGGCTGGGCATATAGCGAGAACATACCCGACACGACCCTACCGACAACGTTTGCGCAGAACATGTCGGGGGCGATCAACAACAGCGTGCGCGTCGAGTCCGCGGCGCTGACCGGGGCGGACGGATCAAAGGCGTTCGGCCTTGAATTGGGCGGCACGCTCGGGCCGTTCTACGCGTTCTCGGAATACGGCCAGCGTACCGTCCACGGCGGACCGACCTCGACGTTCCGCAGCGCGAAGATCAAGGCCCTGTCGATCAACGGCGGCTTCTGGATCACCGGCGAGACCCCGACCTACGCCTCGCGGAGCGGCACGTACGTGGCACCAAACGTGCTCCACTCGGTACTGGACGGTGGCTGGGGGGCGCTGGAAGCGGTCGTCCGATACGAGGATCTGGACAGCTCGGATTTGCCCCTCGGCGGAACCGGCACCGCCGGAACGCTGGGGCTGAACTGGTCGCTCACCAACAATTTCCGGTTCATGGCGGACTATATTCATTTCCGTACCGACAACCGCACCGGCAGTTTCACGGGCCGCGATACCGGCGACACGTTCGCGGCAAGGGCTGAAGTGGCGTTCTGACGACGCACCGCAGCGCGCTGGCGACTTGCCAGCGTACCATGAGTTCGATAATGTCCGTACAAAGCGATAAGGAGGATGTATGAGCCTTTCGGCTATCAAGATCGGTGAACAGCGCTACCGCGCGAGTTACGGCCGCTATCTCGAGGATTTCGTCGTCGGCGACATTTACGAGCATCGCCCCGGGCGGACGATCACCGATGCGGACAATATCCAGTTCTCGCTGATGACGATGAACGCGCACCCGATGCACTGCGACGCGCAATATGCCGCCAAGAGCGAGTTCGGGCGGCTGCTGGTCAACAGCGGACTGACGCTGGCGATCGTGCTCGGTATGACGGTCAACGACGTAAGCGGCAAGTCGCCCGCCAATCTCGGCTGGACCGAGATCAAGCTGACCCATCCGGTGTTCGGCGGAGATACGTTGACCGCGGAAACCGAAGTGCTCGAGATCCGCGACTCGAAGTCGCGCCCGACCCAGGGGATCGTCACTACGCGCACCCGCGCGTTCAACCAGGACGCCAAGCAGATCATGGAGTTCACGCGCAACTCGCTCGTCTACAAGCGCGGCGAATCTCCCGACGACAAATAGCCCGACCGATCGACTAATCGGCCGCCGTCGGTGGTCGGACGTCCCCTGCGCGGGCTGCGAGAGCTTCGACCAAAGAAGACCCGGCCCGTCGTCATTCCGAAGAGAGGTAGCCCCATGGCCGATACCATCGCCGTCAACGCAGGAGCCAGGCTGGACCGTCTGCCCATCTCCCGATTCCACTGGCGTATCCTGGGGCTGATCAGCGCGGGTGCGTTCCTCGACGCGTTCGACGTTTATCTCGCGGGTGGCGTGATCGCCGCTTTGAAGGCCGAGGGTTTCTCGACGCTGGCGCAAGCCGCGGTGTTCATGTCGATGACGTTCCTCGGCATGATGATCGGCGCAGGCATGGCCGGCTATGTCGGCGATCGCTTCGGGCGTCGCGCATCCTACCAGTTCAACCTGGCGCTGTTCGGGATAGCGTCGATCGCGGCGATCTTCTCGCCCAACATGACGTTCCTGATCGGCTGCCGCTTCATCATGGGCATTGGTCTCGGCGCCGAACTGGTAGTCGCGGCAGGTACGCTCGGCGAGTTCATCCCGCCGGCCTATCGTGGCCGCTGGGTGTCGATCATGGGGATGGTCGTCAATTCTGGCCTGCTGGTCGCAACCTCGGTCGGCTATATCGTCATCCCGACGCTCGGCTGGCGCTACATGTTCGCGATCGGGGGCATACTTGCGCTGATCGTCTGGGTGATGCGCAAGAAGATGCCGGAATCGCCGCGTTGGCTGGAATCGGTCGGTCGCAACGACGAGGCCGAGGCGACGCTGCGCGAGATCGAAGCCGAGGTCACCGCACACAAGGGCCCGCTCGCCCCGGTGCCAGCGGTCCGCGTGGTACCCAAGGTCCACGCACCGCTTTCCGCGCTGTTCGGATCGAAACTGCGCCGCCGCCTGATCGCCGCGACGCTCGCCGCGATCGCGGTCAACGTCTCGGTCTACGGCTTCGTCGCGTGGTTGCCGACCTTCCTGGTCAGCCACGGCACCGGCATTGTCACCTCGCTCTGGTACACGACGCTGATGTCGTTCGGCAGCGTGTTCGGTGCGGTCGTCGCGATCGGCATCGCCGACCGGATCTCGCGCCGCGCCTCGCTGATCGCAACCGCCGTCGTGATCATGATCTTCGGCTTCCTGTATCCGAATGCCCACGGCGACCTGATGGTGCCGCTGACCGGCTTCCTGCTCGTCTCCAGCATTTACACGCTCGTGACGCTGGCGCTGTTCGCCTATATCCCCGAACTATTCCCGACCGCCTATCGGCTGCGCGGCACCGGTTTCGCCGGAATGTGCGGGCGGGCCGCATCGATGGTCACGCCCTATGCCACCGTCGCGCTGTTCGAGCGCTTCGGGCTGGAGGGTGTACTCGGCATGGTCGGCGTGGTGCTGGCCTGCATGATCGCTGCGGTCGGTTTGCTGAACATCGAGACGACCGGCCAGTCGCTCGACGACGTCGCCGATGACTCGCTGATAAACGGGGGAGCCGCCAAGTGACACTCTCGCAAGTCTTCGCCGATTTCGCGACTGGCCTGACGATCGATGCCATTCCCGAGCGGGTCAAGGAGCGAGCACGCCATCTGATCCTGGATTCGGTCGGCACAGGGCTCGCAGCGGTCGGCGCCCCCTGGGCGGAGGCAAGCTTCGCCGCCGCCGGGGATCTCGGCAGCGGCACGGCACCGGTGCTCGGCTATGGCCGTACGCTCGCGATGCGTGATGCGGCCCTGATGAACGGGCTGATCACGCACGGCCTCGACTATGACGACACGCATGCACGCGGGATCATCCATGCGACCGTGAGCGCCTTTCCGACCGCGCTCGTCGCGGCGGACAAGGCGGGCGTTTCGGGGGCCGACCTGCTTGTCGCCTACGTCGCGGCGATGGAGGTCTCGACCAGGGTCGCGGCCGTCGGCGCGGGCGGGTTCCACGGCTTCGGCTTCCACCCGACCGGATTGATCGGCGCATTCGGATCGACGCTCGCCGCCGGCAAGTTGCTAGGGCTCCACACGCAGCAGATCGCGATGGCGCAGGGGATCGTGCTGTCGATGGCCGCCGGGAGCCTCGAATTCCTGGCTGACGGCGCGTGGACCAAGCGGTTGCATCCCGGCTGGGCGGCAAGCTCGGCATTGACCGCCGCCACGCTCGCCAAGCGCGGCTTCGTCGGACCGCTAGCGGCGTACGAGGGCCGGTTCGGCCTGTATGCGCTCTATCTCCAGGACGCCGCCCCAGCCCTGCTTGCGCAGGCGACCGAAGCGCTCGGCGAGACCTGGGAGGTCGAGGCGGTCTCGGTGAAGCCGCTTCCCGCGTGCCACATGACGCACGCCGCGATCGATGCGGCGATCGCGTTGCGCGCGGCCTACGACCTGACCGCCGCCGATATCGCCAAGGTCATCGTGCTGGTGCCCGAGGCGGTCATCCCGATCGTCTGCGAGCCTGTCGCGCCAAAGCGGACGCCGCGAACCGGTTACGATGCGCAATTCTCGATCCCCTACACGGTCGCGACCGCGCTGCTGACCGGCAAGTTCACGCTCGACGCACTCGATCCGGTGGCGCTGAACGATCCGGCGGTGCTCGATCTCGCGACCCGCGTCGACTACGCGATCGACCCGGACAGCGACTATCCCAAGCATTTCACCGGCGAAGTCATCGTCGAAACACACGACGGCCGGATGCTGCGCCACCGCGAGGCGATCAACCGCGGCGCATCCGACCGGCCGCTGAGCAACGCCGACATCGACGCCAAATATTTCGAAAACGCCGCTCGCACGGTCGACGCGACACGCGCCGCGCACATCCGCGCCGCCGTGCTCGACATGGACCGGCACCCAGCTTCCGCACTCGGCGATATTCTCGCCGGCGCCACCGCCCCTCAAGGAGTATCTGTATGACCCTGGCAAACGCGATCGCCGCCGATGGCGCGATGACTGACGAAGAAATCATGATCCTCGATTCGATCGACAAGTTCCTCGAGACCGATGTGAAGCCGTTCGTCCACCAACTCGAACATGACGATGAATATCCGCAGAAGATCGTCGACACGATGAAGGAGATGGGCCTGTTCGGGCTCATGATCGCGCCCGAATTCGGCGGGTTCGGCGTCTCGACGCTGACCTATGTCCGCATCATCGAGAAGATCTCGACCGTGTGGATGTCGGTCGCGGGGATCATCAACAGCCACATGATCATGGCGATGACCGTGCAGCGCTGCGGCACGGAAGCGCAGAAGGATCATTACCTGCCCAAGTTCGCGACCGGCGAATTGCGCGGCGGCATCGGCCTGACCGAGCCCGATGCGGGCACCGATTTGCAGGCGATCCGCACCACCGCGGTCCGCGACGGCGACGACTATGTCGTCAACGGCAGCAAGATGTGGATCACCAATTCCGGCTCGGGCAACACCATCCTGCTGCTGGTCAAGACCGACACGACCGCCGAGCCGCGTCACAAGGGCATGAGCCTGCTGATCGCTGAGCGCGGCGACGGGTTCATCGTGTCGAAAAAGCTGGAGAAGCTTGGGTACAAGGGCATCGACAGCAACGCGCTGACCTTCGACGGATATCGCGTCCCGGTCGATCGCCTCATTGGCGGGATCGAAGGCGTCGGCCTGAAGCAGGTGCTGGGCGGGCTCGAACTTGGCCGCATCAACGTCGCCGCGCGCGGCGTCGGGATCGCGCAGGCGGCCCTCAACGAGGCGGTCGCCTATTCGCAGACGCGCAAGACCTTCGGCAAGCCGATCTGCGAGCATCAGGCGATCCAGCTGAAACTGGGCGAAATGACGACGCGCACCTATGCCGCGCGCCTGCTCACCGAAGCGGCGGCCAAGGCGTATGACCGCGGCGAGCGCTGCGACATGGAAGCCGGCATGGCGAAGTATTTCGCGACTGAAGCGGGGCTGGAGAATGCGATCGAGGCGATGCGGATCTTCGGCGGTTACGGCTATTCGAAGGAATATAATGTCGAGCGGCTTTACCGCGACGCGCCCCTGCTGACGATCGGCGAAGGCACCAACGAACTCCAGCGGATCATCATCGCCAAGCAGATCATCGCGCGGAACCCGGCATGAGCCAGCCAGCCCCCAATCAGCCCCTGGCAGGCCTCCGCATCGTCGCGGTCGAACAATATGGTGCAGGCCCCTTCGGCACGCAGCAGCTTGCCGATCTTGGTGCCGAGGTCATCAAGATCGAGAATCACAAGGACGGCGGCGATATCGGTCGGCATGTCGGCCCGTATTTCTTCGCGCCCGGCGACAGCCATTTCTACGAATCGCTGAACCGCAACAAGCGCAGCATCGGCCTCGATCTGAAGAGCGCCGACGGACGTGCGGTGCTGGAGAAGCTCGTCGCGGAATCGGACGTGGTGTTCAACAACTTGCGAGGCGACCTGCCGGCCAAGCTCGGGCTCGATTATGCAGCGCTGTCACCATTTAACCCGGCGATCGCGTGCGTCCACCTGTCCGCCTATGGCCGCACCGGCAGTCGCGCGGCGTGGCCCGGCTATGACTATCTGATGCAGGCCGAGGCAGGTTATCTGTCGCTGACCGGCGAACCCGGCACGCCGCCCGCGCGCTTCGGGCTGTCGATCGTTGACTTCATGACCGGCACCACCGCTGCGCTGGCGATCCTGGCCGGCGTCGTTTCTGCACGCGGCAGCGGGATCGGCCGCGATCTCGACGTCAGCCTGTTCGACGTCGCGCTCGGCAACCTCAATTACGTCGCCGAATGGTATCTTAATGGCGGCGTCACCGTGGAGCGCACGTCGCGCTCGAGCCACCCGTCGCTGACCCCCAGCCAGCTCTACACGACCAGCGACGGCTGGATCTTCGTAATGTGCAACAAGGAAAAGTTCTTCGAGGTCTTGTGCGGGCTGATCGAGCGTCCCGAATGGGCGACCGATCCACGCTACGCGACCTTCGCCGCCCGGCTGGAGAACAGGCCAGCCTTCAACGCCGATCTCGATGCGGTCCTGTCGACCCGCACCACTGCGGACTGGATGCAGCGGTTCGAAGGCCGGGTGCCTGCCGCACCGGTGCTTGATGTCCAGCAGGCGCTCGACAACCCGTTTCTCGTGGAATCGAAGCGGATCATCGACTTCCAGCATCCCGAGCACGGCCCCCTGCCCGGCATCGCCTCGTCGATCCGTGCGGGCGGCGTCGAGCATCCGGATCAGGCGGCACCGGCATTGGGCGCGGATACCGATGCGATCCTCGCGACGCTCGGCTATACCCACGACGACGTCGCGAGCTTGCGCGATCGCGGCGCGGTACGGTGACACCAGCGCTTGCATCGAACGCCAAGGCATTGAACGGTGCGCTATTGTCCGGATCACCCGACAAAGCGACCGATGGATATCCGATGCCCCAGCTTCGTCAGCAACCGCGTTACCTGCAACTCGCCCAGACGCTAATCAACGAGATCGAGGATGGCCGCTATCCGATCGGCACGCTGCTCCCGACCGAGTTCGAGCTCTGCGACCAGTTCGGCGCGAGCCGCTTCACCGTCCGCGAAGCGATCAAGCGGCTCGCGCAATCGGGCATGGTCTCGCGCCAGGCCGGGGTCGGTACGCGCGTCCGTGGGCTGTCGCGCCCGGCCGCCTATCGCCAGGTGATGGAGGGGCTGTCCGATCTCCAGCAATACACCAACGAAACCAGCCTCTCCATCATCGCGCGTGAGACGATCGCGCTGGAAGGGCCGATCGCCCAACAGGTCGACGCCACTTCAGGCCAGACCTGGCTCCATCTCAGCGCGCTGCGTCGCGCCGCCGGAACCAGCCCGATCTCCTATTCGGACATCTATCTCCACCCCGCCTTCCGCAGCCTGAAGCTCGAAGACGACGTCGGTTCGATGCCGATCTTCAGCCGGATCGAGGAGCAGTTCGGCGAGCGCGTCGCCGAGGTCCGCCAGCATATCGAAGCGGTGGCGATCCCCGCGCCGATCGCCCGGCTGCTCGAAACCAAGACCGGCGCACCGGGCCTCCGCCTGACGCGCCAGTATCTGAACGCACGCGGCGAGGTCGTCGAGATGGCGATCAATACCCATCCCGCGGACCGCTATTCCTATTCCCAGACCTTCCGCCGCGATCCCGTATCCGGCCTTTAGAGGACGTCCCATGACCATTGCCGCCCGCAGCATCCTGTTCGTCCCCGGCGATCGCGCCGAGCGTTTCGAAAAGGCGCGCGCGAGCGGCGCGGACATGGTGGTGATCGATCTCGAAGACGCCGTTCTCCCTGGCAGCAAGACCGCCGCGCGCGATACGATCCATGATGCGCTCGCAGGCCTGACAGCGCCGCGGTTTTTCGTGCGCGTCAACAGTCTCGATACCGAGTGGCATGCGGACGACGTGCGCGCACTCGCGGCGTTGCCAGGCGTCGCCGGACTGATGCTGCCCAAGGCCGAGCGCGCATCGGACTTTGCGTCGATGCAAGAGGCAGTAACTGGCAAGCCCCTCCATGCGCTCGTCGAAACCGTTTCGGCGATCTTGAACTTGGCGGACCTCGTCACTGCGCCCGGTCTTTCACGGTTGTCGTTCGGCACGGTAGACTTCCAGGCTGACGCCGGCATCGACGGCGATCAAGCCGAGATCGACTATGTCCGTACCCACCTCGTCCTTCACTCGCGAAACGCAGGGCTTGCGGCACCGGTGGATGGCGTTTCGACGGACCTCACTGACGACGAGGCGCTGGCACGTGACACCGACCATGCACGTCGCTTCGGCTTCGGCGGAAAGCTTTGTGTCCATCCACGACAGGTGGGGATCGTCAACACAGCATTCCTGCCCTCCGCCTCTGACGTGGACTGGGCCACCCGTGTGACTGCCGCTATCGACGGCGCGTTTGGTGCCGTTGCCATCGACGGCAAACTCGTCGACAAACCCGTCATTGATCGCGCTCGCCGACTTCTTGATACTTATTCGGCATTTACAACTACGAGAAGGTGAGGGCCTGCTAGGTTCGCTTTTAATAAACTCGCGTTATCCCAACGACTTAAATGCATTAATTCTGATCGACATCTCATCGATTAGCGGGAGCTATGGTGGGCGAGGCCATCGAGATCGAACAGGCACCGCGTCGCCTCGGTGCCGTCGTCCGCTGGCCGGGGATTGGCCAGAACCAAGAGCGGACGCACCCATGACCATGCCGCGACGGCGGCGATGCCGCGCGACAGGTCCGCGCGCGATCCGGCGTCGCGGCCGTCGAACGCGAGGAGCCGCCAGCCCCAGCTCTTCCCGTCCGGGTTGTAGATTTCCTGGTGCAGGGTAACGGCATCGCCGCTGACCGTCGTCATGGCTGCGTCCGGCGCGCGGTCGCCGGCCCTGGCCGCGCCGTGCCGTTTGGGGTTTAGCTTTGAAAAGTGATCCTCGCTCAGCGGGCTGTCTAGGTAGGCCAGTTCGAGTTGCGCCAAATCGCTACCGCCGAAGACGCGGGAAGCCAGGTTGGGAATGAATCCGGATACCGTCTTGACGGCAGCGTCCGCGAGGCGGCTTCTGTCCATCAACTGGTGAAACCCCTTCAGCTGCTGCTCTCCCAACGCCGCGTGGGCACCGTGGCGCTCTGGCGCAAAGCTGTCGAGGACGGACGAACCGCACGCGTCCGCAAGTGTCATTGCCAGGCGCCAGCCGAGACCCACGGCGTCGTGGAAGCCGGCATTCATACCCTGGCCACCGATCGGCAACGTGGTGTGGCCGGCGTCGCCGACCAGGTACACGCGTCCCCGGGCATAGTCGGGCGCGACGCCATGCTTGAACTTGCCATAGCTGAACCACACCGGATCGGTCATGGTGAAGGTCTCGTCACCGATGACCTCGCGAGCGCGCGCGACCATCTCGTCGAGCGTCGGCTCTCGCGCCGGCATGTCCGTGTCCGCTTCCATGAAGAACAGTCGATATACCCCCTCCCAGACGGGCATCACGCCGGCGAAGCCATCGGGGTAGAGGAAGAACCATAGCTCGTCGAAGTCTGTCGAGCGGCGCCACTCAAGCTTGGCATCGACCTGCCGGATTGCCGTGCCTTCGAGTTCGGTGGGCGAGAAGTCGAGGCCTACCGCCTTGCGAACCGTTCCTCGCACGCCGTCCGCGCCGACAAGATACCGGCACCGCAGGCGTTCCGCCGTTGCTTCGCTGCGCTTCTCGCCATCGGCATCGACATGGCCGACCGATACAACGACACCGTCCTCATCGGCCTCGATGCCGAGGACCGGGCGCCCTCGCTCCACGGCGTTCCCATCGCCCAGGCTGTCCGCCAAGACGTTCTCGATGACGTCCTGACCCGAAAACAGAACCGCCTCGTAACGACTGCCCGAGTCCCGCGTGTCCAGCCTTGCCAACGGTACGCGATCCAGGATGATCTGGGTCTGCGTCGAAGCGTAGGATTGCGCCGCCAAAGCATCGCGCACGCCGATCGCGTCCAGAAGCTCCTGCGAGCGCGCGATCATGTTGTGGCCCTTGGAATCTGTCGATCCCTGCCGCTTGCGTTCGAAGATGCGATACGAAACGCCGTGATGGCTCAACGCGCGGGCAAGCGTGAGGCCGATCGGTCCCGCGCCAACGATGATGACGTCAGTATCGAAACCTCTGATTGTATCGTTCATGATCCTGTTCCTTCATTACGACCCGCTGCCAGCCTCTCCATCAGGCGGTGAAGAAGATCAGTGGCATCGGCGATGCGCGCGGGAGAGATGTCCCGAAAAAGCGATTGCGCCCACGGCCGCTGGCGGGTCAGCGCTTCGGCGCTGACCTGCTCCCCGAGGGGTGTGAGAACCACAAGTTGCGAACGTCGATGGTGGGGATTGACCTCCAGGCGGACCATGTCCGCCTCGATAAGTTCCTTAACGATCGCCCGGACACCCTGACGGGTCAGACCGATGTTCCGCGCGATCGACGCGACGGCCAGCGGCATCGGGGATTGCGCTACGGTTCCCAGCACTTGCCATCGAGAACTGGTCAGGCGGAGGTCGGCGACCAGATCGTCCCCGGCAGCGATCAGCGCGCCGTTCGCGCGGAAAATTGTGACGATGAGGCTGCTAAGCTTGTCATCCGGCAGATGCGATGAATTCATGTAAAATAGTGGTCATGGCCGGAACACCAGTTTCTCGCTCTACGAGGACGACGGCACCACTAACGCCTACAGAAAGGACGGCGGCAAGTCGGCAACACTGCGCTGTGACGACCCCGCCGCACGGCTTACCGCTTCGACCGCGTTGCCGACTGGGCAGGATGCCGCCAAGCTTGTTCCCTTGGTCAAGGTCGATGAGCACCTGCGACGGTTGCCAATTAGACCGTCGCAAAATAAGTTGAATGCTATGGCGTACAGTTCGAAGTCGTCGCACATGAACGGTACTAACCTACCAGAGCCAAATGTATAATAATGATGACCTGGCATGCGGACGTCCGCATAGACCTTCTAAGCGGCTAAGCGTTTGAGAGTGATTGGTGCGCCAAGAGCAAACCTTAATTTGTAAAACCCAGAACCGGTCATTATCGGCGTACTATTGCATTCCCAACTTCGGCCATCCGTTCATCTGGGTGTTACTCAAATTCATAGGTCGCGCTGCGCGTCGTGGACGCGATCGTTTTCGACCTACGGTGGATTAGCCAAATTCGAGAGTTGGGCCCATAATCGTGACGTACTTGTCGTCACTCCTCGTCCCGAGGTACGGATCGACTTGCTGGTTTAACGGAGCGTCCTAGTCGATCAGGGCTACGCCGGTGCGGCCGCCGAGCCAAAGCCAATTACCCATGGCAACGCCAAGTGAAGCCATACGCTTGTCCGATCCGCACGAGCTGACGCCTTATCGTCGTGCGGGTGTCGCACGAGCCTCCGCGGTCAGTACAAGTTCGGCCGCAAGCAGCGCGCCCTCCTGGTCCTGCGCCACCGACGTGTGTTCGACGATATCGGTCACGAACTGCGGCCCAAACGGCAACGGTACCTTCGAGCAATCGATGTAGCGCGTCCCCTTCTTGTCGGCGATCAGCAGATGGTTGCCACCCGGCCGCCCGACGATATCCACGTATTTGCGGAGCTCGATATAACCCTCGGTGCCGAGGATGAAGAGCCGGCCGTCGCCCCAGGTCGGCAGCCCGTCGGGCGTGAACCAGTCGACGCGGACATAGCCGGCGCCGCCATCACCGCTCAGCATCATGTCGCCGAAATCCTCGAACTTGGGATGCGCGGGATTACCGAAATTGCCGGTCTGCGATGCGACCACCTGCGCGCGCTTGCTGCCCGTCAGATAGACGAACTGGTCGGCCTGGTGGCTGCCGACATCGGTCAGGATGCCGCCGTTCTGCGCCGGGTCCCAGAACCAGTCGGGACGGCTCGCGGCGGACAGCCGGTGCGGCGCGAGGTTTACCGTCTGGATCACACGCCCGATCGCGCCATCATGGACGAGCTGCCCCGCCATCACCGCGGCAGGCACCTCGAGCCTTTCAGAATACATGATCCCGTATTTGCGCCCGGTTTCCTTGATTGCGCGGCGCACGTCGGCAAGCTGCTTCAGCGTCGTCATCGCCGCCTTGTCGCTGAGGTAATCCTTGCCCGCACGCATCACCCGGATGCCCAGCGGTGCACGCAGGCTCGGGATCGCCGCGCTGCACACCAGCTTGATCGTGCGGTCGTCGAGGATCTCCTGTTCGGACCGCGCCAGCTTCACTTCGCCATAGCGTTTCCTGAACACCGCGATCTGCTTCGGATCGGTCGCGTAGAAGGTGGTGAGCACCCCGCCGCCGCGGATGATCGCATCGGTGATGCCGAAGATATGGTTGTGGTCCATCCCGATCACGGCAAACGGCACGCGGTATTTCGCGTCCGGCGCTGGCCGGGCGACCGCAGCTTCGGTCGGTGCATCGCCGCGTGTAGCGGATTGCGCAAAGGCGTCGGCGGCAAACCCGGCAGCGAGGCCAGCGGTCAGGCCGAGGCCGAGGATTCCGCGTCGGTTGGTATCGGTCACAGCTAATTCCCCTTGTCAGATCGCGACCAGATTCGTCGGCCAGGTCATCGCTTCGCCACGGTCCATCGCCTGCTCGCCGAGCAGCGACGCGACGCTCGCCTGATAAGCCTGACGCAGCAGCCCGGGCAGCGGCTTGCCCGCGCGCACCGCTTCGGCGAAGCCCTCGAACTGCAGCATCGTCTCGTCATATTCGCCCCAGCCGAGCGACTCGCCGGGCGTCGTCACGGGCAGTTCGGGGAACCAGGTGGCGCCACCAATCGGCACGGTCCGCTTGTGACCGCGCGCGACGTCCTTCTGCATCCGCTGCAGTGCCAGCACCTTGGCCGGCACTTCCTGGTAGATCCGGCCGAGTTCGGGCTCGATGGTGCCCTTGCTGCCCTGGATCTGCTCCTCGCAACCATAGCGCGCATTGTTCAGCAGCGAGGTGTAGATGAACTTCCGCCCGCCGGCATATTCGTAGATCAGCGCGACATGGTCGTAGACTTCCCGGCCGTCCTTCCAGAAACAGATGCTGCCCGACCCCATCACCCGCGTCGGCGCCGCGTCGAAGAACCAGTTGCCGACCTGCAGCTGGTGCGTCGCCAGTTCGGTCATCAACCCTGCCGAGCTGTCGCGGTACAGGCGCCAGTTGATCTGGCGATCGGTCGCGTCGGCGGGCACTGGCCGGCGCCATGCGTTGTTGCGGTGCCAGCTCGCGCGAATTTGCGTGAGCGAGCCGATCTCGCCGGCCTTGGCGCGCTTCAGGGCGTTCAGATAGGTCGGGTGGAACATCCGCTGGTGGCCGATCTGGAGCACCCTGTTCGCCGCCTTCGAGCGCGTCACCATCGCACCGCAATCGGTGATGGTCCGCGCCATCGCCTTTTCGCACCACACGTGCAGCCCGGCATCGAACGCATCGAAACTATGCCGTGCGTGCATGTTGAGCGGCGTCGCGATCACCACCGCATCGATCCCGCCCGCGTCGAGCATCGCGCGGTGATCGTTGAAACTGCGCGTCGTCGGGCCGATCCACTGCCGCGCCTTCGCCAGGTTCGGCGCATAGGTATCGCAGATCGACACGACGGTGCAGTTGCGCGTCTTGGCGATGTTCTGGATCAGCGTGCGGCCGCGATCCCCGGTGCCGATCACGCCGAGCCGGACCGGGTTCGTCTTCACCGGATCGGCACCAGCCGCCGACGCTGCGGACACCACCCAGGGTGCCGCCGCCGCCATCCCCGCACCCGCGGTCGCCATCATCACGCGATCGATGAACGATCGCCGCGTGAGGTCGAAATCCTTGTCGGTCATGCCGCTTGCATCCTCGTTACGTCGACGGTCGGCGCCGCCTCTTTGGAAAGATCATACAGGAAACGCCGGCCCGGCCCACCGTCCAGCAACCGTCGCGCCTGTTCGGTATCCGCGACCAACAGCGCGGTGCTCAGCGCCTCCGCCCGGCCACCGTTGCGATCGACGGCCACCGCACAGCGCGCCGCGGTCACGATCGCGCCGTCGCTGGGCCGGATCATCGCCGCACGCTCGGGCGCGCGCGTCCCCGCCCCCACCGTCGTCGAAATCGACAGCGCCTCGTCAACGAGTTCGAGCTCGACCAGCACCGTGTCCGCCCGCGCCGGATGGGGGATCGCGAACGGCCAACCGCCGCCGAGCGGATGCTCGCCGATCACCGCCAGCGAGCTCTCCCCCGCCGACAGACACGCAGAGACGACGCCCGCGTCGCGCAACACCGCACAGGCCCGGTCGAGCGCGAACCCCTTGCCGAACCCGCCGAAATCCAGGGCGAGCGGTCGTGTCGCAGAGATCCATGCCGTCCGCGGGTCGAACACCACGTCGCCCCAGCCCGCGCCGCCGAACCGGCGGTCGGCGGCGGGATCGAACACCCCGCCGGTCAGCCCATGCGCGTCCTGCACCGCGACCAGCGCCGCGATCAGCAGCGGATCGTCGATCGCGACGCCCCGCCCCGCAAGCAGATCGTCGTTGACCGCGGTCGTCGGCGACGGTCGATGGATCGTCAACGCATCGTCGACCGCCTCGATCGCGCGCCGCGCCGCAACCAGCGCATCCGCGGACCCGACGCCGAACACGTGCAGCTCGATCCGTGTGCCCATCGCGACGAAGCGCTCGACCTGCGCGGCGATGCTCACGTCAGGCCTTGACCTCCCAGCCGGGTTCGTACGCGACCGACCACAATTTCATCGCCTCGGCGCTGCTCGGCTTGCCGGTCGTCGGATCGACGGTCAGCACGCTGTCGGTGCGATAGGCCATGTTGCCCAGATGGCAGAGCGTCGTGCTGATATGCCCCTCGGCGATCGGCGAGTTGAGCGTGGCCGCGCGGCCGCGAATCACGTCGACGAAATTGGCCGCATGATAGACGTCGAGGATGCCCTCCCCCACCGTGCCGGTCGTCTCCGAGCTCGCCTTGGCCATCACCTGCCGGACCGACTTGCCCGCCAGGTCGTAAAGTTCGAACCCGTTGCGATCGACCACCGCGGACCCCTTGGTACCCAGCAGCAGGACGCCGCGCCCCCGCCCATAGGTCAGCATCGCATTGCAGCTCTGCCCGTTCCAGCGGATCACGCGGTCATTGTCGTAGTTCAGATCCAGCGCGAGCGAATCGTACATCTCCCAGTCGTCGCCGGCATGGAAGCGCTTGGCACCTTGCGCGGAGACGGTCTTCGGATAGGTCAGCCCCATCAGCCAGCGCGCGACGTCGAGTTCGTGCATCGCATTGTTGCAGATCTCGCCGGTCCCGTATTGCCAGAACCAGTGCCAGTTATAGGGGACAAGGTTCGACCGGTACGGCGCGCGCGGCCGTGGCCCCTGCCACATCGCCCAGTCGAGATTGGCCGGCGGCTGCGTCACCTGCCCCTTGCCGATCGTCTTGCGGTTGTTCGCATACCAGGTCTGCGCCTCGTAGACGTCGCCCAGCTCGCCGGCCTGGACGAGCGCGAGCAGCTGCCGCGTCTCGGGGCTCGATCGCTGCTGGTTGCCGACCTGCAGGACGCGCTTGGTGCTTTTCTGCACGGCGATCATCGCCTCGCCCTCGGCGGGTGCGATGCCGATCGGCTTTTCGCAATAGACGTGATGGCCCGATTTCATCCCGTCGACCGCGAGCTTGGCGTGCCAATGGTCCGGGGTCGCGATCGTGACGATGTCCACCGCCTTGTTGTCGAACACCCGGCGGTAGTCGCCTTCGGTCTTGGGCGCGGGATTGCCGCGCGCCGCGAATTCGCCCGCACGCTTGGCCAGCACCGCCGAGTCCACGTCGCAGAAATGCGTGATCTCGACGTTCGGCACCTTCGTGAACGCGCCCATATGCGCCTGGCCGCGTCCGTTCACGCCGATCACGGCGACGCTCAGCCGGTCGTTCGCCCCCTTGATCCGCGCATAGCTGCGCGCACTCATCGCCACGCCGAGCCCGAGCCCTACCGTGGCGCCCGCGCCCTTGATCATCGTCCGACGGTCCATCGATCCATCCCCCTTCAGAGTTCGCGCAACTTGATCGACCGGAATTCCACCCGGTCGCCGTGATCCTGCAGCAGGATCGGTCCCTGCTTGCCCTCGCCGAAACCGGGCACGCCGGCATATTTGCTCTGTGCCACCAGCGCGCGGAACGCGGGCGATCCACGGTCGTATTCGACCATCTTGAAGCCGTTCAGCCAATGCTCGACATGCGCGCCCCGCACGACGATCACCGCGCGGTTCCAGGCGCCCGGCGGATTGATCCGCTTGCCCGGGCTGTCGGGATCGGACAGGTTCTTCGCCGCGATCAGGTCATAGAGCGACCCGAGCGTCCGGTTGCCGTCGCGCCCCATCTTGGCATCGGGATGCCGCTCGTCGTCGAGCAACTGATATTCCAGCCCGATCGACTCGCCCTTTTTGAGCAGGCCGGCATCGACGAAATACTTGATCCCGCTATTGGCGCCGGGCGTCAGTTTGAAATCGATCGACAGTTCGAAATCGCGGTAGTCGCGGGTCGTCGCGATATCGCCCCCGCTGCCCCCCCCGCCGCCCTCGACGCGCAATACGCCATCGGCCATCGACCAGCCCGATGCCGGAAACTTCTGGCCTTTGACGCTACGCCAGCCGGCACCGGTCTTCCCGTCCCACAGCAATTTCCAACCCGCGCGCTGCTCGCCCGCGGACAGGCGGTTGGTCAGCCATCCCTGCTCGGCAAGCGCCGTCGCGGGCATTGCGAACCGCGCCGGCGCGTCGGTGATCATGCGGACCTTGCGGAACCGCACTTCGGGATGCCGTGCAGCCTCCGCATCGGGGATGGCGTGGACCTGGAAGGCGATGAAACCGCGTGCGTCGACGTCGTCGACCACATCGGCGGCAGGCACGCCGTTGATCCACGTTCGCAGGCGGTTGCCGATCGCCTCGACACGATAGTGGTTCCAGTCGCCCGAGCGGAAGGTCTGGCGCGCCGCCTCGTTACGACCCAGCGTGTAGAGCCATTGCCGCCGCTGCTCGTCGTACAGCCCGGCACTCCAGCGGCGCGACGACGGATCGATCTCGGCCTGATATCCGTGCACCACGCCGTCGCGGTAATCGGGTCGGCTCTGGCCGCGGATCATCATGCCGGAATTGAGCGCCGGATCGGTCTTCGCGTCGAACTCGATGATGAAGTCGCCATATTGCGCCTCGGACACGAGCCAGCTGTTGGTCTTGCCGGGCTCGGCGCGCCCGATCAGTTCGCCATTCTCGAACGCATAGCTTGCCTTGCCGCCGGTCGCCCGCCAGCCGGCGAGGCCCTCGCGCGGAGTCACGTCGCGCCACGGCGCCTTTGTTTGGTTGGTGGCGGATTGCTGCGTCGATGCTGCAGGACCCGGAGGTGCAGCATACACCGATGCCTGCGTCATCAATGGCGCCGCCGCCAAGGTAAGAATTGCGAGCGCTCGAGTCATCCGCCTCCCCTTTTCTCTTTTCTGCGAGCGCGGGTTGGGCGACCCTCTCCGGACGAATCCGGTTGTCTCACATCGTTCACCGCCGACATGTACACTGTCGTACGGCCTCTCCTGAACCGACCCTAAATTGTGGTCGGGCCACATGCAACAGGATTGTAAGGCATTATTATCAGGCAACCCGGCACTTTTCGGATCGACAGCACTTGACGCTGCGCCGCGCAGGGCGATGTAGGGAGCAGCGCCGACGTTCGGACGGGCGCGCATCGAACGAGGAACGCAATGCAAGGCGCTGAAGGCGGCGGTAAACTCTACCGCAAGATCGTACAGGCGATCATCACGGACATCGCGAACGGCGTATACCAGGTTGGCGCCCGCCTGCCCGCCGAACGCGACCTGACCGAGCGGTTCAAGGTCAGCCGGCCGACGATCCGCGAGGCGATGATCGCGCTCGAGATGAAGGGCATGGTCGAGGCCCGCAAGGGATCGGGCGTGTTCGTCCTGGCATCCTCGTCGAACGACTCGGAACAGGAACTCGATATCGGCGCGTTCGAGATCACCGAGGCGCGCCGTCTGCTCGAAGGCGAGGTCGCCGCCGTCGCCGCAACCGAGATAAACGAGCAGCAGCTGCTGGAATTGCGCGGCATATTGGCGGAGATGGATCAGGACGATACGGTAGCGGCGGAGGACGCCGATCGCCGGTTCCACATCGCGATCGCGGAGGCGACGGGTAATGCCGTGATCATCTCGGCCGTCACCGATTTCTGGGACATGCGGTTCCGCTCGCCGCTCGCGCGCGAAGTGCTGGCGAAGGCCGGCAGCCTCGGTACCGAGAACCGCATGATCGAACATGGCCGGATTCTCAGTGCCCTGGAGGCCCGCTCGCCGATCGACGCGCGCAACGCGATGCGCGATCATCTGGCGCGCGTGATCGACCACCTGCTCGACGTTACCGAGACCGAGGCCGTCGAGCGCGCGCGCGCAGCGACCGACCAGCGCCGACGCGCCCTGGCCCGCCGCTCGGTCTGACCGGACGGGCAGTCACGGCCCTCGGCTGCTATGAGCCCGACAACCAAGTTTCAGCCTTTCACAACGCCATAGAGCGCAGGCTGCAAGTTGGTCGACAAACAATCTGCCTGACCAAATGATTCGGCATTGTCATATTAAAATAGCGATGATACCTGACGAATTACGCCGACCTTAGAAAACTAGGGCGGCAAAAATGTCGGACAGCGTCAATTCGGCGCGCCCGGCCTATCGGGAGAGGGTCTTTGAGCCGTAAGAGCTTCGATAAGCGGAAACTGCTTATCTCGACGAGCATCGTCAGCCTATTCATCGCCGCGCCTGTCATGGCCCAGCAGACTGCGGGCAGCCAGATGCCGCAGCCGGCGGACAGTCAGACGAGCCCGCCCGATCCCGCCGCCCCCTCTATTCCCGCCGATCCGTCGCAGGCTGCGGACCCCTCTCAGGCTGCAGATTCGGAAAACGCCGATATCGTCGTGACCGGGTTTCGCGCTGCACTGAACAACGCGCTCAACCAGAAACGCAATGAAACCGCCGCGATCGACAGCATCGTCGCGGAGGACATCGGCAAGTTCCCCGATTCCAACCTCGCCGAGTCGATGCAGCGCATCCCCGGCGTCGCGCTGTCGCGCGGTGATGGCGGCGAGGGCCGCAACATCTCGGTCCGCGGCCTCGGCTCGCAGTTCACGCGCGTGCGGATCAACGGCATGGAAGGCGTGTCGCAGGTCAGCGGCAGCGACATCCGCGGCGGCGTTGCGACCGGCCGCTCGTTCGATTTCGTGACCTTCCCGACCGAGATCTTCTCGGCCTTGTCGGTGCGCAAGACGCTGTCGGCCGATGTCGAGGAAGGGTCGCTCGGCGCGACCGTCGATCTTCGCGCGCCCAAGCCGTTCGACCAGAAAAAGGATTTCGTCCTCACCGGCACCGCGCGTGGTATCTACAACGATATCAGCAAGAAGGTCGATCCGCGCCTGTCCGCGCTCGTCTCCAAGAAGTTCGGCGATACGTTCGGCATTCTCGGCAGCGTCGCCTATTCGAAGCGGCGTATCGATGAATATGCCTATTCGGCGGTCGATGTCGTGCCAACCACGGTCTATGGCCAGGCGCAGCCCGCCGGCACCCCGAACGCCGGCGTGATCTTCCCGTTCTGCACGCCCGTCGGCTACACCTATCGCGGCGCGGCGACGAACAGCCCCCTCGCCGGCTACACCCAGCCCAACGGCTCGGCGATCGGCGCGGACGCCAACAATTGCAGCACCGGCAATCCGCGTACCGGCAATGCCGCCGCCTATGATTACATCATGAGCCGGACCGGGGTGAACGGTCGTCCAGGCGGCGGCGTCTATCTGCCGCGCCTGCCACGCCCGGTGAAGAGCAGCCAGGATCAGGAGCGGCTCGCCGGCACGTTGACGCTGCAATGGAAGCCCAGCGACAATACCGACATATCGCTCGATGGCCTGTATTCGCGGTTCAAGGTCGACCGGCTCGACACGTATTTCGATGCACGGTCGTTCGGACGCGCGATCTCCAACAACGGCCAGCCCCTGACGTCGGTCCGCGAGATCGAGGTCGATGACAACGGGTCGCTGGTTCACGGTCTATTCGACGGCGTCGACCTGCGCTCGGAGATGCAGCAGGAAAAATTCACCTCGACCTATCGTCAGGTCAATCTGAACTTCGACCACCGCTTCTCGGACACCGTTCGGGTCTATGGCCTGGCCGGTATCAACCAGTCGCGACTCGACGTGGACCGCCTGCAAGTCGCGATCGATGCGAACGACACGCGCGATTTCTCGATCGATTTCCGCGACAATCCCGACATTCCCAAGATCGGCTACGGGATCGACGCGACCAATCCTGCGCTGTTCCAATACGGTCCCCCGCTCGCGAACGGCGACCAGCGCGGACAGCTGTCGAATTTCATCCGCCGCAACACGATCACCAGCAAGACGTTCGAACTCAACGGCGAATGGGAGGCCGCACCCGACTTCACGATTCAGGTCGGCGGCCAGTATCGCACCAACAAATATACCGCGCGTGAGCGTCAGCTTGCCACCAATACGCCGCTCGAACTGCCGGCGGGCGTCACGCTCGCAAGTTTGACCACCGTTACCAAGGGCGTCGGCAGCAATCTGGACGGCCTGTTGCAGGATTTCGTCTCGATCGATCCGGAGAAGTTCCGCGATGCGGTCGGTCTCGACAGCTATGTTTATTGCAGCCTCGAATGCGCAAAGGGCACGTTTGGCGGCGTCTACGAGAAATACGGCTCGGGCTACGCCATGGTGAAGTTCAACACCGCCAATTCCCTGCCCTTCGCGCTGCGCGGCGATGCCGGCGTCCGCTACGTCCACACCAGCCTCGACACCTATGGTCCGATCACCTCGGCGGCGCCCGCCGGGTCGCTCTATCCGTCGCGTTTCGTGATATCGGAGGTCGGCCGCAGCTATGACGACTGGCTGCCGTCGGCGAACCTCGCGCTGGACGTCACGCCGGAACTGATCGCGCGCGCGTCGGTGGCCCGCGTCATGTCGCGGCCGGCGTACGGCCAGTTGATCCCCGCAGGCTCCGCGAACCTCGTCATCCAAACCGCATCCTTCAGCAACCCGTTCCTCGAGCCGATCCGTGCCAACACGTTCGATGCGGCGCTCGAATGGTATTTCGCCAAGGGGTCGCTGATTTCGGTCGCGTATTTCTACAAGAACATCGAAAGCTACATCCAGACGACGAGCCAGGCTGTCGCCTTCCAGGACATCGGCCTGCCGCTGACTCTGCTCAACGGTACGCAGCTGCGCCCGACCGACGTGTTTACGGTTCAGCGCAGCAACAACACCGAAGGCGGACCGCTGCGCGGGTCCGAGGTGAACGTCCAGTTGCCCTTCACCTTCCTTCCGGGCGTGTTGAAGAATTTCGGCGCGCTCGGCAACTTCACGCGGGTCCGTTCGAACATCAATTACGTCATATCGCCGACGCTTTCGCGGACCGCGCCGCTGGTCGGCCTGTCGCCGGAAACGGCGAGCGGGACGCTGTATTACGAGGACGACAAGTTCAGCATCCGCTCGACGGTGAACTACCGCTCGGCGTTCCTGACGGCGGTTCCCAGCGGCTCTGTCGATGCGGATTCGACATCGAACGCGAGCTCGATCTTCGTCGACGCCTCCGCCTCGTACAACCTCAACGAGCATATCAAGCTGATCGCCGAGGTCTCCAACATCACAAACGAGACCAACCGCCTGACCGTAGACACGACGCGCCAGGACCCCCTCTACACATCCTATTTCGGCCGCACCTACGCTTTGGCGGTCAATTTCCAGTTCTGAATACTCCAGTTTCCCCCATCGACATCGGCGCCCCCCATTGCCGATGTCGACAAACTAAGGGTGCGCCGCACGGTATCGCGGCGCACCCGATTTTCTATCCACGCGCGCGCCAGCGGCTATCTTTGCGTGCCGTCATGGTCGCCAACCCAACGCGGCCCCCTGATCACCCTGTACAGTTAGCGGATGCCCTCCAACAAAATGGCCTGACCACTTCGTTGTATCTGGCCTAATAGGTTTGGGATTGCTAAACAGGCGTGAACTGCAGCTGCCATAAGGTTCGCGCAACCGAGAGAGGAAGCCGGGTGTCAATGATTGAGACGATGCGGTGGTTTGGTCCATCCGATCCGGTAACGTTGCGCGATATTCGCCAGGCCGGCGCAAGCGGCATCGTGACCGCACTGCACGAGGTCGCCAATGGCGAGGTCTGGCCGCGGGACGCTATCGCCGCGCGGCAAGCCGAGATCGAAGCGGCCGGGCTCGTTTGGTCGGTGGTCGAGAGCCTGCCAGTGCACGAAGCAATCAAGACACGCAGTGCCGACTGGGACGTGCTGATCGACAATTATCGGCAAAGCCTGACCAATCTGGCCGCGTGCGACATTCGCACGGTGACCTATAACTTCATGCCGGTTATCGACTGGACTCGCACCGACCTGGCTTGGGCGATGCCCGACGGCGCGCGCGCGCTCCGCTTCGAGCTGGAAGCGGCGGCCGTCTTCGACATCCACATCCTGCGACGCTCAGGCGCCGACCATGATTATTCGCCCGCGCTGGTCGAGAGGGCCGAACGCCGGTTCGCGGGGATGGATGGCGAAGCGCTGCGCCTGCTCGAGAGGACCATCATCGCCGGTCTCCCTGGCAGCGAGGAGACCTTTACCGCCGACCGGTTCCGCGACGCCCTCGCGCAGTATGACGCCATCGATGCCGAGGGACTTCGCGCCAATCACATCGCATTCCTGGAGGCGGTCTGTCCGCTCGCCGACGAGCTCGGCATGCGGCTGGTGGTGCATCCCGACGACCCGCCCGTCGCGTTGTTCGGCCTGCCCCGCGTGGTCAGTACCGAGGCCGACGTCACAACCCTGTTCGCGCGAGTGCCCAACCCCTCCAACGGCCTGTGCTTCTGCGCCGGTTCGTTCGGCGCTCGTGCGGACAACGACCTGCCGGGCATGATCGAACGGCTGGGCGATCGGATCGGCTTCCTTCACCTGCGGTCGGTCCAGCGCGAACCCGACGAGGCCTTCCATGAGGCCGCACATCTCGCTGGTGACGCCGACATGGCCGCGCTCGTCGCTGCCATTCATGCACTGCAGATGCGCGAGGGGCGTTCGATCCCGATGCGCCCAGATCACGGCCACCAGATGCTCGACGACCTCTCGAAGCACACGCTGCCCGGTTATTCGCTGCTAGGGCGCATGCGCGGGCTTGCCGAACTGCGTGGCCTGGAACGCGGGATCGCGCATATGGCGGCACGGCATATGACGGCGCAAGCGTGAGCCGCCCGCTTCGCCTATCGCCTGATCGACTGTTCTCCAGCGATCCCGACCAGCGGTCGATCGCGCGGGCGCTGTATGCCGAGATCGCCACGCTGCCGATCGTCTCGCCGCATGGCCATACCGATCCGCGCTGGTTCGCGACGAACGAACCGTGGCGCGACGCGACCACCCTGTTGCTGGCGCCCGATCACTACCTGTTCCGGATGCTCTACAGCCAAGGCATCCCGCTCGATCAACTCGGCGTACCGTCACGCGAGGGCGTGCCCGACACCGACCCGCGCGAAGCCTGGCGCACGCTCGCCAGTCATTACCATCTGTTTCGCGGCACGCCGTCGCAGGCATGGCTCGATCACGTCTTTGCCGAGGTCCTTGGTTTCGACGTGGCGCTCGATGCCTCGACGAGCGACCTGTATTTCGACGGCATCGCCGAGCGTCTCGCGACCGACGCTTTTCGCCCGCGTACGCTGTTCGAGCGGTTCGGGATCGAATTTCTCGCGACGACCGAGGGCGCCGACGATCCGCTCGACGCACACCGCGCGATCCGTGACTCGGGCTGGACGGGCCGCGTCGTGACGACCTACCGTCCCGACGGCGTTGTCGACGTCGAACACGAAGCGTTCCGCCCGACGATGGAGCGGTTCGCGATGCTGACCGGGGAGGATGTCTGGACCTGGCCCGGCTATCTAGCCGCTCACCGAACGCGCCGCGCGGACTTTCGTGCGGCGGGGGCGACCGCGACCGATCACGGCCACCCGACCGCGCGTACCGCAAACCTCAATGCGGGCGACGCGGCGGCGTTGTTCGCACGCGTGATCCGCCCCCACCCGACGCCTGCCGACGCCGAGATGTTCCGCGCGCAGATGCTGACCGAGATGGCGCGCATGTCGATCGAGGACGGCATGGTCATGCAGATCCATCCCGGCAGCGTCCGCAATCACAACGCGCGCCTGTTCGCCAGCCACGGACGCGACCGCGGCGCCGACATTCCCGGCTGTGTCGACTTCGTCAACGGCCTGCGTCCGATGCTCGACGTGGTCGGCAACGATCCAACCCTCACCATCATCCTCTTCACACTCGACGAAACCACCTATGCACGTGAACTCGCGCCGCTCGCCGGTCATTATCCCTGCCTGCGGCTCGGGCCCGCCTGGTGGTTTCACGATTCACCTGAGGGCATGCGTCGCTTCCGCGAGATGACGACCGAGACTGCCGGCTTCTACAATACCGTCGGATTCAACGACGACACGCGCGCGTTCCTGTCGATCCCCGCGCGCCACGACGTCGCACGCCGCGTCGACTGTGCGTTTCTCGCCCGCCTCGTCGCCGAGCACCGGCTGGCGGATTGGGAAGCCGCCGATCTCGCGCAGGAGTTGACCGTCGGGCTTGCGCGTCGGTCATACCGCCTGTGAGGCTGTCCGCCGCCACGATCGACCGGCTGCCGGCGAGCGTGGCGCGCTTCGACTATGACCGCATGGCCCAGCGTATCGGCATAGTCCACCTCGGCATCGGCGCTTTCACCCGCGCGCATCAAGCGGTCTTCACCGATCTCGCCATGGCGGCGGGCGACCGCGACTGGGGTATCGTCGGCGCATCGCTGCGTTCCCCTGCCGCCCGCGATATGCTCAACCCGCAGGACGGCCTGTTCACGGTGACCGAGACCGCTACGGACGCTCCGCAAACGCGGCTGATCGGATCGGTTCGCGACGTGATCGTCGCATCGACCACGAACGACGATCTCCACCGCACGCTCGTCTCGCCCGCCACGGCGATCGTGACCATGACGGTGACCGAGAAAGGCTATCACCGTCGCCCAGACGGATCGCTCGACCTTGCCGCCGTGGGCCAGGCGGGCGGCACGCTCTACCACCACCTCGCGCGAGCGTTCGCCGGTCGTCGGGACGCCGGGACCGGTGGACTGACCCTGCTCTCGTGCGACAACGTTGCCGACAATGGCCGCGCGCTCGCGGCCTCGCTCGGCGCGTGGCTCGACCATATCGATCCGACTCTCGGCAGTTGGTTCGCAAGCGAATGCACCTGTCCGTCGACGATGGTCGACCGCATCGTGCCCGCCGTCACGCCTACCGATCTCGATACGGTCGAGGCGAGGCTCGGCGTTCGCGACGAAGCGGCCGTCCTGACCGAACCCTTTGCCCAATGGGTCATCGAAGACGACTTCGCCGGCCGTCGCCCAAGCTGGGACGCGGTCGGCGCGCAGATCGTCGCCAATGTCGCGCCGTATGAAACGGCGAAGCTGCGTATGCTCAACGGCGCGCATTCCGCGCTCGCGTATCTCGGGTTGCACCGCGGTCTGGCCTCTGTCCACGAGGCGATAAGCGATCCCGTGATCGGCCCGACCGTCGAGCGGCTGATGCGCGACGAGGCGGCGGCAGGCCTGGATCCCGCGCCGGGACAGGATCTGACCGCCTATGCCGACGCGTTGCTGGCCCGCTTTGCCAATCCGACGCTACGTCACGCGCTGCGCCAGATCGGGAGCGACGGATCGCAGAAGATCCCCCAGCGCTGGCTCGCCTCGCTCGAGGCCAATCGCCTGCGCGGACGGACCTGCCCGGAAACATTGTCGGCGCTGGCCGCCTGGATGCTGCACGTTCGCGGCGATGGCGGCCCCGTCGACGACCCGCGCGCGGCGGAGCTGGCGGCGGCGTGGGACTCGGCAGGGCGCGACGGCATCGTCGATGCGATCGTCGGCGAACGCGGTCTGCTGGCCGGTGCTTGGCGGCCGCGCGTGCAGGACAAAGTGATACTCGCCGAAAAACTGGCGACATTCGACAGACGATAACAGGCGGACAAGCCGCAAGGGAGAGCGAGCGTGGACGGTTCAACACAGGCGACGGGTCCTGGCCCGCAAAAGGCCGGAGGCAATGTTCGCTGGGTCATCTGCGCGCTGCTGTTCTTCGCGACGACGATCAATTACATCGACCGCCAGGTCATCGGCATCCTCAAGCCCACCCTCCAAGGCGAACTGGGCTGGACCGAAATCGACTATGGCATGATCGTGTTCTGGTTTCAGGCGGCCTATGCGATCGGCCTGCTCGCCTGCGGGCCGTTGATCGACAAGATCGGGTCCAAGATGGGCTATGCCGCGGCGATCACGGTGTGGAGCCTTGCCGCCTTGGTGCATGCTTTTGTGCGGAGTCCCGGGGGCTTCTCGATCGCTCGCTTCGCGCTCGGGCTCGGCGAGGCCGCGAACTTCCCGGCCGCGATCAAGTCGGTCGCCGAATGGTTTCCGAAGAAGGAACGCGCGCTGGCAGCTGGCATCCTGAACGCCGGCGCCAATGTCGGTGCGATCGCCACACCGATCGTCGTCCCGATCATCACGCTGGCCTATGGCTGGCGGGCCGCATTCCTCGTGACGGGGATGCTCGGCTTTGTCTGGCTGGTGGCATGGCTGATCTTCTACCGTGCGCCGGAACATCACCCCCGCGTATCGAAGCAGGAGCTTGCCTATATCCAGGCCGATCAGCAAAACGACGCCGGCACTGCGCCGATCCCATGGCGCCGCCTGTTCCGCTATCGCGGCACCTGGGCCTTCATCACCGCGAAATTCCTGACGGACCCGGTCTGGTATCTCTTCCTGTTCTGGCTGCCCGACTTTTTCGCCAAGCGCCACGGCCTGGATCTCAAGACCTTCGGCCCACCGCTGATCGCCGTCTATCTGCTCGCGGACGTCGGCAGCATCGGCGGCGGCTGGCTTTCGTCGGCGCTGATCAAGCGTGGCTACAGCGTCAACGCAGGCCGCAAACTGGCGCTGCTTGCCTCCGCCGTGCTGGTGCTGCCGATCATGCTGGCCAGTACCGTCTCCAGCCTGTTCGCTGCCGTCGCGATCATCGGCGTTGCTGCGGCGGCGCATCAGGGATGGTCGTCGAACTTGTATACGATGGTCTCCGACACCTTCCCTAAGAGCTCGGTCGCCTCCGTCATGGGTATCGGCGGCGCCGCGGGTGCGGTCGGCGGGATGATCATGGCGCGCTACGTCGGCCACGTTCTTGAAACGGTCGGCAGCTACGCCCCGGTCTTCATCTGGGCCGGCATCGCCTATTTCATAGCGCTCGCCATCATCCATCTTTTGCTGCCGAACCTAGAAGGTACGGAACGGAACTGAACTGACATCGCGCAGGGGATGATGACCATCGTCCGAATATCAGCTCGTATCATCGTACGTGTTTCGAGGATTACCGCTCATGATCGTGCAGTCCGTTCTTCTCATCCTTGCAGCACAGCAGGCAACAGTCCAGCCTCCCGGTAAGGCCGAACATGTCGCGATCCAGGCGAGTGACATCGATCGCAGCGCGGCCTTCTAACATGATGCGTTCGGCTTGCGGATCATCCCGACGCCGCTCAAGAACCGCCGCTGGCTCGACCTCGGCAATGGACTGGCACTGCACATACTGGACGGCCGCACCGCGCCGAAACCGTCAAACCGGAACGAGCATTTAGCGTTGCACGTCGACGATCTCGCCATCGTTACCACATGGTTGGAGAGACATGGCATCGTTTGGACTGACCTAGCAGGCAATCCGCACAGGATGCAGATCAGGTTCGATGGAGTTCGGCAAATGTATGTGCAGGATCCCGATGGCTATTGGTTAGAAATCGGAGACTCGCGTGGCGCTTTTACCAGATAACGCAAACGCAAAATAAGCTCGGATTTATCTCCGTTACAAGTATGGGAGCGCCTTGGCTGGGTTTGACGGTCATGATGAAATGGCAGCCGTTGCACCGCCTGGCGCCCCCCCCTTTCATGGTGTCGTGCAATTTCTCAGCCCGACAGAGTATCACGGACAATCGTGCGAGCAGGGACCACACGCGACCCCACGGACACCACAGTTCTCCTGAACCAACGCCGGCCTTTTTGATCGCCGTTCCCAGTTGGGAGAATCGGCTCCGTAGAAGCGGCGTAGCCGCCTGCAATTGTTTTGCCTTGGCGCATACAAGGTAGAGCAACGGGCGCCGACGTCGATACCCACGCTTTTGGATCTTTCCTTGCCGCTCGCCGTCGTCGATCGCGTTGACTGGGTCGGACATCCGCCTAAGCTACGAGTATCCGGTGGCTAAACGCCGGGCCTGCGATGGGTATCGTCGCCACGGGAGAGGATAATGACGAGACGGGGAGGAGGCGCGCGCCTCGTGCTGCTGGTCGCGGCAACGGGGCTATTATCCGGTTGCGGCGATGACGAGAACTCACCCACCGCCGCGCCGCCGCTGAGCGGCACCAGCGTCAAGGTTCTGTCCGGTCGTGCCGACATGGTAACCGACGGAGACGCTTTGGTCGAGGTCGTGCTGCCGACGGGCGCGGTGCCAGCCAATCTGCGGGTCGCCGTCGGCGGGCGCGATCAGTCTTCGAACTTCGCGCTCCGTTCGAACGGTCGCATCACGGGCCTGGTGTCGGGGCTCGCGGCCGGTGCCAACGTGATCGAGGTCACGGCAACCAACAACAGCTTTGCCGGTGCGCGACTGACCGTGACCAACGCCGGTATCAACGTGCCGGTGCTGCTCAGTTCGCACATCAACCCGTACATATGCGCGACGCCGCAGCCGGGAACCGCAACGGGCGCCAACGCCAGCGGGTTGTCCACGGCTCCGACCGATGCGCAGTGTGGACTTGCTTCAGAAAAGTGGAGAGTTTTCCTGAGATGAAAGGTGAACTCGATGACGAAGCAGCGACGATTTACGAAGGAATTCGAGGACGAGGCGGTCCGGCTGGTGGCGACCAGCGGGCGTACGCAGCGTGCGGTGGCGGAGGATCTGGGCGTTGGCCTGTCTACGCTGGTACGCTGGATCGGCCGTCGTCGTGATCGATTGATGGAGATGCCCGGCGAGGCGCCGCAGGCAGATATGGCTGCCGAGTTGAAGCACCTTCGGCGGGAGAACGAGATCCTCCGACAAGAGCGCGACATACTGAAGCGGGCGACCGCTTTTTTCGCCCGGGAGGGAAGTCGATGAGGTTCGCGCTCGTCGATCAGGCGAAGAAGGATTTCCCCGTACACCGCCTTTGCCAAGTGCTCGGCATCAGCCCGAGCGGCTATTTCGCGTGGAAAGATCGACCTGCCAGTCGGCGTCAACGCGACGATATGGTGATGCTGGCGCATGTCCGTTCTGCGTTCGCGCTGTCGAACGGCACCTATGGCAGCCCGCGTATGACACGCGAGTTGCAGGATGATGGCTTCGCCATCGGACGCAGGCGCACGGCGCGACTGATGCGTGAGAACGGCCTACGGGGCCGGCAGAAACGCCGGTTCAAACGAACGACCGACAGCGAGCACAGCTGGCCGATCGCACCGAATATCATCGACCAGGATTTTACTGCAACGGCACCCAACCAGAAGTGGGGCGTGGACATCTCGTATGTCTGGACGCGGGAGGGATGGCTCTATCTGGCCGTGGTCATCGACCTCTTCTCCCGACGTGTGATCGGTTGGGCCGTCGGCGACCGGCTGCACCGTGATCTGGCGCTCGCCGCGCTGCGCAAGGCCCTCGTCATGCGGCGTCCGCCTGAAGGGCTCATCCATCACTCGGACCGCGGCAGTCAATATTGTTCGGTGGATTACCAGGCCGAGCTGCGCCGCCACGGCATCCGTATCTCCATGTCGGGAAAGGGAAATTGCTACGATAATGCGATGGTCGAGACGTTCTTCAAGACGATCAAATCCGAGCTCGTCTGGCGCACCGTCTTCTATACCCGCGACGAAGCCGCACAGGCCATTGCCCGCTATATCGACGGCTTCTACAACCCCGTCCGGCGCCACTCCGCGCTCGACTACATCAGCCCCGCCCAGTTCGAACGAACTGCGTCACGCTGAGCAAATGCCTCTCCACTTTATCGGGGCAAGTCCACAACGACTACATGGACCACATGAGCACGCGGCAAGTTACCCGCCTTGTGCACGAGTGGGTCGTCGGCATCGGCCTTCCGACGCAGGACTATGGGACGCACTCGCTACGGCGCACGAAAGCATCGATCATCTACAAGGCGACTGACAACCTCCGCGCCGTTCAGATCCTTCTCGGCCATGCCAAGATCGACAGCACGGTGCGCTACTTGGGCGTTGACGTGGAAGACGCTTTGGAATTGGCCGGACGCACCGAGGTCTGAGCGGACCCATAAGCGGACGCTCAGCGTCCTTCTCGCGCTTCCCAAGTTCGCACGTTCATCCATGGTTCGTAACTGCCCAGGAACGCTGATAAAATGGCAAAGTAACAGCTTCGCTGCTCGGCTTAACGCAACCTCTCGAACGGGAGGTTCGTCGCAAACTCGCATCCGGCGTTCGTCTGACCGACAAAGCGTAGTACAATCTGATGGTGCGATCAGGGGGTTACCTTAACCATGATCACCCCATGCGCTGGCACCAGTGCGGCATAGCTATCAGAGATCTTGCCTATTGACCGATGGCTCCACACGTCGCGTACGTCTGCACGTACCGAGCGAGTCAGACCTATTTCTGGCCAATTAACCTCAATCTTGGCAGGGCTGTCGGAGCGGTTGAATAGTATCACGGCCCGGCTTCCGTCACTTAACGGTTTCGACCAGACCTCTAGATCGCCATCATCGCGTACACGACGACCCTGCTGACCCAGTGGGTCTTGGCTAACCGCGATTACCTCCTTGTTCAACAAAATGGTGCGCGTCGCTGCGCTCATGTTGGTGACATCGTTGCCAGCAATCAGCGGTGAAGCCATCATAGCCCACAGACTGAAATGGGAGCGGTACTCGGTATCGGACATTCCGCCGTTGCCGACCTCGAGCATGTCGGCATCGTTCCAGTGGCCAGGCCCGGCGTACGGATAAAGCGGCTCGTTCGCGTCTACGATGTCGACCATACCGATCGACCATTTGTCCCGCCCCTTCCAGGCATCGCGGATATCGCTGGTCGTGCGCCATGAGTTGCCGATCTTCTTGCCCCATTCCCAAGGGCGATTATTGCCCCATTCGCACATCGCGAGAAGCACGGGTCGTCCCGCGGCTTTGAGGGCATCCGACATTAGCGCGTAGGCGCTTTCAGCGTTCAACGTGCCAGTCGAGCACCAGTCATATTTCAGATAGTCTACGCCCCACCGCGCGTATGTAAGCGCGTCCTGATATTCATGTCCAAGGCTGCCGGGCTTGCCGCCACACGTCTTAGCGCCGGCATCGGAGTATATCCCGAATTTGAGGCCGCGAGCATGGACGTAATCGGCCAGTGCCTTCATGCCCGACGGAAACTTCTCTCGACTTTCGGTAATGAAGCCGTTGGCATCGCGTTCACCGTGCCAGCAGTCGTCTATTACGACATACTCGTACCCTGCATCGCGCATTCCATTCGTTGCCATGGTGTCGGCGATGCGACGCACCGTCTTCTCATCGATGTTACAGCCGAACTTGTTCCAGCTGTTCCATCCCATCTGCGGCGTTGGTGCCAACCCATTGGCCTTGCGGTTTGGGTCCAACGACGGACGCAGCGTGTTCGGATCGACAAACTGATCCTGCGCACGCGCGACGCCGACGGCAAACGGCAGCAGGGCAAGTACAGCTAGATGCGCCAGCTTTTGCAAAAACACTTCCTCTCTAAAGTAATCCGTCTGATCATTCGCTTGGCTACGCAGATTGCGTCTTGATGAGGATTCCGTCCGACGGCAGGATGCGGTCGAGAAAAGGCAGGATCGCTGCGCCTATTGCCGGACTATCTCGCGAGAGACTGGCACGAACGATCGGCGCAATTATGGGGATATTGGGTGCTGCCGCTCGCAGTTTCCGGTAAGTGTCCGCAGCAAGCTGATCGAGGATATCGTCCGGCAGCCGCCCGCCAACGAGCACAATCGCCGGATTGACTAGACAGTTCACGGCCGTCAGCGCTGGCACAAGCGCGTCCGATGCGTCCTCGAGCCACGCGGCGACGTGCGGCTCGAACGCTACGGGAAACGGTTGCGTCGGATCCATGCCCGCCGTGTCCAGTCCTGCAGTCTCCAGATAGCTCGACAACGCCGACAAGGAGACTACGTCTTGCAGCACCTTGGTTGGATCATTGGCGAGCGGCAGGAACCCGATTTCCCCGCCGCGGGCGTTTGCGCCGCGGTAATAGGCGCCGTCGATCACTACTCCACCGCCTAGCCCGGCGCTGACGAGAATATAGAAGAAGTTCGCGTGGTGCCCGTCGCCGAACTGCGCCTCGCCGATAGCTGCTGCAGCAGCATCGTTGTCAATGTGGATCGACCAGGGGATGATGGGCGCGAGCATCGCCTCGATATCGACATCGCTCCACTGCTCGTACCCGGGCGGGCGATGCGGGAGATCGACACGGCCGAGGTCGTCGGGAAGTGCCACGCCCATCCCTAGGACCCGATCCAAGCGTATCGCATCGGTACCAACGATTGCCGCGATCCCTTTTTCGACGACCCGTACGACGTCGTTGGGCGACGCGAATGCGATCTGCCGGGTAAATCGAGAGCGCACCGTGCCAGCCAGATCGAGTGATACCAACGTAACATGATCGCGATCGATGTTGAGGCCGATGGCGTAGCCCCCTTCCGGATTTATCCGGAGGCGGGTCGCCGGTTGCCCTCGACCGCCCAAGCGTCGTCCGGCATCGATCACGAGCTCGTTCTCGAATAATCGCCCTACGATGTTGGCGATCGTCGGCGCGGTCAAATTGGTCATCACCGCGATTTCGTTTCGCGTGATGTCAGGATTGCGCCGAATGATCTGCGTTACGACGCGCTGATTATAGTCACCTGCACGTTCCAAGTTCGTGCCCGACAGGCTTGGCCCAAGCCTGACAGATCGGTCGTCTGCGGTAACGCTGCCGCTGGTCGCTTTTCGAGAAACGTCGAAATTCGAGGGCCTATCCATTCGCCGCAAGGCTCATCGACCGGAATGCGGGAAGAGCCGATGCGGGGGCAAACGACTTGAGAAACGTCTCGTGCGGTTCGGCAAGTGCAACGGCGTCACGTATCGAACCCTTCATCCGCTCGAACGCTGCCTCGAGATCTGACAGGGAGAAATGATCCGCCAGCGGGTCGTGCGCCGCGGCATCGATACCAAATCCGGCGTACATGGATAGCCAACTTGGGTCCTGAAATGACTCCCACTCGTAGCGCACGAGGTGCCCGCGAGCCTTGAACAATGTCAGCTTGCGCGCCAGCTCCTCGGGCAGCGCGGTGCCGCGACAGCGATCCCACATCGGCTGACCCTGCCGGCCATTTGCAAAATAATGCAGGATGAGGAAGTCGCGGATGCGGGCATATTCCAGGCCGGTCGTGCGATTATACTCATTCGCCAGCGCGGGATCGAAACCCCGATCAGGCAGCAAGGCGAGCAACTTTTCCAAGCCGGTCTGGATGAGCGTGATACTCGTCGACTCCAGCGGCTCCATGAATCCCGCTGCGAGTCCGAGTGCGACGCAGTTGCCTTGCCAGAATGCTGTCCGACGACCGGTACGGAAACGGATCATGTTCGGCTCGGCCAGCGCCTCGCCTTCGAGCCTGCCCTTCAAAGTCGCCACCGCCTCGTCATCCGAAATGTGGCGGCTCGCATAGACATAGCCGTTGCCGACCCGGTGCTGCAGCGGGATCTGCCATTGCCATCCTGCTGCCAGCGCGGTGCTGCGCGTATAGGGGGTAAGCGGTCCTGCTCGTTCGCACGGCATCGCGACCGCGCGATCGCACGGGAGCAGGTTCGTCCAATCTTCGTACGGTACGCCCAGCGAGTCGCCGAGCAATAGCGACCGGAAACCCGAGCAATCGATGAACAGGTCTCCCGCGATCGTCTTGCCACATTGGGTATCGACACTGGAAATATAACCTGTGGCCTGGTCGACGAGGACATCGGTGATCGTGGCGTCGATGTGTTCCACGCCCCACTCGTCCGCCTTTTTTGCCAAGAACTTAGCAAACAGCCCTGCGTCGAAATGTACCGCCCAGTCGAAGAAGAGCAGGTCATGCACCGGGCTGTCGGTCGGTCGCATGAAGAGGTTACGCTCGGCAAGAGCGGTTGCGAGACAGAAGTCGGACAGCGGCGTAGGGTGCCCAGATGCGTTTAGCTTGCGCCAGTAATGGTGGAACGCCACCCCCCGCGATCGCATTCCGTACAGGCCGAAGGGATGGAAGAACCGTTCGCCCTCGCGCTTCCAGTCGACGAACTCGATTCCGAGCTTCACCGTACCCTGCGCAGCCGCGATGACTTCCTGCTCGGTGACGCCGATTTCCCGGAAGAAATCTCGGATCCCGGGCACGGTCGCCTCGCCGACCCCTACCGTGCGGATGTCGCTGGATTCGACGACCGTGATGGTCACGGACTGACGATCGAGCCTGCGCGCGAGGAGCGTTGCCGCCATCCACCCGGCGGTCCCCCCGCCGACGATCACGATCGAGCGCAGCGGTCCTGAGTTACGCGTCGCCCGTGCTCCATCCGTCACGATCAATTCCCCATCTTGTGCGTTACCAAGCAAACGCCCGCCACCCCACAGACAGGATGGCGGGCGCTTACAGTCTCACCCGCAGATCAGAACTTGAAACGTGCGCCCGCCATGAACCGGCGTTCATAGATGTTGTTGTACGCTTTCTCATCCGGGAAGGTCAGGTAGTATTTTTCATACTCGCCGGTCAGGTTCGACCCTTGCGCGTACAGCGTCAGATTTGGCGTGAAGTCGTAGCTGATCGACGCATCAATATAGTTCGTCGGCTGCTGATACAGTTCGAGGCCTTGGATGCCGCCGAAGTCCTGCTGGACCGCACGCTTCGAACGGTAATTCCAAGCAACACGAGCCTGGAAGTGGTTGTCCTGGTAGAAGCCCGCAAGGTTGGTCTGGATCTTCGAATTGTCCTGGAACGGGATCGAGTCGCCCTTCAAATCGACTGCGCCTGAATCGGACGGCGAATAGGTGATGTTAGCATCGATGCCGAAGTTGGAAAGCACCGTCGGAATGAAGCCGAAGTCGTTGAACGACAGCTTGGCACCAGCTTCGACACCCTTGAGCGTACCACCGTCGCCCTGAACCGGAGTGCTGATCGACACGGTCCGGTTGCGAACCACGCCGTCATTGTCCGGCAGGTCCGTTCGCACGATGTTGCCAGACTGGATGAAGCTGGCGACGTCGATGTAGAAGGCACCTACGCTCAACAAGCTGCTGCGTCCGATATAGTATTCGAGCGAACCTTCGACGTTCGTGGCGCGCCAGGGATCGAGCTGCGGATTGCCGTTCGAGCTGCCGCCGGTGACGCGGAAGACGGGGGATCCCGGGTTGCTCGTATCGATCGCGTAGTTTGGATTGAGTCCGCCCCCCCATTGGTTGAGATCCAGCAGCGTCATCGTCTTGGAGTAGGCGAGGCGCAGCTTCAGGTTGTCGGCAAAGTTGAACGCCAGATTGAATGCCGGCAGGAAGTCGGTGAAGCTCCGCTTGGTCTCGACCGTGCCGTTGACCGTGTTTGCGACGCCGTAGGGGCGAGGCGAACCGGTCACGAACTGGGTGATGTCGAGTTTGGTGTTGATGACCTTAAGGCCGGCGTTGCCGGATACGGGAATGCCGAAAACGTCACCCTTGACGTTGAGCTGTGCGTAGCCCGAGATCTGCTTCACGCCGACGTTGAACGACGCACCCGGGTTCTGAATCTCGACGTTGCCGGGGTAGAAGCTGTTCTGGAACGCCAGCGCGTTATCCATGACCTTTGGATCAAGCACGTAGATCGGCGGCAGGCCGGCACCCGGCAGGTTGAACTGCTTGACCTGGCCGTTGAAGATCG
Source organism: Sphingomonas sp. HMP9 (assembly GCF_013374115.1). NCBI lineage: Bacteria > Pseudomonadati > Pseudomonadota > Alphaproteobacteria > Sphingomonadales > Sphingomonadaceae > Sphingomonas > Sphingomonas sp. HMP9. The sequence continues at coordinate 495,262 of NZ_AP022673.1, read as the reverse complement.
GGTCGCTGGCCTTGCGGACCACGCCCGACGTGTAGGGCCTGAAGCTCGCCGTCCCGAACGTGCCCGTACCCGCATAGCAGGAGGCATCGTTGAGCGGCACGTCGAACGCCTTCCACTTGACCAGGCAACCGCCCGGCTGCGACGCCTGCCCCGCATACAGCGGTGCCGCCCGATCGAACTCGAAGTCGTCGACCGAGCGCTCGCTGTACCGGCCACCGGCGCTCAAGCTGACATTGTCGTTGGCCTCGTACGAAACGTCACCGCGGATGATCTTCAGGTCGCCCTTTCGGCGGTAGTTACCCTCCGAAGACGTGGTCTTCATCGTGTAGCTGTCGATGTTGCCGAGCGCCGTCGTCAGCTGCGACGGCAAGGTGAAGACGGGCTGGTTACCGGTGAAATCGACCGTCGCTGGCAACGATGCCGACCCGGCGATCGTGTTGACCGCATACCCGCCCGAATTGAATGCGACGTCACCCGTCGGATAATGACCGATCCCGCCAGGCTGCCACTGCGCGCCGTTCGATGGGCTGAACTGCAGATAGCTCTGATCGTAGTTCGAATAGGCCTTGCCGTAGACGCCGCGCAGGCTGGCTTTAAACCGGCCGCCATTGTCGTACTTCAGCTCGGCATTGTAGTTCTGCGACTGAGACTTGAACTTGTCATTCTGCGCGTAGGAATCGAAATTACCCAGGTCGTAATTATAGACTTGCGTCGTGTTCAGATCATAATCGCGCGTTACGCCACCGTTGCTAAGCGACACGGTCGAGCCGGTGTTGCGCGACTGGCCCGGCACGAATTCGCCGGCCTGCCAGTTGACGTTCTGCATCTGAATGCCGGCGGTGCGATCATTCTCGTTCTGGCGCGTGAAGAACGCATCTGCGTTCAGCGTCAGGGCGTCGCTGATCTCCCACTGAGCCGAGGCATTAATGCCGATCCGCTCACGCTGGTTGACCTTGTCCCAGGCGGTGAAGCCCTGAGGAACGATGAAAGCATCGTTCGCGTCGCCGTCGCCATTCACATCGCGCCCCGTTCCGACGATCGTCCCCTTCGGACGATTTGCCGGCGAGAAGCCGTTGCTGAGGTTGACGTCGCCAGTCGGGTTGGCCGCAGTATTGAACTGCTCGTTGTGCAGCGCGGCCCCGTAGCTTTCCTGGATCCCGTTGTGGGAGTTCGAAAGATGCAGGTTCGAATAAGCGCCTGACACCAGGAACCCGAACTTATCGCCCCGGAAGCCGAACAGCCCGTTCAGGTTCGGATCGAATTCCTTGGTCTTGTCGCCGTAGGCGCCCTCGGCAGCGGCAGCAACGGTGAAGCCCTTCTTGAGATCGAACGGGCGACGCGTGCGCAAGTTTACGGTGCCGGTGATGCCCGCGTTGAGCAAATCGGCCGTGCTCGACTTGATGACGTCCGCGCCCGCGAACAGCTGCGACGGAATATCGTTGAAGTTCGGCTGGATCGTCGTGATCGACTGCGCGCCAAGATAGGCCTCGCCGTTGAGCAACGTCGTAACCTGCGGCAGGCCACGAATGTTGATTGCCGCGCCCTCACCGGCATCACGGCGGATCTGCACGCCGGGGATACGCTGGAGCGAGTCCGAGATCGTTACATCGGGCAGCTTGCCAATGTCTTCGGCCGAGATGGAATCGGTGACCGACGCGGCATCGCGCTTGAGGTTGACCGCACGCTGCTGCGATCCGCGAATGCCGGTGACGACGATGTCCTGCGTTTCAGCAGCCGCGTCGCTAGCGGGCGTGGTCGGGTTCTGAGCTTCGCTTGTCTGATCGGCAGCAGCCGCTGACGGCGATGCGGCTTGATCGGTAGGTGCGTTCTGTAGAACCCCCTGCGTCGTAGACGTTTGCTGGGCGAGCGCAGTGCCGCTGCTCACTAGCGCCGTCACGGAAGCCGCGACCATCAACATATTCTTGGAACGTGCACGCAACATTTCGACCGTCTCCCTCAGCACCCGAAATCGCCAAGAACTGGCGAACATTTTAGCATGCTAAGATCGAGCCGATCGGCGACTCATCGCCCCACCCTCTCCTGCCTGCCAGTCGCAACTTTCCGTTGTCTCGACATCACGTGTTTAATCGTCCGGTGGATCCGGTCAATAACAAAATCAATTTGCGTTTATAACAATCGCTGGCATGCTTGGTTGACGATGGCCGGGCAGCGGTCACGCGACTAAAAGAGAGGAAGGTCGTCTTGCAAAACAGTATCGTTGGTCGGGCTATCGAGCCGCAGCCAGCATCTGTACCGGCTTTAGGTATCGACTTTGGTGGCACCAAGATCGAAGCCGTGTTGTTAGGCGCAGACGGTGAGACGCTGTGGCAGCAGCGGGTTCCCAATCCCGGCACGTATGATACCGCGGTAGCCGCTATCGCCGAGTTCGTCGTGGCTGCCGACATCGCGGGGGGCACGGCATGTACCGTCGGCATCGGCGCACCTGGATCGCCGTCGCCACGTACCGGCGTGATGCGCAACAGCAACTCTCTTTACCTGAACGGTCGATCGTTCTCCAAAGACCTCACCTCTGTTCTCGGCCGACCGGTGCGGCTGGTCAACGACGCGAACTGCCTCGCGCTGTCTGAGGCCACCGATGGCGCCGCGACCGGTGCGCGCAGCGTGTTCGCGCTGGTGATTGGTACGGGCGTCGGTGGCGGCATCGTACTCTCCGGTGCGTGTCACGACGGCGCCCACGGCATCGCCGGCGAAATCGGCCACTTACCTTTACCCTGGCCGCGCAGCGACGAACTGTCTCCGCCGCCATGCTGGTGCGGCCTGACGGGGTGTATCGAAAGCTGGGTTTCCGGCACGGGTTTTGCGCGCGCCGCCAGGACAGAACATGGTCTGTCGCTCAGCGCCCCCGAGATCGTTGCAGCCGCCCGAGCCGGGAATCCCGCCGCCCGAGCTGCACTGGATGCGTATATCGATCGGCTGGGACGCGTACTGGCCATGGTTGCCAACCTGCTGGACCCTGAGGTCGTCGTATTGGGCGGAGGCATGTCGAACGTCGCCGAAATCTATGAAGAACTTCCTGCCATCGTCCGCCGCTATGCCTTCTCGGACCTATGGGAGGGTCGCATCGTGCCCGCGCGCTGGGGCGACGCGTCAGGCGTGCGCGGCGCTGCACGACTGTAGACTGGGGACGCCTGACCGACCCAAGGTCTAGCACGACGAACATAATAACCAACCGGCCGGTAGAATATCGAGCCAGGAACTCAGGAGAGATCTATTTATGCGATCGTTGCCACTAACAGCCGCGCTGCTGCTCGGTGCCGCATTATCCTCTTCGCTGGCCGCTCAAGCCGTGATGCCGACCATGCGGCCGACGATCGCGAATGCCGGCCCCTATAATGTTGCCATCCTAGAAGGCGGGACTGGGCTGGAGCGTGATCTGACGGGCGCCGACGCAGCTGTCCAAGCCAATGCCCCCTGGACGCTGTCCACTTGGGTTCGCCCAAGCGAAGCCGGCGCGGACGGTTTGCTGCTGGCCGTCGGTAATCCGCTGGAGGCCTGTCGCTGCCTCGACCTTACCAATGGGCGTGCGACTGCCGTGGACGGAGCGACACGGGTAACCGGCGGACCGGCGTTGGCCGCCGGCAAGTGGACGCATGTCGCCGCTGTGGCGAACGGACGGACACTGACCCTCTATGTCGATGGTCGCGTCGTCGCGTCCGTCGCGAACCACCCGAGCGAAGTCGTCGCCCGCCTCGCCGTCGCACCGGTGACGAATGGCGCTAAAGCGCCTCGCCATTTTGGCGGATCGCTGGTTGCGGCGCAGCTCAACGGCGCGGCGCTGAGCGCCAGCGAGATCACGGCCGCCATCCGAGCGCGGCCGGATTTCGATCTCGTGCAATTCTGGCAGGTCGGCGTCGGCTGGCCGTTCCAGAAGCAGGCCAATATCGGCCTTACCCAGCAGCAGGATGCCTGGACCTTGCCGAAGGCACGCGTGAGCGCGACCACGGCCCCGATCGCGCACTTGCCCCTGCCCCCGACGGGACTGGCGCGCGAAAGCGACGGTCGCTGGCTGGTCAATGGCTGGCAGCTCGCCGCAGCCCCCGAGGTGCGCGAAGATGCCACCACTCTGTCGCGTCCGGGCCCTGCCACGGGCACGTGGCGTGCGGCGACCGTGCCGGGCACCGTCTTGACGACGCTGGTCGACCGCGGCGTCTATCCCGATCCATATTACGGGCTGAACAACCTCAAGATTCCCGAGAGTCTGGCACGTCAGGACTATTGGTACCGCACCAGCTTTACGGTGCCGGCAGCCGCCGCGGGCAAACGCCTGACGTTGGTCTTCGGTGGCATCAACTACGCCGCTGACGTCTGGGCGAACGGCCGCAAGCTCGGCGACACCCACGGCGCCTTCATCCGCGGCCAGTTCGACCTCGTGCCGGTCGCCGGCGAGAATGTCGTCGCGGTCCGCGTCTCGCCGCCACCGCATCCCGGCATTCCGCACGAGCAGTCGATCAGCGGCGGCGTCGGCGAGAACGGGGGCCAGCTTGCCATCGACGGCCCTACTTTCGTCGCAACCGAGGGCTGGGACTGGATACCGGGCATTCGCGACCGTAACACGGGGCTGTGGCGGCCCGTGGAACTGCTCGCGCATGGGACCGTCCGGTTGCTCGATCCCAAGATCGTCACCGATCTGCCTCTGCCGCGTACTGACAGCGCCGACGTCTATATCACCGTACCGGTCGAGAACGCTGGTGCGACAGCCGCAAGCGTCACCGTGCGTGCAGCGTTTGGCGGCGTCCGAGTGGAGAAGACGGTCATCGCGCCGCCCGGTGAGACGAAGGTCGTCTTCAACCCTAAGGAGTTCGCACAGCTTCACGTCGCCAATCCAAAACTTTGGTGGCCGAACGGCTATGGCGAGCAGGCTCTTTACCAACTGTCGCTGGAAGCGCTGGCCGACGGCCAGCTCTCGGATACGCGCACCGACAAGTTCGGTATTCGCGAAGTCAGCTACGACCTGTCGCTGTTCGATGCGGCTGGTGCGCTGCGCCGTGTCAACCTCCAGTTCACGGATGGCAGCCTGCGCGGCGAGCGCCTGATCGATGTTCGCCATCAGGCCATCAAGCAATCCCCCAACGGCTGGGCGGAATCGCTGACGCCGCAGGGCGAGCGCTCCCCGGCGGTAACACCGGTCGAGGCGACGATGCCCGAACCGCATCTGACGATCCGCGTGAACGGCGTGCAGATCGCCGCGCGCGGCGGTAATTGGGGCATGGACGATGCGATGAAGCGCATCGGACGCGCACGCCTCGCCCCCTATTTCCGTCTCCAGAAGGAGGCGCACATGAACGTCATCCGCAACTGGATGGGCAACAATACCGAAGAGGAGTTTTACGACCTGGCCGATGAGAACGGCATGATGATCCTCAACGATTTCTGGCAATCGACCCAGAATTTCCAGGTCGAGCCGGAAGATCCGGCACTGTTCCTGAAGAACGCCGACGACGTGGTTCGCCGCTACCGCAACCACCCGTCGATCATCCTATGGTTCGGTCGCAACGAGGGGGTGCCCTACCCGGCCCTGAACGAAGGCCTCGACGAACTCATCGCCCGCGAGGATGGCACGCGTTGGTTCACGGGCAGCTCCAACGTCGTCAACCTGCAAGGGTCGGGACCGTACAACTATCGTCCACCGGTCGGCTATTTCACCGGCCTCGCCACCGGTTTCTCGGTGGAGACGGGAACGCCGTCGCTCTCCACGCTCGAATCTGTACGCGCCAACATGCCCGACAGCGAAACCTGGCCGCTCAGCGACACGCTGGCCTATCACGACTGGCATTTTGCGGGGAACGGCGACACCAAGACGTTCATGTCCACGCTCGACACCATGTTCGGGCCCGGTACCAGCTTCGCCGATTTCGAGCGCAAGTCGCAGATGATGAACCTCGAGACGCACAAGGCGATGTACGAAGGGTTTCTCGGTCATTTGTGGACCAAGAACTCTGGTCGACTGCTGTGGATGACGCATCCGGCATGGCCGTCGAATACGTGGCAGATCTACAGCTGGGACTATGACACCCAGGCCTCCTATTATGGTGCGAAGAAGGCTGCGGAACCGCTTCACGTTCAGCTCAACCTGCCGGGCAACGAACTGGTAGTGCTCAATACGACTCGCGAGGCCCAACCTGGACTAAAAGTCCGCACGCGTGTCGTCGGGCTCGACAACGCCGAGCTCTTCACGCGCGAGGATCGCGTCGATGCGGGTGCCAACATGGCGACGCCGCTCGCAGCGGTGCCGCTCGATCGCTTGTTCGCGTCGAACCCGATGCTCCTGGTCAAGCTCGAATTGATCGATCGGGTGGGCAAGACGGTTGCCGACAATTTCTACTGGCGCGGGAAAGACGAAGCCGCCTACCGGATGCTGAACACGCTGCAGAGCGTCGCGCTGACCGGCTCCGTCGTAGCGCAGGCGGTCGACGGCGCGGACAACGTCGTGACGGTGACGCTGGCCAATCGAACCGCGGTTCCGGCGCTGAACGCCAAGCTGACGCTGGTCGATGCACAGGGCAAACGTGTCTTGCCGGCGTTCTACAGCGACAATTACGTTGCGCTCCTGCCCGGCGAGGAAAAGCGCATTGTCATCCGCTACCCCAAAGCCACGGGCCAGACGGCGGCCGCGCTTACGCTGCGCGGATGGAACGTCGCGCAGTCGGAGCGCTTCATCACCCTCGCACCCCAGACTGTCCGCATTGGGCGCGCGCAATAGCGACCTATCGGCGCAACCTCGGTTGCGCCGAACTCGCAGGCTGGGTCATCCTGACGGCACCCTCGCTGACAAAGCGCTTCAGCCGGGTTTGCGCGCCGCAGGCATTGGCGGCGGACTTAGGGCGTCGGCGATCTGTGCCGTAAACCGGGCATTCCGCATTTCCGACGGTGGCGCTAGCACGCCCAGCGCATGCGACGGCAGGTGATTGCCGGCGTCCGGCGCCGCGTCGTCGAATACATAATGCTCGAACCAGCGGCGCCATGCCAAGCGCTGGGCCGGCGCGAGATCGCGGATCGCGAGGACGGCGTGGCTCAGCGCGCCCATCGGCGAAAGCGCATGCGGCTCGGCCCACCAGTAATTTACCATCACGTTGAACGCGGCGGTCGCCTTAACGCTATGCCACCAGATCGGCGGAATGAAGAGCGCATCGCCGGGGTCGAGATCGGCAACGAGCCCGTGCCCCATGGCGTCTGCGAATTTGGGAAAGCGTTCGAAGTCAGGGTTCTCGAGATCCACCATGCTGACTGGCGGCCCTGCGATCGTGAAGTGGAACGGGCCGACATAGAGGTTGCCGACCTGTTCGGGCGGGAACAGCGTAAAACGCCGCCGACCCGCCACGACTACCGCAACGTTGCTCGCCTCGTCGAAATGCGTGGCGACGTGCGTACGATTGCCTACCCATATCCGCGGCTTGGCACCCGGCAAATCGAACGACAGGGGATTGTCTGCGATCCAGGCGGACAGGTGATCGTCCGCGGCAGCGGCGCCGGAATATAACGCAACGGGCTCCTTTTCCCCACGAAGCGACAGCAGCTTGTCGAGAAGTCCGCTGAGCGAGCCGAACCGCTTCTGGAAGTTGCAGGCCTGCATCGACGCATCGTAAAAGAACCGACCATCGATCTCCGGCGGACCGATCAGCACTTCGGCCGGACGTCCGCGGTCCATCGCCTTCATGTAATCGACCAGGGTTTCGTCGGACCGGAGCCCTGCCGCAACGGCGGGCCACCGACTTGCCTGACCCCGCAATATGATAGGCCGGTCCCGCGTCGCGATCTCGTCGGCGAACCGCGCCGCATCGACCGGGCCGGTTTCATCGACCTTGGCGTGAATCATCATAACCGGCTCTCCTCGCCGCCTTCTAGCGTCGGTTGCCAAGAAGCTGAAGACCGTCCGCTGTGTAAACGCGCATGCCACAATTATCGGAGTGCAGGGCCGCTGTCATCGTATCCAGGCAGGTGCGATTGCTGGGTGCATGCCAACTGGTCATGCACGTCTTTGATGATATTCTGCGGTCAAGACATCGCGACAATCAGCGACACACGTCAGGGATAACGCCGATTATGAAGCTCCTGCTCTACACCGCTCTCCTCGCCGCCACCGCGACATCACCGGCGGCCGCACAGCTCAAGCTGCCGCGTCTGTTCAGCGACCACACCGTGCTGCAGCGTGATCGGCCGCTGCACGTCTGGGGCTGGGCGCGTGCAGACACGAACGTTGCCGTGTCGTTGCATGGCCAACGCGTAATCGCGGTCGCCGACCGCCTCGGCCGATGGGAAGCGTGGTTGAAGCCCGAAGCGGCAGGCGGACCCTATGTGCTCGTCGTGGATGGAGGTGCAGCGGAGGGCAAGGTCCAGGTACAGGATGTGATGCTTGGCGACGTTTGGTTCGCATCGGGCCAGTCGAACATGGAGTTCCCGCTAAAGGGCTTCGACGGCGCGCCGCTAAAGAATGCCGCCGCGGAGATCGCAGCAGCCACCGACCCGCACGTTCGGCTCCTCCGTATCGAACACAAGAGCAGTTCCATCCCGCTACGCGACATCGATGCAACCTGGACGACTACTACGCCCGCGACCGCCACCGACTTCTCGGCCGTCGGCTATTTCTTTGCTCGCGAAATCGCAGCTCGCGAGCACGTGACGGTAGGCGTAATCGACTCGACCTGGGGCGGCACACCTGCTGACAGCTGGGTGTCGACCGACGCGTTCGCGACCGACGCAACGCTGGCCCCCGCCATCGACGCACGTGCTCGATTTCAACAGGACCAGACCGACGCGGACCTAGCCACCGTCGCTGAGGCTCGCGAGGATGCTGCCATCCTTGCGTCGGGCGGTAAGCCTCCCACGCACCCATGGCACCCCCCGAGGATGCGTACCGGCCGTCATCACTGTACAATGCAATGGTCGCGCCCTTCACGGGCTACGGCATCAAGGGCGTTATCTGGTACCAGGGCGAGACGAACAGCAACGTCGCGCGCGCGCCATATTACGCCGACCTCTTCCGGGGACTAATCACCGACTGGCGTCACAATTTCGCGCAGGGGGCTTTCCCATTCCTTTTTGCGCAGATCTCTTCATTCAACTCACCCGACGAAGAGTGGGGTTTGGTACGCGATGCGCAGCGTCGTGCTCTTGTGCTGACCAACACCGCCATGGTGGTGACGACCGACGTCGGCGATCCCGACAACGTCCATCCAGCCGACAAGCAGACAGTCGCCGCGCGACTTGCACTCGCGGCCCGCAGCGTCGCGTATGGGGAGCACGTTGCGTATCAAAGCCCGCTGTTCCGCCAAGCAAGTGGCGAACCGGGTGGGAAGCGCATCTGGTTCGATCATGCCGAAGGCCTGACGAGCCGGGGCGCACCAGTAATGGGCTTCGAGATCGCCGGGCCTGATCGCAAATTTGTTCCCGCGACCGCGCGGATCGATGGCGAGAGCGTGTTCGTAACCGGGGCGGTATCGAAACCTAGCTACGTTCGCTACAATTGGAGCAACGTCGTACCCGGTAGCCTCTACAATGCCGCAGGCTTGCCCATGTCGACGTTCACCTCTGAAGAGCGCATCCGAGGTCATTTAACTTACCCTTAAAATAATTCTTCGCCTTCCCGAGCTAACAGAGCGACACGAGATTCACGATGTCGCTGTTCGGTTAAACGCCATTCCTCCGCCTACCCCTTCTTGTAACTTGGCAATTGTCTCAACTCACCAAGTGATAAATGACCAGATATCATGTTCCTCGTACCAAAAAGGGTATCCAGTCCCAATTGCCGATCCTGTTCAAGCAGGTCCGAGCCACCAACTTGCGCGTTGATTCACACAAGTATTAATGTATTCTTGGCGATGTTGCGATTTATCACAACGCGCCACGACACGATCGCGAAATTACGCGAACCATGTCCACAGCGACACAGGCCTAGAAGTGGACGCTCGCGGCGTACTTTCCTGTTCTCAACCTTGGCCGCTCGTTCATTTCGGTAAGGACGCCGACGTGGGATACCGCCTAGCCCCCACCTACGGCCGTCTCAATAAGAGAATATTGGGCGCTCGTGTCACCCTTGAAGAAGCGTATCAATAAGATGGTCGTCGGCAGGTAGCTGCCCGTCGATCATCAGCATGGCGAGACCATGAACAAGCACCCCAGATCGTAGCGCGCCCGTCTTTACTTGATCCGAACCGCCCCCGGCACCGACCCTTGTAGGGTCAGAGGCTGGCACAGAGCAGTCACTCCCCCAACGGCCTAATGCTGCCCAATTGTTAAGCAATTAACAAAGATTGCCTATAATAGCAGCAAGTTCCGTTCAATAATCGTCAGTTACTGTGCCATTTCTGCGACAGAAATCCGCAAAGCGCCTACGCGCTAATTATCCGGGTTTACACAAATATGACTATTTGTTCACCTGCCCGTCATGTTCCTCGGGAGTCGCAAACACTGTGATCGAGAGGGGACGGACAACGCTCGGAAGCAGACGGCGACGCCGCTGCGACCGGGTCCAACGGGGGTGTACCAATGACCAAATCATCGAACGGTCTACGCGGCGGAGCAGCGTTGCAAGCGTTAGCGCTCATGGGTGCCGGTCTCGCTGCAACAATGGCGTTGGCAGCACCCGCGGTAGCACAGGATTTTACGAATGGCGCCATGGTTGGTGTCGTCAATACACCCGAAGGCACTCGCGTCTCAGGTGGTACCGTCACCGTCGTATCTAATGCTCAGGGCTTCACGCGAACTGCCCAGGTTTCGGCTGATGGCGCTTTCCGCGTGCCTGCGCTGCCGGTAGGTTCCTATTCGGTAACCGTTGCATCGCCTGGCTTTCAATCCTTGATCGATCGCAACGTTTCCGTAGTCGCAGGCTCTAGTGCGACCTACACTTTTACCTTGACGGCGATCGCCGCAGGAACTCCGGCGGGAGGCGATGAAATCGTCGTGACCGGCCGCGCGGTGCGCGGCAACGATTTCAGCACCAACACCGGCGGCCTCGCGATCGGCAACGTCAGCGACCTGCTGAACAGCACGCCGATCGCGCGCAACCAGACCGCGCTCATCCTGCTCGCACCGGGCGCCACCGCAGGCGACACGGCGTTCGGGGACGGCAATCTACCCTCGCTAAGCGGCGCGACGGTCGCCGAGAATCAATATTACGTGAACGGCCTGAACGTCACCAACTTCCGCAACTTCGTCGGCAGCCAGAACCCGCCGATCGAATTCTACCAGAGCTTCGATACCAAGACGTTCGGCCTGTCCGCCGAATATGGCCGTGCGCTGGGCGGCTTCACCACCACAGTGACCAAATCGGGCTCGAACACGCTGAAGGCCGGCGCGATCGTCGCATTCTCGCCGGACGGGCTGCGTGACGATTCACCCAACACCTACGCCGCCTACAACCAGACCGACTATGTCGATAACGTCGAGGCCAATTTCTACTTGAGCGGCCCGATCATCAAGGATCGCCTGTTCTTCTACGGCTTGTACAATCCCAACTACAGCAAGACGCAGAACAGCAGCATCACGCTCGGCCAGCGTCTGACGGAAACCAACAGTTCGCCGTTCTTCGGTGGCAAGATCGACGCGATCATTACCGACGGCCATCGCCTCGAAGGTACGTATTTCCGCAACGCGCAGACAAAACGTACACGGTACGACGCGTTCAACGGCACGACCGGCGCTGTCGGCGCACCGATCGGGGACATCATCGAGAAATCGGGCGGCGACAATTTCGTCGGCAGCTATACGGGCCAGTTCAGCAAGTGGCTGACGCTCTCTGCGGCCTACGGCGAAAATCACGACGATCGGTCGTTCACGCCTTTGCCGGTCCAGTCGCTCATCCAGAGCACGCTGACGGGCACGACGACCACGGCTCGCGGCTTCGACAGCGGCCTGAGCACCGACGAAGACGTCCGAAAGTTTATGCGGGCGGATGGCGACATCTACGTCAACCTGCTGGGCTCACATCATTTCCGGTTCGGATACGAACAGGAAAAGCTGACCTCGACGACCGATACGCGGTACGCGGGCGGCTATCGCTACCTGCTCGCGCCGACCTATGTCTATCGCTACAACTACGTGAACGAAGGCACGTGGAAGTCGAAGAACGAGTCCTATTATATCCAGGACAACTGGTCGCTCATCAACGATCGCCTGACGTTGCAGCTCGGCCTGCGCAATGATCGCTTCAGTAACGATACGCTCGAAGGCACGACCTTCAACAAGTCAGGCAATCAATGGGGTCCGCGTCTGGGTGCCGCGTTTGACGTGTTCGGCGACAAGCGTACGACGATCCGCGGATCGTGGAGCCGCTACTTCCTGCCGGTGGCAACCAACACCAACATCCGCCTCGGTGGCGCCGAACTCTATTATCGTCAGCGCTTTGCCTATCCGACCGGCGTCAATCCGGCCGTGTTCGATGCCAACGGCCTTCCCGCCGGCCTGACCTACGACGCTCTGGGCAATATCGTGGGTCTCGGAGTCACGACCGGTGGGGTCGCAGGTGCCTGCCCCGCGGTCGCCGGAGCGGACGCCGGTGCGAATTGTAGCGCTGTATATTCCGACGGCGTGCTCGGCCCGACGGACACGCTCGTGTCGTCGACGCTCAAACCGAGCTATACCGACGAATGGACCATTGGTGCGCAGCAGCGCCTAGGCGACTGGACGTTCGGGCTGACGTACATCAACCGCCGGCTTGGCCGGACGCTCGACGACGTCGCGATCGATGCGGCGGTTCTGTCGTATTGCGATCGTGAGGGCATCAATGGCTGCGGTGACGTGTTCTCCGGTTTCCACCAGTATGTGCTCGCCAACCCCGGCCAGGACATCCAGGTACGGCTCGACGGCGACTGCACTGCGGATCCTCGCCAGTGCGAAGTCGCAAACCTGTCGGCAGCCGATCTCGGCTTCCCCAAGGCGGTTCGCAAATATGACAGCGTCCAGTTCGAATTCGAAAAGGCGCCGTCCAACGGCTGGTATCTGCGCGGCTCGTACACCTACACCAAGCTGCGCGGAAACTATGAGGGTGCGGTCAAGTCGGATAACGGCCAGGACGATGCCGGCCTGACGCAGGACTTCGATCAGCCCGGTCTTCTCGACGGTGCGACGGGTGTGCTGGCAAACGGACGTGCGCATGCGTTCAAGCTGTTCGGCAGTTACCGACTGACCAAGGACATCAGCATCGGTGCGAACATGCTGTTCGAGTCGCCGCGGAAGTTCTCATGCATCGGTCAGCATTACGACTCGGACAACTTCGCGTATCAGTATGACAATGCCAGCTATTACTGCACGCAGCCGCAGTTTGCGGACCGCCCGAGCTTCGTAGATCCGACGGACCCAACGCGGACGTCGTACCTGGTCGATCGGAGCACCGCGTTCAAAAGCCAGTGGCGCAAGCAGATCGATATCAACGTGCAATATGATATCGCGGCACTGCCTGGCAGCTTCATGAGCGTCGACGTGTTCAACGTGTTCAACTTCAAGTCGAAGCTGGACTACAATGAATTCGGCAACAACGCAGGTGGTTCGCTCAACGAGCGATATGCGCAGGTGACGGGCTATCAGGCGCCACGGTCGGTGCGCCTGACGCTGGGTCTTCGCTTCGGCGAGCCCGCGCGCGGCGAGTAACGCTACGGTCTTATCTGCCAGGAGGGGCGGCACCATGCGGTGTCGCCCCTTTTTTGTTTGCCCCAAACGACCGGTGCCTTTGACACCGCCCTCCCCGAATGATGAAACGATCCATGATCACTGCTCCGCTTGCCGACCTCCAACGCTTGCTTGCGATTCATGATCGCCACGCAATCAACACGCTGCTGGCAGACTGGCTCGATCGCGACCTTGCCGTGGGGGATCGCTGGGCCGCGTTCGCGGAGATTCTTGCGAAGCACGGTGAGTGGACGCTGGCGCTCCGCGCGGTCCGCCGTCACCGAGCCGCAGCCCCCGACGATCACACGCGCTGGTTCGCCGAAACGGTGATGCTCGCTCGTTCAGGGCGTAATGCGGAAGCCCGCGCCTCTGCCGCATCGATGCTGGAAGCGTTACCATCGGACGTTCGACTTGCCCATTTCCTAGGAGCGCTCTCTTCTGAAGCCGGCCTGTTCGACGATGCACGACATTATTTCGACACCGTCCTCCAGGCCAATCCACAGTCCGGTCAGACGTGGCTCGAGCTCTCCGCCGTCCACCGTTTCACCCATGGAGATCCATTGCTTGATCGGTTGCGTCGAACGGTATCCAATGCCGTTCCAGATGGAACCTATTCAGCGCTGACGTATGCGCTTGGCAAGGCATTGGACGATATCGGCGATGTCGACGCAGCCTTCTCGGCTTTTGCGCAGGGGGCTCAATTGGTGGCCGCTGAGCGCCATTACGACGCAACGGCTGATCGTACTCAGGCCGATGCGGTTGTCGCTGCGTGGGACGACGTTACATTCAGCCAGGCCAAACGTGCGACGGGCTCAACTCGGCTTTTCGTGACCGGTCTTCCTCGGTCTGGTACGACGCTCGTGGAGCATAGTCTTGCGAGCCATCCCCTAGTGGCAGGTGGTGGCGAGTTGAACCTGCTGTCGACGATCGCGCAGGAAGCGGGGGGGATAGGCCCCGACTCACTAGCTGCTTTTGCCCGTGCGGGGCGCACGGCAGACGAACTGGTCAGTCTTTATGATCACCTGGTCGGTCAACGCTTCACACCGGGAGCACGTGTAGTCGACAAGACGATTGACGCCAGTCGCATGCTGGGCATGGTGGCGACCCTGATGCCAGACGCGCCTATCATCTGGTTGCGCCGCAATCCGCTAGATACTGCTTGGTCGTGTCTCCACACCTATTTCGCACGCGGCGTGCCATGGAGCTGGTCGCAAGAGACCATCGCTATGCATTTCGCGCTCGAGGATCGGTTGTTTGCCTTCTGGCGATCGCGCCTCGGTAGCCGGTTGCTTTGCATAAATTATGAGGAACTTGTCGCCGCCCCCCACGTATGGATTTCGCGTATCGTGGCCCATGCGGGCCTGCCCCAAGACCCCCGTACGCTGTCTCCGCACAAGACCGAACGCGTTGTGCTCACCTCGAGTGTCGCCCAAGTGCGCCAACCAATCAGCCGCAATGCCATCGGGTCAGGACACCGCTATAGCCGCCATCTTGAACCGTTCCTCAACGCGTACCATAGTTAAATAAGTCGATCGACTTGCATTGTTGTACCGAAGACTAACGATTAGTTAGCGCCGTCGCACCTTGATTATTATCGCCCTCACAGCATGATCGTTGTTCGCAAAAGTACGTTCGTAACTTAACAGATATTAATTATGATCGATGCCGATACCGACCTCAAGCCGCAAGCTTGAGCAAAACAGGTCTACTGCAACACTCCCACTTTATGACATACCTGCGCCTAGCGAACAGTCCAAGTGCGAGGAACGCCTCTCGGTTTACATACGGATTTGTCCGCACACCCTACGCATGGTGCGTGGATAACTCGGCTATCTGTCTCATCTCGACAAACTGATGAACAAACGGCTGCTTACAGCGATCGCTTTCCCAAAGCGGACCGGCCGCTTTCCACCAGAAATCGGCAATTGGGCCCCTGCCCCATCAAATTAACGAACGGCCGCTCACCGCGATCGCTGCCCGAAAGCGGACCGGCCGTAATCCACCAATATGAACAGCGGCAGATCCGCCAACGGCGGCGTCTTGATGCGGCCCAGCAACTATGTGGGAAGGTTGGAGTCAAAGTGACGCCCCGCGCGCCAGATGGCTTGGATGCCGTCGCAGCCCCCCTCGCCGCTCCACGATCTCGCACTGGACCTCGCGCGTTTGCTGGCGCGCGATCTGGCGCGGCAGCAGAGATCCCAGAGGAATCAGGTCGCCCCGAAAACAGGTAGGCGACCATCATGACGACCTACGTTTCGAATGCAGGAAGCACGAATGGAGGAAAGATGAAGCGGTGTGCGATTTATGCGCGGTATTCGACGGATAAACAGGACGTGCAGTCGATCGAGACGCAGCTGATGATGTGCCGGCGCGAGGTGATGCGCCAGGGCTGGCAGGAAGTGCTCTGCTTCACAGACGCAGCGGAATCGGCGGCTACGATGCATCGCCCCGGTATGAAGGCACTGCTGGCGGCCGTTGCCGCAGGCGTCGTCGACATCGTCTACGCCGACGCCATGGACCAGCTGTCGCGCAGTCAGGCTGACATCGCGACATTGTTCGACCGTCTCCGGTTTCGCGGCATCCTCCTGGCGACGCGCAAGGAAGGCATAGTCACGCCGCTGCACATCGGCATGATTGGTACGATCAACGCCGAGCAGTTGAGCGCCACCAGCGACAAGACGCGCGATGCGCTGGTGCGTCGTCACACGATGGGGAAGTATCCTGGTGGCTCTGCCTATGGCTATGAGAAGCGCATCGAGCACGACGGCAATGGCGAACGCATCCGGGCCTACAGAAGATCGTGCCCACCGAGGCCGCGGTATTGGTCCGCATCGTTGAACACTATGCAGCCGGCCTATCCCCCATCGCCATCACGCGGCGTCTCAATGCCGAGGGCGTACCTTCGCCGCGCAGCGGCAAAGCGAGCCAACATCCGCTCGGCAAGGCCGCGGCATGGACGCCGAACACGCTGACCGGCAATGCCGCACGCGGCACCGGCATCCTGAACAACCCGCTGTATATGGGCCGACGGCCGTACGGCAAGCAGACGTATCGCAAGAATCCGGAGACGGGAAAACGCCACGCTTTCATCAATCCGGAAGAGAAGAGATCTGATGACGTCGAGTCACCGGCCCTGAGTATCGTCCCCCTCGAACTGTGGGACCGGGTCAAATCTCGGCAGGCTACGCTATCGCGCGGGCAGAAACGGCGTACCGAGATGGCTGGCCTGCCGTTCTTTGCTCAACAACGCCCGCGGTATCTGCTGACCGGCAAGATGACCTGCGGCAGCTGCGGCGCGAGCTATGCGAAATCGGGCAAGACCCGGTTCGGCTGCCAGGGCGCCGCCAAAAAGGGACCCACCTGGTGCGACAACCGGCTGACGATCCGGCAGGACGAACTCGACGCGCGCGTGCTGGCGGGTCTGTCGAGGGAGATGCTGCGTGACGACGCCGTTGCAGCGTTCCTCCTGGAATATGAAGCAGAGACCCGTCGACTGACGGCGGAGACGGTCAGAGCCCGCCCCGAGCGGGAAGCCGAACTGGTCAATCTCGATCACCAGATCGCGCGCGCCAAGGCGGCTATCCTCAAAGGCGTGGATGCGAACGTGTTCGTGGACGAGATGAAGATCTGGACCGAGCGGCGCAAGGCCCTGCTCGCCGAACTGGAACTTGCCGAGCAGGAGACCACACAGACGGTTTCCCCGGAGCCCGAGCTGCTTACCCCGGACCTGAGCCGCGTGTACCGCGAGAAGGTCGAACAGCTCACCGCGGCGTTCGAGGACCACGCGCTGAAGGCGCAGGCGTTCGAACGGTTGCGCGCGCTTATCGAGGGGGTGGTGCTAACGCCGGAAGACGGCAATCTCGCAGTCGACCTACGCGGCGAGCTTGCTGCGATGCTGTCGCTATGTGCTGGGGCGGAAACGCAAATATCCTCCGCGAGTATTCCCTCGGAGGTGTTGCAAATCAAGATGGTTGCGGGGACCCATTCATGGACGCTCAGCGCCCTTCTTACGCTTTCCAATTCCGGACACACTCACTCATCGGTTCGCGATCGCCCTAAAGCTGCGCTGGAATGGCAAGCTTTGGGACAATTCTGCCGTTCCCACGAATGGCCTGAATGGCGTTTTCGGACGAAACCCGCCATTGGCTGGTTAGAAAGGCGGCGATCCATGGATTGGGTTGGGCTGGGTCCAGACTAGCGATTTCCTGTGCCCTAAAACATGGCTGCTGCTAACAAAAAGCTATGACCATCGAACGACGCTGGACACTGCGCGCCTACCATCAAGGCTCAGGACTCGTTGATCACAGCCAGAAGATGACGGTGGCGGCGAGGGCGATGGCGGAGAAGAATACTGTCGGGCATCGATCGTAACGGGTGGCGACGCGGCGCCATTCCTTGAGACGGCCGCACATTATCTCGACGCGGTTGCGGCGCTTGTCGCAACGCTTGTCGAACTTGATGGATGCGAGACGGGATTTTCGCCCAGGAATGCAAGGTTTTATCCCCTTTTCTTGGAGGGCATCCCTGAACCAGTCGGCGTCATAGCCGCGGTCGCCCAGCAGTCATTGCGCCTTGGCGCATATCGTCCAGCAGCGCAGGAAACTGCCTTTGCCTCCACAAATCGTGCGCCCGCACTTGATATTGCTCGATCTGGCCAAGCATTGCGCCGATCCGAGATCGGTGCCCGACGATATTCGCAATTCTCCGGATTCAGGAAATCAACGCAAGGGTTACGTCCTCCGACATAGAAGTCTATCACCGTATTGCCGAACGAGTAAACGTCTGAGCCTTTCAGTCGCCACCATCGCGGGTTAGCACAAGAAAAGCATTTGCAGGAATTGTCAGAGAGGCGGAGCACGGTAGGCCAATTGTGGGATCGTTCCTCGCCATCACGCTGCCCCCGTTCCCGGCAACAACAGGATTAACCCAGTTTTCGTAGAGATCGCTGTTGAAGGTCTCTGTCCAATGGCCGGCAGACGGCATTGGTATCGAAAAGCCATGGTGCGTGCTTTCATTCAGGCTCGCCACGATGACGACATCACGCCCGCTCCCTTCAAGCCAGCGATGCACGACGATAACGCGGGCAACGTCGTCAGCCAGACGAACCACGCAGTTCTCACCGCGCAGCGCTGGATGACGTCGCCGGAGCGAGATTAGCTCGCGGGTGAATCGGTGGAAGTCGGTCATCGTCTTGTCAGCCGAGAGGCCGGACCAATAGAGCGATGTCCCAGGATGACTGGCCGGGTCGTCAGACCAGCGTTTGTCCTCGAAGAATTCCTGTCCCATGAACAGCATCGGGATGCCGGGCGCTGTGAGCAAGAGCCCCGTCGCCACACGAGCCCGGCTGGTGGCGAACCAGGACCGAGAATTCCCGCCGCCGGCCAACGCCGCGATCCGCGGCTCGCGGTCGTGATAGACCTCGTCGTGACTCTCGATGCACTGCACGCAGCGCCACGCCTCTCTAAACCTGGGTGCCCGTAGCTGGGATATCAGCGCCTGCCAGCTCATCGGTGCATCGCGTCCTCCGGCCACAGCTGCGAGCAGGCCGCGGATCGTCTCGCGCAGGCCGTCGTGCCAGATCGCGTCGAAACCTGCGCCACCGGCCTCGCGCGGCCGGACGACCGCAGGCTCTGGACCCCAGTACTCGGCTATGTCGATCGCTCGCGCGGCGCGGTGGCGGAGCGTGTCGGTGAGATCCTGGCAGAACAGCCAGCCGCTGCCGGCGTTCTCGCGGTCGATGACCGTGACCTGGTCATAGCGGAAACCGTCGATGTGATATTCGTCGAGGAAGAAGGTGGCATTGTCGATGAGGAACTGGCGAACGTCCCGGTTCCAGAAGGCGAAGACGGGTCCGGTGTGATCGCGCTCGGAGAAGTACAGGCTGTCGTTCGGGTTGAAGCCTGCAGCGCGGTCGAAGAAATAGAGCGATTCGGGCTGCCCCTTTATGTCTCCAGAAGCGTGATTGAAGACAATATCGAGGAGGACCGCGATGCCGTAGAGATGGCAAATGTCGATCATCACTTTGAGCTGATTGATTCCCGCGGAAAGATCGGCCTGCGAGAGGGGCGGGTGTCCCTTCTGTGCAAGCAACCGGTTGATCGTCGGCAGGTAGGCGCCGAGCTCACCGGGCGGTACCTGGTAGTCCATCTCGGGCGAGAAGAGGTCGGAGCCGTTATACCCCATGCTGCGCGGTGTGCTGTACTCGATGATCGGCAGCGGCTCGATTGCGTTTATACCGAGATCGGCGAGATATTCGATGCGATCGAGGACATCGAGAAAGGTACCCACACGCGTGCCCGGGGCCGGGCCCGCCCACGTGCCGATATGCAGCTGATAGACGATAAGGTCGGAGAAGGCTGGCGGCCTCCATCCGGCATCATGCCAGGTATATGCCGTGGGCGAGCGCAGTATGCAGGCGGGGCCGGGCCATCCTCGCGTCAGCTCGCGCGCATAGGGATCGCGCTTAAACCCTTCCGAACCCTCTCCGACGACATAGAACTTATAGAGGTGTCCCTCAGCCAGGCCCGGCACAAAACCCGCCCAGCGGCCATCGTCCTGGCGTTTGAGAAGGCTGAGCGCGTCGTGCGCCCAGCCGTTGAAATCGCCGCAGACGTGGACCTCCCTGGCGAGGGGCGCCCAAACACGGAACGTCGCGCCGGCATCGACCAGCGTCGCTCCCATGGGCGTCTGTGCGCCGATGTGCTCCTGCGTTACCGCCATCGAAGTGGAGTTCCCGATATTGCCCGGCGCGGCGGCGGCATTCAATCGTATCCGCCGAACATGAAGAATTCCACGTTTGTGTCGCCGTCGTTGACCAGGGCATGCAGCTGGCCCCCGCGAATTAGGACGATGTCACCGCGCACCATGGTGCGAATCTCGAAGGCGCGCGCGCGCCGATGGTGCTGCGCCCAGTCACCGGTGATCATGTAGGCCTTCTCTCCCCGCTCGCCGCTGATCAGCAGGAAAGCCTCGAGGCTGTCGCGGTGGCGATGGAGGCCGATCGCACTGTTGGGAGCGATCGAGTGAAGGTCCATATAGTTGGCCGCCATGAATAGCTCGCGGCCTTCCGGCGGCGGCTTGCGGCCATAGGCGTCCAAATTCCAATCATGCAGCTCGCGCCCAAGCTCGCTCATCCATTCCTCGCCGAGTTCCTGTCGGCGCTGCGCCTCATGCCCGAAATAGTTCGAGAAAAGATTACGGTAGTCGAGGGAGCCGAGCCCGCCATGCGGGTTGCCGCTCTTTCCCGCGCCGAAATAATTGCGCCAGCCGCGCAGCGACATCGCAAATTCGAACCGGTAATTGCGGCCGTCATCGGAGTCCCAGCGATCGCTCGCCTTGTTCGCCCAGGCGAGTTCGATCGCCAGCGGGCGGATCGGATGCATACTGTGGTCGACGGCATAATCGAACGTCTCGAAACCCTTCCCTTCAGACTTCAGGCGGTCGCGCATCCCGTCAAACGCGGGGCCTTCAAAATCGGCGAGGCTGCCCACGACGAGATCGGGCCGCACGATGAGCTCGCCGTGGTCCATCGCGGCCGTGCCCTTGGGGTCGAGATGGGCCCGCAGGTCGGCGCCCGGATAGGCCCAAATCTCTATCTCGTAACGATGCGATATCTCGTTGTAGGGTACCGTGATCAGAGCGCCGCCTGTACTGGCCTTTCCGACTGTCAGGAACATCTGGACCGCGTCCTCGCGGTAAGGGCCGCCGTCGGCCGACAGCGGCGAGGCGAGGCACGGGGTGTAGGATATGTGCAGGCAGGATCCGGTCCAATCACCCGCGTGGGCATAGCAGCGCATCAGCTGCGTTTCGGCAAGATCGAACGACTGGACGTTCTGTTTCTGGAAATCGTTCTTGTTGTCCTGCAGGCGCGGATCGGCGACTTGCCAATCGTCTCCCGCCGGGCCGTAGAGGGCGAGATTGCGGAACGGGATTAGAAAATTGCGAGAGTCCACGAGGTAGTGCTGCGCTCCGGCGGAGGGCTCGAACCCCTCGTAGGCTTCGATGATCTTCGTGAGCGGATTGTGCCGGTTGTAGTTCGGCGAGGTTCCGGGCTCGATCGGAACGACGTTGTGAATCTCGTGCTCGATGATCGAGAACATGTTCGAAGTCTCCCGCGGTCTCAGGCGCTGTGATAGAGGAAGGCGACGAATTTGAGATCACCCTTGCCGGTGTTGGCAATGCCGTGGATGCCGCCGCTCTTTGTGAAGATAACGCTGCCCGGCTTGACCGGTACTTCGCGGCAAAAGCGAGGCTCGAAACCGTAGACATGCCGCATTACGAGGGGTGCATCGGCAAGCTTGGGATCGTCATTCTCGCCGAGCCAGGCATGGCCCGTTCCCTCGACCACGTAGTAGAGTTCCTCGCTGCCGATATGGCGGTGGGTTCCCTCGACTACGCCTTCCGGAATTGTCACCTCGTGGAAGAACACATCGGCGCCGCCGAATTCCTGCTGAAGAATCCAGCGCATTTCAACGACATTGACATTGCCGGGTTTGGCATCCGGGTTGTCGTCATTCATCATCGCGTTGCGGTATTTGACGGGCTGGACCGTTGAGACATCCTCAAAGTACCAGCCGCGCGCGAAATCGACGCCGTAGCTGTCCTCATGCACCGTATTAGCGAAATCGCTCGGGTTGGGACTGTTGGGCACCTGGATATTGCGCTGGTAGTAGTTATCCCGCGACCGCTCGCCATCTGGAACCGTACGACCGAGCGGTTGGTAGACCGGGCTTTCCTCGAACCAGACGTTCACCCAGCGCAGATCTTCGAAAGCGCCGTCGGCGAGCACTGGATTGATCTTGGGAACGGTGGTGATTGCGCCGTTGTGACCCATCATCGAGAGAACCTGATAGTCGTGCCGCCGTCCCGGCGGCGGCTCTAACGTCTCCCACAGCTCGACCTGATAAGCGTTGATCCAGGGGCAAAAGTCGAGCGAGACGCGGGTCTGGGCAGACACATTCTCGTTGGCCAGCGCAGCCCGAACATCGGCCACCAGCGATGGGCCGAGGAAGCGGTTGCTCTCGCGCAGCACTTCGACAAGTCGCGAGGCGCGATACTCGATCCTTAGGAAATTGGTGATCTTGGTGCCGTCGAGATAGACCTCGCCCTTAAGGATCGTGAGATCGGCCTTTCCGCGCACTTCCCAGACGTTGTAACGATAGCGCGAGGAGCGCGTCGCGTTGAGATACTGGGCGTGGTAGATCCGGTCGGGGAAGAACACGACCTGGAATACCTGCGCCCAGGGGTCGGTCGCCAGCTTGTCGAAGCGCGGATCCATCTTGCCTTTCGCTCCTCAGATCAGGTCGGCGACGCGAAAGGCGTTCGCCTGGATGGTCAGGGTCGGATTGCCGCCACCCGAGGTGGGCATGAAGGATCCGTCGGTGACAAAAAGGTTGTCGAAGCCCCAGACGCGGCAACTCGGGTCTAGCACCGAGACATCCTCGCTCTCGCCGAAGCGCATTCCGCCAAGAATGTGGTTCGCCACCCGGACAGCATTGCCGTAGACCGAGCCTTCGCTGATGTCGTTGCGCGTGGCGCCGGGCACCCCCTTAAGCAAAATATCCTCGCACACGCCGGCGAGCGTCCCCATCACCGCGCCGTCATGCGGATGCCAGTCCTTGATGACATGCGCGGATCTGCGTCCCCATTTGTCAGGGGTGGCGTGAAGCTCGATCCGATTTTCATAGCGCGGCACCTGGTTGGCCATGAAGCTCACGGAAAGCCTCGTACCGAAATCCTCGTTAAGCCAGCGAATGAGGCCGTCGCCGCGCTTCTCCATCGCGCCGCTGAATCCCGCCCAGAAGGTATCGAGGTCGGTGCTGCCGTCAGTGCGCGCCAGCGTGATCGGCAGGCACTGATCCGAGGTGTTGTTGTAGATCGCGCCGCCGGCCCAGAGACCATTGGCATCGAGGAACTCCTGTTGCGCGCAGGCATCGGTCGCGAAATCGCTATCGAGCGAGATCGACTTGTCGAACCGGTAATTCTTGATCGCGACCTCGGCCCCGCCAAAGGCATGCGTGAGGAAATAGCGGCCAAGATGGCTGCCGTCTTCCTCGAACCGGATCGCCTTGCCGAAGCCTAGCCGGTCGTGCTCGGCGGACAGCATCATCAACCGCACCGACTCTATCGCTGAACAAGCGACGATTATCTTTTTCCCCGTGACACGCCGGGCGCGCCCGCTCTCGTCGCGGTAATGGACGGCAACAATCTCGCGTCCACGGCTTTCGAGATAGGTAACGGTCGAATTCGGACGCAGCTCGAGATCGAACCCCTCACGAATGGTCGGGCGTAGTAGCGTGACCCAGGTGTTGGACTTATAGCCGAGAGGATCGCCGTACCGGTTGACGTAGCCGACATGGGGATCGCCCGCTTTGCGATTGCTTGGGAGATGATCTTCGGTGATGACCGCGAGCGGCGTGCGGTAGGTCGCGAAACCGCAGTTCTCCATGCCCTTGCGAGCGAACTCACTAATGGGATTGGGATTCCGAGGTTTTTGATACTGGTCCGGATCAGAGAAGCCGTTTTTCTTGGCCTTGACCTGCCCCTCGGAAGTTCCGTTAATCCCAATGAGGTATTCGGCCTTCTCATAATACTTTTTCAGCTTCGCATAGCCGAAGGGCCAGTCGATCACGTGGCGCAGCGCGTCGCGGTCCGGGTCGTTCTTCAACGCAATCTGGCGATCGTCGTTGAAGCTCTTCAGGCGAAAATCATTCTCGGAGAAACGCAGCGAGACGCCGCCGTAGAGCTGCGTGCCCCCGCCCACGACCTGGGCGGTATAGCCTTCTATCGTGACGCGGGGGCCGTTGCCCGCGAGATCGGAAAAGATGTGCGGCTCGTCGTTGAGGTCGGGCTCGATGTGGCTTGTGAAGAAGGGCTGGCCACTGTTAGCCATGCCGGGAATGTTGATGATTCGCTCCGTGCCGGCGTTGAACATTTCATCGCGCTTGAAGTCGCTGAGGCTGCCTTCGTGCCGCTCATCCTGAGTGAGCAGTAGCGGTCCTTTTTCGAGGACGAGAACCGATTTTTTATCCCGGGCTTTCTCATAGGCGATCGGCGCGCCGCCAGCCCCGCTGCCGATGATGACGTAGTCGAATTGGTCCCTCATTGTTCCGATCCCCCCCGAGGTCGATCAACCGCGATATTCCGTACTCGTCCCGAGCGGCTTCTCCTGGCCCCGCCGCCAGTCGAAAGCGGTTTTGCCGTCGCTTCCCGTGAAGTGCTCGGAAAGAAAGGCCCAGGCCATTCCGCCCGGATTTCCGCCATATTTTGGATGAGCGAAGGCGCCTGTCATTGCGTGGCGCCGCAAGAGGCGCAGAAAGTCCGCGGGATCGTTGTAGCGCATCCGGTCCCAACCGTGTTCGAACAAGGCGGCGGCTCCGCTCGCCATGTCGTCATAGAGGGAGACGTAAAGCCGCTCTTCCATGGCTTCAGGCGGCACGCGCATCTCACGGCGGCGCAGCACTGCATCGATCATCTCGAGGCAGGTCTTGTAGGCATAAAGGCGGTGCCGTTCTTCGCGCGCGACGACCTTGTCGATATAGTTTGCCACGCCGACCGAGATGTCGAGCCGGTAGAGATGGCCCCCATTGCCGCCGCCGCCCTCACGCCCGAGGAAGTTCTGCGCCTCTTTGCTGTTGAACGGCAGGATGTGCCTGGTGAGCCTCTCAAGGATTGTGAATTCCCAACGCTCGAAGCTGATTGGCTGATTGTAGGCCCAAGTAAAGAAGCTCGACCAAATTTGGCCGGATGCCGTGATTTGAATCTGAGGATTGATGGGGTCGGCGACGACATTGCCCTCGACGATGAGCAAGTAGCGATAGCGCGCGCCTTTCGGCACTTTGAGCGTCAGGGCAAAGAAGATCGAGTCTCCGATGCGCCTGAGATCAAGGGGCTCGAACAAGCGATGGCAGGTCGTGATGAGTTGGACCGAGTGCGGCGGCCGATCGGCATCATCGCATCGCCAGATGAAGCTTACATCGTTGAATTCGTAAGCGTGGGGCTCGGGCCCATCGTGACTGTCGATTATCGGAAACCGCCAGCATTCGGAGATCCGGCTTCGCGAAGTTTCTGCATCGACGCCATAGGCGCTGTGCCTTTCGTCCGCATTGTCACGCGCGAGATACTTCGTGCAGTAATTGAGAATATACTGATCATCTTTGATAACCACAGTCGCGACCATAATTCCTCGCAATCTGGAGGTGTGGTGAGCCAATTAAGGCCAAAAAACCTTAACGCGCGTCAAAGAGAAATGCAAAGCCGTCACTGAACCTAAGTAAACCACACCAGTACGAATCGGATGACGAGAGATTTTCCCCAATCGAGCTTATTGGTAACATCCAATTGCTCACTGCGGAATAGAGAAAAATGGAGACATCAAGGTTCTTCAATAAAGTGATGCTGCGGCTGCGGGAGAAGTTCACACCGGATATTTGACGAACGTGGCTGTGTCATCAGCGTGATATCGGAATCGACCAGGGGTGAGACGGCCGACGAGCAAATCGGTTTCGTGTCGTTGATCTGGCCGTCCGCCGTGTTCACGTTCGAAGGCGTCTGGCCCAGGGAGATGTTTCACGCCGGTTCGACGTTGCGCGAAAGGTGGGTTCGCGACGGATCGCGGATACGGCCACCGCCACCAACGAACTCACATTTCTCGATGGTGGACATCCCGATTTCATCGGGCCGCTTAATCCGCCCCCGGTCAGCGGCGGATAATCCACCAATCGTGACGATCGATGACGCTGAAGGAATGGCAGGTTGAATCGCGCCGGGTCTACCGGAGGCGTTGGGTTGTGAGTCACGCCGCCATATCGATGTTGTCCGCGGCAGCATAATATTGATCTTCGGCTTCGGCAGGCGGGATGTTGCCGATGGGCTCCAGCAGCCGGCGATGGTTGAACCAGTCGACCCATTCGAGGGTCGCGTATTCCACCGCTTCGAAGGATCGCCAGGGTCCACGGCGATGGATGACCTCGGCCTTGAAGAGACCGTTGATCGTCTCGGCCAAAGCGTTGTCGTAGCTGTCGCCGACGCTGCCGACCGAGGGCTCGATCCCGGCCTCGGCGAGGCGCTCGGTGTACTTGATGGACACATATTGCGACCCACGGTCGCTATGATGGATAAGGCCGCCCCGATGGGTCGGCCGACGATCGTGAAGCGCCTGTTCCAAGGCATCAAGGACGAAGCTGGCATGAGCCATCCTGCTGGCTCGCCAGCCGACGATCCGCCGAGCATAGGTATCGATAACGAAGGCTACGTAGACGAACCCCGCCCAGGTCGCGACGTAGGTGAAGTCCGAGACCCACAGCATGTTCGGCGCTGGCGCGTAGAACTGGCGGTTGACGTGATCGAGCGGGCACGGCGCCGCCTTGTCGCTGATCGTGGTGCGCACCGGCTTGCCCCGGATCACGCCTGCCAGGCACATCTCGCGCATCAGTCGCGCGACCGTACAGCGGGCGACGGGTACGCCCTCCCGTATCATCTGCCGCCAGACCTTGCGCACGCCGTAGACCGCGAAGTTCTCGGCGAACACGCGCGCGATCTCAGGCTTTAGGACCGCATCCTGCCGCGCCCGCGCCGACAGGCGTGTCGGATCCTATCGCTGCGCGACGCGCTCGTAGTAGGTGGATGGGGCGATCGGCAGGACGCGGCAGATCGGCTCGACCCCATAGGCATCGCGGTGATCGTCAATGAACGCGATCATCGCCGGAACGGGCGGTCGAGCTCCGCCTGCGCAAAATATGCGGACGCCTTGCGCAGAATCTCGTTGGCCTGCCGCAGCTCACGGACCTCGCGCTCGAGCGCCTTCAACTTGTCTGCAACCTCGGTCGGGACACCGGCACGCTTGCCGCTGTTGACCTCAGCCTTCTTCACCCACTCATGCAGCGTCTGCGGAACGCAGCCGCTCTTCTCCGCGATCGACACCACCGCTGCCCATCGCGAGGGATGATCCCGCTCGTGGTCGAAAACCATCCGTACCGCGCGTTCGCGATCTTCCGGCGCAAACTTGTTCGTCGTCTTGCTCATACAGGCTCCACCTTCTCAGGAGTTGGAGCCTCCGGCAAACCCGGCGCGGTTCAGTGCCCAATCTTCGTATCGTCAACGACTCGCAGTGGAGCGCGGTTCAGGCCCAGATCACGCGGCGTCTACGTCCCAGCACAAACGTTCCGGTCGCCCGCCAGAACCGTAAGAAGCACCTCCTGTCGGGCCTTATCATGTGTAGCTGCTGCGGGTCGGCCTACACGATATCCGGCAAGGACTATTACCGTTGTGCCGGCCAGAAGGAGCGCGGCACCTGCTCGAACACGGTGTCGGTCCGCAAGGGGCCACTCGAAACTGCAACCCTCTCGATCCTCCAACACCGGTTGCTAACCGGGGACCACGCCCGGCTATTCGCCGAGGAATTCAAGCGTGAGATGGCGCAACTCATCAGCACGTCGGCGGACCATGACCAATTGGTCATCGACCGCCTTGCCGTGGTCACCCGCGAGATCGACGCGCTGGCTGCGAACATGCTGGCGGCAGTAGCCAGCCCTACCCTGCTGAAGCTCCTTAGCGAACGGGAGACCGAGAAAGCGCGCTTGGAAGGACAGTTGCATACGCCAACCACAGCCGTGCCTTCGGCCAAGGTCCTGCCGCATCCGGCTCTGCTGCAACTGTTCGAAGAGAAGGTCGGCCGCTTGCGCGAAACGCTCGATACCGAGGCGGCCCGCGGCGAATCGGCAGAGATACTGGCGACGCTTATCGAGCGTGACGATCTACCCGGACGGCACGGATGGTCCCGAGGCGAGCTATGCCGGAATTTGGGTGACGAGGCGATCAGGCGGCGCGGGTTGATTGGCCGTCGACGACTTCGGTGCCGTCACGGAATGTGACACCAGCGACGACTTTGGGCAACTGGTTCTCGCCCTTCAGCCGGCGCCATTTCCTGGACGCGGCGATGACGAGTTTGAAGACCATGAGGCGTGCCGTCTTTGGTGACAGCGCGCCCTTGGTACGCACCGTCCTGTGGCGCACGGTCGCGAACACGCTCTCGATCGGGTTCGACGTCCGCAGATGGTCCCAGTGCTCGGCGGGGAAGTCGAAGAAGGTGAGCAGCCTCTCGCGATCCTTGGTCAGGCATTCGACGGCCTTGGTGTATTTCGCGCTATATTTCTCGACAAAGACGGCGATCGCCTTCTCCGCCGCTGCGCGCTCAGGCGCGCTATATATCTCGCGCAGGTCAGCTTTTATTGCAGGCTGCACCGACTTGGGCACCTTGTTCAGTACGTTGGCGATCTTGTGCACCCAGCAGCGCTGGTGGCGCGTGCTGGGCCAGACTTCGTC
This sequence comes from Sphingomonas sp. HMP9, assembly GCF_013374115.1. NCBI lineage: Bacteria > Pseudomonadati > Pseudomonadota > Alphaproteobacteria > Sphingomonadales > Sphingomonadaceae > Sphingomonas > Sphingomonas sp. HMP9. Next base: position 466,321 of record NZ_AP022673.1, on the reverse strand, counting down.
GAGCGCTTTCCAGAAGCCGAGTGCGCCATCGCCCACCGCGATCTCGGGTGCGATTGCGAGGCCGCGCCGTTTCACCTCGACGAGCAGCTCGCGCCAGCTCTGAGCGCTTTCACGGACGCCCACCTGGAAGCCGACCAGTTCCTTCCTGCCCTCAGGCGTGGCGCCGATCAGCACCAGCATGCACTCGGAATGATCCTCCATCCGCGCCTGCAGGTAGACGCCGTCCGCCCACACATACACGTAGCGGCGGGCCGATAGGTCGCGCGCCTGCCAGTGCTCGTATTCGACCTGCCATTCAGCGGTGAGCCGACCGACCACCGCCGGCGAAAGGTTGGGCGCGTCCTTGCCAAGGAGCGCCGTGAGCGCCTCCTGAAAATCGCCGGTCGAAACCCCGCGCAGATACAGCACCGGCAGCAGCGCATCCAGGCTCTTGGTCCGCCGTGCCCAGCGCGGCAGGATTGCCGACGAGAAGCGCACACGCTCCCCTTCCTCGGCCCCCCCGCGATCACGGATCTTCACGCGCGACACCGGCACCGGGCCAATCCCGGTCTGGACCTGACGCTCTGGCCCGTGCCCGTGGCGCACCAGGCGCGACCGTCCATCGGGTAGTCGCAGGTCGTCTCGCGCCGCCAGGAACGCCTCGGCCTCCAGTTCCACCGCCTGCGCAAGCAGCCGGCGAGCTCCGGCACGCAGCACCTCGGTCAACGGATCGTCGACATCATCGGGCTGGCGAAATTGAACGACGTTGGTAGTATCGGTCATGGCGTATCGCTCTCCTTGAGAGGTTCCGGCAGGCTCATCACCCGCCTCGATACGCCGCCTTCAATCCTCCACCGTCACCCATTTTCCAACATAGCTCTCCCGAGGCAGAGGTCCTCGCAAAGGTCGCCGATTTGCTAGCGTTTGCCACAAACGACAACGCCGCCCGTGAGGGCGGCGGTTGTAGTTCTATAGCGGTGGTTGCGGGGACAGGATTTGAACCTGTGACCTTCAGGTTATGAGCCTGACGAGCTACCGGGCTGCTCCACCCCGCGACATTCGCGTTAGCGAAGGGGTATGAGACGTGTGTGAATGGGTTTTGATATTGTGTTGTGCGTTGCATGTCGCACGGGCTTCAATGCCTGGCGACGACCTACTCTTCCATCGCTTGAGCGATAGTACCATTGGCGCAGTCGGGTTTCACGGCCGAGTTCGGAATGGGATCGGGTGGGACACCGACGCTATAGCCACCAGGCAATGAAGCCGGTGCGACATGCGTGACTGTGAATATCTGGGTCCCTCGGGTTTCGCATTACTGCAAAGCCTGAGGGTTTTAAAATCGATACCGTGCATTTTGTAGACCAACTTCTCGGAACACCGAGTGCTGGTGTATTGGTATTTGGACCAATCCCTCGACGGCGAGGGGATTGGCAATCTGGCGTCGTCTTAATCATCCGCACGCATCAGACGCGTTGGGCTAGGCCCAGTGTTGTCATTGATGGTGTGAGACTCTCAAGCGCGAATAGAGCAATTAGTATCGGTTAGCTCCATGCGTTACCGCACTTCTACATCCGATCTATCAACGTCGTGGTCTCCGACGGCTCTATGAAATCTTATCTCGAGGGAGGCTTCCCGCTTAGATGCTTTCAGCGGTTATCCCGTCCATACATAGCTACCCAGCTGCGCTCCTGGCGGAACGACTGGTACACCAGAGGTATGTTCAACCCGGTCCTCTCGTACTAGGGTCAACTCCTCTCAAATTTCGACGCCCACGGCAGATAGGGACCAAACTGTCTCGCGACGTTCTGAACCCAGCTCACGTACCACTTTAATTGGCGAACAGCCAAACCCTTGGGACCTGCTCCAGCCCCAGGATGTGATGAGCCGACATCGAGGTGCCAAACAACCCCGTCGATATGAGCTCTTGGGGGTTATCAGCCTGTTATCCCCGGCGTACCTTTTATCCGTTGAGCGATGGCCCTTCCACGAGGGACCACCGGATCACTATGACCGACTTTCGTCTCTGCTCGACTTGTCAGTCTCGCAGTCAGGCGGGCTTATGCCATTGCACTCTAACAGACGGTTTCCGACCGTCCTGAGCCCACCATTGCGCGCCTCCGTTACTCTTTAGGAGGCGACCGCCCCAGTCAAACTACCCGCCACAGAGGGTCCCTGTTCCGGCTTACGGAACGAGGTTAGACATCAGAAACAAACAGGGTGGTATTTCACCTATGGCTCCACATCAGCTGGCGCCGATGCTTCAAAGCCTCCCACCTATGCTACACAGTTTCTTCCTAATGCCACTCTGAAGCTGCAGTAAAGGTGCACGGGGTCTTTCCGTCTAACCGCGGGTACTCCGCATCTTCACGGAGAATTCAATTTCGCTGAGCATGTCCTGGAGACAGTGGGGAAGTCGTTACGCCATTCGTGCAGGTCGGAACTTACCCGACAAGGAATTTCGCTACCTTAGGACCGTTATAGTTACGGCCGCCGTTTACCTGGGCTTCATTTCAGAGCTTGCACCCCTCCACTTAACCTTCAGGCACCGGGCAGGCGTCAGGCCCTATACGTCGTCTTGAAGCCGACTTAGCAGAGCCCTGTGTTTTTGCTAAACAGTCGCTACCCCCTGGCCTGTGCCCCCTCAAAGTGCTTGCGCATAGTGAGGGCCTCCTTCTTCCGAAGGTACGGAGGCAATTTGCCGAGTTCCTTCAGGACACTTCTCTCAAGCGCCTTGGTATACTCTACCTGACCACCTGTGTCGGTTTCGGGTACGGTCTATACGGTGGGGCTATTTCCTGGAACCATTTCGAAGCCATCCCAATCCGATAAGGGATGACAACACACATGATCCGTCACACACCACCAGGCCCACGAATATTAACGTGGTTCCCATCGACTACCCCCTTCGGGCTCGTCTTAGGGGCCGGCTCACCCTGCGCGGATTAGCCTTGCGCAGGAACCCTTGGTCTTTCGGCGAGAGGGCATCTCACCCTCTTTATCGCTACTCATGTCTGCATTCGCACTTCCGATACCTCCACGACCCATTACCAGATCGCTTCACAGGCTTACGGAACGCTCCGCTACCGCGTACCACATAAGTGGTACACCCTAAGCTTCGGCACGTATCTTGAGCCCCGTTACATCTTCGCCGCAGGACCTCTTGTTTAGACCAGTGAGCTGTTACGCTTTCTTTAAAGGATGGCTGCTTCTAAGCCAACCTCCTGGTTGTTTTGGAAGTCCCACATGCTTTCCCACTTAGATACGATTTGGGGGCCTTAGCTGTAGGTCAGGGCTGTTTCCCTTTTGACGACGGACCTTAGCACCCGCCGTCTGTCTCCCGCATATCACTCTTAGGTATTCGGAGTTTGGTTAGGTTTGGTAGATCTCGCGACCCCCTAGCCCATCCAGTGCTCTACCCCCTAAGGTGTTCGTGCGAGGCACTACCTCAATAGTTTTCGCGGAGAACCAGCTATTTCCCGGCTTGATTGGCCTTTCACCCCTAAACACAACTCATCCGGTAACTTTTCAACGTTAATCGGTTCGGACCTCCAGTGCATGTTACTGCACCTTCATCCTGGTCATGCCTAGATCGCCGGGTTTCGGGTCTAATACATCAAACTCTGGCGCCCTATTCAGACTCGCTTTCGCTGCGCCTACACCTATCGGCTTAAGCTTGCTTGATACATTAAGTCACAGACCCATTATGCAAGAGGTACGCTGTCAGGCCATAAAAGCCCTCCAACTGCTTGTAGGCAATCCGTTTCAGGTACTGTTTCACTCCCCTCATCGGGGTGCTTTTCACCTTTCCCTCACGGTACTAGTTCGCTATCGGTCATGTACGA